>NZ_KZ626880.1 GCF_002911015.1 Streptomyces populi
TGCGCGGCTGGAGCGCGGCCGTCCTGCGGGCGGTGAACGCCTTGGAGACCAGAGTGCGCAGACGCCGGTGCTCACCGCCGTACGCGGTGAACATGTTCTCCACGGACACCCAGGTGAACAGCGGCCACTCGGGTGTGATCGCGCCGCTCGCCATCAAGGGCCAGTGCTGCCGCGCGTCCTTGGACACCCGGGGATCGGTGAGCAGCCGCTTCAGCAGCTCGGGACCGCTCACCGCCCAGGCCTGGACACCGCCGGGAAGCTCCACCCTGGCCAGCGGGCCTCTCTCGCGGATCCGGGCGGCCTCCCCATGGATGTCGCGTCCGGTCGCGTCGATCACCAAAGGACGTGGATTTCCCATCGGGAGCCTCCCGGCAGTCGAACCCCTATTCGGCTTACGGCCGTGACGCTACGCGACGGCGCGGCCACGTCGGGGCGCCGCCCGGTGCCGGATGCGTGCGGTGCCAACTTCCCTGCGCGTACCGGCAACTACGTCTTCCCGGTGCGCACGGGGCAAGCCAGGCGGGGGGTCGGATCCCGCCGTGCCGCCCCTCAGGCGTGCTCGCGTCGCAGCAGCCGTCTGCGCGGCTTCTGGTCGGGGAGCCAGCCGAAGGCGAGGCAGCTGCCGACAGCCCCGAGGAGCAGGCCGACGAAGAATCCGCCGAGGTTGGAGGTGACCCAGGTGCCGAGCGACAGCAGGATGCCCAGCAGGGAGTAGAACAGGCGCTGGGCCGGGTTGAAGAGGATCAGCAGGCCGCACAGCAGCATCGTGGTGGGAAGCAGGTAGCCCGCGAGGCCCTGCATCCCGATGTGCAGGACGACCTTCAGCGACGCCTTCTCGGTGAGGAGGATCTCCGCCCCTCCCAGGGTGAGCAGCAGCCCGCCCCAGAAGGGGCGGTTCGCGCGCCACCGCCGGAAGGCGTCCCTCAGGTCCCGGGAGTCGTCCGTCCGCGCTCCGGCACTCATCAGCAGCCTTGGTCGCTGAAGCGGAGCTTGAGACCGGGGAGCTTGAACACCCCGGCCGTCGTCGCGTAGTTGGTCTGGCGCAGGTTCGCGATGCGCACGGTGTCGGCCTGCTGGCTGAACACGCCCTTGGGGCCCTGGACCCCGGCCTTGGTGAGCGTGCTGGCGTCGTTGCCGATCTCGATGTTGTTGAAGGAGGCGTTGCCGGACAGCTCCGTGGAGTCTGTGGTCAGGTCGGTCGCCTGGACCTTGTCCGAGCCGCTGCCGGCCGTGATGAGCAGGTTCGTGCCCCCCAGGTCGACGCTCTGGCACAGGTGGTCGAGGGTCGCGTTCTTGATCGCCGAGGTGACGATGAGGACCTGGCCGCCCGTGTCGCCGGCGTTCGGGCTGTCCTCCGCCATGTTGTCGAGGCCGCCGAACTGCTCGAAGCCGGTGCCGTTCAGCTCGGTCGCGGTGACCGTGAACGGCATGCCGGAGATGGCGAACTGGACGCCGAGGGCGCCCTGCGCCGTCGCGATCATCAGCCCCGCGGCGACCGCGGTGGCCGGTATCGCCATCACGGCGGCGCGGCGCAGCCGGACCCGCCCGCGTCTGTCCTGTCCGCCGGCGGCCGAACCGCTTTCCGGGGTCTCGGGCGTGGAACCGTTGGACGCCGTGGCGTCCGGGGACGAAGCCATGTCTGCTCCCTGGGCACGTTCGATACTGATGTCGATGCGGGTGGGGCTCCAGTGGCGCGTTGTCCTGGCGCGGACAGCAGCTGCCGCGCACGCCTCCTCGCGCCTCCCGGCGGATGCAAGGGCTTTCTCGTTACGCGGCAGTAGCCTTCGAGGAAGTTACCGGGGGTTACACGAACGGGTCAAGGCGCGTGTGGGAAAACCGTGCCCGTTGTGCCTCACCCGTGAACACGTGTCGGCCGGAACGTCGCCCTGACCTTCAACTTCCTTGCCACGCCTTGACGTTGACCGTTCATCAGGTCTACAACTCTCCCTGTTTCCCGGATCCGTGGCGCCGGATCCGTCGGCCGACGCGCCCGTCACCTCCCGGACCCCGCTCCGCGCGGGGCGGTCCTGGCGTGTTCCGGAGCGGCCCCGGCACGTACGCCGACAAGGCGCGTCCCCCGGCCGTTCCCCGTTCCCGTGGCACCGGCGCGGTCACCTTCCCCCCGAGGGCCGTACCGGTCGCCCGGCTGTCGCCGTCGGCCCGTGGCGTACGGAGAAGGCGTCACGGACCGGCGGCGGTCCCTCCTCGCACCACCCCGCGGGCGGGCACCGGCGTCCTCGTCCGCCGTCGCGCGCGGCCCGTTCCACCCCGCACACCCGCGCCACCTTCTCGACCCGCACCCCCGCGCCCCGGCGCGGTCAGGCACCCACACCCCCATCGGAGAAGAGGCATCCCCCCATGCGTACTCGACACCTGCTCGCCCTCGTCGGCACCGTCGTGGCCCTCTCGGCCTCCGCGGTCGTCCCCGCCTCCGCGGACGACGTCGCGGTGCTCACCACCGGCAGCGCCGGAGGGACCCCCGTCGCCGTCGGCGACGTCCTCACCGCCTCGCTGGCGAGCGGCACCAACGCCACGCTCTACTCCAGCGCCACCGGCACGAGCGGCGTCTCCTGTTCCGCCTCGGCCTTCACCGCGACCGCCGCCGACAACCCGGCGTCCCCCGGCACGGCCACGGAGTCCCTCACCGGCCAGACCTTCACCGCCAGTTCGTGCAGCAGCAACGTCGTCGGCGTCCTCGGCGTCACCAGCATCACGGTCGACAACCTGCCCTACAGCACCGCGGTGGGCTCCGACGGCAGCGTCACGGTCACCCCGGCCGCCGGCTCCACCATCCAGACCACGGTCAAGCTGCGCTCCCTGCTGGGCACGCTGACCTGCGTCTACCGGGCGGCGAGCCTGTCCGGCACGGCCGACAACGCGGACAACAGCCTCACTTTCACCAACCAGCAGTTCACCAAGTTCTCCGGCTCGTCCCTCTGCTTCGCGAACGGCTACTTCACCGCGAAGTACGCGCCCGTGACCGACACCAGCCAGGCGGGCAGCCCGGCCGTGTTCGTCAACTGACCTCCACGGGAACCGGGTTCACTGCCGGCGTCGCAGCACCACCGCGACGCCGGCAGTGAGCAGCAGTGCCGCCCCGGCTCCCCCGGCGACCATGGGGAGCGCGGGGCCGCCGCCCGAGGTGTTCTCGGCGGCGGGCGCCAGACGATCGGTGTCCGCCGTCCCGGCCGCCGGACTCGCCTCGGGAGAGGGGGAGTCGGCGGAGGGCGACGCGGTCGTGGGAGAGGGCGTCGCGGCCGCCGACCGGGTCGCCCCGGCGGACGCCTTGGCGCCCTTGCCGGCGGAACCGCTCGCGGCGGTAGCCGAAGTCCCGTTGCTCCGGGCCGGCTTCGACGTTCCGCTCCCGCCGGGGAACACCACGTCCGAGCACGAGTAGTAGGTGTCCGTCGTGCTGGAGTTCTGCCAGATCGTGAACAGCATCTGACGGCCGGTGCGGTCGGACGGCAGCCTCGCGCCGATCCGGTAGGCGCCGCCGACCAGCGCAGGATCGGTGACCGTGGCGAACGGCTTCTCCGGCAGGTCGGACCACTTCAGGGGCCGCGTCGGGCTGTAACCCTGCTTGGTCAGATAGAGCTTGAAGGTCCCCGCGTGCGCGATCGTCGAGTTGTACTTCATGGTCAGGGACGCGCCGGGCGTCAGACGCGTCGCCGGGAAGTCGGCGCGGGCCAGGTCGAGACCCTTGTAGGCGGGCAGGCCCCCGCTGCACAGCTTCCCGTCCGGGATGACCGAACGGTCCCGGCCGTTCACACCGCCCACCCGCAGGTTGTCCCACGCCGTGAAGGACGAGCCGTTCGCGGCGATCGCCGCCCGGCAGGCCGCCGTGCCCTGGCTGCCGCCCTCGGGCGAGCACGCGTACACCCGGCTGACCGGAGACGTCGGGGCGCCGTGCGCCGACGCCGTCCCCGCGGCCCACGTCGTGAGCAGCAGCGGCGCCGCCAGGGCGACGGCGGCCGCGGTGGCGGTGCGGTAGGCGGTCATCCGGGACGTCTCCTCGATGCGTGGGCGAAGCGGTGTGCCCCCGTGCGCGGCCGGGACGCACTCCTCGCACGGGGTACGGGGGGATACGGATCCGGGGCGCGGGGCGTTCAGCCCGATCCGCAATCCGCGCGAAACGGAACCACTTCGCCGGACCGCCGGCGGGCTAGGGCCGGACACCGGCCGGATCGAGGGTTTTCCCGCTATCCCCGTGCTCCGCCGCCCGCCTATCGTTCAGCGCGACCGCCGACGGCGGCTGCGCGTCCCGTGTCCCGGACCGGATCGCGCAGGACACCGGGGCGGACGACAGCTCGAAGCCGACCGACCTAGGCAGAACGCTGAGCTCTACGGGGGGAGGGGCCGTCCGGCGCGCACCGCGTCGGACGGCCCCTTCTGTTCAGCCGGTACGGTGAGCCGCATGCGCGATCCCGTCGACCCCGCCCCCTTCGCCGCCGGTCCCGACGCCGCCCCGGTGGTCGTGAGTTCGGTGCGGGGCTCGTTCCCCTGGAGCGTGCTGGCCGAGCGGCACCCGGCGATCGTCCGGAAGGTGCGGGACGCCTTCCCGTACGGTCCCGGGCAGCGCCACGCGCTCGACGCCCTGCTCGAGAACTGCGCCGAGGGGGTCGTCGAACCGCTCGCGGAGCCGGCCGCGGACCGTGCCCGGTGGGACGCCTGGGGCGGCCGGGAGCACTACGGCCGGTCCTGGTTCGACGTGCCCTTCCTGTGGGCCGAGAGCTACTTCTACCGCAAGCTCCTCGAAGCCGTCGGCTACTTCACGCCCGGCCCCTGGCAGGGCATCGACCCCTTCCGCCCCTTCAAGCTCGCCGAGCTCGACACCCCGGAGGCCGACGAGGAACTCGCCGCGCTGGACGACCTCGCTCACCGGCCGGCCGGGGAACAGGAGGAGGCGCTGCTGCACGGCTCCCTGTGGGGCAACCGTGCCGACCTCGGGTTCAGGCTGTCCGGCACCGGGAGCGGGACGGCGGACGGGTCCCGGCTCGTGGCGGACGACGCCGGAGTGCTGCGCTCCCTGTTCGCGGGCGGCACCCTCTGTCTCGTCGCGGACAACGCGGGCCGGGAACTCGTTCCCGACCTGCTCCTCGTCGACCACCTGCTCCGGCACGGCCGGGCCGGGCGGACCGTCCTGCACGTGAAGCCGTACCCGTACTACGTGTCCGACGCCACGGCGGCGGACGTGCTGGACGCCCTGCGCCGGCTGACCGCGGCGAAGGGAGCGGCCGGCGAGGCGGGCAACCGTCTCTGGGCGGCCATGTCCGAGGGCCGGCTCACCGTCCGGGCCCACCCCTTCTCCTGCGGCCCGCTGCCGTACACCGATCTGCCCGAAGACCTCCGGCGGGAGTTCGCCGCGGCCGACGTGACCCTGCTGAAGGGCGACCTGAACTACCGCCGGCTCATCGGCGACCGGCTCCACCCCGCCACCACCCCGTTCGCCGCCGCCACCGCCCGCTTCCCCGGTCCGGTGGCCACGCTGCGGACCCTCAAGTCCGATGTCGTCGTCGGGATCGCCCCCGCCGTCGAGGCGGCCCTCGACGCCGCCGAGGGCGACCGCTGGCGCACCGGCGGCACCCACGCGCTGATCCAGGCGAGACGCGGCTGACCGGACGGCCGCCCCGGCGTCCGGGCCGACGGCCGGCCCGGACGCCGGGGAACCGGACGGGCAGGAGCGTCGTCGCGCGCGGTTTCCGGACCGGTTCACGCGATGGTGTGATCATGTCCTGGCCCGCGGATGTGCCTTCGGGGCCCTGGGTAGGGCCCGGCCATGACGCAGCCGTTCCGACTCCCGCACTTCTACATGCCGTACGCCGCACGGCTGAACCCGCACCTGGACGAGGCCAGGGCGCACTCGGGCGCGTGGGCCCGCGACATGGGCATGCTCGAGGGCTCGGGCATCTGGGAGCAGTCCGACCTCGAGGCCCACGACTACGGCCTGCTGTGCGCCTACACCCACCCCGACTGCGACGGACCGGCCCTCTCCCTCATCACCGACTGGTACGTGTGGGTGTTCTTCTTCGACGACCACTTCCTGGAGACCTTCAAGCGCACCCAGGACCGCGTCGGCGGCAGGGCCTACCTGGACCGGCTGCCCCTCTTCATGCCGCTCGACCCGTCGGCCCCCGTCCCCGAGCCGGAGAACCCCGTCGAGGCGGGACTCGCCGACCTGTGGGCGCGCACGGTCCCCTCGATGTCCGCGCAGTGGCGCGGGCGGTTCGCCGTCTCCACCGAGCACCTGCTCAACGAGTCGATGTGGGAGCTGTCCAACATCGACGAGGGGCGGATCGCCAACCCCGTCGAGTACATCGAGATGCGCCGCAAGGTGGGCGGCGCCCCCTGGTCGGCCGGACTCGTCGAGTACGCGACCCGCGAAGTACCCGCGTCCGTCGCGGGGTCGAGGCCGCTGCGCGTCCTGATGGAGACGTTCTCCGACGGCGTCCACCTGCGCAACGACCTGTTCTCCTACCAGCGGGAGGTGGAGGAGGAGGGCGAACTCAGCAACGGCGTCCTCGTCCTGGAGGCGTTCTTCGGCTGCACGACCCAGCAGGCCGCCGAGACCGTCAACGACGTACTCACCTCACGGCTCCACCAGTTCGAGCACACCGCGCTCACCGAGGTGCCCGCCCTGGCCCTCGAGAAGGGGCTCACCCCCGCGGAGGCCGGTGCCGTCGCCGCGTACACGCGGGGCCTCCAGGACTGGCAGGCGGGCGGACACGAATGGCACCTGCGCTCCAGCCGTTACATGAACGAGGGCGTCACCGAGGAGGCGCGGCCCTTCGGCCCGAGCGGATCCGGCACGTCCGCCGCGGACGTCGGGGCACTGCTCTCCGCGGCCGGGGCCGAACGGCTGCGCGCGTACACCCACGTCCCGTTCCAGAAGGTCGGACCCTCCAGACTCCCCGAATTCCACATGCCGTTCGAGGTCACCCTCAGCCCGCACCTCGCGGGTGCCCGCGAGGGTCTCGGCGCCTGGACGCGCGCCATGGGCATGCTCCAGGAGGGCGTCTGGGACGAGGACAAGCTCGTCGCCCACGACCTGCCGCTCCGCGCCGCGGGCACCCAACCCGACGCGACGCCCGAGGCCCTCGACCTCGGCTCGCAGTGGCTGGCCTGGGTCACCTACGGCGACGACTGCTACCCGCTGCACTTCGGCGGCCGCGACCTGGCCGCCGCCAGGCTGGCCACCGCGCGCCTGTCCGCCTGCATGCCCGTCGACGGGGAGGAGGTGCCCGTCCCGGTCAACGGCATGGAGCGCGGACTGATCGACCTGTGGCGGCGCACCACCGCGGAGATGGCCCCGGACGCCCGGAGCGTCCTGCGCGCGTCGGTGGACACGATGACGGAGAGCTGGCTGTGGGAGCTGTCCAACCGGATGCGGAACCGCGTCCCGGACCCGGTCGACTATCTGGAGATGCGCCGGGCCACCTCGGGCTCCGAGCTGGCCCTGAGCCTGTACCGCCTCGGACACGGCCGGGCGGTCCCGCCGGAGGTCCGCCGCAGCGGCCCCGTCCGGTCGCTGGAGAACGCGGCCATGGACTACGCGATGCTCCTGAACGACGTCTTCTCGTACCAGAAGGAGATCGAGTACGAGGGAGAGATCCACAACGGCGTCCTCGTCGTGCAGAACTTCTTCGGCTGCGGCTATCCGGTCGCGCTCGGTGTCGTCCATGACCTGATGACCCGGCGCATGGAGCAGTTCCAGCATGTCGTCGCCCATGAACTGCCCGCCCTGTACGAGGACTTCGACCTCTCGGAGGAAGCACGCGGGATCATGCGGGGCTATGTGGCGGAGCTGGAGAACTGGCTGGCCGGAACCCTGAAGTGGCACCGGGAGTGCCACCGGTACGGCGCGGCCGACCTGGCCCGGCGTGCCCACGGCTTCGTACCGGACCGGGTGCCCGCGCCGCCCGTGGCCCGGCGGGCACAGCCCGTCTGACGGCCGGCACCGACGAGGGACCCGACCGCCTTCCCGCGCGGGAAGGCGGTCCCGGCCGTCCCCGTCGCCGGCCCCGCCGGGAACGGGGACCGCCGTATCACCTTTCCGGTGAACGGGGGCCGCAGTCTCACTCGTTGGGGGATCGTCGCGGGCGGTGGCGAGGGGTAGGGCAAGAGCCGAAGGCGGCCCGTAGAACACCTGCCGGAGGCGACCCATGGAACCGACCGCGCTGCGTCCCAAACCGATGCCGGGCCAGGAGCCGGGCGGCGGCCCCCGCCCCACGGACAGTGCCCGTCCACCCGCCGGAATCCGGTCCCCGGGCGCCTCGCGGCGTCGTGGCCGGCGACCGGTCACCCTGCTGCTCGGGGTGTCGGCCGCCGTGGTCCTCGTCCTGTCCGGCGCGGGGCTCGGCGCGGTGGGCGCGACCGTGATCGGCGTGCACGGACTGGCGCACCTGAGGAAGGAGGCCGCCGCGGCCGGGCTGCCGGGGCACCCCTCCGCCGGCCCCGGGACGCGACGGCCGGACGGTTCCGGAACACCACGGTCCGCGGGGCCGCGGTCCGCCGGGCCCGCGGCGGCGCGGTCCGCCGGGTCCGGAGCGGCACGGCCCACCGCGCCCGCGGTGCCGCCGTCCATGGGGTCCGCGGAGCCGCGGGCCGCCGGTTCCACGGCGGGGTCCGGCGGCGCCGGTCCGGTCCGGCCGGAGGACTCCCAGGGGCCGGCCGCACGGGGAACCCTCGGGATCGAGGCCGTCGACGCCCCCGGCGGCGGGGGCGCGCTGATCGTGGGGGTGCACCTCCCCGGTCCCGGCTACAGCGCGGGCCTGGTACGCGGCGACGTCCTGCTCGCCCTCGACGGGACCGGGATCACCTCGGCCGCCGACCTCGCGCGCGCGGTGGCGGACGCGCGGCCGGGCCGGGAGGTCACCCTGCGCGTGCGCCACGCGGACGGCGGACGCGGGCACCTGTCCGCGGTCCCCGGCACCGCGACCTGAGGCGCCCCGGTCCGGGCCGTCCCGCGAGTACGGGCCCCTTTCGTCGATCTCCGGGGAAAAGGGGCTGGTCAACGGAGCCGCGGCCGGTCACGATGGCCGCATGCTGAGCACCCTCGTCGCCTTCCTCGGCGCCTGCACCCTGATCGCGGCCTCCCCGGGACCGAGCACCGTCCTGATCATCAAACGGTCCCTGGGCAGCAGGCGGTCCGGCTTCATGACCGTGCTCGGCAACGAGACGGGCGTCTTCCTGTGGGGCGCCGTCGCCGCTCTCGGCCTCACCGCCCTGCTCGCCGCCTCCGAGATGGCGTACGGGATCATGCGCGTCGTCGGCGCCGTCGTGCTCGTCGGCTTCGGCGTCCAGACGCTGTGGCAGGCACGCCGCTCCAAGGAGAGCGCCGACGGCGGCTGGGAGAGCGCGGAGAAGAGCGCCTGGGCGTCCTACCGGGGCGGGCTGCTGCTCAACCTCGCCAACCCCAAGGCGGCCGTCTTCGCGATGTCCTTCCTGCCGCAGTTCGTGCCCGAGGGCGCCCCGCACCTGCCCGCCATGCTCGGCCTCGCCGCGCTCTGGGCGGTCTACGAGGTGGGGTACTACGGCGTCTACGTGTGGTTCGTCGGCCGGATGAAGTCCGTGCTGTCCCGGACGGGCGTGCGCCGGCGCCTGGAGCAGGTCTCCGGCGGTGTCCTGCTGCTCCTGGGCGCCCGCCTCGCCCTGGAGGGCTGACCCGGGGCGGGCGCGACCGGCTCGCGCACACCCCACCGGAGGGGCAGGATGCTGCCGTAGCCCTCTGGGGGAACTCCGGACACACGGAGGCATGGATGACCGCCGCCACACCCGCGCCCTTCACCGCCGACGACTACGAGGCCCGTATGCGGCGCGCCGCCGAGGCCGCGGCCGACGCCGGGCTCGACGGAGTCCTGGTCGCGCCGGGGCCCGACCTGGTGTGGCTGACCGGGTACCGCCCGGTGGAGACCGAGCGGCTCACCCTGCTGGTGCTGCGGGCCGGACAGGACCCGGCCCTCGTCGTGCCCGTCCTGGAGGCGCCCGACGCGGCCAAGTCGGCCGGCGCGCCCGCGCTGACCCTGCACGACTGGGCCGACGGCACGGACCCCTACGCGGCCGCCGAACCCCTCATGGGCCGCGCCGGCCGCTTCGGCATCAGCGACAACGGCTGGGCCCTGCACCTGCTGGGCCTCCAGAAGCTGCTCCCCGCGACCCGCTACTCGGCCCTGACCGAGGTCCTGCCGATGCTCAGGGCCGTCAAGGACGAGGCCGAACTGGAGCGGCTCGCGGCCGCCGGAGCCGCCGCGGACCAGGCGTTCGAGGAGATCCGCAAGGTCCGCTTCGCGGACCGCAGGGAGTCGGAGGTCTCCCACGACCTCGCCGAGCTGCTGCGCCGGTTCGGGCACTCCCAGGTCGACTTCACCATCGTCGCCTCGGGTCCCAACGGCGCGAACCCGCACCACGAGGCCGACGAGCGCGTGATCGAGAACGGCGACATGGTGGTCCTTGACTTCGGCGGCCTCAAGGACGGCTACGGATCCGACACCTCCCGCACGGTCCACGTCGGCGAGCCGGACGACGAGGAGCGCAAGGTCCACGACATCGTGCGCGAGGCCCAGGAGGCCGGCTTCCGCGCCGTGCGGCCCGGGGCCGCCTGCCAGGACGTCGACCGCGCGGCCCGCGCCGTCATCGAGGCCGCCGGGTACGGCGAGCACTTCATCCACCGCACGGGGCACGGCATCGGCGTCACCACCCACGAGCCGCCCTACATGGTCGAGGGCGAGGAACAGCCCCTGGTCCCCGGCATGTGCTTCTCCGTGGAGCCGGGGATCTACCTGCCCGGCCGCTTCGGGGTCCGCATCGAGGACATCGTCACGGTCACCGAGGACGGCGGACGCCGTCTCAACGACACCTCCCGCGAGATGGTGATCGTCGACTGACGTGCGCCCGCAGACCGCGCGGCGACCCCTTCGCCCCCGCCCCCGGACGACAAGGGCGCGACCATGAACCCGACACCGACACCGACACCGGAACCCACCCCCGAGACCGTCCGCGCACTGGTCCGTTCCCTGCTCTCCGACGACACCGCGCCCGGTCCGGGACCGGAGGTGCGGCCCGTCCGCGAGCGGGGCGGGCACTTCACCTGGTGGGTGGGCCGACGCCATGTGCTGAGGCTCGCCCCCGACCGCGAGGCATCCCTGCGCCAGCGCCGTGAGCTGCGACTGCGCGACCTGGTCCGCCCTCTGGTCGGGGGCGCCGTTCCCATGAGCGTCGCGCGGGGCGAGTGGGCGAGCGGGCTGAGCTACACCCTGGACACCAAGGTGCCCGGCGTCTCCGCCGAGGAACAGGCCGTCTCGGCACTCGGCGAGGCCGACCTGGCGGACCTGCTGACCGGGCTGCGCGAGGTCCCCGTACGGCAGGCCGAGACCCTCGGGGTGCCGCGGACCCCGCCGCGCTCCCTGGAGGCCCTGCGGGCCGCCGCCGTACGGGCCGCCGGACGCCTTCCCGCGGAGGAGTTCGACCCCGCCCGGTTCGACCAGCTCGCCGCGCCCGCCGCCGCCCAGCTCGGCGTGCAGACCGGACCCGCCGTCCTCGTGCACCACGGACTCCTGGGCGAACACCTCGTGGTCAGCCCCGACGGACGGGTGCGGGGCGTCCTCGACTGGACCGGCACGGTGATCGGGGACCCGGCCGAGGACATCGCCGGGCTGGCCGTCGCCGTCGGCGCCCCCGCGGCCGTACGCGCCGCCACCCTCGCCGGTTACGGGGCCCGCCCCTGCCTGCGCGGCCTGTGGCTCGCCCGCTGCGACACCGTCGTCCGGCTCGCCGGCCGCCTCCACGGCGGCGATGCCGGACGGCTTCCGCTCCTGGAGGCCCAGCTGGGGCGTGCCTGGGAGTCGATCCTGCTGGAGCGGGTCACGGACCTGCGGGAAGGACCGGACGAGGCACCGTAGGGGCGCGCGGCCGGGCGGACGCGACCCGGCCGCGGGTGAACCCTCACGCCTGGGCCAGCACCACGCACGACTCGCCCGGCACGTGCAGCGTCCCGTCCGCTCCCGGTGCCTCGACCGGCTCCCAGGCCGCGAGGACGCGCGCGCGGCGGATGCCGAGGGGAATCGCCGCGGGGTCCTTGCCGAGGTTCACGGCGACCCGGACGTCCCCGCGCCGGACGGCGATCCAGCGGGCCCCCGGGTCGTGGGCGACCCTGACCGCCGCGAGATCGGGGTCCGAGAGGTCGGCCTGGCTCCGGCGCAGCGCGATCAGTTCGCGGTACCAGGCCAGCAGACGCGCGTGCGGCTCCCTGCCGGGTTCCGACCAGTCGAGGCAGGAGCGGTCCCGGGTCGCCGGGTCCTGCGGGTCCGGCACGTCCTCCTCGGCCCAGCCGTGCGCCGCGAACTCCCGCCGTCTGCCCCGCCGTACCGCCTCCGCGAGCTCGGGGTCGGTGTGATCGGTGAAGAACTGCCAGGGCGTCGAGGCGCCCCACTCCTCGCCCATGAAGAGCATCGGCGTGAACGGCGCGGTGAGCGTCAGCGCGGCGGCGCAGGCCAGCAGCCCGGGGGAGAGGGCGGCCGACAGCCGGTCCCCCTGGGCGCGGTTGCCGATCTGGTCGTGGGTCTGGGCGTAGCCGAGCAGCCGCTGCGCCGAGACCCGCGCGCGGTCGAGCGGGCGGCCGTGACGGCGCCCGCGGAAGCTGGACCAGGTCCCGTTGTGGAAGAAGCCCGACGTCAGCGTCTTGCACAGCGCGGCCGGCGGGGCCTGCGCGAAGTCCGCGTAGTAGCCCTGCGCCTCGCCGGTCAGCGTGGTGTGCAGCGCGTGGTGGAAGTCGTCGTTCCACTGCGCGTGCAGCCCGAGACCGCCCTCCTCGCGGGAGGTGATGAGCCGCGGGTCGTTGAGGTCCGACTCGGCGATCAGGAAGAGCGGCCGGCCCAGGTCGCCGGCGAGCGCGTCCACGGCCGCCGACAGCTCCTCCAGGAAGTGCACCGCCCGGGTGTCCCGCAGCGCGTGCACCGCGTCGAGCCGCAGCCCGTCCAGCCGGTAGTCGCGCAGCCAGGCCAGCGCGCTGCCCACGAGGTACGCGCGCACCTCGTCCGAGCCGGGCGCGTCGAGGTTCACCGCGGAACCCCAGGGCGTCTGGTGGGTGTCCGTGAAGTAGGGCCCGAACGCGGGCAGATGGTTGCCGGACGGGCCGAGATGGTTGTGCACGACGTCCAGGACGACACCGAGGCCCAGTTCGTGCGCCCGGTCGACGAAGCGCTTCAGCGCCTCGGGGCCGCCGTAGGGCTCGTGCACGGCCCACGGGGAGACCCCCTCGTACCCCCAGCCGTGCCGGCCGGGGAACGGGCACAGCGGCATCAACTCGACGTGCGTGACGCCCAGTTCGGCCAGGTGCCCGAGCCGGTCCGCCGCCGCGTCCAGGGTGCCCTCGGGCGTGTACGTACCCACGTGCAGCTCGTAGAGGACCGCGCCCGGCAGCGGACGTCCGGGCCAGTCGGCGCGCCACGCGTACCGCCCCTGGTCGACCACCGCGCTCAGTCCGTCGGGGCCGTCCGGCTGGCGGCGCGAACGGGGATCGGGCAGGACGGGACCGTCGTCCACCGCGAACCCGTACCGGGTCCCCTCCGTCGCCTCCGCCTCGCCCGTCCACCATCCGGCCCGCACGGCGTCACGGTCCAACGCGCTCGTGACACCGTCGCAATGGAGCGTCATCCGGTCGGCCCGTGGTGCCCACACCTCGAATCGCATGAACGCTTCCCCCTTGTCGGCTCGCAGTGACCCAGCCCGTCCATGGTGCTCCACGGGAGATCAATTCGCTTACGGATCCACCCTTTTGCCGCGTGTCTCCCGCCTTTCGGTCGCGCGAACGGCCGCACCCGGTCCCACCAGCCGTTTCCGGGTCTTCTGGACACCCCGTCGTTACTGGCCGACAATCACGAACGTGACGTCGTCCTTCGAGTTCCCCCTGTATCCCGCGCGGCTGTCCGACGCGGAGCGCGACCGGGCGCTCAAGTCGCTCCGTGACGGCGTCGCGCTCGGCCGCCTCTCGCACGACACGTTCGTCCGCCGGATGGAGCTGGTCCTGTCCGCCCGCCGGTCCGAGGAACTCGCCGTGCTCACCGCCGACCTGCCCGACGGCGACGAGCCCGCCGGGCGGCGCTGGTCGAAGGCGGTGTTCGGCACGGTGGAGGCCGTCTCCGGCTTCACGGTCCGGCTGCGCCGCGCCTGGCAGGCCGAGCGGCTGCCCAAACTGCAACTGCCCGCCCCGGGCGACGCCTACCCGCTGCGCATCGGCCGTGACCCCGCCAGCGGACTGCGCCTGAACCACGAGACGGTGTCCCGGGTGCACGCCGAACTGCGCCGTCAGGGCGGTGTGTGGGTGCTGCGCGACCTCGGCTCGACCAACGGCACGACCGTCAACGGCCGGCGCGTCATCGGCGCGTCCGTCGTGAAGGACGGCGACCAGGTCGGCTTCGGCCGCATGATGTTCCGCCTCGCCTCGGCGGCCTGAGCCGCGTCGGCTCCCGGCCGCCCGGGGAGTCCCGGCGCGCCCGGAGAGCGGGCCCGGACGCGGGACCGCCCGTCGGCTCCCGCAACATCCTTTCGCCCCCGCGGTGTTGACGCGCCTCCGAAGTCGTGACTGACTGTGCGTACTTCGTGTACATCAGGTGAAACGACGACACCGTACGAGTGGAGGTGTACTCTGCCGCCCCTCCGCCGCTACCCGACCGTGGACGAACTCGGCGTCCGCGCCGCCGCGATCGTCGCCCGGCGCCCCGGCGACGCCCGGCTGCGCCGCGTGGGGACCTCCCGGGCGGGCACGCCGATGCTGCTCCTGTCCGTCGGACACGGCAGCCGTCAGGTCCTCGTCGTCGCCGGACCGCACGCCAACGAGCCCGTGGGTGGAGCGACCGCACTCAGACTGGCCGAACGGGCGCTCGCCGACCCCCGTCTCACCGAGGGCGCGGACGCCACCTGGAACCTGCTGCTCTGCCTCGACCCCGACGGTTCCCGCCGCAACGAGGCCTGGCTCCAGGGCCCTTACACCCTCGGCCACTACTTCCGGCACTTCTTCCGGCCGGGCTTCCTCGAACAGCCGGAATGGCTGCCCGACGGCCCGGACGGCGCCGCCCTGCCGGAGACCCGGGTCCTGCTCGGCCTCCAGGACGAGCTGAGGCCGTTCCTCCAGTGCTCCCTGCACGGCGTCGACGTCGGCGGCGCCTTCGTCGAGCTGACCCGCGACCTGCCCGGCCTCTCCCGGCGCGTCGCGCACAGCGCGGCCCGCCTCGGCATCCCGCGCGAACTCGGCCCCTACGACACCCTGTACTGGCCGGAGCTCGGTCCCGCCGTCTACCGCGTCCCGCCGCCGCGCCGGGGAGACCTGGCCGCCGCCATCACGGAGGCCGCGGTCGACTCCACCTGGTTCCACCCCCAGCCGTACGGCACGGTCACCGCGATCGTCGAGGCGCCCATGTGGGGTGTCGGCGCCGTCGAGGACCGGGCGCGCCCCGCCGACGCCGACGCGGTGCTGCGCTCCGTCAGCCGGGCGCTGCGGCACGACACGAGGACCCTGGAGGACATCCTGGCCCGGGTGCGGCCCGGCCTCGGCGGCTCGCCGGACGTGACCTGCCTGCTCGCGCCCGTCGACGACTATTTACTGGTCGGCCCCGGACTCGCCGACTCCTGGGACCCCGACGCGCGCGGCACCGGGGCACGGCCCCTGCCGCCGCTCGACACCGCCCGGCTCACCGCCCTGCGCCTCGCCGGGCGCCGGGTCGCGCTGCGCACGGCCGGGCTGCTGCACCAGCTGCTCACCGCCTCCGGGCAGGACCCGTGCGACGCGCTGCCCGAGCTCGACCGGCTGATCGACGCGTGGTGCGCCGACTACCGCGACGGCTGCGGAGCGCGCTGGATCCCGGTCGCGCGTCAGGTCGAGTACCAGGCGCGTGTCGTCCTCTCCGCGTTCGAACTCGCCGGGCGTCACACCGGCGCGCGCCTCCGTGCCGGCGACTCCGGCCGGCCCGCGCAGGCCACGGTGCCGACGCACCGGGAATGACGGCGGTCCTCCGGGCGGTCCGCGGCGTCCTGCCGCGCCGGGTCAGGCGGCGCCGTCGCGCGCGTGGCGGGCGGCGGCCATCACCGTACGGGCCTGGTGCTCGACCTGGTTCTCCAGCGGCACCCAGCGCGCGCGGAAGCGTTCCGCGAAGGAGTCGCTCCAGTCGGCGACCAGCCGTTCGAGGCGCGGTGCCTCGCGGTCGCCGGTCTCCTGGAGGACGCGCAGCAGCATCGACGCGGCCCGCAGCGGGATCCGCCGGCCGAACGCGTCGACACTTCCCACGTACGCCATCGTCGTGTCCACGAGGGGCGGCTGCGACCAGTCCGCGGCGAGCCCCGGCACCAGGGCCAGTGCCCACTTCGCGGCCCGCAGAAGGGGTCCGTCGGGCCCCCGCAGCCGAGGCAGGGCCCGCCCGAGCACCGCCTCCACCTGGTCCGCGTCCGTCACCAGCCGGTCGGCCAGACGTCGCATCGCCGCCGCGGGGGCGGGGTGCGGCGCCGGATCGTCCACCAGGTCGCTGGCCCACATCGGCACCTCCACGACGGCCGTCAGACCGCCGTACCGGTGGGCGTGGTACCAGGTGCTGTGCCGGGCGTCGTCCGGCATGCTCGGGTACGCCGCGTCCGAGCCGGGCGCCGGCATCACATGCACCCCGGGCCCGGACGCGGGCCAGCCCGCGGCGTCCGAGGCGGCCGTCTCGACCGGGATGCGCAGCTCCGCCGCGGACTTGGCGAACGGTTCCGCGAGGCCCGGGATGTCCTTGGTCAACTGCACCCAGCTGCCGCCCAGATCGGTCCCGTGCAGCGTCACCTGGAGGTAGGGCCGCACCTCGTCGATGACCCGGGTCAGCGCCCGGGTCTCCGGCGGCAGCCGGTCGGGAGGCAGGACCGAGGGCGACCACTCCGGCTGCTCGGGCCCGGCCGGACGGAAGAAGCCCAGGTGGTAGTCGAGGAGGGTCCGGGGCGCGGGGGTCACATGGAGGCTCGCCCCGTCGGGGTCCGCGCAGAGCAGGAAGTGCCAGGAGGTGTCCCTGCGCAACTCCCGCCGGTACAGCACGCGTTCGGCCAGGGACAGCAGCGTCGAACCGCCCGTCGGTTCGTTGGCGTGGGCCCCCGCCACGACGAGGACCGCGTGCCGGGCGTGGCCGACGGACAGCAGGTGGAGGGGTCTGCCCGCGCGGGAGGCGCCCACTTGTCGAAGGACGCACAGATCGGGCCGGTGGGCCGTCAGCGCCGAGGCGGACGACACGATTTCGGCCACACTGGGGTAGCGCAACTCCGGCAGATGACTCACCCCCGACTTGTCCGCCCTGCGTCGCTTTTGGCAGTACTCCACGGTCTCGGGGAACTGTCAAGGACGCGTCGGCGCGGCCGTGGGGGAGCCCGGCCGGCATTTTCCGCCGGCGGCGGGCGGCGGCGGGTGCGCGGATCTCCCCGGCCGGGGCGAACCGCGTCCCGCGGGCCTGCGGAGAACCGGCGGCGGATGCGCCGGAGCGGGTGCCGGGGAGACGGCGGCCGGCGTACCCGCGTCCCACGGGCGGGTGAATCGATGTGATGTACACGATTCACTCGTCCGGGTGTACGGGACCTGCGGTCGGGGGCGGGTGGTGGTCGACTCGGAACAACCGCGCGCGGGTCCGGCGCGCAGACCCTGAGGTGGTGGCCCGCGGTGCTGTGTCCACACGGTCTTCCCGGAGAGGGCGCCCCGACGGGGACCCCCACGGGCCCGCGGGTCCCGGTCCCGGCCCCGCCGACCCCGCCCGCCGACGCCGAGCCGCCCGCGCAGGCCGCGCCGAGGCCGGTGCCCCCCGTCACGGGTGGGCCGTCCCCGGCTCCCGCGCCGGTGCCCCCGTTCGTCCCGGGGTGTCCCCCGCCGCACGGGCGGGAGGAGCCGTACGGGCCGTACGTGCCGCCCGGCGGGCCGTACACGTGCGTGGACGCCCCCGCGAGCCTCCTCGATCCGGGGACCCGTCGCGATCCCCACCCGCTCTACCGCACCCTGCGCGGAAAATTCCCCCTGGTCCACGACGAGCCGTTCGGCGCCTGGCTGATCAGCAGGTACGCCGACGTGCGCGCCGCGCTCGCGGACCCGCGGCTCGTCGCGCCGTCACCCGGACCCGCGGCGGCCCACGGCGCGTACCGGGCCGTCGTGTCCCCGGCGCTCGGGGACCGGGTGGCGGCCGCGCTGCGAGCGGGCGTCGAACGCACCGCGCACGTCCTCGCGAGCCGTCTGGCCTCCCGTCAGGAGGCCGACCTCGTCGCCGAGTTCTGCCGGTGGCTGCCCGCCGCCGCGGCCGTCACCGCGCTCGGACTGCCGTACGAGGACACCGCGCGCGTGCACGCCTGGTGCCGGACGGGACTCGACCACCTCGGTGGCCGCCACCCCGGACTCGCCGCCCATCTGAGGCCCCACATCGCCGACCGCCGCGCCCGCCCCGGGGACGACCTGCTGTCCGCGCTGTGCACGGCCGGCCCCGACGGGCGTCCCCTGCCGGACGAGGCCGTGACCGGCCTCGCCGCGACCGTGCTGGGCGCGGCGGGCGAGACGACCGCGCGCGCCCTCGCCTCGTTCCTCGCCAACCTCCTCGACCATCCGCGCCAGCTCGATCTGGTCCGCGCCCGGCCCGAACTGGCCGCTGCCGCCTGGGCCGAGTCGCTGCGCCGCGACCCGCCGCTGCAGATCGTGGCCCGCCGGGCGCTCGAACCGATCGGCCCGGTCCCCGAGGGCGCCACCGTGGCGTGTCTGCTCGGCGCCGCGGGCCGCGACCCGGCACGGTTCGCGGACCCGGACCGCTACGACGTCTTCCGCGCCGACCCGGGCGGCCTCGCGTACGGCTCGGGACCGCACCTGTGCCCGGGCGTCCCGCTGGCCCGGCTGACGGCGGAGAGCGGGCTGCGCGCCCTGCTGACCGTGCTGCCGGGCCTGCGCAGGGCGCCGGGGCCCCGGCCGCGTGCCGAGGGTCTGGTCAGCCGCTCTCCCCGGACCCTTCCGGTGTGCCCGCGCTGACGCGTTCCAGCAGCACGACGGGCGACCTCCCGAAGAGGTCCAGCGCGCGCACGCGTCCCGTGAACTCCCGCTCCGCGGAGCCGGAGGGGAGCACGTCGGCCCACCGTCCGGCGGGGAGCGCGAGAACGGTGTCCCGCCAGCCGCCGGCCTCGGCGAGCCCCAGCGACAGCCGGGTGACGGCCGTGATCACCTCTCCCGACCGGGCGAACGCCACGCAGTGTTCGGCCGCCGGCCCCTCGGCCCGCAGCGGCACGTACGTCGCCGAGCCGCCGAAGACGTCGGGCCGCCGGGCCCGCAGCCGCAGCACGGCGGCCGTGAGCGCGGGCTTCTCCGCGGACAGCCCGCGCGGTGTGAACGCCGCCCGGTTGTCCGGGTCCACCAGCGCCCGGTACTCGTCCTCGGTGCCCTGGTACACGTCCGGCACCCCGGGCATCGTCAGATGGACCAGGGCGGCCCCCAGGACGTTCGCCCGCACGTGCGGCGCCAGCGAGGCCCGCAGGGCGGCCACGGGCCGTCCGGGGGGCCCGCACGGCCCGTCGGTGACGAACGCCGCCACTGCGTCCTCGTACGCGGGGTCGCGCTCGGTCCAGGAGGTGCGCGTCCCGGCCTCCCTGACGTGCTTCAGCAGGGCGTCCCGGACGCGCTCCGTGTAGTTTCCGGGCCCGTCCCCGGAGCCGTCCCCGGACCCGTCCTCGCCGGTGGCCGGGCCGAGGCCGAACACCGTCTGCCACGCGGCCCACGCCATCTGCGGGTCGGGCGTCCCCGGCCCCTCGCGGGTCACCTCCTCCAGCACCTCGGACCAGGCTTCCGGGCACTGGGTGAGGACGGAGACGGCGGCGCGCACGTCCGCGCTGCGCTTCGTGTCGTGGGTCGACAGGACGGTTCCGCCGGCGGGCCAGTCGCGCTGCACGCGCGCGCAGAAGGCGTGGAAGTCGTCCGGGGACACCGCGGGGCCGCCCGGGGCCCCGCCCACCTCGTTCGCCGACAGCAGCGGCACGTAGCGGTAGAACGCCGTGTCCTCCACCGACTTGGCCCGCAGCGCCGACGAGGTCTGCGCGAACCGGGCCCGGAACGCGGCCTCCCCGGGCCGGTCGCCGTCCCGCGCGAGCAGCAGATCCCGTACGAGGTCCACGGCGCGCGCCTCCTCGGGCACCCGGAACGCGGACCTGGCCTCGGCGGCGGCCCGTTCGGTGAGCGCCCCGGCCGCGTCGGTCGAGGGATAGGGCCGGTACACCTCCATCCGGACCAGGAGCTCGCGCAGCGCGGCGCCCAGGGCCCAGGGGGCGTGGTCGCGCGCCGCGGGGTCGGGAGAGGCGGCGCACAGCGCGCTCACCTCGCGGGTGAGCCGCTCGGCCTCCGCGGCGAGCTCGTGCGTGATCACCTTGTACGCCGCCCGGCGCACCGTGCTGTCCCAGTGGCCGCCCCGGTCGGCCTCCGGGCCCGCGAAGCGCCGGTAGCGGCCGAGCAGCCGGCTCGCGCCCGCCTCGTCCGTGAAGAGGCCGTCGACGTGCCGCAGCGCGTCGTAGCCGGTGGTGCCCGCCACGGGCCACGCGGGCGGGAGCGGCTCGCCGTCCGCGAGGATCTTCTCGACCACGGTCCAGCGGCCGCCGGTCGCCTCGTGCAGCCGGCGCAGATAGGCGTCCGGGTCCGCCAGCCCGTCCGGGTGGTCGACGCGCAGCCCCTCGATCACCCCGTCGGCGACGAGCTCCAGGATCTTCGCGTGGGTCGCCGCGAACACCTCCGGGTCCTCGACGCGCACCCCGATGAGCTCGGAGATGCTGAAGAAACGCCGGTAGTTGAGCTCGGTGCGGGCCAGCCGCCACCACGCGGGGCGGTACCACTGGGCGTCCAGGAGCTCGGGCATCGGCAGCCCCGCCGTGCCCGCGCGCAGCGGGAACACGTGGTCGTAGTAGCGCAGTATGTCGCCGTCGACCTTCAGCTGGCCGATCTCGGCGCCGAGGCGGTCCCCGAGCACCGGCAGCAGCAGCCGGCCGCCCCCGGCGTCCCAGTCGATGTCGAACCAGCGCGCGTACGGCGACTCCGGGCCCTCGCGCAGCACCTCCCACAGGGCGTGGTTGTGGCGCGGGGACATCGCCATGTGGTTCGGCACGATGTCCACGACGATTCCGAGGCCGTGCTCCCGCGCGGTGCGCGCGAGGGAACGCAGCCCCTCCTCACCGCCCAGTTCGCCCCGCACGCGCGCGTGGTCCACCACGTCGTAGCCGTGTTTCGAGCCGGGGACGGCCTCCAGGACGGGGGACAGGTGCAGATGGGAGACGCCGAGCGAGGCCAGATGGGGCACGGCCGCCTCGGCGCGGCGGAAGGGGAACTCCGGCTGGAGCTGGAGCCGGTAGGTGGCGGTCGGCACGACGGGGACGACCGGACCGGGGACGACCGAGTCCGCGATCGCCGCTTCGGGGCGCTCAGGTGTCATGCGACTCTACGTACCCGTCCGGCCGCCTTTCTGTCACCGCGGCCCGCACAAGGGCACGCACGGCCCCGTCCCGCGCGCGTGGGCCCGCGGCGGGAGCCACGCGCACGGGACGGGACGAGGGCCTCCTAGGCGGGCCGCTGAAGCACGGTCATGCTCCGGTCGACCAGGGGCAGCCGGTCACCGGCCGTGACCTTCGCGCCCGCGCCCGGGGCCACCCCCTCCGGCAGGGACGTGTCGACGACGATCTGCCACCGGCGGCCGTGGTCGGCCGGCACGACGAATTCCAGGGGCTGGTGGGAGGCGTTGAACATCAGCAGGAAGGAGTCGTCGCAGATGCGTTCCCCGCGGGGACCCGGCTCGGAGATCGCGTTGCCGTTGAGGAAGACGGACAGCGCCCGGGCCTGCGCGGACCCCCAGTCGCGCTGGGTCATCTCCTGGCCCTCCGGGGTGAACCACGCGATGTCGGAGAGTTCGTCGTGGGTGCCCTGGACCGGCCGTCCGTGGAAGAAGCGCCGCCGCCGGAAGACGGGGTGGTCCCGGCGCAGCCACACCATCGCGCGCGTGAAGGCGAGGAGCTCGCAGTCCTCCTCCGGCCACGGCACCCAGGACAGCTCGCTGTCCTGGCAGTACGCGTTGTTGTTGCCGCCCTGGGAGCGCGCGAACTCGTCGCCGTGACTGAGCATCGGCACGCCCTGGGAGAGCATCAGGGTGGCGATGAAGTTGCGCCGCTGCCGGGCCCGCAGCGCCAGCACGTCCGGGTCGTCCGTCTCGCCCTCGGCGCCGCAGTTCCAGGAGCGGTTGTGGCTCTCGCCGTCCCGGTTGTCCTCGCCGTTGGCCTGGTTGTGCTTGTCGTTGTACGACACGAGGTCGTTCAGGGTGAAGCCGTCGTGGCAGGTCACGAAGTTGATGGAGGCGAGCGGACGGCGTCCGTCGTCCTGGTACAGGTCGGACGAGCCGGTCAGCCGGGAGGCGAACTCGGCCAGTGTGCGCGGCTCACCGCGCCACAGGTCCCGCACGGTGTCGCGGTACTTGCCGTTCCACTCCGTCCACAGGGGCGGGAAATTGCCCACCTGGTAGCCGCCCTCGCCGACGTCCCAGGGCTCGGCGATCAGCTTCACCTGGGAGACCACCGGGTCCTGCTGGACGAGGTCGAAGAACGACGACAGCCGGTCCACCTCGTGGAACTGGCGCGCCAGCGTGGCCGCGAGGTCGAAGCGGA
Organism: Streptomyces populi; assembly: GCF_002911015.1. GTDB lineage: Bacteria > Actinomycetota > Actinomycetes > Streptomycetales > Streptomycetaceae > Streptomyces > Streptomyces populi. The sequence goes on from NZ_KZ626880.1 coordinate 22,651, forward strand.
AGCCGTCCACGTGCATGTCGGTGACCCAGTAGCGCAGCGAGTCCATGATCAGCTGGAGCACGTGCGGGGAGCGCATGAGCAGGGAGTTCCCCGTGCCCGTGGTGTCCATGTAGTAGCGGGGGTCGTCCGCCAGGCGGTAGTACGAGGCGTTGTCGAGGCCCCGGAAGGAGAGCGTCGGACCCAGGTGGTTGCCCTCGGCGGTGTGGTTGTAGACCACGTCGAGGATGACCTCGATGCCGGCCTCGTGCAGCGCCCGGACGGCCGACTTGAACTCCAGCACCTGCTGGCCCCGGTCGCCCCAGGACGCGTACGCGTTGTGCGGGGCGAAGAAGCCGATCGTGTTGTAGCCCCAGTAGTTGCCGAGGCCCATGTCGGCCAGCCGGTGGTCGTTCACGAACTGGTGTACGGGCATCAGTTCCAGTGCCGTGACGCCCAGCCGTGTCAGGTGTTCGATGATCGCCGGGTGCGCGAGGGCCGCGTACGTGCCGCGCAGCTCGTCCGGGAGCGCCGGATGCAGCATCGTCAGGCCCTTCACGTGGGCCTCGTAGATCACCGTGTGGTGGTACTCCGTCCGGGGGCGCCGGTCGTCCCCCCAGTCGAAGTACGGGTTGACCACGACCGACGACATGGTGTGCGGTGCCGAGTCGAGGTCGTTGCGCCGGTCGGGTGACCCGAACGGATAGCCGTACACCTCCTCGCCCCAGTCGACGGAGCCCGCGATCGCACGCGCGTACGGGTCGAGCAGCAGCTTCGCGGAATTGGCGCGCTGCCCGCGCTCGGGCGCGTACCGCCCGTGCACCCGGAAGCCGTACCGCTGCCCGGGCATGACGCCGGGCAGGTACGCGTGCCGCACGAACGCGTCGGTCTCCCGCAGTTCCACGGCCGTCTCCGAGCCGTCGTCGTGCAGAAGGCACAGCTCGATACGGTCGGCGGCCTCAGAGAAGACCGCGAAATTGGTGCCGGCGCCGTCGTACGTGGCACCGAGTGGATACGCCTCGCCAGGCCAGACCTGCATGGATATGACTCTTCCAGTAGTGCCGTGCCCCTGGGGGGCGAGTCCGAGCCGAGTCTCCCCGAAAGTGATGGAACCTCACATGACTTACATCCCTCTTACCCCGCGACCAGGCATATCTCGTATGCCGAACCAGTGGGACTCGAACGACTCCTGGGGACGTAGGGGGTAGGGGGAAATGTGCGCAAGATAGTGCACCGCCATCTGGGCAAGGTGGTGGCGGGTGCGGCCATCGCGGTGGCCGGGACGGCCGTGATGATCGGTGTCACCCTTCCGGGGTCGGCGGGGGCCGAGGAATCGGGCGGAACGAGCGGGAGCGGCGGGTCCGCGCAGCAGGCGGCACAGGACGGGCAGGGCGGCCAGAGCGGCGCCGTGCGGCCCGGTGTCGTCGAGCGGGCGCCGGCCGAGGGGCAGAAGGGCAAGGGCCGTGACCCGCTGACCGACGACGAGATGCGGCGCGCCGAGCGGATCGCGGTGAACCGGCAGCTCTTCAACTCCAGCGAGAACGTCGAGGGCGACCGCGGACCGCAGCGCCTCGGGGTCGACCTCGCCGAGCCCGAGACGGCCGACCTGGACAACCCGGACGCGCCGCGCCGCGCCGACATCAGGTTCTACGACTACAAGGACGACACGCTCGTCACCAAGACCGTCGACCTCGACACCGGGAAGGTCGAGCAGACGGGCGTCCAGCACGGTGTGCAGCCGCCGATCAGCCGGGACGAGATGACCGAGGCCGCCAAGCTGCTGATCGCCGATCCGCTCGGCGCCGGCCTCAAGGCCGACTTCAAGGACGCGACCGGCAAGGAACTCACCTCGCCCGACCAGCTGGTGCTCAACAGCATGGTCTACCGCGCCACCTCCGGTGCCCAGCCCGCCGCCCTCGGCGCCTGCGGCGAGCACCGGTGCGTCCGGCTCTTCCCGAAGGTCAAGAACGGGCCCTGGATCGACAGCCGTGACCTGGTGATCGACCTGAGCGCCCGCAAGGTCGGCAAGCTCGGCTGAGCGCCGCCCTCCTGTCCTTCCCACCTTCACAGCTTTCCGCAAGGAGTCGTCTCTTCATGCGCGTCAACAGAAACAGCCGTGCCCGCAGCCGGGCGGCCGTGGGCCTCTCGACGCTCGCCCTGGCCGCCGGAGCGACGACGGCCGCGGGACCGGCCGTCGCCCAGCCCCGGTCCGCGCCCGCCCCGGCCGCCGACTGCAGCGCCGCCTACAAGATCGAACAGAAGCTCGCCACCGGCACCACCTGGCGGATGTGCTGGAGCTACGAGAGCGAGGCCGGACTCGTCCTGTCGAACATCTCGTACCAGCCCCCCGGCGAGACCGCCCCGATCAAGGTCCTGAGCACCGCCAAGCTCGCCCAGATCGACGTCCCCTACGACGACGGCTCGGTCGAGTACAGCGACCTGACCGGCGCCGGCTTCGGCCAGGGCCTGGTCGACATGGTCCCCGCCGAGTGCCCCGGCGGCTCCATCAAGACGGTCAAGGTCCCCGAGGCCTGGGACCCGGCGCACGCGAACGTCAAGGGCCTGTGCACCACCACCCGTTCGCGCGGCCACGCCTACCGGATGGAGGCCGACACCGGGAACAAGGTCTTCCAGAAGCAGGGCAAGGACCTGCTCATCTACACCGTCAACAAGGTCGGCTGGTACGAGTACATCACCGAGTGGCGGTTCCAGGACGACGGCACGATCAACATGAACGTCGGCGCCACCGGCAGCCTCTCGCCCTTCGACTACGACGCGGGCGACGGCCGCGGCTGGCCGCTGGGCAAGGGCGCCAAGGACTACGCCACCAGCCACAGCCACAACGTCTTCTGGCGGCTCAACTTCGGCCTGGACGGCTCGTCCAAGGCGAAGGTCGAGCAGTACGACTCCGTCGTCAGCCCGCCCGCGCAGGGCCAGCAGGCCCCCAGCAACAAGACCACGGTCACCAAGGTCGGCAAGGAACTCGCCGGCGACGCCAAGAACATGCGCTGGTGGCGCCTCGTCAGCAACTCCGGCAAGAACAAGGACAATCACGCACGCTCGTACGAGATCGTCCCGGGCGCGACCACCAAGTACCTCGGTCGTGCCTTCACCAAGCACGACGTCTACTTCACCGAGTACAACAAGTGCGAGCAGTTCGCGAGCGACAACCTGCGCAACTGCGGTGCCGGGCACGGCAAATCCGTCGACAAGTACGTCGACGGACAGACGCTCACCCACCCCGTGGTCTGGGTCAACGTGGGCTTCCACCACATCGCCCGGGACGAGGACCAGCAGCCGATGCCGGTCCACTGGCAGGGATTCTCCATCGCCCCGCGTGACGTCACCGCTATGAATCCGCTCACTCCGCCGGAGCTGGCGAACCAGAACGGGCATGTCGAACCCAGGTAGTTGGGAAACGACCTGTGCATCGGGCTGCACCGCTCGCCGCTCCCGGAGTACCCTTCCTTGATCGTTGATTGGGGCCTGGCCCCTGGGGAGTGCTCGGGGGAGCGGAAGGCGGTGCGTGGGTGGGCTCGGGAGGGCTGGAGCTGCCTCCTGGTGACGAGGGTCACGAGGGGAACTCCACAGATGTCCCACCCGGCGCGGTGTCACTGGCGCGGCCGATGGAGATGGGATCCATCGGACCGGAACTGGACTGGGGCGCCGACGCCTGGGGTGAGGTGCGTACGCGTGCCCAGCGGGCCGGACGCGCCTACATCTGGCTGAACCTGGTGGAACAGCGGCTGCGCGCGGTCGTGGCCGCTGTTCTCCGGCCCGTCTACGAACCCGTCCACGGCGACGACTGGGTGGTCGCCGCCGCGGGACCGGCCGGACAGGAATGGGTGCAGCGCGCGGTCGCCGTGCGCGAAGTCAGCCGCCGCAAGGGGTACTTGCTCGACCCGGCCGACGACAACGTGCTGAGCTTCCTCACGCTGCCCCAGCTGCGCGAGCTGATGGTGCAGCACTGGCCGTGCTTCGAGCCCTACTTCGACGAACGCAGGGACGTCGAACTCGCTCTGGACGAGCTGGAAGTGACCCGGAACGTCGTGTCGCGCAACCGCGCCCTGTCCGAGGCCGTCCTGAACCAGGCCGAGCGGGCCGCGGCGAGACTCCTGGAGATCCTCGGCGCCGGCAGTGACGTGCCCTCCGCGCGACGGCTGCCCGTGGACGCCGTCGAGGACCTCGTGGGCGACCGCTACGCGGACGTCGTCGGCGTGCACTCCGACCGGGTGCGGCTGCTGCGCCAGTTCCCCGCCGAGGACCTCTTCGGCGGAGCCCGCCGGCTCGACGCCGTCGGCATCGGTCTGAACCTGCTGGTGCAGAACTTCTCCGGGCGCCGGCTGGTCCGTCTCGCCGAGTCCGGCTGCCGCACCCGGCTGCTGTTCCTGAACCCCGCGTCCAGCGCGGTCAAGCGGCGTGAGCGCGAACTCGGGATCAAGCGCGGCGAGCTGAGCCGGTCGGTCGAGATGAACATCCTGCACATGCGGCGCGTGCGGTCCCGGCTGCGCGACCCGGACGCCTTCGAGATCCAGGTCTACGACGAGACGCCCCGTTTCACCGCGTACCTCGTCGACGGGGACGGCTCGGACGGCATCGCGGTCGTGCAGTCCTATCTGCGCCGCGCGCGGGGCATGGAGGCGCCGGTCCTGGTGCTGCGCGGCGGGAGCCGGGTGCTCAGACCGGACCAGATCGGAGAAGAGGGACTTTTCCCCACCTATCGGGAAGAATTCGAGGCGGCCTGGGCCGATTCGCGGCCGGTGTCCTGAAGGCCGTCCCTTCCGGCCCGGTGGAACACGCTCCCCGGATTGTCAGTGGCTCATGGGATCGTGGGGACCACTGGGGGAAAGCACCACGAAGAAGGGGGGCCGCCCATGGGCTGGCACCGGGAGCTGCTGATCGGCTTCGACCTGGAGACGACCGGGACCGATCCGCGCGAGTCGCGCATCGTCACGGGGGCCGTGATAGAGGTCAAGGGCGGAGAGCCGCTGGACCGCCGCGAGTGGCTGGCCGATCCGGGTGTGGAGATCCCGGCCGACGCGGTGGCGGTGCACGGGATCACCAATGAGCGCGCGACCGCCGAGGGCCGCCCCGCGGCCGAGGTCGCCGACGCCATCGCGGAGGTCCTCGTCACCCACTGGCGCACCGGCGTCCCGGTCGTCGCGTACAACGCCGCCTTTTATCCACGCACCTCAGCCGCGTCTCAGGTGTCTCATCCGGAAGCGTGCCGGGTTCCGGTCTGCGCTGGAGCGGGGGCTGCGTGATGACCTGGATCACTGGGCCTCTGGCGGCCTTCGACCTGGAGACCACGGGCACGGACATCGAGACCGACCGCGTAGTCACCGCGGCGGTCGTGCGTCTGGAGCTGGACGGGGCCGTCTCGACGGAACGGACCTGGCTGCTCGACCCCGGGGTGGCGATACCCGAAGAGGCCGCGGCGATCCACGGCATCTCGACGGAGCAGGCCCGGGAGCAGGGAGTCCCGGCCGCGCTCGCCATCGAGGAAATCACACATGCTGTCGCAGAGGTCCTGCAGGCAGGGACGCCTCTGGTCGTGATGAACGCGCGCTACGACCTGTCACTGCTGGACCGTGAGTGCCGACGGTACGGGCTGGAGCCGCTCAGTGAGCGGCTGGGTGCTGTTCCCTCGCCGGTTGTGGATCCTTTGGTGATCGACAAGCACATCGACAAGTACCGGAAGGGCACGCGTGCCCTCCACGCCCTGTGCGCGTACTACGGCGTGTCGCTCGACGACGCTCACAATGCGAGAGCGGACGCGGTGGCTGCGGCTCGTGTGGTGCGACGTATGGGGGAGAAGCGCCAGTCCATCGGGACGATGCCTCTGGCGGACCTGCACGACCTCCAGGTACGAGCGGCGGCCGAGCAGTCGGCCTCTTTGCAGGCGTACCTGCGGCGGACCACGAACCCGACGGCAGTCGTGGAGTCGGCTTGGCCGGTCATCCCGCGCAGCTGACGGCTCGGACGGGTCAAGCCCCTCCGTGCGCGAGAGCCTGAAGGTGGGACAGAGTGATGCGCCGCCGGGTGGGGTCGACGTCGAGAATCTTCACGACAAGAGAGGCGCCGACCTGAATGACGTCCTCCGGGTCGGCAACGGGGTCCTCGGACAACTCGGTGTTGTGCACGAGTCCCTCGAGGCCGTCCTCTCGGTCCTCGATGCGAACGAAGGCGCCGAACGGCACGAGTTTGGTCACGACACCGGTCACGACCTGGCCGACCTGCTGGATGAACTGCGGCATCGGGTCGTCCTGCAATGCCTTCAAGGACAGCGGCACGCGCTCTCTCACCATGTCGACGTCGAGAACCTCGGCCGAGATCTCCTGTCCGACGGTGACGACGTCGGACGGGTGATCGATGCTCCTCCAGGACAGCTCTGGAATGTTGATCATTGCGGTGAAGCCGCCGATGTCCACGAAGGTGACGCCGAAGTCGGCGATCTTCATGACCGTGCCGGTGACGATCTGCCCGCGGTGGAGAGTCTTCAGGAGGGCCCAGTTCCGGTCGCTCGGCGTCGGATCGGTTCTCCACCGCGCGCGCAGAACACCGTCGCTGTCGGGCAGGACCGCGGTGAACAGCGGGTGGCGTTCGTCGAGGGTCAAAGACAGGGCCGTAGCGGCACGGGCGCCTGCCACCCGGGCGGTCAGCTCCCGGTACTCGGACTCGTCGGCCATCGTGCTGGAGATGGTCCCGTTCTCGTCCTCCCATACGAACTCCACCGGACCTTCGTCGGGAAGCGAGGCGAGGACCGCGTCGACATCGGTGGACAGGTCCGGCCAGACGGTCAACTGGGCACGAGGGGTGAGCCGGGCGCGTACCGCGTCGAGGGTGTCCTCGGTGAGGCGATGCCAGCGGGAGGCATTGTGGAGGTACCCCTCCTCCAATATCGCTGCTTGCCGCATGGCGATGGACCGGCGCAGAAGGGCCCAGAAGTCCTCGTCGGCGGGCCGCTGCACGCCGGGCTCATCGAAGTCCGCGTCGTAGGGCGAGGCATCCAGCCGCTCCGGGAAGAGGCCGAGAGCCCGGGTGCGGGCAAAGGCGCGCTCGCAGGGTCTGTCACTCCTGACGCAGACGTACTGGTCCCAACCGACCTGCACGACGAACCTGTCCTCCGCCTCCAGACGGCACCAGGCACCGTTGTCGCGGAGCATGACCCTGACCAGCTCCAGGCCGAGGGAGAGGGGCACCTCGGCACCGTCGTGGAACCCGCTGAGATCGGGTGGGAAGAGCCCGGCAAGACCGTGGCCGTCGATCGCCGGCTCCAGGCCGAAGTGGGCAAGGCCGGAGGAGATCCCCGGCTCACGGATGGCCAGATGCTCGATGCCGGTGTCCTCGGCGAAGGCGGCGATCGCTTGCAGATAAGCAGCCTCGACCGGTCCGTGGTCGCTGGTCGAATCCTCGGCGCCGACGTAGCTGCCGTGCTCGTCGCGGTCGGCAGGGTCGTACTTGGTGATCCGGTAGACGAAAGGCGGCACGTTGCTCCCCGTGGTAGTTGACGATGCACACTCAGCGGTCGATCTCGTGATCGGGAGCGAGGGGCGGGTGCCGACGCATCGCCGCCTTCGAGGATGGCCACCGCGATCACCTTCTGCAAGCGGGATACCGTGCCGCATCAGGTCGCATCGATCAGCGGCGATCGATGCGAGTGACGCGATCGCTTCGGTCGGCTGCCTGGGAGAGGCACCGGTTCTCCAGGGTGAGGAGCTGAACCTGCTGTGCGAGGACGTTGATCGAGGAGCGTAGCTCCCGCACCTCGCGCGCATGCTCTTGGCGGAGTCGGCGCTCGGCGCCCTTCAGTGCCTGGACCTCCTGCCGGAGGGAGGCCGAGGGTGCGGCCGCTTCTTCTCGATCGGCTACGAGGTCTCGGAATTCCGCCAGAACATGGGGGTAGCGGTAGGCGCTGGCTCTGCTGACGCCGGCTTCAACGGCGAGTGAGGCGATGGTCAGGGAACCGTCGCTACGGGTGGGCTCCCCTCGGAGCAGGCGTTCGGAAGCCGCTCGGAGGGCTGCTTCGGTTGCGTCAGTCGTTGGCACGGTCGATCCCCTCGATCACTTTGCTGACGTCGTTGAGACGCTCTCGCAGAGCTGTTCGCTGGAGATCGGAGAGTCCCACGAAGGCCAGTGCGCGCTCGGTGTTTCCGCGTGCTGCTTCCCACCCGTTGCGATGCCGGGTCGTGATGGTCGAGTTCCCGCAGCGATCCGGGCGGCAGTTGTTGAGCATGGGTTGGTCCGTACTGCCGACAGTACGGCAGAGGGCGGTTTCGGGCTGGTAGTAGCAGTCGTTCAGCGTTCCGACGTGCAAGGGTGAAAGCTGCTACGGATTTTCTAGTCATTCATGGTCATCTGTAGTCGTATGTCTCACATATCTTGGTTCTCGTGAAGCTTTCGGAGTGGGCCCGTCAGCAGGGCGTGAGCTACCAGACCGCCTGGCGGTGGGTGAAGGACGGGAGGATGCCCGTCCCGGTCCGTCAGGCGCCGTCCGGAACGTGGCTGGTCGACGAGGTCGCTGTCCAGCCGTCCGGGCGTGTGGTGGCGTACTGCCGTGTGTCGTCCGCCGACCAGAAAGCCGACCTTGAGCAGCAGGCCGCCCGCGTCGTGTCCGGTGCGAACGGGCTCGGTCTGGCCGTCGCCGAGGTCGTCACCGAAGTCGGCTCAGGGTTGAACGGCCGGCGTCGCAAGCTGCACCGCATCCTGTGCGACCCGTCCGCCGCGGTGATCGTGGTCGAGCACCGTGGCCGGCTGGCCCGGTTCGGCGTCGAGCACCTGGAAGCTGCTCTGTCGGCGTCCGGGCGGCGTCTGGTCGTCCTCGATCCCACCGAGACCGCCGATGACCTCGTACGGAACATCACCGAGGTGCTGACGTCGATGTGTGCCCGCCTGTACGGGCAGAGGGCGGCGAAGAACCGGGCCGCCCGCGCGGTGGCCGTCGCGACCGGCGAGGCCGCCGAGTGAAGAAGTTCCGGCCGCAGCCCGGGTTCGTGGTGCAGGCGTTCCGGTTCGCCCTGGACCCGAGTGCCTCTCAGGAGGCCGCGTTGCGCTCGCACTGCGGTGCGGCCCGCGCGGCCTACAACTGGGCTGTCGGCTGGGTCGAGGCGTCGTGGTGGCAGCGTAAGGCGGAGGAGTCCTACGGGATTCCCGAGGCCGGACTGACAGAATGGCGGCCGTGGTCGCTGCCTTCCCTGCGGAAGGCGTTCAACGTCGTCAAGCACACCGATCCGAGGTTCGCCGCCTGGTGGGAGGACAACTCCAAGGAGGCGTACTCCACCGGCCTGGCGAACGCGTCCACGGCGTTCGACAACTACGCGAAGTCCCAGCAGGGCAAGCGGCGCGGCGGGCGGATGGGCGCGCCGCGGTTCAAGTCGAAGCGGAAGGCGCGTCTGTCCTGCCGGTTCACGACTGGCGCGATCCGCGTGGACGTCGACGGCCGGCACGCCACGCTGCCCAGGCTGGGCACGATCCGCACCCATGAACCCACCGTCAAGCTCCTGTCCCGTGTCAGGGCCGGGACCGCCCGGATCCTGTCCGCCACCGTCCGCCATGAACGTGGACGCTGGTTCGTGTCCTTCCAAGCAGAGGTGAAACGGGACCTCGAACGTGTGGCGCGGCCGGACATGGCGGTCGGCATCGACCTCGGGGTGAAGAATCTGGCGGTCCTGGCCGACAGCACCGGCGAGATCCGTACCGTCGCAAATCCCGGGCACTACGACCGGGCGCGCGGTCAGCTGCGCCGCGCCTCCCGGGTGGTGTCCCGGCGCCGCGGCCCTGACCGCAGGACCGGACAGAGGCCGTCCCGCCGCTGGGAGAAGGCCAACGCCCGGCGAAACAAGGTCCACCACCGGGTGACGAACCTCCGCGAGGACACCCTGCACAAGCTGACCACCGCGGTGGCGGCCGAGTACGGCACGGTCGTGGTCGAGGACCTGAACGTCGCCGGCATGCTCCGCAACCGGCGCCTGGCCCGCCGCATCGCCGACGCCGGGCTCGGCGAGATCCGCCGACAGCTCACCTACAAGACCCGCCAACGCCACGCCACGACCGTCATCACGGCGAACCGCTGGTACCCCTCCTCGAAAACCTGTTCCGGGTGCGGCGCGGTGAAAGCCAAGCTGCCGCTGCACGTCCGGACCTACGCATGCGACGCCTGTCACCTGGTCATCGACCGGGACGATAACGCCGCACGCAACCTCGCCGCACTCGCGGCAGCCTGCACCACTGGTACCGGAGTGGCCGGAGACCAGGACACCACCCCGGTGGTGTCGAAGCCTCGTGGAGCCGACCGTAGGACCCGCGCCACTCGCCCCCGCCGCAAGGCGGAGGCGGGGCGGGCAGGTGGCACAACCCTGCCGCAACAGCAGCAGGAGGAAACGAGAGACCGTCCTCAAGCCGAAGCCCTCACGCTTTGGTGATGTGACGGACCTTCCGGGCCGAAATACTCGGAATGCCGAGACCTGACTACAGTCTCGGCAACGGCAAGCGCAATCTGGAGGCGGTCTGCACCGAGTACGGAGTGGTCCTGGGCTCCGCCCACGACGCCTCCGCCGCCGCCCGGCTCGCCTGCGCGATAGCCGGCCGCCACCCCGGGGTCGCGGCCCTCGGTCCCGCCGAGCTGCACCGCCGGCAGATCGAGTGGTACGCGGAGTGGGCGGCGGACTTCCAGTCCTTCCTGCGCCGCAAGGGCGAGACGGACGCGGTCGTGGACGGGTCCTGGCCGCTGCGGGACCTGGCGGACGAACGCGTCTGACCCGAGCGGGGCTCAGGGCGCGCTCGCCCGAGCCCGGCCGACCCCGAGCCACCCGGCCGCCCCCGAGCCACCCGGGTGACTCCGGGCGACGCGGGCGGTCCCTGGCGGGCCCGGGGAGACGCAAGGCGCTCGGGCGGGCCCGGGAGACCTCGGGTGCTCCGGCGGGCTTCTGGTGTCCGGTCGGTCCCGGGTGGACACCGGTCATCGGGAGACCCCGGGCGGCCATCCGGCCTCCGGGCGGCCCCGGCGGGCACCGGGATCAGGTCAGAACGGGTACCAGCGCACCGTCTCGTCGCCGTCCCGCAGTGATGCCACCCGGCGTTCGAACTCGGCCAGCGCCCTCGGGTTCGTCGGCGCGTGCTGGGCGACCCAGGCACAGCTCGCGGTCTCGCGGGCGCCCCGGAGCACCGAGCAGCCCTCCCACGCCCGGACGTCCCAGCCGTACGTCTTCGTGAAGGAGTCGTAGGCCTCGGCGGGAAGCCCGTAGCGGTCCCGGGAGAGGGCCATGACCACCAGGTCGTGCTCCCGCAGATCCGCGGAGAAGGTCTCCAGGTCGACCAGGACCGGGCCGTCCGGGCCGACGTGGACGTTGCGGGGCAGCGCGTCGCCGTGGATCGGGCCCGGCGGCAGCTGCGGGGTGAGCGCGGCGGCCGCGGCGGCGAAGCCGTCGCGCCGCTCCCGCAGGTACGCCGCGTCCGCGGTGGCGATCGCGTCGCCCGCCAGGCGCAGCCAGCGCTCCACGCCGCCGAGGAGTTCGCGGGGCGGCAGCGCGAAGGAGGGCGAGGGCAGCGCGTGCACCACCCGCAGCAGTCCGGCCAGATCGCCCGGCTCGGCGGGGCGGACGGCGTCGGGCAGCCGGTGCCACACCGTCACGGGGTGTCCGTCGACCAGTAGCGCCTCCGGCTCGGCGGCCCGCACCGCGGGGACGCCCGAGTCGGCGAGCCAGGCGGCGACGGCCAGTTCCCGGCGCGCACGGTCGTGGAGTTCGGCATCGCGCCCCACCTTGACGACCAGGTCGCCGACGCCGAACACCGCGTTCTCGCCGAGGGCGAGGAGCGACGCGTCCCGCACCGGTCCCGGCAGCACCTTCGCCGCGGCCAGTACGTCCCGCGCCCGTGCCTCGTCCATCGCTCGCCTCCGTGTCCCCGCGCACCGTCCGCGCGGCCCTCGCGTACGACGGCTCCGGGTTCCCGCCGTCCGGCGGCCAGTGTCGCATTTCCCCAGGCCGGACCGGGTGCGCGGTGTCCTCAGCCGTGCGACGCCCTTCCGTGGGGGTTGTACCCGGGAGGTGAAGTCCTGGCGCACATTCAATAACGGTCGGGTCATTGTGTAACGCTCGAATAACGCAGGGGTCGCTCGAAAATCCCGTGGACTCGGGTATCGGTTGGACCATTGATCCTGCGGAAAGGTTGCACGGAGCGGATCTTGTGACTTGGGTAAAGGGATTCCTAGCGTGAGGTTAATTCCAACCGAACGTCAGGAAGTTGGCCCATGAGACTCGTACGTCGAGACGTTCCGGACCTCGCCGAGGTGCGGCGTATCACGGAGAAGAAGCGTGACGCGTGGTGGACGGTGCTGCTCGTCGACCCGGTCGCCACACCGCTGGTCAGGCAGCTCGCCATGCGGACGCGGGTCACACCGAACCAGATCACCTGGGGCGCGTTCCTGCTCGGTCTGGTCTCGGCGGCCTGTTTCGCGCTCGGTGACTGGCGCTGGCTCGTCGTGGGCGCGGCCGTCTACCACGTCAGCTTCATCTTCGACTGCATGGACGGCAAGCTCGCCCGGCTCACCGGTCAGGGCTCGGTGTTCGGAGCCTGGCTGGACTTCGTCTTCGACCGCATCCGGGTGGCCGCGTGCGCGGTGGCGCTGATGGCCGGCCAGTACGGGCGCAGCGGGGACGAGCTGTACATCTGGCTGGCCCTCGCCGTCGTGGGACTCGACACCCTGCGCTACATCAACTCCCTGGAGATCTTCAAGATACGCCACACGATGCGCAAGCAGATCAAGTCCCGGCTGCGGGAGGCGCGTCGTGCCGAGAACCAGGCCGAACTGGCCTTCATGGAGGACTTGCTGCGCGACAACCCCGAGGCCGACATCGAGCAGGACGCGAGCAGGGCCGGGGCGGCCGCCGGGGTGGAGGCAGGGGTGGAAGCCGAGGTGGAGGCCGCCGAGAGCGCGACGGCCGTTCCCTCGCCCCGGGTGATCGATCTGCAGCGGGAGTTCCGTCTCCGTTTTCCGGCTTATCTGAGGGTGCGTGCCTTTCTGCTGCGATACCGGATTCGCCCGCATCTGGTCAGCGGAATCGAATTCCAGATGGGTGCCTTCATCATCGGTCCGCTTCTCGACGCGGTCCTGGAGGCGACAGTCGTCTCCGGTGTGCTGCTTCTTGTTTTCGAACTCGCCATCATCTACAAGCTTCTGCTGTCCACCCGGGACTTCACGCGCACGATCAATTCGTTCGAGCGCGACGCGGTGACCAAGGCCGCCTGAGCCCCGTTCACCGGCGGGGGCCGTCCGGGAGACCGTGCCGCACCGGAGAAGCGGCAGGGCCCGTCGGCCTCCCCCGAAGCGGAGGCCGACGGGCCCGGAAAGTGCGGTGCTGCCGTGCCGGTCGTTCCGGCGCCCGGCTACACCCCGGCCCGCTCGCCCTGGGGCAGCACCGGAGGCAGAGCGGCCTCGGGAGCCTCGTCGTGGGTGAGGTCGGGCATCCGGTTCAGCCACTTCGGCAGGTACCAGTTGCGCTCGCCGAGCAGGGCCATGACCGCCGGGAGCAGGACGCCCCGGATGATCGTCGCGTCGATGAGCACCGCGGCCGCCAGGCCCACGCCCATCTGCTTCATGGACTGCATGGACAGGGTTCCGAAGATCGCGAAGACGGCGACCATGATGACGGCGGCGCTGGTGACGACACCGGCCGTGGTGACCACCCCGTGCCGGATGGCGTCCTTGGTGCTGCGGCCCCGCAGCCGTGCCTCACGGATCCGGGACACCACGAACACGTGGTAGTCCATCGAGAGCCCGAAGAGGATCACGAACAGGAACAGCGGCAGCCAGGTGACGATGGCGCCGACGCCCTCCGCACCCACCAGGGACGCGCCCCAGCCGTGCTGGAAGACCGCGACCAGGATGCCGTAGGCGGCCGCCACCGAGAGGAGGTTGAGCATGATCGAGGTGATCGCGATCGTCAGGGAGCGGAAGGAGAGCAGCATCAGGACGAAGGCGAACACGACCACGAAGGCGAACACCGGGGTCACCGAGCCGATGAGCTGGTCGTTGAAGTCGTGCGATCCCGCGACCTGGCCGGTGACGGGCGCCTGGAGACCGTCGACCTTGCCGAGCGTCCGCGGACGCACCGTGTCGCGCAGCAGCTCCAGGCTCTTCTCCGCCTTGCCCTGGTCGGAGCCTCCGACCAGCGGGACGAAGACGAGGGCGACGTTCTGCTCCGCGTGCACCTTGATGTCGACCGGACCGCGCGAGGCACCCGAACTGACCGCCGCCGCGCGGAAGTCGGCGAGCGCGGCCTTCACGTCGGCGGCGTTGATGTCCCGCGCCTTGACGACCACCTCGGCCGGCTCGGAGCCGCCGGGGAAGGCCTCGTTGACCCGGTTGTAGGTGCCGACGATCGACAGCGAGTCGCCGAACTCCTTGTCCAGGGTGAGCTGCTGGGTCTTCATGCCGAGCGCCGGGGCGGCGACGGCGAGCAGCGCGCCCGTCGCGACGACCAGGGAGACGGCGGGCTTGGCGAGCACCACGCGCAGAACGGCGCTCCAGAACCGGCTGCCCTCGTCGGCCGTACGGCGGTTGTTCCGGCCCGCGGCGGCGGCGCGCCGCTTGGCCCGGTGCAGGAACGGGACACGGCCCTTCTCGACCCGGTCGCCGAGCAGGGAGAGCAGCGCGGGAAGCACGGTGACCGAGCCGACCATGGCGACGGCGACGACGATCAGGGAGGCCAGGCCCATCGCCTCGAACTCGGCGAGCCCGGTGAAGAGCATGCCCGCCATCGCCACGCACACGGTGACCCCGGAGACGATGATGGCGCGGCCACTGGTCGCGGCGGCGATCCGCAGTGCCGTACCGGCGTCGCGGCCGGCCTCGCGCTCCTCGCGCTCACGCCGCAGGTAGAACAGGCAGTAGTCGACACCGACGGCCAGACCCACCAGCAGCATCACGGAGTTGGCCGTGTCGCTCATCGGCATCAGATGGCTGACGATGCCCATCAGGCCCATCGTCGCCATGATGGCCGTGACGGCGAGCGCCACCGGGAGCAGCGCCGCCACCAGCGCGCCGAACGCGATCAGCAGGATGCCCAGCGCCACCGGGACGGCGGAGAGTTCGGCCTTCTGGAAGTCGTCGCCGAACGCGTCGTCGTACTGCTTCATCATGCTGGCGCCGCCGATCTCCTCGATCCGCAGCCCGGCGTGGTCCTTCTGGACGCGCTCGACGGCCTTCAGCACGGGTTCGACGCGGTCGCCCGCCGTCTCCGAGTCGCCGCGCATGTCGAACTGGACGAGCGCGCTGCGGCCGTCCTTCGAGATCGTTCTTGTGTCGTACGGCGAGGTCACGTCGGTGACCTTGCCGGTGGCGCCGACCGCCTGGATCACCGCGGAGACCGCGCTCCTGAAGTCGGCGTCGGTCGCCTTGGTGCCCGCGTCCTTCGCCTGGACCAGAACCGTCTCGCCGGCCGGCTCCTCGATCCCGGCATCCTCGATGATCTTGGCGGCGGTGTGGGTCTCGCCCTTGAGCTGGTCGCTCTCCTTGACGTCGACGCGGCCCGCCGCGGAGCCGAGGCCCATCGCCAGGACGACGAAGAGCACCCAGATTCCGACGGCGGCCCATCGGTGGCGGGCGCTCCAGCCGCCTGCTCGCGCGGCGATGCCGCGCACCCGTGTGTCTGCGTTCCCCATGACGGGCCTGCCCCCTTGAGCACGGTGACAGCCCCCTGCCGCCACCTTCCGTAATGAAGGTATGGGCCCGACAATCCCGTCTCCTCGTACTGACCGGTGAACCGCCGGACCTCCCGCTCCTCCCCGCGGACCCCGCGTCCTCCCCACTGGGGAGGACGGAAGCCCCTTACACGTAACGGCACTTCTCGGGGGTATTGCTCAGGGGTCGGCCCGGCTCCCGGACACCCCGGGGCCCGGCTGTCGCGCCCCGCCCCCGGCACGCCGCGCCCGGCCTATGGTGGGCGGATGACGACGACGTACGCGGCGCTGTTGCGCGGCATCAACGTGGGCGGCGCGAAGAAGGTGCCGATGGCCGAGCTGCGCACCCTGATGGAAGGACTCGGGTACGGCGACGTCCGCACCTATCTCCAGAGCGGGAACGCGGTGTTCAGCAGCGACGGCGGCGACGAGGAGTCCCTCGCCGGGGAGCTGTCCGGGGCCGTCGAGAAGCACTTCGGCTTCGGCGTCGGAGTGCTCGTCCGCGATCACGCCTATCTGCGGGCCGTGCGGGAGGCCTGCCCGTTCCCGGCGGCCGAGCTGGAGGCCAGGCAACTGCACGTCACGTACTTCTCGCACCCCGTCGACGCCGGGCGCTTCGCCTCCGTCGAGCCCGCGGCCTTCTTCCCCGAGGAGTTCCGCCTCGGTGACCGCGCCCTGTACCTCCACACGCCCGACGGCCTCGGCCGCTCCAGGCTGGCGGAGACCCTGGCCAAGCCCAGGCTGCTCAAGGGCGTCCTCGCCACCACGCGGAACTGGAACACCGTCGTCAAACTGGAGGAGCTGACCGGTGCCTGAGCACAACGCCGCCGTCGAGGCCGCCGTCGAGAACGAGCTGCGCCTGCTCGACCCGGCGGTCCGCCGCTCGCCGGACCTCGTCGCCGCCCTGCTGCACCCCGACTTCCGCGAGTTCGGCGCGTCCGGCCAAGTCTGGGACCGCGCCTCGACCGTCGTGTCGCTGGCCGACGGGATGGAGGACGGCGGCCGGATCACCACCTCACGGATGAAGGGGGTGCAGCTCGCCCCCGACCTGGTCCACCTGACCTTCGACACCGACAGCAACGGCCGCCGGGCGCACCGCAGTTCGCTGTGGCGGAGGGTCGGGGACGATTGGCTCCTGTACTTCCACCAGGGCACGCCGTACGGTCCCGCGGGGACTGTCGCGTTTGTTCAAGAGGCACGGCCCCCGCGTCCGTAGCGTGGAAGCCATGAACGATGCGTACAAGAACGTGTATCCGCACATGGTCGAATGCGCCGCAGAGGCCGCCCGGGTGGCCCGCGGGGTCACGGACGGACAGCTGTCCGGTCCCTCGTACTGCACGGACTGGGACGTCCGCACCCTGGTCAACCACTGGGTCCTCTACACCTCGCACGGCCTGGAGCACCGGGCCCTGCGCAAGCAGCTCCCCGAGGAGCTGACCGCGCGCGACTTCACGGCCGAACCCGGCTGGGCCGAGGCCTACGCCGAGCAGCTCGACCGGGCGGTCGCGGCCTGGGACGACCCCGCCGTGTGGGACGGCGAGGTCCCCCTCGGGACGGAGAGGATGCCCGCGGCGGACATCGCCTCGATGATCGTCAAGGAGATGGCGGTGCACGGCTGGGACGTCGCCGCGGCCACGGGAGGGACCTTCCGCGTCTCGGACGGCGCCGCCCGGTTCGTCCTCGACGTGGTCGACACCCACGCCGAGCTCTACCGCCGCTACGACGGCTTCGCCGACCCGGTGGACGTCCCCGAGGACGCCCCCGCCTTCGACCGCGCCCTCGCCCACAGCGGCCGGGATCCGCGCCGGTCCACGGCGTAGCGGCCGCCGGGCCGTGCGGCCGGGGACGGGGCGCGGGTCGTGCGGCCGGGGACGGGCAGCGGGTCGTGCGGCCGGGGCCGAACCGGAGAATTGGCCCATGATTTCCGTGCGTGATTGGGCCGGGATCCTGTACCACCGCGTGACTAGCCTCGACGGCATGACGACGACATCACCCACCCGGGTCGACTTCTGGTTCGACCCCGCCTGCCCCTTCGCCTGGATCACCTCGCGCTGGATCCTCGAGGTCGAGCGGCGCCGTCCGCTCGACCTCCGGTTCCACGCCATGAGCCTGTACCTGCACAACACCGGCAACGAACTGCCCGACTGGTACCGGGACCTGGTGGACCGTTCCATCGGGCCGGTGCGGGTCGCGGTGGCCGCGGCGGAGGCGCACGGCGAGAAGGTGCTGCGCGATCTCTACACCGCCCTCGGCACCCGCATCCACCAGCGCGGGATGAAGGACTTCGACGCGGTGACCGCCGAGGCGCTCGCCGAGCTGGGGCTCCCGGCCGCCCTCGCCGACGCGGCCCACGACCCCTCGTACGACGAGGCGGTGCGCCGCAGCCACGACGCCGGGACCGAGGCGGACTCCGGCGCCTATGTCGGCACCCCCACCCTCCACGTCGACGGAACGGTGTGGTTCGGCCCCGTGCTCCGGGCCGTTCCGCGCGGCGAGAAGGCCGCCGAACTCTTCGACAGCTTCCGTGTCCTCGCCGCCCACCCCGACTTCTTCGAGCTCAAGCGGACCCGGACGGGCGGCCTCTCCTTCGACTGACCGCCCCGGAGCACCCGCCGCCGCGTGGAGGTCAGGCGCCGATCGCGGACAGGAACGGCGTCCGGGCCTCGTCGTAGCGGTCCAGCAGGACCCGCGCGACCTCCGGCGCGGGACCGAGGACGTCGCCGAGCACGTCCGCCCCGGCGGCGCCCCGGGCGATGCGGTCCGGCAGGAAGCCGGGGGCCAGGACGTACGGGGCGACGGCGACGCGTTCGCAGCCGAGGGCGCGCAGCTCGCGGACGGCGTCCTCGGTGCGGGGAAGGGATGCGGAGGCGAACGCGGGCCGCACGGCGCACCAACCGGTGTGCCGCCACTCCCGCGCGATTTCTGCGATCACCGCGATCGCCTCCGGGTCGGTGGACCCGGCCGAGGCCAGCACGACCCCGGTCCGGGACTTGTCGGCGGGCGTGATCCCCGCCTCGTACAGCCGGCGTTCGAGCGCGGCCGTCAGCAGCGGGGACGGGCCGAGCACCTCCGCCTGCCGGATCCGCAGCCGTGACGGTGCCTCGCGCAGCACCGCCGGGATGTCCGACTTGGCGTGGAAGGCGCGGGTCAGCAGCAGCGGCAGCGCCACCACGTCCCGTACCCCCTCGGCCGCCAGGGACTCCAGCACCCCCTGCACGGAGGGGATGTTGAAGTCGAGGAACCCGGTCTCCACGCGCAGGCCCGGGCGCTGGGCGCGCACCCTCTCCACCAGGGCGTGCACCGTCGCGGCGTGCCGCGGATCGCGGCTGCCGTGGGCGATGACGACGAGGACGGGACGCTCGGGCCTGCTGCTCATGACGGGGTCAGCCCTTCACCAGGAGTCCGCGGCTGCGCAGCACCCACCGCTCCACCGGGCTGAAGATCAGGAGGTCGATGGCGATGCCGACGAACAGGATGAGGAAGATGGCGAGGAAGACCATCGGCATGGAGCTGGCGTTGCGGCCGTTCTCCAGCAGCTGGCCGAGGCCCACGCCGAGGTCGGGGGAGGAGGCGATGATCTCCGCGGCCATCAGGGAGCGCCAGGAGAAGGCCCAGCCCTGCTTCAGACCGGCGAGGTATCCGGGCAGCGCGGCCGGCATCACGATGTGCCAGGTCCCGCGCAGACCCGTCGCGCCCATCGTGCGGCCCGCCCGCAGGAACAGCGGCGGTACCTGGTCCACGCCCGACACCAGCCCGTTGGCGATCGAGGGGACCGCGCCGAGCAGGATCACCGCGTACATCATCGAGTTGTTCAGGCCCAGCCAGATCACCGCCGGCGGTACCCACGCCACCGAGGGCAGGGACTGAAGACCCGACAGGATCGGGCCGATCGCGGCGCGCACGAACCTCACCCGGGCCACCAGCAGGCCGAGGGGGGTCCCGATCACCAGGGCGAACAGGAAGCCGAGCAGACCGCGCGAGACGCTGGTCCAGATGTAGTCGAGCAGCGTGCCCTGGAGCCAGGCGTTCCGGACCTCGTTCCAGACGTCGGACGGCGAGGGCAGCTTGGTCGGGTCGTCGACGATCTTGAAGGTGATCAGTGCCTGCCAGGCCGCCAGGACGATCACGAACGCGATCAGCGGCGGCAGCACCTTCTGCCGGAACGTCGTCCCGAAGGAGCTGCGGCCGGCGACGGAGGACTCCAGCGCGTCGAGGCCCGCCTCCAGCCCGCCAAGGCCGTCGGTGTCCTTGACCGCCTCGTCGGACTTCGTCTCAGTGCTGGCCATGACGGCGGATCTCCCCACGCAGTTCTTCGGTGATCTCGACGGACAGTTCCGCCACGGGGGCGTCCTCGATGCGGCGCGGCTGCGGGATGTCCACCCGCCACTCCCGGGCGACGCGCCCCGGGCGGGAGGACAGCAGGACCACGCGCTGGGCGAGCCGGACCGCCTCACGGACGTTGTGCGTGACGAAGAGGACGGACAGTCCCGTCTCGCGCCAGATCCGGGTCAGTTCGTCGTGCAGCACGTCCCGGGTGATGGCGTCCAGCGCCGCGAACGGTTCGTCCATCAGCAGGATCTGGCTGTCCTGGGCGAGCGCCCGGGCCATCGCCACGCGCTGGCGCATACCGCCGGACAGCTCGTGCACCCGCTTGCCGTACGCGCCCTTGAGCCGGACGAGTTCGAGCAGTTCCTCGGCCCGCCCGCGCCGCTCGGCCTTCGGGACTCCCCGGAGCCTCAGGGCGAGTTCGATGTTCTTGCCCGCGGTCAGCCACGGGAAGAGGGCGTGCTCCTGGAACATCAGGGCGGGGCGCCCGTTGGTCGATATGGTGCCGGCCGAGGGCCTGTCCAGCCCCGCGACCAGGTTCAGCAGTGTGGACTTGCCGCACCCCGAGGCCCCCAGGAGGGTGACGAACTCGCCCGGCGCGACATCGAGGGTGATGTCGTCGAGGACGAGCTGGGGTCCCGCAGGTCCGGTGAAGGACTTCGAGACGTGCTCGATGCGGGCGGCGTACTCGGTCGTGTCGGCGCCGTCGGCGGCCTTGGCGAGCGTCGTTGCCATGGTCGTCACCTCCTGGGAACTCATCGGGATCCGGGCTTACTTGACGCCGAGACCGGCGTCGTCGACCTTGCTCTCGCCCGCGGCGGCGAGAACCTTGTTCAGGAGCGCGAGGTCGTAGATGCCCGTCAGGTCGGGCTTCTCCAGGAGACCGGCCTTCACCGCGTGGTCCGCCTCGGTGTTCAGCGTGGAGGCCAGCGGGTCGTTGGTGATCTGGATGGACTTCCAGGCCGGGTCCAGGACGTTCGCCGGCAGCGCCTTGCCCGAGTCGGCCTCCAGCTGCTTGTTCGCGGCGGCCTTGGCGTCGTCCGGGTTGGCGTTGATCCACTTGTTGGTCTCGACGGAGCCCTTCAGGACCGCCTCGACGACCTTCGGGTGCGCCTCGAGGAACTTCTGCGACACGATGATGTTCGTGATCACGAACTTCTTGTCGGGCCACAGGTCCGACTCGTCGAGCAGCACCTCGGCGCCCTCGGCGACCAGCTTGGACGCGGTCGGCTCCGGCACCCAGGCGCCGTCGATGGAACCGGACTTGTAGGCGTCCGGGGTGATCTTGTTGTCGGTGCGGACGACCGACACGTCACCCTTGCCGCTCTGCGCGTCGACCTTCCAGCCCTGCTCCGCCGCCCAGTTGAGGAACGCGACGTCCTGCGTGTTGCCGAGCTGCGGCGTCGCGATCTTCTTGCCCTTGACGTCCTTCAGGGACTTGATCTTCTTGGGGTTCACCACGAGCTTGACGCCGCCCGAGGCCGAACCGCCGATGATCCTGAGGCTCTTGCCCTCGGACTTGGTGAAGCCGTTGATGGACGGCGAGGGGCCGATCCAGCCGATGTCGATGGAGCCCGAGTTGAGCGCCTCGATCTCGGAGGGCCCGGCGTTGAAGATCTGGTACTTCGCCTCGGTGGCGCCGAGCGCCTTCTGGAAGAAGCCCTTCTGGTTGCCGACCAGCGCGGTGGCGTGCGTCAGGTTGCCGAAGTAGCCGATCTTCACGGAGTCGAGTCCGTCGATCTTCTTCGAGCCGGCGGCGACCTTGGCCGCGGAATTGTCGTCCTTGGCCTCGGAACCGTAGCTGCAAGCGGCGAGCGCCAGCAGGGGGAGAGCGGTGACGAGGGCGATACCGCGGCCGAGCAGCTTGGTGCGCGTGGAGCGGATGGCAGACACGGGAGGTGTTCCTCTCGGTGGCCCGGCGGTCACGCCTGTCTCAGGTCGTGGCCGGGAGGTCGGCAGGTCTTCGTCGTAACGGGGACGTCCGGTGGGGGGACGGGGCGCGCAGGCAGTGCGCGTACGTCATCGCGCACATCGCGCCACCCCGCCCTGCCCGCTGCCGAGGGCGCCGCTGCCGACGCGGCCGCCCTCCTTTGCGAACGTCGCGTAGATGTCGATGGGGTTCATGTCAGAAGTCCCAGCCGTCGTCGTCGGACTCGTCCTTGACCGGCTGCGGCGCGGCGAAGGACTCGCCGACCATGCCGGCGGTCAGCGTGGTGCCGTCGGAGGGGTCGATGAGGATGAACGCGCCGGTGCGGCGGGAGTCCGCGTAGGAGTCGACCGGGAGCGGCTCGGCGGTGCGGATCTTGACGCGGCCGATGTCGTTGGCGACCAGCCGGCCCGGGTGCGGGTGCAGCGAGAGGTCGTCGAGGGTGAGCCGGGACGGGATGTCCTTGACGATCGCCTTGACCGTGCGGGTGCCGTGCTTGAGCAGCACCCGGTGGCCGACGGTGAGTGCCTCGTCGGCGACGTGGCAGACGGTCGCCTCGACGTCCTGCGTGGTCGCGGGCGCGTCCTTGCTCGGCACGATCAGGTCGCCGCGGGAGATGTCGATGTCGTCCTTCAGCAGGACGGTCACCGACTGCGGGGTCCACGCGATGTCGACGGGCTCGCCCAGCAGGTCGATCCCGGAGATCGTCGAGGTGCGCCCGGACGGCAGCACGGTGATCTCCTGGCCGACGCGCAGCGAACCGGCGGCGATCTGGCCCGCGTAACCCCGGTAGTCCGGGTGCTCGGCGGTCTGCGGGCGGATCACGTACTGCACGGGCAGCCGGGCGTGGCAGTGCGCCAGGTCGTGGCTGACCGGAACGGTCTCCAGGTGCTCCAGGACCGTCGGGCCGCCGTACCAGTCCATGTTCGCGGACGGCTCCACGACGTTGTCACCGGCGAGCGCCGAGATCGGGATCGCGGTGATCTCGGGGACGCCCAGCTCGGAGGCGTACGCCGTGAACTCCTCGGCGATCGCGGCGAAGACGGACTCCTCGTAGCCGACGAGGTCCATCTTGTTGACGGCGAGCACCACGTGCGGGACGCGCAGCAGCGCGGCGACGGCGGCGTGCCGGCGGGTCTGCTCGATGACCCCGTTGCGGGCGTCGACGAGCACGACGGCGAGGTCCGCGGTGGAGGCGCCGGTGACCATGTTCCGGGTGTACTGAACGTGCCCGGGGGTGTCGGCGAGGATGAACCGGCGGCGCGCGGTGGCGAAGTAGCGGTAGGCGACGTCGATGGTGATGCCCTGCTCGCGCTCGGCCCGCAGACCGTCGGTGAGCAGCGCGAGGTCGGGGGTGTCCTGGCCGCGGTTGCGGGAGGCGTGCTCGACGGCCTCGAGCTGGTCGGTCAGGATCGACTTCGAGTCGTGCAGCAGTCGTCCGACGAGCGTGGACTTGCCGTCGTCGACGGAGCCCGCGGTCGCGAAGCGCAGCAGGGTGGTCGCCGAGAGCTGTTCGACCGACAGGGGCTCGGTGGGTTCGGTGGTGCTGGTCATGTCTAGAAGTACCCCTCGCGCTTGCGGTCTTCCATCGCGGCCTCGGACATCTTGTCGTCGGCGCGGGTCGCGCCGCGCTCGGTGAGCCGGGAGGCGGCGATCTCGTTGATGACGGCGTCCAGCGTGGTCGCGTCGGAGTCGACGGCGCCGGTGCAGGACATGTCACCGACCGTGCGGTAGCGGACGAGCCGCTTCTCGACGGTCTCGCCGTCCTTCGGGCCGCCCCACTCGCCGGCGGTCAGCCACATGTTCGACCGCTGGAAGACCTCGCGCTCGTGCGCGAAGTAGATCTCGGGCAGCTCGATGCCCTCGCGGGCGATGTACTGCCACACGTCCAGCTCGGTCCAGTTGGACAGCGGGAAGACACGGACGTGCTCGCCGGGCGCGTGGCGGCCGTTGTAGAGGTTCCACAGCTCGGGCCGCTGGCGGCGCGGGTCCCACTGCGAGAACTCGTCGCGCAGCGAGAACACCCGCTCCTTGGCGCGGGCCTTCTCCTCGTCACGGCGTCCGCCGCCGAACACGGCGTCGAAGCGCTCGGACTGGATCTTCTCCGTCAGCGGCAGGGTCTGGAGCGGGTTGCGGGTGCCGTCCGGGCGCTCCTTGAGGACACCGCGGTCGATGTAGTCCTGCACCGAGGCCACGTGCAGCCGCAGCCCGTGGCGCTCCACGGTCCGGTCGCGGTAGTCGAGGACCTCGGGGAAGTTGTGCCCGGTGTCCACGTGCAGCAGCGTGAACGGGACCGCCGCCGGGGCGAACGCCTTCAGCGCCAGGTGCAGCATGACGATGGAGTCCTTGCCGCCGGAGAAGAGGATCACCGGCCGCTCGAACTCACCCGCCACCTCGCGGAAGATGTGGACGGCCTCGGACTCCAGCGCGTCCAGGTGCGACAGCGCGTACGGGCTGCTCTCGGTCTCCTCGGAGACACTGGCGACGGTCGTCATGCGAGACCCTTCTCGGTGAGCAGCGCGTGCAGCGCGGCGGCGGACTCCTGCACGGTCTGGGTGTGCGACTCGATGCGCAGGTCGGGCGACTCGGGCGCCTCGTACGGGTCGTCGACCCCGGTGAGCCCCGTCAGTTCCCCCGCGGCCTGCTTCGCGTACAGACCCTTCACATCGCGTACGGAGCACACCTCGACCGGGGTCGCCACGTGCACCTCCAGGTACGTCGTCCCGTTCTCCTCGTGACGCCCCCGCACCGCCTCACGGCTGTCGGCGTAGGGCGCGATGACCGGGACGAGCGCCGTGACGCCGTTGCGGGCGAGCAGTTCGGCCAGGAACCCGATCCGCTGCACGTTGGTGTGCCGGTCCTCGCGGCTGAAGCCGAGGCCCGCCGAGATGAACTCGCGGATCTCGTCGCCGTCGAGCACCTCGACGCGGTGGCCCTCCTCGCGCAGCCGGCCGGCCAGCTCGTAGGCGATGGTGGTCTTGCCGGCGCTCGGCAGACCCGTGAGCCAGACGGTGGCTCCGCTCGTCACTTCCCGCTCCTGAGAAATCGTGGGACCCGCGCCGGGCGCGGTGTTCGTCGTGGTCGTCGTCATCCGTGCAGTCCGCACTCGGTCTTGGCGCGGCCCGCCCAGCGGCCGGCGCGCGCGTCCTCGCCCTCCTGCACCCGGCGGGTGCAGGGGGCGCAGCCGACGGAGGCGTAGCCGTCCATCAGCAACGGGTTGGTCAGTACGCCGTGTTCGGCGACGTACGCGTCCACGTCGTCCTGCGTCCAGCGGGCGATCGGGGAGACCTTGACCTTGCGGCGCTTCTCGTCCCAGCCGACGACCGGGGTGTTCGCCCGGGTGGGGGACTCGTCGCGGCGCAGGCCGGTCGCCCATGCCTGATAGCCCGTCAGGCCCTGTTCCAGCGGCTGCACCTTGCGGAGCTTGCAGCACAGGTCCGGGTCGCGGTCGTGCAGCTTCGGCCCGTACTCGGCGTCCTGCTCGGCGACGCTCTGACGCGGGGTCAGGGTGATGACGTTGACGTCCATCACGGCCTCGACCGCGTCCCGCGTGCCGATCGTCTCCGGGAAGTGGTACCCGGTGTCGAGGAACACCACGTCCACGCCGGGCCGGGCGCGCGACGCCAGGTGGGCGACCACCGCGTCCTCCATCGAGGAGGTCACGCAGAACTTCTCGCCGAAGGTGTCCGCGGCCCAGCGCAGGATCTCCAGGGCGGACGCGTCCTCCAGGTCGCGTCCCGCCTGCTCGGCCAGCTTCCTCAAGTCCTCGTCCGTGCGCTCTTGCTGAACGGTCGTCATATCTCCGCCCCTCCACGCTCTTCCCGCTGGACGCCCCGGGACAGCAGTCCCAGGAACTTCAGCCGGAAGGCTCGGTTGCACGCCGCGCATTCCCACGCGCCGTGGCCCTCTTCGCTGGGTCGCAGGTCCTCGTCTCCGCAGTAGGGGCAGTAGAACGGCGCCGCGCGCTCGCTCACGACAGGGCCTCCTCGGAGGCGCGCGTGGCCCAGGCGGCGAAGCGCTCGCCGTCCTCGCGCTCCGCCTGGAAGCGCTTGAGGACACGCTCGATGTAGTCGGGCAGTTCGTCCGAAGTGACCTTCAGACCGCGGACCTTGCGGCCGAAGCCGGCCTCCAGGCCGAGCGCGCCGCCCAGGTGCACCTGGTATCCCTCGACCTGCTCGCCCGCGTCGTTCAGGACGAGCTGGCCCTTGAGACCGATGTCCGCGACCTGGATGCGGGCGCAGGCGTTGGGGCAGCCGTTGATGTTGATGGTGAGGGGCTCGTCGAACTCGGGGATGCGGCGTTCGAGTTCGTCGATCAGCGAAGCGCCGCGCGCCTTGGTCTCGACGATCGCGAGCTTGCAGTACTCGATGCCGGTGCAGGCCATCGTGCCGCGCCGGAACGAGGACGGCCGGGCGGTGAGGTCCAGTGCCTCCAGGCCCTCGACGAGCGAGTCGACCTGTCCCTCCTCGACGTCGAGGACGATCATCTTCTGCTCGACGGTGGTGCGCACCCGGCCCGAGCCGTGCGCCTCCGCCAGCTCGGCGATCTTCGTCAGGGTGGCGCCGTCGATGCGGCCGACGCGCGGGGCGAAGCCGACGTAGTAGCGGCCGTCCTGCTGCCGGTGCACTCCGACGTGGTCGCGCCAGCGGGCGACGGGCTGGTCGGGGGCGGGGCCGTCGACCAGCTTGCGCTTCAGGTACTCGTCCTCCAGGACCTGGCGGAACTTCTCCACGCCCCAGTCGGCGACCAGGAACTTCAGACGGGCGCGGTTGCGCAGCCGCCGGTAGCCGTAGTCGCGGAAGATCGACAGCACGCCGATGTGGACGTCCGCCACCTCGTCGAGCGGCACCCAGGTACCGAGGCGCTGGCCGATCTTCGGGTTGGTGGACAGTCCGCCGCCGACCCAGAGGTCGAAGCCGGGGCCGTGCTCCGGGTGGTTCACGCCGACGAAGGCGACGTCGTTGATCTCGTGCGCCACGTCGAGCAGCGGAGAGCCGGAGATCGCGGTCTTGAACTTGCGGGGCAGGTTGGAGAAGTCCTTGTTGCCGATGACCCGGCGGTGGATCTCCTCGATGGCCGGGGTGCCGTCGATGATCTCGTCCTCGGCGATGCCGGCGACGGGCGAGCCGAGGATGACGCGGGGCGTGTCACCGCAGGCCTCGGTCGTGGACAGGCCGACGGCCTCCAGGCGCTCCCAGATCTCCGGGACGTCCTCGATGCGGATCCAGTGGTACTGGACGTTCTGACGGTCGGTGAGGTCGGCGGTGCCGCGCGCGAACTCCTGCGAGATCTCGCCGATGACGCGGAGCTGCTCGGTGGTCAGCCGGCCACCGTCGATCCGCACCCGCAGCATGAAGAACTCGTCGTCCAGCTCCTCCGGCTCCAGGATCGCGGTCTTGCCGCCGTCGATCCCGGGCTTGCGCTGGGTGTAGAGACCCCACCAGCGCATCCGGCCGCGCAGGTCGTTGGGGTCGATCGAGTCGAATCCCCGCTTCGAGTAGATCGTCTCAATGCGTGTCCGCACATTGAGACCGTCGTCGTCCTTCTTGAACTGCTCGTTGCCGTTGAGCGGGGTGAAGTGACCGGCGGCCCACTGTCCCTCGCCGCGGTGACGGCTCACCTTGCGGCGGGGCGCGACAGCGGGATCCTGCGGGGTGGCGGCCATGGTCGATACGTCCTTCGAGACTGCGGGGCAGGTCTGACTGCGGCTCTGACCTGCGCATACGGGTGCATACGGAAGAATGGGCGCAGCACTGCGCAAGGGTCGCAAAAAGAGGGGGGTTCGGCGCTGCTGGGCTGATCAGCTCGCCGGACAGATGGCGCTGGACATGCGGCCGAGGTCGACGTGCCGCCGACTCACCAAGGCAATTCCAGTTCCAGACATGACGGAAGCGTGTCACGGGGATCTCGGGGCAGTCCACCGTCATCCATCATGTGGACACCCTTGTCCCGAATCCTGGGACGAGGGTGTTGTCGATCACATGACAGGCTCCCGTGCGGTGCCGCACGGGGAGCCGGAAGCCGTGGACATCACGGCGCAAAGCGGTTCAGACGGTGTGAGCGCCGGGCCACGGCCCTGGAGTGACGGCTTCCTTCTCCTGCTCGACCTTGGTGTCGAAGAGCCGGAAGCCGCGGCGCAGGTAGTTGTCCATCGCGTGCTCGCCGTCCTTGCTGCACGTGTGCAGCCAGACGCGCTTCGTCCCGTCCCGCCCCGGCCAGCGTTCGGCCAGGTCCCAGGCGCGCGCGGTCCCGAACGAGAGGAGGTGTCCGCCGATCCGGCGGCCGCGGAAGGCGGGGAGGAGTCCGAAGTAGACGATCTCCACGACCCCGTCGTCCTGGGCCTCGAGTTCGACGTAGCCCGCGGGCGTCCCCCGGTCGTAGGCGACCCAGGTCTCCGTGCCCGGCCTGTCGAGGACCTCCTGCCACCGTGCGTACGTCCACGCGAGCCGGTCCGTCCAGAGGATGTCCCCGCCGACCGAGGCGTACAGGAAGCGGCTGAACTCGGGCGAGGGGACCTCGGCGCGGACGATCCGCAGATCCCCGCCGGGCGCGCTCGCGGGGAGCAGGTCGGCCGGGGCCGTCTGCTCCAGGGACCAGGTGGTCACACTGATGTCGCTCATGACCGCCAGGGAATCACGGGGGCGGCCGCCGCTCCAAAGGCGCCTGCGGACCGGCCCGGCCGGGCGGGCCGTCCACGTGCCGGTCCGTCGGCGGGGCGGGCCGCCCCGGGAGCCGACCCGCTATCCGAGCGAGCCGTCGACCGACGACAGCGGCACCGCGTAGAGCACCCTGCGGTCCGCCGCGTCGGTGAGGGTCCACAGTTCGCCGGTCCGCTGCCCGTAGGAGAGCGACCCGGCACCGAGGCCCCAGCAGGCGTGCGACTGGTCGGCGGTGCAGGTGGCCGCCTCGGCGCCGTCCTCGCTCTGGCGCCACAGGGAGCCGTGCCGGTCACGGTTGTCGGAGGGGCGTGCGACGTACCACCGGGCGTCGCGGGCGCCGTCGGGCCGGTGCGAGAGGGCGCCGGAGATCCCGGAGCCCTTGGTCGTGTAGGCCTCGACCGCGTCCACGTGTCCCCGCGCGTCGGCGAGCAGCCCCGTGCGGTACGCGGCGGTGCTGAAGCCGTACCGCCAGAGGCGGGTGCGCTCCGCACGGCCGCCCGCGGCCTCCGTCGCGACCAGGCTGTCGGGGGTGGTCGTACGGTCCAGGGAGAGCGAGCCGAAACAGGGGACCGCGCGGTCACGGCCGCACGGACCGCCCTCGAGGTCGTACGAGCCGATGGCGGGGAGCACGTAGCGGTAGCCGGCGGCCGAGTAGCCGTGGCCCACCCGGCCCACGGCGCCGCTGTCCACGTCGGCCCGCAGCAGCCGGTGCAGGTCGAAGACGAGCAGGCCCTCGCCGTGCTCCGCGGTGACGATCAGCTTGTCCCGGTACCAGACCATGCCGCCGAGGCCGGTGCGGAGCGCCGTGAAGTCCTCGCCGCCCGCGCGCGGGGCGACCAGCAGGACCCAGCGGTAGCGCAGGGCGTCAGGGTCCGTCGCGTCGACGAAGGCGATCCTGGCCAGACCCTCGTCCCGGCCCGGCGCGGCCGCCTGTCCGTCGCGGTGGGTCCAGCCGGCGAGGATCACCTGGCGCGTGCCCCAGGCGCCGCTGTCCTCGGCGTCGCCGGACGTGGTCACCGAACGCGGCCGCCACCGCGAGGTCCGCGCGTCGGCGTCGTCCCAGCAGTACGCGCGGGTGGCCGTCGGCTCGACGGGGAGCGCGGCCCGCTCGTCCTCCGTGCAGTCGGCGGTGCCGCGCATCGAGCGGTCGGCGTCGCGCAGGACGCCGTCGACGCCCACGTTGCCGCCCATGTTCCCGCTGAGCGTGTCGAGCGCCTCCCGGGAGGTGAGGTTCTCGTGGAGGCGCAGCTGCGAGACGGAGCCGGCGCGGAGCGGGGTGAGGCCGCCCGGACTGTCGGTGCCGGAGGCCTGCGAGGTGCTGATCAAGGTGGCGGCGGCGGTGAGCGCCAGCGCGGTTCCGGCCAGGGTGGCGCGCAGCGCCTGGCCTCTTCTTCGGCGACGGTGCCTGCCGCGCTGCTTCATGCGTCCTCCCGGATAGGCCAACTGCCTCCCCCGCCGAAGGCGTTGACGGAGAGACGGGTGGGGTGGCCTGTGCAGTGGATGCTACGACAGAGACCTCCCGGCCAGGGCGGATACCGCGGAAGACGCTCAGGAAATACGCCCGCTTCTCCCCTTCTCGTCCTCAGGACGGTGCCGGTCCGGCCGTCGCGCGGGCTCCGAGCACCGCGGGCGCGGCCGAGTGCGGCAGCAGGTCCCGGGGGTCGTCCGGCAGCAGCACCTCGACCTCCACCTCCTCACGGAAACGGTACGGCCGGTGGTCGAGGAGCCCGATGAGCCGGCGGCGCACGCGGGAGAGTTCGGCACGGACCGTGACCGTGCGGGTGGGGTCGCCGAAGAGGTCGACCGCGAGCTGGGCGGCGCTGCGTCCCTGCCGGTGCACGGCGAGGACGTAGAGCAGTTCGGCGTGGCGCGGGCTCAGGTCCTGGTCCCAACTTCCCGCCGTGCCCGAGACGGTGACGCGCGGGCGCCGGGGCTCGCCGAGGTCGAGGACGACCCGTCCGGCGCTCCCCGGGTCTCCGCCGCCGGTGACGCGCAGCAGCCAGCCGCCGGGCATCGGCTCGACGGCGCACGTGCCGAGGGAGGGCAGCCAGCTGCGGCCCGCGCCGAAGGAGTCGGGCAGCGGGACCCGGTCCACGGGCGGCATTCCGGTGACGGCGGCGAGCCAGCCGTGGGAGTCCACCACGAGGGCCGGACCGTCCAGCCGGCACAACAGGGGGGCGGCCACCGCGCGCAGCCGTTCGATGGCTCTCAGATGCGCGGTGCGCAGTTCGCTTTCGGCCAGTCTGGACACCGTGTCGACCAGCGCGAGGGTGGCGGGGTGGAAGGTGCTGTCCGGGCCGCTCACGTCGATGATCCCGAGCAGCCGTCCGTCGCGCGGGTCGTGGACGGGCGCCGCGGCGCAGGTCCAGTCGTGCAGGGTGCGCACGAAGTGCTCGGCGGAGTGCACCTGGACGGGGACGCCGGCCGACAGGGCGGTTCCGATGGCGTTGGTGCCGGTGGTCTCCTCGCTCCAGGCGGCGCCTTCCTCCAGGCAGATGGCGTCGGCCCGGCGCAGCACGCCCGCGTTCCCCGCGCGCCACAGCACCCGGCCCTCGGGGTCGGTGACCACCATGATCTGCAAGGAGGCGTCGGCGACCGTTCCGAGGCCGCCGTGCAGGGTCGGCATCACGTCGGCGAGCGCGGTGGACGTCCGTCGGCGTTCGAGTTCGTCCGGTTGCAGGAGGACGCTGTCCGTTCCCTGTTCGGGATGGACACCGAAACGTCTCGCTCTTTGCCAGGACCGGCTGATCACCGGACGGGGGGTGATCGGGCCACGCCCGCCTCTGGCCGGCACGGCCCAGGTCTCCTGGAGGTGCCCGGCCGTCTCGGACGTGTCGGGCGGTGCGAAACGGGCTGGATTGAACGATGTGGTCTTCACAGAACACCCCCGGAACCAGGACCTCGTACGGGCCGCGACACCGCCGTCATCCCACATCGTGCCTGCTCTCGGCCGGGCCCGCCGGACCTTCGCACAAGGTGCACGAAGGAATGCAACGGTCTGCAACTCTCGCCAAGGTCACGAGGTTCCCCGAGACTGACAAGGACGCCGCCCGTGCGGCGTCCGAGCTCCTGAACGGGGCGAGCGGCGGGGGTGGTGCCGTGTCGGCGCAGCACCACCCCCGCGTCAGCGCTCCTTTCAGGCCACCGGCCGGGCCCGCTCCACCACCGTGGCCAGATCCAGACTGTGCGGCAGCGTGCCGAACCCCGTGCCCCAGTCACCGCCCAGACGCGAGGCGCAGAACGCGTCGGCGACCTCCGGCGGCGCGTACCGCACGAGCAGCGAACCCTGGAGCACCAGCGCGATCCGCTCGACCAGCCGACGGGCACGGGCCTCGATGCCGTCCAGATCGGCGAGTTCGGTCAGCAGGTCCTTGATCGCCCCGTCCAGCCGGTGGTCGGCACCGCGGGCCTGTCCCACCTCCCGCAGATACGCGTCCAGGGCCCCCGGCTCCCGCCGCAGGGCGCGCAGGACGTCCAGCGCCTGCACGTTGCCGGCGCCCTCCCAGACGGAGTTGAGCGGGGACTCCCGCAGCAGCCGCGGCATGCCCGACTCCTCGACGTAGCCGTTGCCGCCCAGGCACTCCAGCGCCTCCGCCGCGACCGGCGTACACCGCTTGGTCACCCAGTACTTGGCCGCGGGCACCGCGAGCCGCAGGAACGCCCGCTCCCGCTCGCCCCCGTCGTCGTAGGCCGCGGCGAGCCGCATCGCCAGCGTCGTCGCCGCCTCCGACTCCAGCGCCAGATCGGCCAGGACGTTGCGCATCAGCGGCTTGTCGACCAGACGGCCGCCGAACGCCTCGCGGTAGGTGCAGTGGTGGATCGCCTGCGCGACCGCCTGCCGCATCAGCGCGGCCGAACCGAGCGCGCAGTCCAGCCGGGTCGCCGCGACCATCTCGATGATGGTGCGCACCCCGCGCCCCTCCTCGCCCACCCGGCGCGCCCAGGTCCCGTCGAACTCGACCTCGCTCGACGCGTTGGACCTGTTGCCCAGCTTGTCCTTGAGCCGCTGGATGCGGAAGACATTCCGGGTGCCGTCCTCCAGGACGCGCGGCACCAGGAAACAGGTCAGCCCGCCCGGAGCCTGCGCCAGCACGAGGAAGCCGTCCGACATCGGCGCCGAGCAGAACCACTTGTGCCCGGTCAGCGCGTACGTCCCGTCCTCGGCCAGCGGCCTCGCCTCCGTCGTGTTGGCGCGGACGTCGCTGCCGCCCTGCTTCTCCGTCATGCCCATCCCGAAGAGCACACCGGCCTTCTGGGACGCGGGGCGCAGCTCCTGGTCGTAGACCGCGGACGTCAGCCGCGGCACCCACTCGGCGGCGAGCGCCGGATCGGCGCGCAGCGCGGGCACCGCCGCGTGGGTCATCGACAGGGGACAGCCGTTCCCCGCCTCGGCCTGCGTCCAGACCACGAAGCCCGCCGCGCGCCTGAGGTGCCCGCCGGGGCGGGTCCACGCCGATGTCAGCCCCGCCGACACGCCCTTGCCGAGGAGGCGGTGCCAGGCCGGGTGGAAGTCGACCTCGTCGATCCGGTTGCCGTAGCGGTCGTGGGTGCGCAGCTTCGGCGGGTTCTCGTCGGCCAGCGCGCCCCACTCCTGGACCTGGGCGGAACCCGTCGTCCGGCCGAGCCCCGACAGTTCCTCGCTGACCTCCTGGAGGAGCTCCGGGTCGAGATGCCGTTCGACCGCCTCGCGAAGCGCCCGGTCTGCGGCGAATACGTCATATCCGACCAGGGGCGGAGCCTGGTTGGTCACGGTGTGGGTGCTGGCTGCCATACCGCTACCGTAAGGACGTGCACCAGGCAAAAGAAACACCTGAACGGCCTCGTCCGGGCCGCTTCCACCGCGCTCGCGCGCTCTACCGGAACGTTTCCAAGCGCAGGACCGCCTGGCTGCTGCTCAAGGACACCGTCAACTCGTGCATGGAGTACCGGATCCTCGGACTGGCGGCCGAGGCGGCCTTCTTCACGCTCCTGTCCGTGCCGCCGCTGCTGCTCAGCCTGATCGGGCTGCTGGGATACGTGGACGCCTGGACCGGCGCCGACACCATCGCCAGCCTGGAGTCCAACATCCTGGACGCCTCCCGCACGGTGCTGACCCAGAAGGGCGTGCACCAGATCGCCGAGCCGATCCTGCACGACGTGATGAAGGGCGGCCGGCCCGACATCATCTCCCTCGGATTCCTGTTCGCCCTGTGGTCGGGCTCGCGCGCGGTGAACGTCTTCGTCGACACCATCACCGTGATGTACGGACTCGACGGCACCCGGGGCATCGTGAAGACCCGGATGATGTCCTTCCTGCTGTTCATCGTGGCCCTGCTGATCGGCTCCGTGGCGCTCCCGCTGATGGTGGCGGGCCCGGACGCCGTGGTGAACGTCGTCCCGTGGTCGACGACCGTCGTCCAGATCCTGTACTGGCCGGTCGTCATCGTCCTGTCGGTCGCCTTCCTGACGACCCTCTACCACGTGTCCGTCCCGGTCCGCTCGCCCTGGGTCGAGGACGTGCCGGGCGCCCTGGTCGCCCTCGCCATGTGGGTCCTCGGCAGCTTCCTGCTGCGCATCTACCTGACCAACACCATCGAGGGCCCCACCATCTACGGCTCGCTCGCCGCACCCGTGGCCGTCCTGCTGTGGATCGGGGTCGCCGCCTTCGCCGTCCTGGTCGGCGCGGCCGTCAACGCCGCCATCGACCGGGTCTGGCCGGCCGCCGCCACCGCCGCGGCCCGCGCCGCCAACGAGCGGCTGCGCGAGGCCCAGGCCGCCGAGTACGTGGCCCGCGTCGCGGCCCACCGCTCGTACGACGCCGATCCCGACGACCCCGACATGCCCTCCGAGTTCCCCGAGCGCTGGTCGCGCTTCCTGCCCCCGGAGGACGTCACCTCCCGCCTGCGCACCCACGCCAAGAACACCCACCACACCCACCGTGAGGCGAAGAACGGCGAGGAACGCCCGTCGGGGGAGTGAGCCCGGAGCAGGTCCGGACGGGCCGGGCGGTCCCCCGTCAGGCCTTCCACGCCCCCGCCGCCGCGGCCTTCCGCGCGAAGTCCGTGAAGTCCCGCGGCGCACGGCCGAGGATGTTCCGGACACCGTCCGAGAGGTGGGCGTTACGGCCGTCGAGGAGGCTCTCGAAAAGGTCGACGAGGAATTCGGCCTCCTCGGCCGGCATCCCGAATCCGGCCAGCGTGTCGCCGTACTGCCGCGCCGTCACCGGTGTGTACACCAGCTCCTCGCCCGTGGCCCGCGAGATCTCCGCGACCGCCTCCCGGAAGGTCAGCAGCCGGGGCCCCGTGATCGCGAGCTCCCGGCCGGTGTACTTCCCGCCCCCGGTCAACACCGCCACCACGACGTCCGCGATGTCCCGGACGTCGATGAACGGTTCCCGCACCTCACCCGCCGGGAAGACCAGCTCCCCCTGACACAGCCCCTCGACCAGCGGGCCCTCGCTGAAGTTCTGCGAGAACCACGACGCTCGTACGATCGTCCAGTCCGCGCCGGACGTCCTGAGCGCCTCCTCGGTCGGTCCGGCCTGGTCCTCGCCCCTCGACGACAGGAGCACCAGCCGCCGCGCGCCGAGCTCCACCGCCTCCCGGGCCAGGGCCCCGACCGCCTTCGTGGCGGCCGGCGAGCCGACGTCCGTGGGATGGACCAGATAGGCCGCGTCGGCGCCGCGCAGCGCCCCGGCCCATGTCGAGGGGTCCTCCCAGTCGAAGCCCGTGCCGCGCGAGGCGGCCCGGACCGTCAGGCCCGCCGCGCGTGCGGCCCGCGCGACCCGACTCCCGGTCCGCCCCGTGGCTCCTGTCACCAGCACTGTCATGTCCTGCGTGTTCTCCGTCATGCGCCCCAGTCAACTGCCGCCCCCGGCACGGAACCATGGGCGAGCGGCTCATTCCCATAAGCGGTCGTCCACGAGTGCCCACGGCTGTCGGAGCCGCCGTCTACGCTGGCCGCATGGACGCTCCGCCACGTTCGGACACGCTCATGCGGGGGGACCCGCTCGCAAGCCTGCTGGAGGGTCCGCGCGCGCGGGGCGCCTTCATGATCCGCGCGTGCTTCGACCCGCCGTGGTGCGTACGCGTCGAGGACCGCGCCCCCCTGTCGATCATGCTGGTGGTCCGCGGCGACGCCTGGGTCGTACCGGACGAGGGCGAGGGACTGCGGCTGCGGGCCGGTGACCTCGCCATCGCGCGCGGCCCCGACCCGTACCGCTGCGCCGACGAACCCGCCACCCCGCCCCAGGCCGTGATCCTGCCGGGCGGCGAGTGCTCCTACCCGGACGGACGCTCGCTGAAGGGCCACTGGGACCTCGGCGTCCGGAGCTGGGGCGACCGGCTCGACGGCTCCACGGTGCTGCTGATCGGGACGTACATGATGCGGGGCGAGGTCAATCGCCGACTGCTCGACGCCCTGCCGCCGCTGCTCGTGCTCCCCTCCGACGCGTGGGAATGCCCGCTGACCCCGATCCTCGCCGCGGAGACGGTGCGCGACGAGCCCGGCCAGGAGGTCGTCCTCGACCGGCTCCTCGACCTGTTGACGATCACTGCCCTGCGGGCCTGGTTCTCCCGCCCCGAGGCCGCTGCGCCCGCCTGGTACCAGGCCCTCGCGGACCCGGTCGTGGGCCGTGCGCTCCGGCTCCTCCAGGACGACCCGGCCCGGCCCTGGACGGTCGCCGCGCTCGCCGCCGAGGTCGGCACCTCGCGCGCCGCGCTGGCCAGACGCTTCGGCGAACTCGTCGGGGAACCCCCGATGACGTACCTGACCGGCTGTCGTCTCGCCTCCGCCGCCGACCGGCTCCGTGAGAGCGACGAGACCCTGGAGACGATCGCCCGCCATGTCGGCTACGGCAGCGCCTTCGCGCTCTCCAGTGCCTTCAAGCGGGTCTACGGCGTCAGCCCGCAGGAGCACCGGGCCCGCCTGGCGTAGCGCGGCCGGCACGTACGGGGAACGGGCGTCCCGGCCTGCCGGGCGCGGTGCTCCGGAGCCGCGTCCCGACCGGCTCCGCGCCCGATGGCCGGGGCCGGGGTGCCCGCGCGCCCGAGGGAGCCGGCGTCCGGCCCGGCTCGGGACGATTCCGGGACGGCCCGCGACGATTTCGGGACCGTCCGGGACGATTTCGGGACCGTCCGGGACGCCGTGCTTCCCGACGGACGCATGGACCCGCTTCGGCATCCTCCCCCCTTGAAGGAGAAGGAGCCGGCGGGGGCGACGCTCGGTGAACCGGTCGGCCACCGGTGGCGGGCCGGACTACTGCGCGGGGGCGGGCCCGCCGGGCAGCGGGGCGAACAGGTCGACGCCGTTGCCGTCCGGGTCGTGCACGACGGCGTACCGCATGCCCCAGAAGGCGTCCCACGGCTCCAGCTCGCCGTGGTGGCCCGCGCCGACGAGCTCCCCGTACACCGAGTCGACCTCGGCGGGGTCCTCACAGCGGAAGGCGAGCGACGCCCGGCCGCCGCCGCTCGGGGGCTGCCACCCGGCGTGGAACGACCGAACGGTGTCCTCCGTGTCCAGCGCGAGGCGCAGCCCGCCGGGCAGCCCGGCCTCGACGTGCGGCTCGTTCTCGGCACCCTCCGGGAAGACGAGCCCGAGACGGCGGTAGAAGGCGAGGGAGGCGGCCATGTCGGAGACGACCAGCCCGATCACATCGAATCGTGGAGTCATACGGTCACCGTAGGCGAGCCGTCCCCGGCCGGTCCTGAACGGAACGGACACGCGCCGACGACAGGACCTAGGCTCCGGGCATGTCCTTCCGCGTCCTCGCGTACACCCGTACGACCGGCTACCGGCACGACTCCATCCCGGCCGCGGTCGAAGCCGTGCGCGCCCTCGGCCGGGCCCATGGTTTCGAGGCCGACGCCACCGAGGACCCCGGGGTCCTCGAGGCACCCCTCGACCGGTACGCGGCCGTCGTCTTCCTGTCGACGAGCGGCGAGGTGCTGACGCCGCCGGGCCGCGACCGGCTCGCCGCCCACGTCGAGGGAGGCGGCGGCTTCGTCGGGGTGCACTCCGCCGCCTGCACCGAGTACGACTGGCCCCACTACGGCGACCTGCTCGGCGCCCGCTTCGACCGGCACCCGGACCTCCAGCCGGGCCGTGTCCTCGTCGAGGATCACGACCATCCCGCGACCCGGCTCCTGCCGCCGGTCTGGGAACTCACGGACGAGTGGTACGACTTCCGCTCCAACCCGCGCGAGGCGGATCACGTGCGCGTGCTCGCCTCCGCCGACGAGACCTCCTACGAGGGCGGGGGAATGGGCGCCGACCACCCCTTGGTGTGGTGCCGGGAACAGGGCGCGGGCCGGGTCTTCTACACCGCGCTCGGACACACCGCGCAGGCGTACGGGGACCCGGACTTCCGCGGGCACCTGCTCGGCGGCATCCTCTGGGCGGCGCGGCGGTCCCCCACAGGCGCCCCGGACCGCGGACACTGACCCGCGCCGGATCCGGAGAGGAGGCCGGGGAGGAGGCCGGGGAGGCCGTCCGGGCCCGGCACGCAGGCCCGCACCGTACGGCGACACAGGCCGGACAGGGGACGTCCGCAGGAATACCGGGAAGCGATGTGGTGCTCTGATCTCTACGACGCGCGACGGTGAGGAGCTGGTCCCGGATGGCGGTGGACACGGTGGATCCGGTGGCGGGGACGAGGGACCCGGTGGTCGTCACTCCTCACGGAGCGGTGCGCGGCCGGTACGAGAACGGGATCGCGGTCTTCCGGGGCGTCCCGTACGCCGCCCCTCCCTTCGGCGCCCGCCGCTTCCGCCCGCCCGAGCCGCCCGAGCCCTGGGACGGGGTCCGGGACGTCGGCGCGTTCGGACCGACCCCGCCGAAACCCCCGTACTCCGAGGCCTTCGCCCGGCTCCTCTCCGACCCCGTCGTGCCCGGCGACGACTGCCTCAACCTCAACGTGTGGACCCCGGCGCCGGACCCCGCCGCCCGGCTCCCCGTCATGGTGTGGATCCACGGCGGGGCCCTGACCCGCGGTTCCTCGGCCGTGCCCGTGTACGACGGGCACGCCTTCGCCCGCGACGGCGTGGTCCTCGTGTCCGTCAACTACCGCCTCGGCGTGGAGGGCTACGGCCTCTTCCCGGACGCGCCCGCCAACCCCGGGCTGCGCGACCAGCTCGCCGCGCTGGAGTGGGTGCGGGAGTCCGTCGCCCGGTTCGGCGGAGATCCCGGCCGGGTGACCGTCTTCGGCGAGTCCGCCGGAGCCATCAGCATCGGCGCGCTGCTCGCGAGCCCTCGTGCCCGGGGTCTGTTCCACCGGGCGGTCATGCAGAGCGGGCCGCCCGAGGCGAGCGACCGCGACAAGGTGCGCCGCATGGTGCGCAGGATGGCCACCCGGCTGAAGGTCCCCGCGACGGCGGAGGCGTTCGCCGCCGTCGACCGCGACCTGCTCCTGCGCACCCAGGCCGAGGTGGGCAGGCTCAGCAGCCCGGTGCTCGGCGGTCCCGCCTTCGGCATCGTCGTCGACGGCGACCTCGTGCCGCGCGACCCGCTGGAGGCCCTCGTCGAGGGCGCCGCGGCGGACGTCGGCCTCCTGCTCGGCTGGACCCGTGACGAGTACCGGCTGTGGCTCGTCCCGGGCGGGCTCCTGGAGCGCGTCGACCGGCTCGGCCCGGTCGCCCTGGCCGGTGCGATGGCCCGCTGCCACTGCGGCCACGAGGTACCCCGCGGCTACCGCGCCCTCCGTCCGGAAGGGGGGACCGCCGATCTCGTCGGCCAGATGATCACCGACCATCTCCTGCGGGTGCCGATGCACCGCCTCGCCGACGCGCGCGGCGGCGGACCCACCGCGTCCCCCGCCACGGACGCTCCCGTCGGGGGCCGGGCCCCGGCGCACGTCTACGAGTTCGCCTGGCCGTCCAACGTCCCCGGCCTCGGCGCCTGTCACGCCCTGGAACTGGGCTTCGTCTTCGACACGGCCGGAGCGCCGGAGTCGGCGAAGCTCGCGGGCGAGGGCGCCCCGCAGGAACTGGCGGACGCCATGCACGGCGCGTGGGTGCGGTTCGCGACCGACGGCGACCCGGGGTGGGCCGCCTGGGACGCCTCGCACCCGGTCCGGGTCTTCGGCGACGGCGACCCGCACACCGAGCACGGTCCGCACGACCGCGAACTCGCCCTGTGGGAAGCCGAATCGGCCAGGGCGGCGGCCAGGCCCGCGACCGGTCCCACGCGCAGGCACACCGGCGGATCCCCGGTCGGGGTCGTCGTCGCGCCGACGCTCGCGGTCGCCGGACCGTCCGGCGCCGGGGCGGAGGCCGACCCCGCCGCCGATTCCGCGGACAGTCCGTCCGGGGCGGTCGGGGGCGCGTCCGCCCTCGACGCGCCCGTGCGCATCACGGCACC
Source organism: Streptomyces populi (assembly GCF_002911015.1). GTDB lineage: Bacteria > Actinomycetota > Actinomycetes > Streptomycetales > Streptomycetaceae > Streptomyces > Streptomyces populi. The sequence goes on from NZ_KZ626880.1 coordinate 62,551, forward strand.
GCTGGCGGCCGTACGACGCTTCCGTCGCCCGGGCGGCGCGGGACGGCGCTGAACCCGCCTCCGGCCGCGGACCCGCGGCGGGGCCCCTCCGGCCCGGGACATGGTCCCGGAGCCCGGCCCGAGCCGTCCTGGGACGGGTGTCCGGGCAGGGGTGGGTGTACCGGGAGCCGGGGTGCCGGGCGGGGTGCGGCTTCTCGCGGTGCCGGCCGGCGTCGCGCGGGTCGGTGGTGTCCGGGCGTACCGGGAGCCGGGGTGCCGGGGAGGGGTGTGGCCTCTCATGAGGCGTCAGGAGAGACCTGGGCCGGGGGTGTCCCGGGTGGGGTGGCCCGGCCGGGCGGGGCCGGTGCGCGGGATCACGCCGTCCGCAGCGCCCCCGTGATCCCGGTGATCGCCTCCGGCCCCACCCGGCAGCAGCCGCCGATCAGGCGGGCCCCGGCCCGCTCCCATCCGACGACCCGCGCGGCGGCGAACGTGGAGCCGCCGGTCCAGGCACGGGCCGCGGGGTCCCACGTCTCGCCGCTGTTCGGGTAGACCACGACCGGCTTTCCGGTCACGCGCGAGGCCGTGGCGACCGCGGCGTCGGCGTCCTCGGGAGCGCAGCAGTTGACGCCGACCGCGATGACCTCGTCCGCCTCGGCGGCCAGGGCGAAGGCCTCCTCCAGCGGCTGCCCGGCCCGGGTACGGTCACCGGCCACGCTGTACGACAGCCACGCCGGTACGCCGAGCCCGCGCACCCCCCGGAGCAGCGCCCGCGCCTCGTCCGTGTCCGGGACCGTCTCCAGGGCCAGCACGTCGGGCGCGGCGGCGGCCAGCACCTCCAGGCGCGGCAGGTGGAACCGTTCCAGTTCCGCGACGCTCAGTCCGTACCGTCCCCGGTACTCGGAGCCGTCCGCGAGCATCGCCCCGTACGGGCCCACCGAGGCGGCGACCCACAGCGGCCGCGTGACGCCCTTCGCGTGCGCGCGCCGGGCGGCCTCACGCGCCGACCCGACGCTCAGGCCGAGCAGCTCGGCGGCCCGTTCGCGCGGGATGCCACGCCCGGCGAAGCCGTCGAACGTCGCCTGGTAGCTGGCGGTGATCGCCACGTCCGCGCCCGCCTCGTAGTAGGCGAGATGTGCCTCGACGATCGCCTCGGGCCGGTCCGCGAGCAGCCGCGCGGACCACAGCGCGTCGCTCAGGTCGTGTCCGGCCGCTTCGAGCTGGTTGGACATGCCCCCGTCGAGCACGACCGTGCCGCAGGACAGCGCGGCGGCGAGGGTGGGGGCGTTGTCGCTGGCCATGCCCCGACGCTAGCCGATGAGGGGTGCCGCACCCAGGTCCCGTCCACCCACCGAGCGGCCGTCCCGCCGACCGGGACCCGCCCGGTCGGCCGGGGTTCCCGTCCGGTGCGCGGCCAGGGGATCCGTACGATGCGGTCAGAGGGCCCGTACGAGTTGTTCGACCCGTGTGTGCAGCCGGTCGACGTGGTGCTCGGACTCCGGCTTCATCAGGACGCTGCGCAGGATCCGGGCGCCGTCGGCGTCCGCGGTGATCCCGGGGTGGCGGGCCGCGAACGCCTCGTGTCCGGCCTTGAGCGTGCTCAGGAACACGGGCTCCGGGCCGGTCATCCCCTCGGCGAGGACCCGCGCGGACGCCGCGTCGACGCGGGTGAGGGACGCGGGGGTGACGGTGGGGAAGTAGCCGACGATGTCCAGCTCGGGCGGCTGGTGGAGCTGGAGCAGGTCGGACGCCGTGATCAGGTCGGCCCACCTCAGCGCCGCGCGGCGGCCTGCCGCCAGGACCCGCCCGAGGCCCTCGGGCGTGGGCGGCAGGAGCTGGAAGGTGAGCCACAGGGCGGCTGCGGAGGCGCCCGCGCGGGAGCACTCCAGGCTGATCTCTCCCAGGTGCAGCTCGTCGGAGGTGAAGTACGTGTAGGGCGAGTCGTGGAGGTAGAAACGGCCCACCTCGGGGTCACGGAACAGGACGGCGCCGCAGCCGTAGGGCTGTAGGCCGTGCTTGTGCGGGTCGACCACGATCGAGTCGCACCGGGCGATGGCCCGCCAGGGTCCGGCGGGAAGCCCCTCGGGGCCGTCCGCCCCGGCGAGGAGGGTGAAGAATCCGCCGTAGGCGGCGTCGACGTGGACCCGTACGCCATGACGCCGGGCGAGGGGCAGCACCTCGTCGACGGGGTCGACGGCGCCGAGCCCGGTGGTGCCCGTGGTGACGACGACCGTGCCCACCTCCCCGGTGCGCAGCACACGCTCCAGATCCTCCAGGTCCATGCGGCCCCGGGCGTCCGTGCGTACGGCGTGGCCGGTGACGCCCAGCACGTGGCACATGCGGCCGTGGGTGTAGTGGGCCTCGGCGCTGTGGGCGATCCCGCGCCCCGGATGGAGTTCCCGGGCCACGAAGAGGGCTTCGAGGTTGGCGATCGTGCCGCTGGTGGTCAGGTGCCCGAGATGGGTGTCGTAGCCGAACATCCCGGCCAGGCGGGCGACGACCTCGCGCTCCATCGCGGCGGTGGCGGGGCCTCCGTCCAGCGCGTGGTTGTTGGGGTTGATCAGCATCGCGGTGAGGTAGCCCACCACCGCGGCGGGGTGCGGGGGCTTGAGCATCTGGCCCGCGTAGCGCGGGTGGAAGAAGGGGTAGTTGTCCCTCAGCCTCCCGGTGAACTCCTCGAAGACGGACGCGAAGCGCTCGTCGTCCACCTCCAGTGACGCGTGGGTCCTGAAGGGGCCGAAGGTGTCGGCCCAGTCCTGTACGGCCCCGGTGGCCCGGCCGAGCCAGTGCTGCAGATCCACCACTGATCTCCCTCTCTCGCGGATGCGCGCCATCCTAGGTTTTAGTTGACTGATCAGCAATTGACTTCTCAGTAAATGATGAGTCAGTGAATGATGGATGAGAGATCGGTGGATGAGAGATCGGTGGATGAGCGATCGAAGGATCGGTGATCGATGGATCAGCGACGGACGGGTCGGTGATCAAGGAGTCGGCGGCCGGGGGCGCCGGACGGGGCGGCAGTAAGCTCGGCGGCGATGAACGCCACCCCTCAGCCCGGCGACGAAGCCGCCGCCCGAGCCGCCAACAGCCGACTGGTCCGGGATTTCGGCCTGCTGATCAAGTCCGCCACCCGCCTGGAACAGCGCATCGACGGCGAGCTGCGGCAGGAGTGCGGGATCAGCCACACCATGCTCGAGGTCCTGATACGGCTCTGCCGCCGGCCGGGCGAGGAGATCTCCCAGCGGCACCTCGCCGACGACCTCACGCTGACCAGCGGCGGCACCACCCGCCTGCTCGACCGCATGGAGGAGGCGGGCCTGGTCCACCGGACCCCCTCGCCCGCGGACCGCAGGGTCACGCTGGTGGAGCCGACCCCTCGTGGGCGCGAGGTGTTCCTGCGCGCCGCCGCCGTCCATGCCCGGCTGGTCGAGAAGTACTTCGTCGCGCCGCTGACGGCCGACGACTACCGGCGCCTGACCGCCGCCCTGGGCCGGATCGACCTGGCGCTGCGCGACGACGCCTGACGCGCCCCGCGTTCGCCTCCGGGCGTGGACCGGTCGCTTCGGGGGCGGGGCCGGTCGCTCCGGGCGTGGACCGGCCGCTTCAGGGGCGGGCCGCTGGAGGGCCGCCCCTGAAGCGGGGCGGCCCCTAGTCTGGGCGCATGCTGCGTGATGTGTTCGACGAGGACGCCGAGCTCTACGACAGCGCCCGCCCCGGTTATCCGCCCGCCCTGGTCGAGGCCCTGATCGCCGGCGCGCGGCTGTCCCCGGCCGGGCGGGTCCTCGAAGTGGGTCCGGGTACGGGGCAGTTGACCGTACCCCTGGCGCGTGCGGGACTGCGGATCACCGCGGTCGAACTCGGCCCCTCGCTGGCGGCCGTGGCCCGGCGCAATCTGCGGCCCTTCCCGGACGCCGCGGTCGAGGTCGCCGCCTTCGAGGAGTGGAGGCCCCCGCCCGGCCCCGGCTTCGAACTGGCGGTCAGCGCCACCGCCTTTCACTGGATCGACCCCGCGGTGCGCGTGTCCAGGACGACGGCCGCCCTCGCCCCGGACGGCATGTTCGCCCTGGTCACCACCCACCATGTGGCGGGTGGTTCGGCGGCCTTCTTCGAGCGGGTCCAGCGCTGTTACGAACGGTGGGACCCCGGCACCCCGCCCGGTCTGCGCCTCGCCGACGAGGCGACGGTGGTCTCGGACGTGACCGAACTCGAGGACTGCGAGGAGCTCGGGCCGGTCGGGATCCGGTGCTTCCCCCAGGAGATCACCTATACGACCGCGGCCTATCTGGACGTCCTGCGCACCTACTCCAACCACCGGGCACTGCCACCGTCCGCGCTCGGCGGCCTCCTGGACTGCGTGGCCGAACTGATCGAGGACCGGCACGGCGGCAGCGTCACCCAGCGGTACCTGCACGAGCTGATCACGGCCAGGCGCGTTCCTCCCGCGGGCCGAGCGGAGGGCCGGTCCCGTCCGTCCCGTTGACCTCGGCGTAGTACGCGCTTACTTTTCGGCTGCGGCGTTCGTAACCGCAGCTGATGTTCGGCACTCCGGACGGACGGTCACCGTATGAGCCGCACGAGCCGCACCATCCCCGCCCCGCGCACCATCCACGCCGGGCCGCACCCGCCGAGACGCGTGTGTGCCCTCCTCGTCGCGCTCGCCCTGGCGGTCGCCTGGGGACTCCTCGCCGCCGTACCCGCCCGGGCGGCGGCCCGGACCATCACCAACGGGACCCAGTTCACCTCCACTTCGGGCGACGCCGTGCACGCGCACGGCGGCGGGGTCCTCGAAGTGGGCGGTTATTACTACTGGTTCGGGGAGAACCGCGACGCCGACAACACCTTCAGGTACGTCGACGCCTACCGCTCCACCGACCTGAAGACCTGGGAGTTCCGCAACCACGTCCTGACCCGGTCGAGCGCCGCCGAGCTGGGCACGGCCTACATCGAGCGGCCCAAGGTCATGTACAACGCGTCCACCGGCAAGTTCGTCATGTGGATGCACAAGGAGAACGGCGTCGACTACAGCGAGGCGCGTGCCGCCGTCGCCGTCTCGGACACCGTGGACGGCGCCTACGCCTACCGGGGCAGCTTCCGGCCGCTCGGCCGGTACATGTCCCGTGACATCACGACCTTCGTCGACACCGACGGAACCGGCTACATGGTCTCCGCCGCCCGCGAGAACTACGACCTCCAGATCTACCGGCTCACCGCCGACTACACCGGCGTCGCGGCGTTGGTGGCCGACCCCTGGCACGGCGGGCACCGCGAGGCGCCCGCGCTGTTCGAGCGGGGCGGCGTCTACTTCATGCTGACCTCGGCCGCCACCGGCTGGAGTCCCAACCAGCAGCAGTACGCCACCGCCACCTCGCCCGCCGGCCCCTGGACCGCGATGGCGAACGTCGGTGACTCCACCGCGTACGGCTCGCAGACCGCCTACGTCCTTCCCGTGCAGGGGACTTCGGGCACCTCCTACCTCTACATGGGCGACCGCTGGGGCGATTCGTTCGGCGGCTCGGTCGACGACTCCCGGTACGTCTGGCTGCCGCTCGTCTTCCCTACGGCCACCACGATGTCCCTGTCCTGGTCCCCGGAGATCTCCGTCGACACGGCCGCCGGGACCGTCGGCGCGACGAGCGCCGTCTACGAAACCCTGACGGCACGTCACTCGGGCAGGTGCGCGGACGTGCCGGACCAGTCGCTGTGGCAGGGGGTCGCGCTCACCCAGTACGCCTGCAACGGCGGGGCGAACCAGAAGTTCTGGTTCAAGGCCCTGGGCGGCGGATACTACGAGCTGATGGGCAGGGGCAGTTCCCTGTGTCTGACCGAGAACACCGCCGGAGTCACCCAGGAGGACTGCTCCGGCGCCACCGCCCAGCAGTGGACGGTGACCTCCTCCGGCGGCTACACGCTCATCGGGGCACGGACCACCGGCGAGTGCCTGGACGTGTCCGGGGCCTCCACCGCCGACTCCGCCCCGCTCATCACGTACACCTGCAACGGGGGCGCCAACCAGCAGTGGAGGCGCGGGACGTGACCTGAGGCCCGTGCCGCGGCCGGTGGCCGCGGCACGGCGTCAGACCAGCAGGTCCAGCGCGTCGATCGACGTGCCGGCGCTGAGGTACGACGTCGTCCCCGACCCGCTCACCACGTCGATCTTCAGCACGTTGTACCGGCTGGTGTCGGTGAGCCAGGCGCTCGCGGGCACGCTGTACGTGAACGTGTTGTTGTTCCCGCGGTACGAACCGACCGTCAGGGAACGGGTGCTGGGCTGGGCGGGCGGTGAGGGGACCGACGAGACCCAGTCGTTGACCGTCACCTGCGGCCGGCCGTTCGCGTAGGCGGTGGTCACCCCGATCCGCAGGGTGTGCGCGGCGGCGGCCTGCGCGGCCGTCAGTCTGAAGTGGACCAGCAGACCGCTGTTGACGTCCTTCCAGATGTACGCCGGGAAGGACGCGGTCTCGCCGCCGCTGCCGATGACCACGTTGCCGGTCCACGCGGCGGCCCGGACGTCGGACGGGTGCGCGTACGTCATCAGGTCCGCGTTCTTGAACCCGGAGGGCGTACCGTCCCAGGTGCCGATCCGCCAGATCGCGCTCGCGTTGGCCGGGTCGTTCGAGGACGCCACGGTGATGGTGTTCAGGGTGGTCGTGGCCCCGGCCGTGACGGTCACCGAGGTGGTGTGGACGGCGAGTTCACCTTTGAAGACCGTGAGGGTGTACGTCCCCGGCAGGACGCCCCCGATCGAGAAGTAGCCGTCCGAGGACCGCGCCGGACCCCAGTACTGGGCGGCCGGGTCGGCGAGCCCGACCGTGTACGCGTACGCGGTGTCGCGGCCCGAGATGCCGACGCCCGCGACCTTGCCGCGGCCGCTCGCCGCCACGTAGCCGGAGATGCCGAGCGAGTCCGCCCAGGGGGTGGTCAGCGTGCCCGGGTACAGCGAGGAGGAGGGCGTGCCGCCGTCCGTGAAGGCGATGACGTACGGCCCCTGGAGCCCGAAGCGTTCGGCCTCGGTCTGGTTCTCGCCGTAGTACAGGATCTCGTACAGGCCGCCGCCGTCCGTGCTCTGGTGGCGCAGCAGGGAACGGTAGAACGGGCCGCCGGAGGCCTTCTCGTGGTTGGAGCGGACGACGTACAGGCCGACGCTCCCGGTGGTCCAGCCGATCGCGGAGTAGTCGATGACACGGCGCTTGGCGTAGTGCTTCGAGCGGGTCTGCCCGTCGGACTTCACGAAGACGTCCGCGGACTCGATGACGGTGGGCGCGTAGGTGTAGGAGTCGGGCTCGTCGTTGAGGAACAGTCCGGCCTTGACGCGGACGATGTAGCGCGTGGCGCTGACGGAGCTGTCGGCCTTGTTCGTCCAGAGGTAGATGTTGTTCTCCCCGCTGCGGGCCGCGTAGTAGTGCTTGAGCGTGCCGTGGGCGACGGAGACCAGGATCGTCGTGCCGGACTGGGCGATCGTCACCGTGGAGGTGCCGAGGCCGGACTCGACGTGCGAGTTCTTGCCGCCGTAGCCCTGGTACTCGGTGCCCCGGTGGACCAGCGAGGTCAGGTCGCCGTTCGTCTTGCTCACCTTGAAGACGAGGTTCGCGCCGGTGTCGACGACGTAGTTCGAGCCGTCGTCGCTCCAGCCGAAGGCCGCGGCGGACGCGGGGGACGCGAGCGGCCCGGAGAGGGCCGCGGTGCCGGCGGCGGCCGCGCCGCCGAGCACGAAGGCGCGGCGTCGGACCGGCCTGTTCGGGGATGCGGACATGGGGGTGCCTCCTTCGGGCGGTGGGGGGAGCGGAGGTCGAGGGGTGGGGGCGGAAGCGGAGGGGGAGTGGAGAGGAGGAGCGGGAGTCGGGCGGGTGGGGGTGCGGATGTTTCGCAGGGTGACAGGCGAAGCGTCATGGGGAAAGGGCTTTCGCTCGATCGAAGTCGGCAGGCGTATGAATTTCGGCCGCACTCTGGAAAGCGCTTGCTCTCTCGCGATACCGTCCTGCCGCCGGGTCCGGTCCTACTCCCGAGGAGCCGCACATGAGACGCCTCACCATCGCCGTGCCACTGCTGGCGGTGACCGCCGCCGGTGCGCTGTCGGCCGGCCCGGCCCAGGCCCACGCCCGGCGACCCGGCCCGGGCATGGAGAACTGCACGGCGACCGCCTGCCACTTCGACGTCCCGCCGGGCACGTACGACGTCACGGTGCTGCTCGGCGGCGGCACCGCGGCCAGTACGTCCATCAGCGGCGAGACCCGCCGCTCCCTGCTCCCCGAGACGGCCACCGGGGCGGGCCGGCCCGTGACGCGCTCCTTCACCGTCGACGTCCGCACCCTCGAGGGCGAGCCGACCGGCCCCGAGGGCGCCCCGGGCCTGGACCTGGTCGTCGGCGGTTCGGCGCCCGCGCTCGCCGGTGTCCGGGTGACCCCGGCCCTCCTCGGCGGGCGCGGCACCGCCCGGCCGGAGGACGGCCGCACGCGTACCCGGCAGATCTTCCTGATCGGCGACTCGACCGTCTGCGACCAGCCCGCCGACCCGTACTCCGGCTGGGGCCAGCAGCTGCCGCAGTACTTCAGGAAGGGCGTCTCCGTCGCGAACCACGCCGATTCCGGGGAGAGCACGGTCACCTACCTCGCCGATCCGGCGCTCTTCCCGGCCGTCCGGACACTGATCCGCGAGCACGACCTGGTGCTCGTCCAGCTCGCCCACAACGACAAGACGACCGACGGGGCGACGTACCGCGCGAACCTCGAGACGCTGGTCGCCGGTGTCCGCGCGCAGGGCGGCGAGCCCGTCCTGGTCACTCCGGTCGTCCGCCGCTGGTTCAACGCGGACGGCACCCTCGACAACGGCACCGCGCTGCTGGTGAACGGTCTGGGCGTGGACCATCCGGCCGTCGTCCGCTCGGTCGCCGCCGCCGAGGGGGTGCCGCTCGTCGACCTCACGGCGAGGACCAAGGCCCTCGTCGAGTCCCTCGGCGTCGAGGGCTCCAAGGCGCTCTACCTCTACGACGAGAAACGGGACAACACCCACACCTCGGTGCACGGCGCCACGGTGTACGCGGCCCTGGTCCGCGACGAACTCCTCGCCCTGGGGCTGGTGCCGAGGGCTCTGGTGAGGGTGGGATGAGCCCCTGGGGCGTTCCGACCGGAACCGGGGCGCCCCAGGTATCCGCCCCGGCCACCCGCCGGACACCCGGCCCCGAGACGCCGGGCCCGGCCCGGACAGGAAGACCGTGTGATGCCCGTCGAACCCGCCGAGGACCGCTCCCTCAGCCCGTACACCGGCTTCACCCGCGCCCATTGGGAGGCGGCCGCCGATTCCCTGCTCGCCGCGGTCGCTCCCTTCGCGACCGACGACCAGGCCCTCTACCGCTTCCCCGGCGGGCACACGAGCAGCGCGGGCGGACTCTCCGACGGCCTGGAGGGGTACGCCCGTACGCTGCTGCTGGCCGGCTTCCGCCGGGACGAGAAGGTCCTGGAGCGGTACGCGCGGGGGCTGGCCGCCGGAACGGCCGGTGTCTGGCCGCGCATCGAGGACCGCGGTCAGCCCCTCGTCGAGGCCGCGTCGATCGCGCTCGCGCTCAGGCTGACCAGGCCGCTGCTGTGGGACCGCCTGGACGACGTGGTGCGGCAGCGGGCCGCCGAGTGGCTCGGTGACGCGCTGACGGCCGAACCCTGGGCCTGCAACTGGGAGTTGTTCCCGGTGACGGTCGGCGGCTTCCTCGAGGAGATCGGCTACGAGCCCGACGCGTCACGTGCCGCGATCGACCGCGGCCTGGAGCGCATCGAGCAGTGGTACCTCGGCGACGGCTGGTACACCGACGGCCACGGGCGGAAGTTCGACCACTACAACGGCTGGGCGATGCACCTCTATCCGGTGCTGCACGCGTGGCTGGCGGACGACACCCGGCTCCTCGACCTGTACGCGGGCCGCCTGGAGGCCCATCTCGGCGACTACGCCCGGCTGTTCGGCGGCGACGGCGCACCGATGCTCCAGGGGCGCTCCCTCACCTACCGCTTCGCGACCACCGCCCCGCTGTGGCTCGGCGCGCTCACCGGCCGCACCCCGCTGTCCCCGGGCGAGACCCGCCGCCTCGCCTCGGGCGCCCTGCGCTACTTCCTCGACCGGGGCGCGGTGGACGGCGACGGCCTGCTCACCCTCGGCTGGCGCGGCCCCGACGAGGCGTTCCTACAGCACTATTCCGGCCCCGCCTCGCCGTACTGGGCGAGCAAGGCGTTCGTCGCCCTGCTGCTGCCCCCGGAGCACGAGGTCTGGACGGCCCGGGAGGAGCCGGGGCCGGTGGAACGCGCCGACGCCGTCACCCCGGTCGGCCCGCCCAACTGGCTGATCCAGTCGACGCGTTCGGACGGCCTGGTCCGCCTCCACAACCACGGCAGCGAGGACGTCCGTTACGACCCGTACTACACGCGGCTCGCCTACTCGACGGTGACGGAGCCGTCGCCGTCGTACGACAACAGTGTGATCGTCGGCACCGACGCGAGCCGTACGCGGATCGTGCCGTCGGGCGTCGGGGAGGGCTGGGCGGCGTCCCGGCACACCGTCTCGGAGGGGGTCGAGGTCACCTCCCTCGTGGTCGCGCGGGGTGCCGTGGAGGTGCGGGCCCATCTGGTGTCGGGCACGGTCCCGGGAACGCCGGTACGGGTGACGGGCTGGAACGCGTGCGAGGGCGCGCGCGGCGAACTCCTGCCCGCGCACGGTCTGTCGGGGACGGGAGAGGGTGTCACCGGGGACGGCCCCTGCCTGTTCGTCGCCCTCGTCCGCCTCACCGCCGACCGGGACCCCCTCCCGCTCGACGGCCTGGTGTCCGTGCGGGTGACGACGCCCGAGGGCGCGGGGCCGGGAGCGTACGACGTGACGGTGACCTGGACCGCGGGAGGAACGGCGGGCTTCCGGTTCGACGGCACCGGCGGTGTCGCCCCCCTGGACGGTGGCGACTCCACCGGCATTCCCTAGAGTTCGGGGTGGGGCGGAAGCGGATCCGCCGGGGCAGGGGGTGTGTCATGGGTGGTCCGGACGAGGGCCGGGGCGGCAGAGCCGGCGGCGGCCCGGCCGACGCGGAGCTGATGATCGCGGAGGCGCGGAAGGCGTTCTTCGTGATGTTCGGGTTCCTCGTGATCGTCTGGCTGGTGCAGCTGGTCAACTCCGCCGACCACTACGCCCTCTCGCGGGACTACGGCGTGGTGTCCGGCGATGTCACCACGCTGCCCGACGTCCTCACCGCTCCCCTCCTGCACTGGAGTTGGGATCACATCGAGAGCAACTCCGGCCCGCTGTTCGTCTTCGGGTTCCTGGCGGCCTACCGGGGCGTGGCCCGTTTCCTCGGACTGAGCCTGCTGGTGGCGCTGTCCAGCGGGCTCGTGGTGTGGTTCTTCGAACAAGGCAATACGGACACGGTGGGCGCGAGCGGCCTGGTCTTCGGCTACTTCGGCTATGTCGTGGTCCGCGGGATCTTCGACCGGCACCTGATCGACACCCTGATCGGTGTCGTCATGGCGGCGTCCTTCGCCTACCTGCTCACCGTCGCGGTGCCCGGGACGCCCGGGGTGAGCTGGCTCGGCCATCTCGGCGGCCTGATCGGCGGCCTGCTGGGCGCCTGGCTCTTCCGGGACCGCCGTCCGTCCGGCTCCGGCGGCGGCACGGCCGCCCTCGCGCCCCGCGCCCCCCGGCCGGGCGCCGACAACCCGCGCGCGGACCTGCACAAGGAACTGGGTGACCTGGGGCTGCTCTAGAGAGGGCGGGGCGGGCCCTGCCGGGTCCCGCCGTCGTGCTCCGGCGTGAACGGCGCGGGCCGGTCCCGGGGGCCCTCCTCGGCGCGCGGCCAGTTCTCCAGGGCGATGTGCAGGGCGTCCAGGGCGTGCCTCCAGGACGTCTCCACCGGGCGGGGAGCACCGAACCCGCCGATGGCCTCGAGGGCGCAGTAGCCGTGGAAGGTGCTGCGCAACAGGCGTACGGCGTCGGTCAGGTCGGGCTCGGACAGCCCGTAGGCGCGGAGCATCCCGTGGGTGACCTCGGTGGTGACCTCGGCCGTGCGGCGGTACTCCGCCCGTTCCGCGACCAGGGCGGGGTCGAGCTGCGTGTGGGTGGCCCGGTAGCGGCCGGGGCGCTCCAGCGCGTAGGCCCGGTAGGCGTCGGCGAAGGCGACGAGCGCGTCCTTGCCGGCCCGTCCGGCCACGGCGGTGGCGATCTTGTCGATCATCTCGCCGGACGCGAGCAGCGCGATGCGCTCGCGCAGCTCTCGGACGTTCCTCACGTGCGCGTACATGCTCGCGTCCTTCACCCCGAACTGCCGGGCCAGCGCGGCCACGGTGACGTTCTCGAAGCCGATCTCGTCCGCGAGATCGGCCGCCGCCAGCACGACCCGCTCGGTCGTGAGCCCGGCACGAGCCATGAGGACCACCTTTTCACCGCAGAGCATTTCCTGGGAAACCCAGGCGGAAGCCTAAGGGCTGTCCCGTAATCCCCGGTGGATCAGCGCGCGGCGTCAGATGCGGTGCATCGCAAGGCGGAGGGTCGTCCTCATACTGGGCGTATTCGGGCGATCCGACAACGCGGCGAGG
>NZ_KZ626881.1 GCF_002911015.1 Streptomyces populi
TCACCGCGAACCTGGTCCGCAACATCTGGTCCCACTCGGTGATCATGTGCGGGCACTTCCCCGAGGGCGTGCAGGTCTTCGAACGCCGGTCGATCAAGAACGAGACGCGCGGCCAGTGGTACCTGCGCCAGATGATGGGCTCGGCGAACATCAGCGGCAGCAAGGCCATGCACTTCATGACCGGCAACCTGTCGCACCAGATCGAGCACCACCTGTTCCCGGACCTGCCGAGCAACCGGTACGCCGAGGTCGCGGTGAAGGTGCGCGCGCTGTTCGAGAAGTACGAGCTGGAGTACGTCACCGGGCCGCTGCCCAAGCAGGTGTTCTCCGCGTGGCGCAAGGTCGTCCGGCTCTCGCTGCCGAACAAGAAGCCCAAGGTCGGGATGCCGGACCGCGAGCAGGAACTCGTCGCGGCCTGACTCCCGGTACCGGTTCAGATCTCTCGACCGTACCGGCGGCACCGCCGGTACGGTCTGCCGTCGCGGACGCCGGGCGACCGCGGCGGCAGACCGTACGGCACGGGATCCGGGGCGGCCCGGTGTCCGACCGCGCTGCCGCCCGGACGTACGCCAGGAGCTCGACGGCTGCTCCCCCGGGCGCCGACGGGGCACCGCTCGTCGGCGACGCCTGAACACCGCCGCGACCCTCACGTGTCACCGCGGACCCGCCAGGTGAAATGACCTCTGGAAGTAATCCCTTGCCGGGAAGGGACCCTCGTGCTGACACTGATCCCATGGCCAGAGCAACGAGGGAACCTCTACCGGGAGGCGGTGTCGTCCTGGCCGTACCGGACGGCCCGTCAGGCCCGCCCCCGCTGCGCTTCGAGCGGGCCGCGGACCGCGGGTGGATTCTCCGGCAGGGTGAACGGCCGCTGATCCAGGCCCGATCGGAGGGCGACGGCTGCTGCCGCGACCTCCACCTGCGCCGTCTTCCCGGCCACCGCTCCCCATTGCCGCCCCTGACCGCCGCGGCGATGCGGACCGGGGCCGACTGGCCGCACCGGTACGCGCTGTGGCTGGAGGAGACGGAGCTCGGCCCACTGCACTTCGGGCGCTGGCTGCTGACTTCGCGCTCCACTTCCGCTCCGGGTATCTGGGACTGCGACCTCGTCCAGGACTGGCCGGACGCCACCCTCGAACTGCTCTGCGGGGGTGGCTGGCACGGTGTCCTGCCGCTGCGTCCGCTGTCGGCACCGGACGGCTCGCGCGTGAAGGCGTACCGCAAGCACGCCCGGGAGGGCACCCTCGCCCCGGTCCTGCTGTGGTGGGTGTCCTTTCTGGACGGTTGGTTGCTCCTCGACGGTCATGACCGGGCTGCTGCCGCTCTGGCCGAGGGCATGCGACCGGCCTGCGTCGAACTGGTCCGCCTACCGGACGACGCCGACTGGCGGGCGACCGCCGAGGAGATCACCGCAGCACACGAGGAACAAATGGCGCGGCTGGCCGAGCGCCCCGCGGGCCCGCACACCGCACGTCAACGGCAGGCGCTGGACCGGGGCTACGCCGATGTGATCTCCACCCTGGCGTACGACGCGAACGTCACTCCCGTGTTCGAGGACCCCCGCGACTGACCACCTCGCGCTGCTCCTCTCACCACGCACCGAACGGCGGCACAGGATCGCGGTACGTCGGTCCGGAGAGCCGCTCGACGGCCGATCAGGTGGACTTGTGGCGGGCGCCTCCCTCGACGTGGATCGTCTCGCCGGAGACGAAGCCCGCGCGCAGGAGCCACATCACCGCGTCGACGACGTCGTCGGCCTCGCCGTGGCGTTCGACGAAGGTTCCGTCCGCACTCTTGCTCAACAAGGCGGCCTTCTTCTCACCGAGGCGATCCCACGCGCCCGAGTCCACGACACCGGGCGAGACGGCATTGACCCGTACCGGCGCCAGATCCGCCGCCAGGTGGCGCGCGACGTACTCGACCGCACCGTTCGTGACGCCCTTGACGAGTGACCCCGGCCCGGGGCGCCAGCCGACCACACCGGAGAACAGCACCATCGACCCGGTCGGCCGCAGTACCGGTGCGAAGTGCTTGGCCACCAGCATCGGGCCGACCACCTTCGCCGTGAACGCGGCCAGCAGCTCGTCGCGATCCAGCTCGGTCGCGCGAACATCGTGCGGTGCCGAACCGGTCGTCACGATGTGGTCGATCCCGTCCCTCAAACGCTCCGCCGCGGCCGCGATCGTCGACTCGTCCTGCAGATCGACCCGCACCGCCGTGGCCCCGATCTCGCCCGCCAGCACGTCGGCCGCGGCCAGATCGCGGGCACCGACGACAACCTCGTACCCGTCCTTCGCCGCACGCCTCGCGACCGCCGCGCCCAACGCCCGTGCACCGCCGATGACCAGGATCCGTTCCATGTCCCTCGACTCCCTTCCGTAGGATCGAGGACCACGGTATGGATTTGATACCGGTATCTTCAACGGAACTGGGAGCAGCGATGGGCAAGGCGTACGACGTGATGGCAGCGACCTGCCCGAGCCGCACGGTGCTGCACCGCATCGGCGCCCGCTGGACCGTGTTCGTCGTCAACGCCCTCGACGACGGACCTCGCCGCTTCAGCGAACTGAAGGGGCACATCCGGGGCATCACCCCGAAGGTCCTGACCGAGACCCTCCGCTCCCTGGAAGCCGACGGTCTGGTCAGCCGCCACGCGTACGACGAGAACCCACCCCGCGTCGAATACGCCCTGACACCCCTGGGCCGCTCCCTGCTCGTCCCGCTCCGCGCGGTACGACTCTGGGCCGAAGAGCACGTCCCGGACATCGAGGCGGCCCGATCCCGCCGGCCGACTCCCTGACCCATGAGCCCACCGCCGGTACGAAGCTCGCGGTGGCGGCACGCCCCGGCACCCGGTCCATGCCGACGTCAAGCACACCGACGAATCCGATGTGGGGCCGTACACGTCTCGCGGAGGGAGCCGTGGCCGTCAACGCGCCGACCACGGAGAGCGCGCTCCTGGAGCATCCATGCCTTCGGACCGTCGCCGTAGACCTTCGGCGGACGACATGGAACCCGGTGGCTTCCCAGACTGGGTCCGAGGCGAAGGACGCCGGTGCGGGAGTCGGGAGGCGCGATGCAGGGGAAGCCGGGAATCAGCCGGGCACGGTTCCTGGGGATGGCGGCGGCCGTCGGCGGCGCGGCGGCACTGCCCGTCGGTACGGCGGCGCGGGCCGCGGCCTCGGACGGGCGGACGACGCCCGGTCGGCGCGGGCTGACCCACCGGGGCGTGGTGTACGAGGTCGGCGCCGGAGAGACGCCCGCGACGGCGTGGAACGCCAGGACCATGCGTGCGGACCTGCGCGCCGTCTCCCGTGACCTGCACGCCGATTCCGTCAAGGTCACCGGGGACGGCGTCGCACGGCTCACCGCGACCGCGGCCGAGGCGGCTGAGCGCGGCCTGAACGTCTGGCTCGAACCGACCCTCGGGGACGTGCCCGAGCGGGAGATCCTGGACCACCTCGCGGAGACGGGCCGGTACGCCGAGCGGCTGCGACGGCAGGGCGCCGGCGTGCATCTGAGCGTCGGCTGCGAGTTCGTGCTGTACGTCCCCGGCATCGTGCCCGGCGCGAACGCCCAGGAGCGTGTCGAGCACCTGCTCGAGGGGGACTTCGACCCGGTCCTCATGGCCCGGCGGCTGCGCCGGTTCACCGCGAAGGCCGCGCAGGTGGGCCGGTCGGTCTTCAAGGGGCCGTTGACGTACGCGGCGGCCCAGGACGAGGACGTCGACTGGCGTCTCTTCGACCTCGTGGGCATCGACTACTACGGGTACTTCCGGCGGCCCTCGGACTACCTCCGCGATCTCGCCGCCTACCGCCGGTTCGGAAAGCCCGTCGCCGTCATGGAGTTCGGCTGCTGCACCTTCGAGGGCGCGCCGGAGCGCGGCGGCATGGGCTGGGACGTCGTCGACCACACGAAGGAACCCCCGGAGATCGAGGCGGGTGTCGTACGCAGCGAGCGCGCCCAGGCCCGGTATCTGACGGACGTACTGGCGGCGTTCGAGGCGTTGGGGCTGTACTCGGCGATGGCGTACACCTTCGTCTCCCGCGACGCACCGCACCGTCCGCGCGACCCGCGCCACGACCTCGACACGGCGAGCTACAGCATCGTGAAGACCGTGGAGGACCGCCCCGGCGACCCTGCCTCCGGCGTGCACTGGCAGCCCAAGGCGGCCTTTCACGCCCTGGCCCGGCAGTACGGGCGCGCCCGCCGCGGCTGACGTCCTGCGCCGGTGCCGTACCGCCGTCAGTACCGCCAGGCGAAGGACGCACTCTCCCGCATGTCGCCCTGGCAGACGACGTCGGCGATCCGGTTCGCGAAACGCCGGTAGGCGGCCTCCTGTCCGGCGGTCAGCACCCGTGGTGCCGGGGCGCCGGCGTCCGCCCGGTCCGCCGGGGCGAGCAGCGGCCGCAGCAGAGCCAGGTCCCGCGGCGCGGGTTCGGGACGGAGCGTGTCCAGCAGGATCCGTACGTTGAAGCACAGGCTCGAGGCGGTGGACGGGCCGAGCGGGTACGGGTGCTGTCCGGCGATCCGGTCCAGCAGGGCGGTGCCGTGCAGCCGCCCGGCCAGCACCTTCGTCAGGCGGTCCAGGAGGGCCGCGAGGGTGTCGAGGTCCCGCGCCGCGATCTCCACCAGGTGGACGGGTATGTGTTCGCGGCCGTCGGGTCCCCACAGGCCGCTGCCCCGGGCGACCCGGTCGCGCTCCTCCGTCGCCAGCCGGCACACACGGTTCACGACCGATTCCCTCGGGTCGCGGTGTTCCGCGGGCTCGGCGAAGGGGTCGACGGGCTCGGGAACGTGGGTGCGCAGCGCTTCGGGGAGCGCGGCGCACAGCGCCTCCCAGGCCGCCAGGGCGGCCACCGGATCGACTCCGTCCGGCAGTTGGGCCGGCTGCTCCACGGCCGCGGCCGCGAGGGGGACGAGGAGCATGGAGTGCGCCCGGTGGAAGTGCCAGAGCCAGGCGGGGTCGCCCGGCACGAGCCGTTCGCAGCGCACGTCGACCGTGCCGGGGGTGTCTTCGCCGAGTGTCACAGGATCCTCCGAGGCCGGTTTCGGGCATGGCGGACAGGCGTACGTACGCGCCCTTCCGACGAGCCCTCATCATATCGTCACACTGACGATATCGGGGTCGGTTCCCTGAACTCCCGCCGCTCCCGGCCGACGCCGGTCGTACGAGGGCCGCCGCGACCCATGTCCTGTACGAGCCGGGCGAAGACCCGTGGTCCCCCCGGACGTCGTGGTGATCGGAAACCACGCGTGGGTGACCCCGGACAACTCCCCCAGGACCGGCACGGCGACGTACGGACCGACCGCCTACGTCGGTGACGCTGGCGCCGCGGCGGACGACCTCGCCGTCGGCAACGCCCTGCAGACGCGCTGGCTCGCATCCCCGGAACACCTCGCGGCACCGATCGCACACGCCGATCACTTCCGCGAAGCCGATCGCACCGGACGGGACTCACCGCCCGCGCCCCCCGAAGACCCCCGGTGGCGCGGGGGCGCCGGCCTGTCGCGTTCCTCGCTCCGACATGCGCTCACGCCCCTCATGTGCGCTGGAGCGTTCGGAGTGGGCCGTGGTGCGTTCCCGTGCGTCGTTCCGACCATCGCGCCCCCTGCCGTGACCTTGTGAGGCGGCGCCGGGCGACCTGACCATGAGGGCCTGGCAGCTCACGGGGGAGGGTCATTGGACACGGTGGAACCGTTTCGCTTCGACGGCCGGGTGGCGGTGGTGACCGGCGCCGGGCGCGGGCTGGGCCGGGAGTACGCGACGCTGCTGGCCAGGCGGGGCGCGAAGGTGGTGGTCAACGACGTGGGGACCGGGATCGACGGCCGCGGGTCGTCGGCGTCGCCCGCGCGTACCGTGGCCGAGGAGATCGACGCGACGGGCGGTGAGGCCGTCGCGGACGTCCACGACGTCTCCACCCCGGCCGGCGCGCGGGCACTGGTGGCCGCCGCCGTCCAGCGCTGGGGACGGCTGGACGTCGTGGTCAACAACGCGGGGATCTCGATCCTGCGGCCGCTCACGGAACTCACGGACGACGAGTGCCGCCGGGTGCTGGACACCCACGTGGGCGGGACGTTGAACGTGTTGCGAGCGGCGTGGCCGCACATGGTCGCCTCGGGTTACGGACGCGTCGTCAACACCTGCTCGGACGCGCTGTTCGGCGACACCGGGCTCAGCGTCTACGCCGCGGGCAAGGGCGCCGTGCTGGGGCTGACGAAGTCCCTGGCCGCAGAGGGCGCGGGGCACGGGATCAAGGTCAACGCGGTCGTCCCCGTCGCGGGCACCCGCATGTCCCTGGAAGCGGTGCGGGACGACGAACGGATGACCGGTCTGCTCACGTCGTTGTTCCCCGCCCGGCACGTCGCGTCCGTGGTGGCGTTCCTGGCCCACGAATCGGTGCCCTGCACCGGTGAACTGCTCCACGCGGCCGGGCGCCGGGTCGGGCGGATCTTCCTGGGTGCCGCGGACGGCGTGCTGTTCGCCGAAGACCCCACTCCGGAGGCGATCCGCGAGCACTTTCCCGGGGTCGGCGATGCCGATTCCTTCCGCACGCCGGAGACGGTCAGCGCGTCGATGGCCTTCTCGCTCGGCCGGCTGGGCGTCGGTGGCGCGGCCGCCCTCGACCTGGAGCTCTCCACACCACCCGCCCCGGCATGACGCCCACCGCCCGGGCCGCGGACAGCAGCGATCGCGTGACGGTCGCACCCTCCTACGATGCCGGGGGACCCCATGCCACAGGACGTCGACTTCGACCTGCCCCTCCCCGCGGAGATCAGCCCCGATCTGGACGTCGCACGCCGGCACAACGTCGACTGGGTGAGCCGGCTGGGGCTGGTCGGCGGCGGGCGGTCCCTGGCCTGGTACACCTCCTGGGACATGCCGCGCCTGGCCGCCCTCGGTTTCCCCTACGCGCGCGGCCCGGCCCTGGAGCTGTGCGCCGACGCGATGGCGTTGTTCTTCGTCTTCGACGACCAGTTCGACGGCCTGCTGGGCCAGGACCCGTCCCGGACCGCGGCCGTGTGCCAGAAGATGATCGACATCGCCCACGGCGCCCGCCCGGGCCCCGGCGCGGACCCGTGTGCGCTGGCGTTCGCCGACGTATGGGCGCGCAGCACCGACGGGGCGCATCCCGGCTGGGTCACACGCGGCAGACATGAGTGGGAGTACTACTTCGCCTCCCAGGCCCACGAGGCGATAGGCCGGCTCCGCGGAACCCCGGGAGACATGGAGGCCTACCTCCAGGTGCGGCGCGGCATCGCCGGTACCGATCTGCCGCTCTCCCTGGGCGAGCGGGCCGCCGGCATCACCGTCCCCGCGACCGCCTTCCACAGTCCTGAGCTGCGCATCATGCGGCAGGCGGCGATAGACGTCACGTTCATGTGCAACGACGTCTACTCGCTGGAGAAGGAGGAGGCGCGCGGTGACATGGACAACCTCGTCCTGGTCATCGAACACGGCCGTCGCTGCACCCGTGCCGAGGCCGTCGCCGAGGCTCGCCGGGAGGTCGGGCGACGCGTCGAACGGTTCGAGGCACTCGCTCTGCAAGTGCCCGGTCTCTGTGCGCTGTTGAGGCTCACCGACGTGGAAGCGGCCGCCGTGCGCACGTACGTGGAGATCATGGCCGCGTGGATGAGCGGCTATCACGCCTGGCAGACCCGGACCCGCCGCTACACGAACGCGCTCCACGTCCTCCCCCGCACCGGACCGGGCTACTTCGACCAGATCATCGGCGCCTGACGGCACCCTGCCCGCGCCCGGCAGGTCGGCCGCAAGCCGTCCGTCCGGGAAGCCGGGGGTTGTCCGGCGGGGCAGGAGGCCGTACGGCCGCGGGGCCGGCGTCAGATGTCCAGAACGCTCCTGATGGTGCGGACGACACCGTCGTCGGTGTGCGCGGGAGCCAGGTGGCGGGCGCGGGCGAGGACGGCGGGGTGGGCGTTGGCCATCGCGTACGACCATTCGGCGGCGTCGAGCATGCCGAGGTCGTTCAGATAGTCCCCGAACACCATCGTCTGGTCCGGGCCGACGCCCAGGTGCTCCTGGAGCCGGCGCACGGCGACTCCCTTGTCGGCGGTGTGGTTCATGACGTCGATCCAGTGCTCGCTGGAGACGACGACCTGGTGGGTGTCGGCGAAGGGGGCGAGGGCGGGCGCCGTGGTGCGCTCGATCGACCCGAAGTCGAAGACCGCGACCTTGACGATCTCGTCGTCCACCGCGGTGGCGTCGTCGACCAGTCGGTGCGCGTGGTAGTAGCGGCCCACTTCGTCGAGGAAGGCGGGGTCGTGGCGTTCGATGTAGGCCGCGCGCTTGCCGCACACGACGACGCCCACGTCCACGCCCTCGTCCGCGAGCTGCCGGACGGACTTGACCAGTCGCGCGGAGACGGCGGGGTCGAGGGGGTCCGAGGAGACCTCGGTGCCGTCGCGGACGACGAACGCGCCGTTCTCCGCTATGTAGACCATGCCGTCGTCCGCGCCGTCGAACAGGTGGGCCAGCGTGGCGTACTGACGTCCGCTGGCGGGACTGAAGACGACGCCCCGGCGGCGCAGGTCGGCGAGCAGGGGCCACAGGCCCTCCGGCACGCGTCCGTCGGCGTCGAGCAGGGTGCCGTCCATGTCGGTGACGACGAGCCGGATGTCGGGACGGTCGGCGGAGGAAGCAGGGGCAGAGGCGGGCGCGGTTCGCGTGTTCATCGTGTTCCGGGAGGGTCGGTGCGGAAAGGGACTGAGGGTGGTCACCACTGTGTGGTGGGGTGGGCGGCGCGGACGATCAGGGAGGCGAGCTCCTCGACGGCGCGGGCGCGCGCCCCGGTCAGCTCGGGCAGGGTCAGGGCCGCCGCGCTGAGCGGGACGGAACGTGGTGAGCGGGCGAGGTGTTCCTCGATCGCGGCGATCAGGCGGGGGTGGGAGCCCCAGGGTCCGCCCAGGACGACCGTACGGGGGTCGGCGAAGGCGAGGGCGGCGGACAGGACGCCGCCGATGGCGCGCGCCAGGGCGAGGCGTACCCGCTCGGCGCGGGTGTCGGAGGTGTCCAGGATGTCCAGCAGTTTCGGCACGTCGACGGCGGTGGAGGAATTCCGGCGCAGATCGAGCGCGGCGAACACCTCCGTGAAGGCCATGGCCTGCCCGTCCGGGCCCGCGGTGTACAGGTGCGCGACCTCCCCGACGAGGCCACCGTGTCCGCGGCGCACCACGCCGTCGCCGACCACCGCGCAGCCGAGGCCTTCTCCGAGGTGGAGGTAGACGAAGTCGTCGACGCCCTGCACGCAGCCGTGCTCGTACTCCGCGCGGGCCGCCCAGTTGACGTCGTTGTCGACGAGGACCGGGCCGGTCACCGCGCCGGCCAGGACGGCGGGCGGATCGAGCTCGCCCACGAGGAACGGGGCGTCCGGCAGGTGCACCAGCCGGCCGGTCGCCCGGTCGACGGGGTCCGCGGCGCTCACGACCGCGAGGCGCAGCGGGCCGGCGGACTCGCCGCCGAGCCGGGCGGCCGCCGCGCCGAGCGCCTCGGCGGCCGCTTCCTGTCCCGCGTCGGCGTGCAGCGCGGTGCGGACCTGTCCGCGGGTGCGCCCGAGGGCGTCCACGGCCTCGGCGACGACGCCCTGCGGGGTGATGCTCGCCACCAGGGCGGTACCGAGGTGCGGTGCCAGCGCGTAGTACGAGCCGACCCGGCCGCGCCCGGTGGTGCGTTCGCCGGTGTCGACGACGAGCCGTGCCCGCTCGAGGCGCTGGACGCTCTCGGAGATGGTCGGCTTGGAGATGCCGGTCCTGGTGGCGATCTCGGCTCGGGTGAGCCGGTCGTGGGCCATCAGGACCCGCAGCACGTTCTCGTCCGTCAGGGCCCGCAGCAGTTCCAGGGACGGTTTCGGCGCGGTCATGCGAGCAGTCTAGTAAGGACTCTTGCCTAAAGGTGCACGGGGGGTTACGTTCATCTAGTAAGGAGTCCTGACCAAAGGAGCTGAGATGACGCTCACCGCCGAGCAGCGCCCCGTGCCCTCACTGCCGCACTGGAACCAGACCCCCGAGGACATCGCCGCGGCCGTCCGTGAGATCAAGCGCGCCCTGCGCGCCCGCATCGAGGCGCACGGCCGCACGGTGGAGCAGGCCTTCGCCGCCGTCGAAGAACGCGTCGGGGCACGCGTCGCGGAGATCGAGGCCGACCGCGAGCGCGGCGAGGAGATCTGGCCCGTCCTGGACTACGACGCGATCGCCGCCGGCGCCGTCTCCCCGGCCGAGGCGGCCAAGCTCGCCAAGCGCGGCTGTGTCGTGGTGCGCGGCCACTTCCCGCACGAACAGGCGCGGGCCTGGGACCGGGACATCGTCGACTACGTCGAGCGCAACAAGTTCTTCGAGACCTACACCGGCCCCGGCGACGACTTCTTCGGCAGCGTCGGCTCCAAGCCCGAGATCTACCCCGTCTATTGGTCGGAGGCCCAGATGCGGGCCCGCCAGTCCGACCGGACGGCCACCGTCCAGTCCTTCCTGAACTCCTTCTGGAAGCACACCGACGACGAGGGCACCCAGTGGTTCGACCCCGACCGCGACGCCCTCTACCCCGACCGCATCCGCCGCCGCCCGCCGGGCACGGACTCCTCCGGCCTCGGCACCCACTGCGACCCCGGAACCCTCGACCTGTGGATGACCCAGGAGTACCAGCAGGCGTTCCGTCACCTCTTCAGCGGCCAGGTCGAGCGGTACGACCCCTGGGACCCCGCCCACCGCACGGACGGGCCCCAGTACCCCGGCTCCACCATGTGCTCCGCGTTCCGCACCTTCCAGGGCTGGACCGCGCTGTCCGACATGGATGCCGATCAAGGCGTCCTGCACACCGTCCCGGTCCCGGAGGTGATGGCCTACCTGCTGCTGCGCCCCCTGCTGCCGGACGTCCCCGAGGACTCCATGTGCGGCGTACGGCCCAACCAGGTCTTCCCCGTGACCAAGCGCTGGCACCCGGACCTCTACCGCGCCCTGACCCCGATCCCCGACGTCAGGGCGGGCGACTCCGTGTGGTGGCACTGCGACATGGTCCACAGCGTCGCGCCCGTCGAGAACCAGAAGGGCTGGGGCAACGTCATGTATATCCCCGCGGCGCCCTGGTGCCCCCGCAACGAGAAGTACGCGGCCGACGTCAGGGAGGCGTTCACCACCGGCTCCAGCCCGAGCGACTTCCCCGAGGAACACTACGAGCGTTCCTGGAACGGCCGGTTCACCCTCGACCAGCTCAACGAAACCGGACGCCGGGGCCTCGGCCTGCCCCGGCGTCCGGACCCGACGACCCTCGTGTAGTGCGTGGGCCCCCTACCGGGGAGACGGCCCCGCGGCTGGGCCGTCTCCCGTGGTCGGCGGGATCGGCGGGGGAAGGTGCCGCTGTACGGAGCGTGCCCGCACGAGGAGGTGCCGGGGCCGAAGCCCTGGACGCCGTCGTCGCTCCGGACCGCCTCGTGGAAGCCGCTGCCGCAGGTCGACGTCGGCGCGATCGCGAAGCCCTCCAGGTTGTCGGCCGGCATGACGGCCGGGTTCGTGCGGGTCGCGTCCGGCACGATCGCGCCCGAGATGCCCGACAGGGTCGAGCTGAGCCGGCGCATCCCCCGTGAGAGCTACAGGAGCTGTCGATGTGCGGGGGATTCGCGGACATCGGCGGCCTTACTAGCGTGGCCGTCAGGTCGCTGTAGGTGCGACCACTACGGGGAGGCCACCATGGGCACGACGTCCGCCGCACAGCACGACACAGGCTCAGGCCCGGACAAGGACCGCGACGGACGCGGCGGCCGCTTCGGCCGGATCGCGCGCTCTCCGCTCGGCTGGATGCTGACGGGGATGGTCGGCGTCGGCCTGGTCTCGGGCCTGACGGCGACCGGCCCCGGCCCGGTGCCGGTACTGGGCGCGGCCGCCGCGGTGGCCGTGTACTGGTGGGTCATGCGCCGTGTCGCACGACGCTCCACTCCGGAGATCGCCCGGCTCGGGGCCGGCCGGGAGGTGCTGCTCGGCGGCGGGATCGGTCTGGGCTTCATCTTCGTCTCCGCCGTCCTGATCACGGCGTTCGGAGGCTACTCGTTCTCCTGGGCGGGCAACGGCTTCATGTCGGTCCTCTGGACGACAGTCGTGGTGCAGATCGGTGCTGCGGTCACCGAGGAGTTGCTCTTCCGCGGTCTCGCCCTCCAGGCCCTGGAGCAACTGTGGGGCAGCCGGGCCGCCATCGTGATCACCTCGCTGTTCTTCGGTGTCGCCCACCTGGGCGCCCCTGGAGCGAGCGCGTGGAGCGGACTGGCGATCGCCCTGGAGGCGGGCGGCCTGCTCGGGGCCGCGTTCTTGTGGCGGCGTAACATCTGGTTCGTCGCGGGCCTGCACTTCGCCTGGAACGCCACGGAGCAACTGCTCGGCATTCCGGTCTCCGGACACACCCCCGAGGGTTGGTTCACCGTCGACACGCACGGCTCCGCCCTCCTGACCGGCGGCAGCTTCGGTCTGGAGACGTCGGTCGTGTCCGTCCTCATCGGCGTGGCTCTCGCCGCCCCGATGCTCGTCCTCGCCCACCGGGGCGGTGGGATCAAGTCCCGCCGACGCGCGGGCCACTGAGAGCGGCCGACCGGAGGAAACGGAAGTGATGTCCCGCCAGGCGCCCTGGAGCCTCCCACCGCTCCGGGCGCCGCTCGACCGGTGGCAGGAGCGGGACGCTTTCCTCAGGGACGGCGTCCTCGCCCTGGCGCTCACCCTGCTGGCCTTCGTGCCGACCCTGTCCCACATCGGTGCGCAGATCGGTGATCTGCCCGAGCGGCCGGCGAACGAGCTGGGCGTCGGGCTGGTCCTGGCCCAGACCCTGCCGCTGGCCCTCCGCCGCAGGTGGCCCGCGGCCTGCCTGGCCGGCGTCGCGGGCGCGTTCGCCGTGCACCAGGCGCTGGGCTTCGCGACGACGTTCGCCAGTGTGGGGCTGTATCTGGCCCTGTACTCCGCCGGAGCCCACCAGGTCCGCTTCCGCCACGGTCTGGCCGTCGTGGCGAGCGTGGGCTACGCCGTGCTGGCCGTCGTCCTGGACCGCCTCGGCTCACCGCAGTCGATGCCGGACTATCTCGCGTTCTCCCTGGTTCTGGCCGCGGTCTGGCTGGTGGGCAGCACGGTGCGCACGCGGCGGAGGGAAGAGGCCGGGCGGCGGCGGCTGGCCGCCGAGACGGCCACGGCCGCCGAGCGGGCGCGGATCGCCCGCGAGCTGCACGACGTGGTCACCCACCACGTGACGGCGATGGTGGTCCAGGCCGACGCGGCGCAGTTCTTGCTCACGTCCGCGCCGGAACGCGTCGGCGAGGGGCTGACAGCCGTCAGCGACACCGGTCGTCGGGCGCTGACGGAACTGCGGTACCTGCTCGGCGTCCTGGAGGCGACCGGCGAGTCGGCGTCCGCGGATCTGGCGCGTGCGGGCCGGGCACCCGCCCTGGGACGGGTGGGGGACCTGGTCGAGCAGGCCCGCGGGTCGGGTCAGCCGGTCGAGTTCGGCGAGCAGGGCGAGCGGCGGCCGCAGAGCGTGGACGTGGAGCTGGCCGCGTACCGGGTGGTGCAGGAGGCGCTGACCAACGCCATGAAGTACGCGACCGGGAAGCCGACGCGGGTCCTGCTCCGGCACGGCGACCAGCACATCGGGATCGAGGTGACCACCGACGGCCCCGTCGCCGCACCGGTCACGCGGAAACCGGGCCCTGCCGGCGGACGAGGACTGGCCGGGCTGCGTGCACGGGTGCGGATGCTCGATGGTGAACTGGAGGCCGGTCCCCGGCCCGAGGGCGGGTTCGAGGTCCGCGCCACGATTCCGTCCAAGCCCCTTCAGGAGTGATCCCGTGAGCGATGCGCCGTCCCCGATCCGTGTGCTCGTCTGCGACGACCAGGCGCTGGTGCGGACCGGCTACGTCACCATCTTCTCCGCGCAGCCCGACATGGAGGTCGTCGGGGAGGCCGAGAACGGTCACGAGGCGGTTCGGGCCGCGCGGGAACTGCACCCCGACGTGGTCGTGATGGACATCCGGATGCCCCTGCTCGACGGTATCCAGGCGACGCGGCAACTGGCCGGTCCCGGGGTCGAAGGCGCGCCGAAGGTACTGGTCGTCACCACGTTCAACGTCGACGCCTACGTCTACGACGCGTTGCGCGCCGGAGCGAGCGGCTTCCTCCTCAAGGACGCGCCTCCGGCGGAGCTGGTGGGCGGCATCCGGACCGTCGCCCGGGGCGAGGCCCTGCTGGCACCCGCCGTCACCCGCCACCTCATCGGGCACTTCGCCCAGCATCTGCGACCGGCCGACACCTCCCGGCCGGCCAGGCAGGACGTCGTACGTGCGCTGACCCCTCGCGAGTTGGAAGTGCTCCAGCTGATCGCCGAGGGGCTGTCGAACGCGGAGATCGCCGCGGCGATGTTCATCACGCCCGAGACCGTCAAGACCTACGTGTCGCGAATCCTGGCGAAACTCGGCCTGCGCGACCGCGTCCAGGCAGTCGTCCTCGCTCACCGGGTCGGACTGGTCTCCGGCACGCCGTGAACCGGCATGGGGAGCCTGCCGAGGTCCCCCGGTCGGCCCGCTCGTTCAAGGGTCGAGCCGCCGCGCGTGGGCTCGGCCCGCCACATGGCCGCCGACCGGGAGCAGGACTCGACGAGTTGACGCATCTCCCCCGGCACGGCGATCCTGGGCGCGCCGATCCCGTCGTACTCGAACGACGATGAAGCCGTCACCGTCGTTCCCGAGCCGCTCGATCCCGTTGATGTCAGGCGCCCGGGGCGCTCTGGACGGGCGGCCGCTGATCGCGTCGAGTTCGGTCAGGTGCAATCACCAAGAAATCGGCCTTCGCGGTGGTCGGAACTCATGAAGACGAATCCGCTGCCGTACCCAAAGTTGAGGAAGAAGGGGTCGCCCGAGTCCGTCTCCTCGCCCCGGTCCGCGAACTGGCAGAGAAACTGCCACGAGTCGTCTTCGACACCCCAGGCCCGTCCGTTGGGCAGCACCGCCGTGCCGCCCATGAAGTCCTCGGGCTCGTCGCCGGACGGCAATCGCACCTCCGGACCCTCGTGGCGCATGTAGCGCCACCATGCGGCGTGGTGATTCGCCTCTGCGTCGAGTTCGGGCGGCATGGGCGTCAGATCCACCGACAACTCCACGGGGATCTCCGTCTCGTCGGCACCCCAACGCCACAGCGACCGTCCTTGGGTTCCCGGAGGTCCGATCACTGCGAACGACGGCACTCTGCCGCCGGGCTGTACGAGCACGACGGCCTCGCCCGAGGTCGGATCCATGCCCATGACTCGGTCGTCCTCTGCCAGGAAGAGGTACGCCAGACGCAGTTCTTCCCCTGGCACCCGGAACTGCCCGATGAAGACCAACGGCTCTCCCGTCGACGGATCCAGCGGCCAGGTCGGCTCCTCCAGCCACACCGGCCGGCCGCCGAACTTGGTGACCGGCTCCGTCACCGGCTCCGTCACGGCTCGGAAACTCATGGCGAGCCTCGGCAGGAAGGCTGCGTCGTAGGGCCCCGTGGCCTGGCCTGTCGGTCGAGAGAACACGGCGGCGACACTACGCCACGACACCGGCTCACCTTCTCTCCCCACCCTCGACTTGCTCTTCACGCTCCGGACGACGTCCCGAAGATGATCGCCCAGACGGAGAACCGTCGGACATGAAGAACAAGTCAGGGAGCCGTGAGCGCCTCGTCGGTCAGGCTCAGGTGACGCCGGAAGGCGTCGTGCCCCTGGTCCGTCAGCCGCACGACGCGGGAGTCTTTGGCCGGCACGAGCCAGGACTCCTGAACCGCGTGGTGGAATACGGCCGCGGCGACCGCGCCCGCCAGATGCAGGCGCCGCTCCGTCCAGTCCAGGCACGTGCGTACGTGTGGTTCCGTTTCCTGGGTGATGCCCGTGTCCATGAGCCACGCTGTGCCCGAGGAAGTGAGGGCCGGGCCGAACTCCCAGTCCAGGAAACCCTGTTCGGTCATCGCGTCGGTGATCGCCACGGACAAGGAGCCGCCGAGATGGTCGTAGCAGATACGGGCGAAGGCCACGGCACGGTGCCGGCGGGCGGCAACGAGCGAGCGGACCGGGACGAGCTGCCGCGGTGCCCGGGCGGCAAGGGCCTCGATCATCTCGGCGACGGCGGGGTCCGCCAGGCGCACGTAGCGGTGCCGGCCCTTGCGCTCCTCGGCCAGCAGGCCGCCGGTCACCAGCCGGTTCAGGTGGCTGGTCGTCGTGGACGGTGCGATCCCCGCGAGCTGTGCCAGTTCCGTCGCCGTCCACGCGCGGCCGTCGAGCAGCGCGAGGCAGAAAGAGGCGCGGGTACGGTCGGCCAGCAACGCTCCCAGGGCGGCGAGGTCGGGTTCTTCGGCGTGCGTGTCGGAGTTGATCACAGCACCATTGTCGGCAGCCGACGCTTCGACGCCCATCGAAACGTCCCGCCCCTAACGTCTTGAGGCATGACGACTGACACCCACCGAGTGGTCCGGCCGAGCATCCTCTACTTCGGCACGCCCGTGGTCCTGCTGACCACCGAGAACGATGACGGCACGTTCAACCTCGCCCCGATCTCCTCCGTCTGGGCGCTGGGACAGCACATCGTCCTGGGCCTGGGCCGTGAGAGCCGGACCGCGCGCAACCTCGCGGCGCGCTCCGAGCTGGTGATCAACGTCGCCTCGCCGGAGCTCTGGGAGCAGGTGGAGCGCCTGGCACCGCTCACCGGGGCCGACCCGGTGCCCGAGAGCAAGCGAGCGGTGTACCGGTACGAGCCCGACAAGTTCGCCGCGTCCGGGCTCACCCCGGCCGATTCCCACATCGTGAAGCCTCCGCGGGTCGCCGAGTGCGCCCTGCAGTTGGAGGCACGGGCCCGCTCACTGACGCCGGGCGGAGCGGGGCTCTTCTTCAGCGTCGAGTGCGACGTGCTGCGCGTCCACGCCGACGAACGCGTCGTCGTACCGGGCACGCACCACATCGACCCCGCTCTCTGGAGTCCGCTCATCTACAACTTCCGCCACTATCACGGTCTGGCACCGGAGGTCGGGTACGGCTTCCGCTCAGAAACGGTGAACACGACGACCCGTGCTGCATGATGGCCCCTCGGCATCCAACGGACAGTGGCGCAAGGGCGGCCCGGGCCGGTCGAGGGCGGCCCGGGCCGGTCGGTGCCCTCCGCCCAGGTGCGGTCCGTGGCCGCCCGATCGCGCACTTCGTCGGTCATGGCCTGGTACGCCTCGGAGTTCAGGGCGCGGCCCGGCCGGACGGCGGGGCCACCGGCACGTGGCCCGCCACGAGGCCCTGCGTCGGCCGACGTGGACAAGTGCCTGCGCTCCGTCCCGCCCACCTCGGCCCTGGTCGCCGGACTCTGCTCTCTCCGGATATTTTTGACATGGCGTCAGTACTGGGCGCAGCGGCCGGCCTCGCCGCGATCGCCGACGGGCCCGCCCTTCACCCGGGCGGGCCCGTCCGGTTTCACGCCTTGTGCCGCACGAACGCGAGGTGGACGAACGCCTCGCCCGTGCGTGGTGCCCGGGCCCATGACCGGGTGGTGAAGTTGCGGAGCCTGCCCCGGGTCAGCGCGAAACGGGGCAGGGAGAGGCCGAATTCTGTGTGCAGGGCTTCCAGTGCGCGCAGTTCGCCGTCACGTTCGGGAGCGTCCGGGCGGAACAGCCGTGCGGGGTCCAGGGCTTCGGGAATCGCTCCGGAGCGCTGGACCTGGGTACCCCGTACGGTGAACGCGTAGAGTTCCTCGCCCTGTTCGGCCACCGACAGGTGGAACGCCGCCGGGGTGCCGCCCGGAAACGGGCTCGCCGCCTCACGCCACACCACCACCGCCCGGCCGAAGGACGAGGCCGCCACGGCGGGAGAGACGAACCGATCGCCCGGACGGCGGCTGGAGTGGCCGTCGAAGGCGAAGGCCCACCCTTCGGCGGTGCGGCCCACGGCGACCACCGCCCGGTCCTCCCAGGGCTCCACGTCCTCCCGCTCAGGGGACCTGAACGCCCGCCAGGACGCCAAGCGCATGTCCACGGGCGCGCTCAGCTCCGCGCCTTCCTCGCCGATCAGAGCGGGCAGACGAGCGGGGTCGACTCCCTCGGTCCAGACACAGCGGTACCCGTCGCGACCCTGCCCGTTCGCCGGGGGCTCCGCCAGCCAGACGAGCCCGGGCGGGTCGAGATCGGGTACCGGCTCGGGCGCGGCCCCCCTCTCCCCCGCCCGCGGCGTCGCCAGGATCTCCCGTCCCCGCTCCGGTGTGACCAGCGGCCCCAGGAACGGATCGGCGAGCAGGCCGACCGGCACGATCAGCAAAGGACCGGGCGCCCGCCACAGCGGGAGCGCGTCCCGCAGCACCCGCCACGCCGCGTCCGTCCCACCCCAGCGGGCCAGCTCCCGGGCTTCGGCGACCGCCTGCCCCCACGGCCCGGGAGGCGCGTAGCGGTGGGTTCCCTCCCACATCGCGCCCAGGGTGTCCTCGGCGAACTTCCGGTCCACCCCGCAGGCGACCATCGTCGTGAGCCAGCGGCCGTCCTCCTCCCCGGGGCGCCGTCGGCGGTCGTCCGCCTGCGTCATGGCCTGCACGGGCAGGATCTCGGCCAGGTAGCGGGGGTCGGCCAGCAGGCTGCCGTAGTCCCGTGAGTCGTGCGGGGCCAGCAGGTGGCGGAGCTGGCCCAGCAGGACGGCACTGCGCGGGCGCCCGAAAGACCGAGCTTCCTCGAGCAGGGGCAGGGCCTCTTCGTACCGTCCGCGCAGGGCCAGCAGGCGGGCCTGGTCCACGTGGGCGTCCTGGGCGCGGGTGGTCGCGTTCATGAAGTCGGGCCGCTTCACCCGGTCGCCGTGGAAGCTGCGGTACATGGCCTCCATGTACGCGCGGAACGACGGGTACCGGTCCGGGAATTCGCCGCTCCAGCCCTTGTAGACGTACAGCGCCCACTCACCGTCCTCGTCGCGGTCACCCGGGTCGAGCAGGGCGTCCGACATGTCGGAGTCCGTCTCCAGCCGCAGCGCCCGCTGCCACATCCCGGCCAGCCGGACGTCCTCCTCGCTCGGGTCGTCGCCCAGGTTCTCCTGGTACACCGCGGTCATGCCGTGTGGATCCCGGCACCAGTCGATGTCGGCGACGCCGCCGAGCTGGTAGATCCCGGCCGTCTGGTCCACGTGCCACCCGTCGCTCACGGCCAGGAACTCACGGTAGGAGGGCGGCAGCCGCCGTCCCAACCGCTCCTCGGCCGCGGCGATCTCCGCTTCGTCCGCCCCGGGCCTGCCCAGGGGAACGGCGCTCTGCCCGCCGTCCTCGTCCCGGCCCGCACGCGGCACCCACTCCGCCTGCCAACGTCCCAGGAATTCAGTCCAGTCGAAAGATGCTCCGCTCATGATCGGATGGTGTCACCGACCACTGACAAACCGTCCAGCCCTCGAGCACGCCCACGGCCTCAGCGGTTCCGTCGGGGCCAGGGGGGCGGAGGTCGAGCGGGGAGGAGATCCATCCTCTCCTTGAGACGGGCCGACACCCGCAGCCGGGCGTCGTGACCGTCTTGCAGACGGGCGTTCAGGCTCTCGATCTCCCTGTCCCGGTGCCAGTACACCGTCGGGCCGAGCGGAGCGGAGTCGTCGGCAGCGAGTTCTTGCGACAGCTGGATGAGGTTCGAAATGGCGTTCACGGAGCGGGCCGTGCGGATCGGCACGGCGCAGACGACGTTGCGTGTCGGCAGGGGGACCAGCGCGCCGTTGGGAAGTTCGACACTTCCCTCCAGGCCTCGTCCAGGTGGAGGGCCTGACTGGCGCCTGGCCGGCCGGGCCACGGGATCAGGGCCAGCTCGGGGCCGTTGCCGGCGATCAAAAGCCGCAGCCGGCGCCTCATGGCGACGACCTCCGCGGGCCCCGGCGCGAAGAACCCCTGAGGCCGTCCCGGCCGCGTGATCAGGCGCTCTTCGCCGCCGGCGAACCGGCCGGACAGAGCTTGCGGGCGGCGGCACGCGCGGCGGCGTCCGTCTTCCCGGAGGGGCCCTCGGTCACGCGGTCACCGCAGGGCAGGAACCCGCCGCCGACCGTCTCCCACGTCACCACATGGCCCCGGACAGGCTTCGCGCCGCCCCGGCAGGTGTACGTGAAGTCGGCCTCGACCAGACCGACGGAGTGCCACACGTAGTAGGGCCCCTCGAGACCCATGGTGTCGTAGTCGAAGTGGGAGGGGGTCTTCTCCGGCTCGGCCGGCTCCGAGGGGTCCCCGAGCGGCTCGCGCGTCCCCAGCCGCCGGCCCAGGGCCTTGATGGCGTCCGCCGCACGGACCCCGGGGCCCGTGGACGTCACGTGGGGCTTGTAGCTGACACCCTTCAACGGCCTGATCACACCCGAGACGAAGTCCTTCTTCTTCGTGAGCGTGATCGGGTCGGCGAGCCCGGTCAGCCTCTGCTCGCGCACGATGCCGGACCAGGCGTACGTGCCGTGCGCGCACGCGACGGCCTCGTGGTCCTTCTCGTCCCGGTCACCCGTGCCGCCGGCACAGGCGGCGGCGCCCAGGAGGAGGACCGCCGTGGCGAGTCCCGTCGCGGTGTTCGTGAGTGTGCGCCGACGCATGCCGTTCCCGTGCCCCTGTGTCCCCGTGTCCCCGTGTCCAGCGATGATCACCGGATACGTGGCCACACCCTACTTGCCGGTGCTCCCGGCGGTCGGGGGCCTGCCGCGGTTCCTTCGCGCGCCTCCCCGGAAAGTCCTCGTACCCGTGGACCGGGGCCCGGAGGAACGCCACCGCGGACGCGCCGGCCGGGCGGTGGCGCTGCCCGGCCGCGTTCTCCGGACCGGGACCGACGTCGGGTACGAGGGGGGAAGCCGCTCGTGAGGCTTCACTCGGCGCGGGGCCGACAGCGTTGCGGCGCTGTCCAGGACCGTGCGCCCGACCGCCGCCGTACCGCGCAGGCGGTCCGGGAGTGTGGGTCAGCGTCTGCGGCCACCGCTCAGTTCCAGCCTCTCTCCGGGGAAACGCTCGCGGAAACCACTGTCGTGCGAGACCGCGACCACCGCACCCGGGTACGCCGCCAGTGCCGTCTCCAGGTCCTCGACCAGGTCGGGCGCCAGGTGGTTCGTCGGCTCGTCGAGTACGAGGAGGTCCGCGGGCCGGGTCACCAGGCGGGCGATCTGCAGCCGTCGCCGCTGGCCCGTGGACAGTGCCGTGACGGGGACGTGCAGGTCTTCCTCACGGAACAGGCCCAGTGCCAGCAACTGTTCGGCGTATTCCCGCGGCGGGCCGGGCCGTCCGGCCGTGAAGGCGGCGAGCAGCGGGAGCCGTGGGGAGTGGGCGGGCAGTTCCTGTTCCAGGTATCCGGTCCGGGCGGTACGGCGTGCTGTGCCCTCGTCCGGTTCCAGGCTGCCCGCCAGGACGCGCAGCAGGGTTGTCTTGCCCGCCCCGTTCTCGCCCGTGACCAGCAGCCGCTGCCCGGGGGTGACCGTCAGCAGCCCGTCGAGGCGCAGCCGTCCGCCGACCGCCACTCCCTCGAGTTCGACGAGCGGGTTCCCGGCGGTGTGCCCGTTGTCCGTCGCTGACAGTGCCGCCGTGAACCGCAGGGGTTTCGGGGGTGCCGTCACGGGGTTGCGCCGCAGGTGGGCCAGGCGTTCCCGGGCCGCCCGCACCTGTCCGCCGAGCTTGGCCTCGTGCGAGCGGCGGTGCTTGCCGAAGCCCTCGCCGGGGTCTCTGCCGGTGGTGGCCAGCCGTTTCCCGGCCGCTGCGACCAGTTCCTCGGTGTGGGTCACCTCCTGGAGCCAGTCCGCGTGTTCCTGTTCCGCGCGGCGCCGGGCGGAGGCCTTCGCGGCGCGGTAGCCGGCCCAGCCGTCGCCGTACCGGTGCACCGTGCGCGCGTCCCGGTCGACCTCGATGATCGTGGTGGCGATGCCTTCCAGGAAGCCGCGGTCGTGGGTGACCGCGACGACGGTGCCACGGTGCGCCCGCAGATGTTCCTCGAGCCAGCGCACGGCCGCCGCGTCGAGGTGGTTCGTCGGCTCGTCGAGGAGCAGCAGCTCGGGTGCGGCGGCCAGCACGCAGGCCAGCGCGAGGCGCGACTGCTCTCCGCCGGAGAGCGAGCCGAGCGCACGCTCGCGGGTGATCTCGGCGAGCCCGAGCCCGTGCAGGGCGACATCCACGCGGATGTCCGCCTGGTATCCACCGCGTTCCTCATACGCGATCAGCAGCTCGCCGTAGGCGTCGAGTTCGTCCGGTGAGGCCTCGCCCAGGCTCTCCTCCGCGCTGTGGAGCAGGCGTTCCATCTCTCTCAGGTCGGCGAGGGCGAGATCGACGGCGTCCTGCACGGTGCGGTCCGGATCGAGGTCGAGGGTCTGGGCGAGGTGTCCCGTGCCGCCGGGGAAGCTGACAGTGATCTCTCCGGTGTCCGGCGCTTCGGCGGCGGCGAGCAGTCGCAGCAGTGTGGACTTGCCGGAGCCGTTCTCACCGATGACGGCGGCTCTCTCCCCGGGGCGGACGGTGAAGGAGACCTGGTCGAGGACAGCCCGCGTGCCGTAGGACTTGGTGACGTTCTTGACGGACAACTGTGCCGTGGAAGCGGGCACGACGGTATGGGCGCGTTCGCGCATGTGACTTTCCCTGAGGATACGAAGTGTCTACGGGCAGCAGAAACGGCGGCGTCGGCCGTGCCCGGACTCAGAGAAAGTGGTAAAAGTCCATAACTCCACCATACCGAAATAAGAGATACCGCCTCTACTCATATACGTCACAGCGCCCGTGCCCCCACCCGAGCCCCCGTTCCGCAGCCGCGGGCCCAGGCGGCCGACAGTGCGTCCGAGCCTTGAGCCGAGGATCGTCGTGCCGGCGAGTCCCAGGCGCCTTCGGCGTTCCGGCGTCGGACGTCGCCCGGGGCTCACTCCCACCTGCTGCAGATCCTCGAGGACTACGCGGCAGTTGCCGTCACCCTCCCACCCGACTCGGGCCGGAGTCTGCTCCGGCCCTGATCAGATGCCTCACCCGCAGACACGCCCAACGGCTTCGCCAGGGCCTTTTCAGCCCGCCTTCTCCTCCGGCCCGCGAACGGCCTGCCGTTCGCGTCCCCAGGCGGCGAGCGGCTGGAGCGCGTCGTTGAGGCGCTTGCCGTCCTCGGTCAGTGAGTACTCGACGCGGGGCGGCACCTCGTCGTAGGACACCCGGCGCACGACACCGTCCGCCTCCAACTCCCGCAAGTGGGAGGCCAGTACCTTCTCGGTGATCCCCGGGAGCAGTCGACGCAGTTCGCCGAAGCGGCGGCAGGGGTGCTCGTGGAGCGCCCAGAGGATCAGCACCTTCCACTTGCCGCCGATCACCTCCATCGCGGTGTCCATCCCGCAGACGTGTCCGTCCGGCCCGCCCGGCCGGTTCAGCGTCGCCATGCCCCACCCCTCCGACGTGCTCGCTCACCCCAGGGTAACCACCC
Source organism: Streptomyces populi (assembly GCF_002911015.1). Taxonomy (GTDB): domain Bacteria; phylum Actinomycetota; class Actinomycetes; order Streptomycetales; family Streptomycetaceae; genus Streptomyces; species Streptomyces populi. The sequence goes on from NZ_KZ626881.1 coordinate 23,383, forward strand.
ACTCCGAAGTACGTACTTGATCACCTTTGGGCCGGTGAGCAGCCTTGTGGGCATGACACAGCACACTGTCGAGAAGACCTCCGTCACCCTGCTGGGCCTCGGCGCGATGGGCACCGCGCTGGCCCGCACCTGGCTTGCCGCCGGCCACCCGCTCACCGTCTGGAACCGCACCCCGGCCCGCGCCGCGGCACTCGCCGCCGACGGTGCGGAAGTCGCGGACACCGCCGCCGAGGCGGTCGCGGCGAACACCCTGATCGTCGTCTGCCTGCTGGACGACGCCTCGGTCGGCGAGGCGCTGGCCGGCACCGACCTGACCGACAGGGACCTGGTCAACCTGACCACCAGCACCCCTGGCCAGGCCCGCGCTCGCGCCGAGTGGGCCCGCGAGCGCGGCGCCCGCCACCTGGACGGCGGAATCATGGCCGTCCCTCCGATGATCGGCGTCCCGGAAGCCGGCGGCTACGTCTTCTACAGCGGCTCGCGGGAACTGTTCGAGCGACACCGGGAGACCCTGGCCGTCCCGGCCGGCACCACCTACGTCGGCGAGGACGCGGGCTTCGCGGCCCTGCACGACGTGGCCCTGCTCAGCGCCATGTACGGGATGTTTGCCGGTACCGCGCACGCCTTCGCCCTGATCCGCGGGGAGAACATCGACCCCGTCTCGTTCGCCCCGCTGCTCGCCGACTGGCTCGTCGCGATGGCCCCGGCGGTCCACCGGACCGCCGACCAACTGCGCAGCGGCGATTACACCAAGGGAGTGGTCTCCGACCTCGCCATGCAGGTGGCCGGCACACCGGCCTTCCTGAGCACCGCCGAGCAGCAGGGTGTCAGCCCGGAACTGCTCAGCCCCTACTTCGAGCTGATGCGCCGCCGCCTGGCCGAGGGCGGTGGCGAGGAGGATCTGACGGGCGTGATCGACCTGCTGACGCGCTGACCGGCCGCTCGCCACCGCAGAAGCGATCGTGCTGGTACCGGTCCTTGACGAGACGCTGCGGTCCGGCACGTTCACCACCGTCAGGAGTCCTTGCACAGCCCCGCTCGTACGGCTGAGTGCCGACGCGCGCATACGATGACGAAAGTCGATGCGAGAGCGGGGAGCGGGCATGGCCGAGGACGGCGCTGTGGAACTCGTTCGTCTGGCCGATGGGGCGAGCAGCCTCGAGGTCCGGGTTCTCGGCCGGACGATGCCAGGGGTGTTGACCCTGCACGACCACCTCGATGCGGAGATCGTCGTCACCAGCGGGTTCGCCCGGGGCCGTCTCGACGTGTGTCTGGCTCCGGACGACTTGGACGACTGGTCGCAGGTCCTGGAAGAGCTCGCGGCCGGACGGGATGCCGCCTGGATGGAAGACGGGCGCAACCCCCGGATCCGGTTCGAGCCGTCCCGCCGGGGAAGGGCTGCCGTGTTCACGGTGGAAGACGTCGCCGCGTCGGGGACATCCGTCAGTGTCCCGGTCCGCCTGGCCGAGGGATGGGCCGACGAGCACCTCGAACGGCTGCGGCGCGTCCGTGCCGCTTGGCCCCAGGAGGTTGTGGAGACCTCTCCGGGCACGTACGAGTGGCGGCGCTGAGCCGTCGAGAACCGGCGCCGGGAGACGAGTGCGCGAGCCGCGGGTCGACAGGCCGTCAGGATGCCGACCCGCAGACCCGCCGCCCTGTCAGGGACTCCCGGGACCCGCGCCGCAGGCAGGCCATGCCCGCGTGCACGGGTCGGGGTTCCCTTCGTCCGGAAACGGCCCGGGCCAGCTGTCGTCGCGGTGCACGCCGGCGGCGGAAGCGCTCCATCACGGAGACGGTGACAAGGCAGAGCCACTGAAAGCGAATTCGTGGTGTCGGTCCCACGGGGCCGGGCCGTGCCGCCCGGTTCCACTGGATCGGGGTCCTGTCCGTCGGTCATGCCCCGGCGCCCGGCCGGCCGTGACGGCCCGCCTCGAGGGTCTCCCGGAGGGTGGCCAGGGTTGCGGCGATGCGGGTCAGATCGCCAGGGGGGACCGCCGCGGTCAGCGAGGCGAGTTGACTTTCGACCACGGGGCGGGAAGCGGCCAGCAGCCTCTCCCCCTCGGCCGTGAGGCGGAGGACGGACGAGCGACGGTCCTCGGGATGCGCGACCCGCACGCACCAGCCCGCGGCCGCCAGCCGGTCGACCGCCTTGCTGACGGCCCCCACAGTGATCGCCAGCTCGCCGACGATGTCGAGCACACGACACTCCGGCACCCTGTCGATGATTTCCAGAAACTCGAACTGCCCCAGCCCCAGGCCTTGTTCGGCGCGCAGCCGAGCACTCACCGCGTTGTAGAGCCGGGTCTCGACGCGGACGAGGTCGATGAAGACCGGGGTGACGTGACTCACAATAACCTCCAGTAGATTCCCAGGAATCATCTTCTCCGGAATCTGGTTGGGTACGAACGGATGGATTCCCAGGAATCCATCCTCGCATCCCGCCCCATGGAGGTCTGACATGTCCCGACAGCAGCGCGACGCCCTGGACGCTCTTCTCCGTTCCGTCCCTCGTGGCGAGACCCCTCCCACGCTCGAGCAGCAGCGCAGTGGTTTCGCCGCGGCCGTCGCCCGTCCCGCGCCGGACGGCGTGGTCACCCGCAGGACCGTCCTGGGCGGGCGGCCGACCCTGGAACTGGAGCCGTCCACGGCCTCCGGCCGCGGCCGGCTGCTCTACCTGCACGGCGGCGGCTACGTCATCGGCTCGCCGGACACCCACGCGGGGCTGGCCGGTGAACTGGCCCGCCGCGCCGGCCTGCGAGCGTTGTCGGTGGACTACCGGCTGGCACCCGAGCACCCCTTCCCCGCGGCCGTCGACGACGGGCTCGCGGCCTATCGCGAGCTGCTGGAGGCGGGTACCGACCCACGGGACCTCGTCGTGGCCGGCGACTCCGCCGGCGGCGGCTTGAGCGTCGCCACGCTGCTCGCGGCCAGGGAGGCCGGGTTGCCGCAGCCGGCCGCCGTGGTCGTCTTCTCCCCCTGGGTCGACCTCACCCTCGCCGGAGCGAGCATCCGTTCCAAGGAGGACGCCGACCCCATCTTCACCGAGGCCGACGTGCGCGCTTACGCCGATCTCTACGTCGGCGCGGGTGACCGGGCGCATCCCCTGGCCAGCCCTGTGTTCGGGGACCTCACCGGGCTTCCTCCACTGCTCATACAGGTCGGGGCGAACGAGGTGCTGCTCGACGACGCGGTCCGGCTGGCCGGCCACGCGGGTGCCGGGAACGTCGAGGTCACACTCGAGGTCCTGCCCGGTCTCCCCCACGTCTTCCAGCACCACTACGGCCGGCTCGACGAGGCGGACGCCGCACTCGACCGCGCCGCCCGCTTCCTCACCGGCCACCTGGAGGCCGGGCACCCGGACTCCGACCGCCTCGAACCGGTCCGTTGACACCGGTCCCGGCGGCCGGGTCCCGGTCGCCGGGACCACCCGGCGCCACTCGATGCGACCCGCCGCCTCGACGGCGAACTCGTCGACGGCGGCCGCACCGGCAGCCTCGTCGAACACCGCAGCACCTCCACCTGGGCCGGCACCGCGCCCAGGCCGGACATCACCACCAGCTTTTGGCAGGTCGGGCTCCGGCGCGGCGATCGCCGCCAGTTGTCGCGGGTCAGGACATTGTTGACGCGAGTTGTTGGCAGATCAGCTTGTGGGCAAGCTGCGCCGCATCGATCAGGCCCTCACGAGCCGTGCCGAGGGTGGATCGTACGGACAGCCCGTGCCAAAGGGCCTGGATGAACTCGGTCAGTACGACTGCACTGGTTCCGGCGGCCAAGTCGCCCTCTTGGATTGCTCGTTCGACGCGCCGCAGGAGCGCCTGCTCGTTCGAGCCGTGGAGTTCCGCGATGTAGGCGCTGGTATCGAGAGTGCTCGTGCTGTCGGTCATGACTGCGCTGGCGATGAGACACCCGGGATGGGTGTCGTTGGGCTGGGTGAACTCGTGGACCGAGCCGATGAGGATGCGTTCTATGACGGTCCGGAGATCTTTCTCGGTCACAGCCTGTTCGTAGATCACGCGGTACCGCTCGGCATAGGTCCGCACCGCTTCCTCGAACAGCCCGGCCTTGCTGCCGAAGGCGGCGTACAGGCTGGAGGTGGAGAGCCCGAGGGTCGCGGTCAGGGCGCGGGTCGAGGTGCCGGAGTAGCCCCGTTGCCAGAAGAGGCGAGCGGCGTCGAGGATCGCGCGGTCACGGTCGAAGGCTCGCGGTCGCCCACGGTTACGTTCGGTCACATTTACATTGTAGATCGTTCGCTCCATAATGAGTTTATGGAGCGAACGATCCAGAAGAGGTTGCCAGTCGCTGGAGACAGCTGGGTCACGGTCGATGTGTACGGGGAGCCGGACGCTCCGGGCCTCGTCGTCGTCCCGGGCGTGATGAGCGATGCACACACGTGGCGCCACGTCGCGGGCGCCATCGACGCCTGGCCCTCGGTGGCAGTCGTAAACCGTCGGGGTCGCACTCCCTCGGGGCCGTTGACCAGTTCATACTCACTGCGAACAGAGGTCGAGGATCTTGGCATGGTCCTGGACGAGTTCAACAGCACGAGGGCACTCTTCGGCTGGAGCTACGGCGGCTTCATCGCGTTGCTGTCCGCCAACGAGCGTCCGATGCGCCAGGTGATCGCCTACGAGCCGGTGATGCGACCGTTCGGTCGTCATGCGCTGCCGGCCTTGAGGGCCGCAGAGAAGGCAGCGGACTGGGACGGCAGCGTCGAGATCGTCAATCGGCAGATCTCCGGTTTCTCCGCGGCACACGTCGAGGATCTTCGGGCCGATTGTCACGGTTGGGCAGCCTTGCGTCGCTTAAGCGGACCACTGTACTCAGAGCTCGGTGCGCTGAACGCGGCACCACCTCCAGATGTGATGGCACAGCAGGCAGGTCAAGTCGATCTGATCATCGGCCAGTGCAATCGCGGTACAGCCCCCTACGGAACGTCGTTCGACGACATCCGGCAGCGCGTTGCTCATGCTGAAATACACGAGCTTGCCGGTCAAGGACACCTGGGCCACATACAGGCGCCGACAAAGCTCGGCCGACTCCTCAACAACCTCGCCGCCATCTGATGGGCACCCATGCCGATGCGCCGCTCTCCATTGAGGGCCGCAGGCGACTTGTCGAGCGTTGCAAGTCACGTCCGACCGCGCACGCCGCTGAGGAGATGGTCATCTCCCGCGCCTGCGCGTCGAAGTGGGTCAGCCGCTACCGTCGTCACGGCGAACTCTGCCTCCACGAACGGTCCTCCGTGCCACGTCACCAGCCCACCGCGACCGCCGACGATGTGATCGCGCGGATCCAGGAACTCCGCCGCACCCACAAGGGGTCAGCCGCGACCCCAACGACGAGGTCAACCGCCAACCGCGGCGGATCACTGCCCGACGGCTCGGGCAAAGGGTCCATGCCGATGTGAAGAAGGTCGGCCGCATCCCCGGAGGTGGCGGGTGGCGAGCCCACGGTCGTGACAGCGACCATGCCCCGCATCGTCGCCCGCGCCAAGAAAAAGACCGAACGCGGCGGCTGCGTCCACCTCCACTCGGAGATCGACGGCTTCAGCCGCCTCGCCTACACCGAAGCCCTCCCCGACGAGAAGGCCACCCACCGCCATCGCATTCCTGTACCGCGTCAGAGCCTGGCCGGCATCCACGGCATCACCCGGATCGGGCGGATCGTCACCGACAATGCTGAAGAGTTCCTCTACGCCAGGACTTGGCTGTCCGAGGAACAACGGGCCAAAGCCCTCGGCGTCTGGAACATCCACTGCAACTACCACCGGCCACGCACCGCGATCGGCGAGCGGCCACCGGTATCCCGACTACGAGAAGGCGTCACCAACGTCATGTCCTCCTACAGTTAGTCCCGGACCGGCACGCGGTGAGGGGGAAGCTCAGGTGGCCGTGCCGGGCAGGGCGAGATCGACGAAAGCGCGAGCGCGCGGGCGGAGGAGCCGGGACAGGAACAGGCCGACTCCTGCCGAGCCGGTCGCGTAGTCGTGGGAAACACGGGTGAGCCACCTGCCTGGAAACGCCGTGCCGTCCTCCCCCTCGGTCCTGAACCACAGGAGGGTCTCGGCGATGTCGAAGGCATTGCGCCGATAGCGCTCCTCGCCGGTGAAGCAGTGCATGTCCAGCATGAACTCGCCGATGCCGGCGAGACCTTCGAACAAGCCGGGAGTGTAGGAGTACTTGACGTAGGTGTCGTCCGCGATGCGGCGGGCGAGGTCGCCGTAGCGCTCGATCCCGAGCAGGTGGTGGAAGCGCACCACTGTGCTTCCGATGCCGGCGCTTCCATGGATCCAGTACGGATAGACGACCGTGTCGTCCTGGAATCGTGGCCACTGCATCCCCAACTCGGTGCGCCTCGCATGAGCGAGGTCGTATTCCAGAGCGCGGACGGCGCAGGACCGGAAGCGGTCGTCGCCTGTCGCCAGATGCAGGTGGAGGAGGAAGAGCGCGATCCCACTCGCGCCATAGCCGTAGCCGTAGTGCACCAGGTCGTCCTGACGGCGCCGCCAGGAGCAGGTCCCCTCGCCGTGCTGTGCGGTCGTGAGGAGATGTTCGCCTGCCCGCACGGCGTGTTCGAGGTGGTTCTGCGCCCCGGTCACGGCATGGAAGCGAAGGGAGGCCGTGCCCCATCCGGCGGCCCCCAGGAACATGTCCGGCTCCTCGAACAGCAACGGTGACGCGTACAGCGTCTGCATCACGGATTCGGCCCTGTCCGTCAGACCGAGGTCATGGAAGGCCCAGGCGATGCCGGCCAGACCGAGGTACAGGCCCGGCGGGTACGTGTCCGTGTCGATGGACTGCCGCCGCATCCATGAGACCACCTCGTTCGGCGGTGCGCCGGGGGCCACTGCTCGGAGAAAGAGTGCCGGACCGCAGGCGCCGTGGGCGACGCTGAGGGGATTCGTCGCGAAGACCATGGGATCGGCCGGCCAGAGTCGATCGGAGCGCCCGTCGTCCACGGTCCGCAGCAGACCGTCCGCCAGTCCGTCCAGGGTGCGGTGCACCTCCGCGAAGAGGCGGTCTGGAACTCCCTCCCCGGCCGCGGTCTTCGCTGCCGGACGTCGCACGCCCTCCTCCGGTCGCCATTGGGCGAGCACGGCCTTCGCCTCGTTCACCGCTCCGGCTGTCAGATGCGTGACGACAGACTTCACCTGAGAGGGCACACCCAGTTCGACGAACTCGTCGAGGAAGACATCCCTGGCCGCCGGGCTGAGGCCGAACAGCGCCGTCACGGGGACCACGCAGCCGTACAGGAGCATCGCGACGGCGTACCAGTCGTCGCAGGGCAGCAGCCTGTCGCGCAAGAAGCGTTCCGGGTGCAGGAACCCGGGTGTGCCCAGCCGCCCCCCGTACTCCAGCAGTGCCGCCTCGTCGTCCTCACGGACGGCGCACTCGAGGTCGATGAACCACATGCGTAGGGTCACGGGGTCGATCAGGATGTTGTTCGGCGAGAGGTCACCGAGCAGCACTCCTCGTGCGTGGACCTGCTCCACCATCCTGATCAGCTGCTCGGCCACGTTCCTGAAGCGCGGAAGGAACAGCTCCAGCCGTCCCTTCCGGCGGATGTACGGGGCGAGGATGGTGTCGTCCTGGGCCCAGAAGTCGTGGAGGGAGATGCCTTCGATCCGTTCCTCGACCAGGAACGTGTGCTCCCAGTCACGGAAGAGGTCGACGGGCCGGGGAACGAAGTCCAGGCCCTCCAGGCAGCGCAGCATGTCGTACTCGTGACGCAGCACGTCGACCGCGTCCCAGGTGCGGTCCTCGCCCGTCCAGCAGTTGGTGAGCCGACGGGCTTCCTTGACGACGATCGGCTCGAGGGTGACCTTGTCGGTGCCGTGGTACACACCGCCCGCGTTGGAGAAGGTGAGCGCGCCCTCGATGACGTATCGGTCGTTCAGTACGGTGCCGTCGGGCTGCTCCTCGGGCGCTCCGCCGGACTCCGCCACGAAAGGGTCCCGGATCCACTGCGGCAGGTGGAAGTACGGCAGGCGTCGGTCCGTCACGTACGCGCCGGTCGGTGACACGAGGTAAGTACTCTGCGTGCCGTCGATGTTGAGCCGTCTCGGAGGACGGAAGCCGCCGTACCGGTAAAAGAGCACACTGCTGTCCCGGTAGCGCCGGTCCGACAGGATGTACGGGCCTTCTACCGCTTCGTCGACCGTGCGCCGGTACAGCACCTCGATCAGCTCGGTGAACACACGAACGTCAGGAGGATAGACGGTCATGAACTTCCCCGAGTAACCACGCTCCTGCAGCTTGGAGTTGAGGACACCCAGCAGCACCGGGTCAGCGGCGGCCTTGAACGCGACGCCGTACTCCACACACACGGGCACCACGAGATCGAGCAGCCGGAGCGCGTGCTCAGGGGTGGACGATACGTGGATCTTGAAGCCCTGGACCGGCGTTTCCGCCGCTCGATGTGAAACCGCTGCCGGACCGTAGGCGTGCAACCACACGTCCCCGCGTTGCAGGCCCCAGTCCTCGGGCAGCAACCGGCGAAGAACGTCGCGGTACTCGTCAGTGATCGGGCGGCGCGAAAGCGGCTCGTAGTACCGGGGATCGACGAGGCCGTAGTGATGGTGGGCGGCCATGGCCGCGAGGTGATCCATGCCGGTTCATCCGCCGAGGCCGTGACGGAGACCTCGGCGGGCTGACTGCCGCATCGGAGTCCTTGCTACCGGATGGTGACGGTGGCAGTGGTGCCGCACCCCAGGCTGTACGTACTACAGCCGATCGACAGCGTGCTGCCTCCGGCCTGGGGCACGGCGCCCCCGTCACCGACTTGCAGCCCTTGCAGACCGAGGACGCGATTGACGTCGGAGACGACCTGCTCGAGCCTCTCGCCCACCGATTCGGGAGAAACGTTTCCCTTGGGTTCCTTGGACATGGGATCCTCCTTCCACACGTGCCGTTCGCTCCCCCACGGGAGGCGCGGCGCGCCTCCCGTGGGGGAACAGCACTGCGCCAAGGCAATCGCCTCGTCCGACACGACGCCACCGCGAAGAAGCCCTCTCATCGCACGAACCCTGCCATCAATGCCCTGACCTGCTAAAACGTGGGCACGACAGTAGGCCAGGGATTACGCCGCACGGGTGACACGGTGTCCACCTGCCGACAGGCACACTCACCGCCCGGGAAGCAGGCGCCCTGGTCACCGACATGCACGGCAAGCCCTGGTCAGTCGGCGCCAACGGCCTCCTGGTCACCTCGGCACACCTGCACGGCCGACTGCTGGACACCTTCCGACATCAGGGCTTGGCCGAAGAATCCCCGGTCTCCCCGTCGTCCGGCTCCTGGTGTTTCTCCACCAGTTGCTCGATCTCCTGGGGGACCCAGTGCAGCGCGTCCAGGACCAGACCCCACGCCCGGTCCCGCAGCTCCTCCGGCACCTCGTCCTCGATCTTCTCCGCGAGCCTGTCGATCTTGGACTGGGCGTCGTACTCGGTGCCCGTGGTCGGCGCGGTCATCACTCCCCACACCAGCCGGCCCACCCCGGCCGCCACTCGACCTATGCCGCCGAGCACCGGGCCCACAGCCATCCGCTCTTCCTCCTCCGGTAGTCGGTGTCCTGCCGTACCGTGACCCGCCCCCGCGTGCGGGGCGGGCCACCGAGTCGCCTCATGTGATGGTGGGCCAGGTGCGCAGCAGGGCGGCGATCTTCCCGGCGGTGCAGGTGGGGTCCAGGAGCAGGTCCTTGAGGGCGATGGCGTCCTCCCGGACGGGCTTGACGGGGACACCGGCGGCTTCGAGGTACATGACGCCGGAGGCGGCGGCGACGGCCATGTTGGAGCGTTCCAGCCAGCGGCAGCGACCCAGGGTGTGGACGAGGGCGGCTGCTTTGGCATAGGGGTCGTCGTAGACGGGCTGTTCGAACAGGTCGGCGCGGTGGCGGGCGACCGCGGAGACGGGAACGCCGTAGTCGTCAGGGGCCGGATCATCGGCTCCGGCGGCCTCGGCGACCTGCAGGATCCAGGGAACGTCGATGTGCAGGTTCATCAAGCCGCGCGCGCTCCCCGGGACGTCTGCTGAGCGTTCTCGGCGTCGTCGAAGACGCTCTGGTGTTCGGCCAGGAAGCGGGTGGCCGCGTCCACCGCGCGGGCGCGCAGGCCGCTGGTGTCGTCCTGCACCAGGCGGGCGAGGTAGTCGCCGACGCTCAGGCCCAGGTCGGCGGCTCGCTTCCGCGCGAGTTCCGCCACGTCCTCATCCACGCGCGCACCCAGCTGTGTCTTCGCCATACCCGCATGGTAACAGCCGTTACCATGCGGTGGGGGCGACATCGGATGACCGTCGGACCCGCCGTTCGAAGCCGGACGCAAAAGCAGAACAAGCGCCCCGAAGGTCACGCCTTGACCGGGGCGCCACCCGGCTCCTTCACGATGCGATCGCCGACCGCGATCGACTTCCACAGCCCACGGTCGATGCGCACCTTCACGGACCGGCCGTCCCCACGCCTCACCTTGACGAAGTGGTACATGTTCGCGCCGTCGAGCATGCCCCGCGATTTGTCCTCGACAACGCCTTCCCAGGCGTCGTCCGGTCCTGGTCTGCGAGATTTGAACATGCCGCAAGTCTAGGGTTTTCGACAGACGTGATGCAGCGTCAAAAGACACAAATACCGCAGTACATATGTCACGCAAAGAGCCCCACAGATGTCCTGAGCGGCATGGGCGACGACACGGCGGACGCGACAGCGTCCTCGGACTCCAGCCCGCGACAGAACAGCCGTGACGTCCGGTGCGGACACTCCCGGGAGTGTCCGCACCGGACGTCACGAGACGGCCTCGTCGTTCGTGTGAGTGATCCGCGCGCCGGGAACGCCCAACGCCTGAACGATCCGGCCGGCGGCCTCCGGGGAGAAAAGCCCCTTCGTCACGCTGAGGACGAATCCAGCCACGGGAGGATGCTCCACTTCCCGCAGCAGGATGAACGCCTCCCCTTCCGTCAGGGAAAAAGCGAGGCAGAACCACTCCGCGAAGTCGTCCCGGGCGATCTCGGACGCGCCCCAGCGCTCCTCCAGTGCCGCGCGCTCGACGTCGACCTGGACGAGCCACCTGATGTCGCGTGGGTTGACATCCCGTTCGGGGATTCGCCTCAGACCCGCCGGGGCCGACTCGCGTGGATTCATGTCCGTCCCACCTCCGTGACAATGATCGGACACGTCACGGCGGACACCGACCCGTTCGCTCAGGCAGGCCGGCGGAGTGCGCCGACCAGCGCGCGCGGATCGTCGGCGTGGAAACGGACGGTGTGGGCCTTTTCCGTCGTGCCGAGCGGGCGAGTGAAAGGGAGTGGCCGGTTCAGCTCCAGGGTCACCGAGGTCTGGCTGCCCACGATCAGGTCGAGGATCCCGTCCTCGGAGAGGGTGATCAGGCGGCCTTCGGGGTAGCGCCGGTCGACCCGGACCGAGGCGACCGCGTCCTGCGGTACGGCGAAGTCGAACAAGGCTCCGTAACGGATCCGCAGAGAGCCGTCGGAGTGCACGACGTGCGGCCGGGTGACGCAGGCGGCGTGCAGTGCCAGCACGAGGAGGACGCCGTACAGGTCGAGCACCAGGATCGCCCGGTGAACCACCGGCCAGGGGACGAGGAAGGCCAGGCCGACGGTCTCGACGACCATCACGAAGAGCAGCCCGTACATCATCGCGGTCTGAGGTCCGGTGTACGCGGCAGCGAGGTCCCCGGGGCGTACCCCGTGCGTGCCGCGCCGGACCCACCGCCCCAGGGAGGCGAAGGCCCGCAGTTCGTGGAGGACCAGGCGGCGGACCGCCACCGGCACCACCTCCCGTACGGCGGCCCGCAGTGACGCCCCGCGGTCCGTGCCGCGGGCGCGCGCAGCGACGTACAGCGAGCGCAGCACCCAGGCTTCCAGCAGCAGCACCGCGAGTACCAGCGCCTCGGCGACCGCCGGCGTCCATCCGGGCGGCCGGACCCCGGCCGGCAGGCAGGCCGCCGGCGTCAGCTCCCCCGGCAGCACGGCGGCCACCGCGACCCGTGCCGCCCGTACGCCCCGTGGCCGGACGCTCATCCCCGGCCCCTCTCCACGAACGCCTCCATGAGCCGGCCGACGACTTCCGCCTGCGCGGGGGCGTACTCGGCGAGCAACGCCTCCTTGAGTCCGGTCACGACCACCCCGTCCTCGGGAATCGCGGCGAACAGCTCTTCGGGGACGGCCGCCATCAGGTCGGCCGCCAGGGGCGCGATCCGCGGATCGTCGGCGGGGGCCTCGGCGAGCGCGTCGAGCCGCTCGTACAGTCCGGCAACCGCGGGATCGGCGATCAGCGTTCCGAACAGCGCGAAGATCTCTTGGCTGCCGGTGCCGGCGGCGTCCACCAGCGTGAGGTACTCGCGATCCTTGGCCGCGCTCGGCGAATCCGTCCGGGGGGCTTGTGCCAGCAGTGCGGCAAGGGCGGGCGAGACGGGCCCCGTCACACCGGGCGGCTCGGCGAGGAGGACGCCGAGCCGGTAGCGGCGCTCCCGGATGGCGGCCTCCTGGCGGGCCAGGTCGGCGTCGAGCTCCTCCAGCACCTCGGCCAGTTCGCGCCCGGCATCGTCGGCGAGGACGTCGCGCACCTCATCGAGGCCGAGACCGAGTTCGGTGAGCCGGCGCACCCGGGCGAGCAGGACGGCGTCACGAACGCCGTAGGCCCGGTAGCCGTTGGGGCGCCGCTCCGGTTCCGGAAGCAGACCGACATGGTGGTAATGCCGGACCGCCCGAGTGGTGAGCCCCACGAGCGCGGCGATCTCTCCGATTCGCATACCGCCAGTAGAAACCTTGCCGTTGCGTCAAGGTCAAGCGCTGTCGGGTTCGACCGCGTCCCGACCGCGAAGAGGGCGCGGGCACGTGGACCTCGGCACGGAGTCGGGCGACGGCGGCGTCGACATGTACCGGGTGGTCCGGAACACCACGGCGTCGAGGACCAGGCCCGGCGAGCCGAGCCGGTCCCCCGTTCCGGAGCGGGACCGTACGCCACTTTGGTACAGCGCACCATTTTGGAGCGCCGCACCAAAGAGTGGCACCATCGGGGTATGACGACGCGAGCACGCCGACCACAACGGCGCAACCAGGTGCTCTCCCGGGAGCAGATCGTCGACACCGCGGTCGAGATGCTCGACGCGGGCGGCGAGGGCGCGCTGACCGTCCGGGCGCTGACCGAACGGCTGTCCACCGGTTCCGGGGCGATCTATTACCACGTGGGCACCCGCGACGATCTGCTCGACACGGCGACGGAAACCGTGATCGGCGCGGCACTGGCGGCCCGGCCCGCCGGGGAGGCGGCCACGCCCGGGGACGAGATCCGTGTCGCCGCGCTGGCGCTGTTCGACGCGATCGCCGCACACCGGTGGCTCGCCACGCGGCTGACCCTCCAGATCGTCCGGAATCCGGTCGGCCCGGTGACGGTGGGGATCTTCGAGCGGATCGGCGGGCAGCTGGGCGCCCTGGGCGTGCCACGGGCCTCCTGGTTCGACGCGGCCTCGACGCTCGTGCACTACATCCTCGGAGCCGTCAGCCAGAACGCCCGCATCGAGGGGGACACCTCGGGGATCGACCCCGAGGGGGATCGCGAGGAGCTCTTCGACGCGGCGTCGGCGGCGTGGCGGGGGCTCGACCCGGAGGCCTACCCGTTCGTGCACGCCGTCGCCGGCCAGATGAGGGAGCACGACGACCGCGAGCAGTTCCTCACCGGCATCGCCGTCATCCTCGAAGGTCTCACCCGTCTGCGCTGACCCGGCCGATCCGGCCGGGCGGTCCCACCGTTCGTCTCTCGGAAGGACACTCCTCATGCATGACGTCGTGATCGCGGGCGGCGGCCCGGTCGGTCTGTTCCTGGCCTGCGAGCTGGCCCTGTCCGGCTGCTCGGTCCTGGTCCTCGAGCGGGACCCGGAACTCACCTCGCCCCTGAAGGCGTTACCGCTCGGACTGCGGGGGCTGAACGCCGGGTCGACGGAGACGTTCCACCGCCGCGGCCTCCTGGAAGCGATGGCGCGGGCTTCGGGAGTCGACCCGCGGAAGGTGGGCGCGGATCCGGAAGCGGTCGAGGCGCCCGCACCCCGCGAGCTGAGCCATTTCGCGGGCATGACGCTCACCGCGGCCGACATCGACACGGCCGCCCTCCCGCCCCGGCTGCCCGGCCCGGCGATGGAGGGGTTCATGACGAGCCTGGAAGCGGCCGGATCGGTACTGTGCGAGCGGGCCACCGCGCTCGGAGCCGAGATCGTCCGGAACGCTCCCGTCACGGCCGTGGCGCAGGACACCGGAGCCGTCCTCGTCACGGCGGGCGGCCAGGAGTACCAGGGGCGCTGGCTGGTGGGCTGCGACGGCGGGCGCAGCGCCGTACGCCGGCTCACCGGCTTCGAATTCGTGGGCACCGAGCCGCTGTTCACCGGCTACGCCGCCAAGGTCGCCTTCGCCGACCCCGAGCGGCTGCCGCTCGGGTTCAACCTGACACCGAACGGCATGTATCTGCGTACGCCCCTCGAAGGGCACCTGGGCATGATGGACTTCGACGGCGGCACCTTCGACCGGTCCCGGCCGCTGACCCGCGAACATCTCCAGACGGTCCTGCGCCGCGTCAGCGGCACCGACGTGACGCTGAGCGAGGTCCACCTCGCCTCCAGCTTCACCGATCGCGCGATGCAGACGACGACGTACCGCGAGGGCCGGGTGCTGCTCGCCGGCGACGCGGCACACATCCACTCGCCCCTGGGCGGCCAGGGGCTCAACCTCGGCATCGGCGACGCCGTCAACCTCGGCTGGAAGCTCGCCGCCACCGTGCGCGGCTGGGCGCCCGAAGGCCTGCTCGACACCTACACCACCGAGCGGCACCCCGTCGGCGCCGCCGTGCTCGACTGGTCCCGCGCCCAGGTCGCGACCATGAAGCCGGGTCCCGACGCCCCCGCGCTGCGTCGCCTCGTCCACGACCTGATGCGCACCGCCGACGGAACGACCCACGTGTACCGAAAGACGTCGGGGCTGTTCAACCGCTACGACCTGGCCGGCGAACAGCCCCTCGTCGGCTGCGGCGCCCCGGACTTCCGCTTCGAGGACGGCACCCGCCTCGGCGAACTCCTGCGCCAGGGGCAGGGAGTCGTACTCGACTTCAGCACCGACCGGGCCCTGCAAGTCGCGGCCAAGGGGTGGGAGGGCCGGATCCGCTACGCGGCCGGCCCGGCGCGCGACGGCCTCGGGCTGGGTGCCGTGCTGGTCCGGCCCGACGGCGTCGTGGCGTGGGCGGGCGAGCCCGCCCCGGATCGCGACGCGTTCGAGCAGACGGCCACCCAATGGTTCGGCGCGCCGCGGAACTAGGGCCTGTCTGACAATTCGCCTCGTCGCCCGAAGGGCGGCCGACTGCCACCCGGCCCCGTTCCGGACGCGGTGCCGTTCGCTCGCCGCGGACCGGTCCCTCTCGCGCCGGAGCACCGGTCCGGAAACCCAGGACCGCGGAAGAGGCCGAGGCGCCCCTCCACCGCACCGGGCAAGGCCGCCCGACACCGAACTCGTCGAGCACCAACACCTCGAGCACCGCCGTCATACCCGACAGCCGAAGGGAAACGACCGTGGACAGTGTCGTCAACGCCCCCTCCAGCCTTGAAGGTCCGGTCCCGCGCACACGGAGTGAAGGTCCACGCCGCGACCATCGCCCCCTACGGCGGCTCGGAGATGTACTCGGCCGAGGGTGACAAGGCACGCGAGCGGGTCAACGCGTGGATCCGCACGAGCGGCGCCTTCGACGGCGTACTCGACTTCGACGCCGTCCGGCGCGACCCCGCCGACCCCACCCGCATCCGCATCGACCTGCACATGGGGGACAACCTCCACGGCAGTGACGCGGGCTATGCGGCCCTCGCGGAATCCATGGACCTCTCCCTCTTCGACTGATCCACGATCTCCTCGGCTGGTCCACGACCGAGGCGGCTCGCGGCCTTCTCGTGGAAAGCAGCGGCGTCCGGTGTGTGCGGTGACCGCACGTGCCGGGCGCCGCGGCGAAGCCACCGGAAGTCCCTGCTTCCCCCCTCCCCCCAGGCAGGGTCGTCGATCAGACACTCCCCTCGGTGCGGTACGCGGTTGTCGCGATCTCGACGAAGGACCGGATCAACGGGTTGGTGTCACCCTCGTTCCACACCGCCACCACCCGGCTCGGCTCCATGCCGGTCAGCGGCACCACGGCCAGCCCCGCGGGCAGGTCGTGTCCGAGCGGGGCCAGACCGACCGTGCCGTTCCACAGCACGGCCTGCACGCATTCCTGGACGGCGCGCACCACCGGTCCCTCGCGCGGTCTGCCGCCGTTCCAGTACGACTGCCAGAGAGGGTCGGTGCCCTGCGGGAACCGGAACCAGCGGCGGTCGCCCAGCTCGGCCGGCCGCAGCCCGTCGCGGCGGGCCAGCGGATCGTCGGCGCGCAGGACCACGCCGACCCGATCGCTCCGCAGTTCACGCACCGTCAGAGCGGTCGCGTCGAACGGCGCCCGGGTGAGGGCGACATCGACCAGTCCGGCGCGCAGCCCGCAGGTCGGGTCGGTCAGATCGGTGTCGCGGACGCGGATGTCGACGCCGGGGTGGATCCGGCGGAAGGCGGCGGCCAGCCTGGCCACCGCCGGGTCGGTGCCCTCGCCCAGGATGCCGACGGTGACGACCGCGACACCGGCCGCCGCGCTGACGCGTACCCGGACGCGGTCGGCATGGTCGAGCAGGGACCGCGCCTCGTCGAGCAGCACCGTACCCACCGGAGTGAGCGTGACCCCCGCGGGCGAGCGGGTGAACAGCAGGGCCCCGACATCGGCCTCCAACTGCTTGACCGCCCGGCTCAGCGGCGGCTGGCTCATGTGCAGTCGGGTGGCGGCCCGGCCGAAGTGGAGTTCCTCGGCGACCGCCACGAAGTAGCGCAAGGTCCGCAGCTCCACTCTGCAACGATACCCACGAGGTATCGGCGCCACAGGACGGGTCTTGGACACCGGCGGGGCCCCGGCGGTGAACTCGTGACCATGACCGAAGAAACGAAGAGCAGCGAGCCGCAGACCCGCCCCGCCGTATCGGTGGTGGGTCCCGGCGGCGGCGAGACGATCGTCCTGGGCACCACGCGCATGCGCGTCCTGGAGGACGGCAGCCACACCGGGCACCGCCTCGCGATCACCGAGTCCGTCCTCGCCCCGCACACCCAGGGACCTCCGCAGCACCGCCACGCCCGGCACGACGAGGGCTTCTACGTCCTCTCCGGCACCGTGCGCTTCACCGTCGGGGACGAGGACCACGACGCCACCGCGGGCACGCTCGTCATGGTTCCGCCCGGCACCCCGCACACCTTCGCCAACCCCACCGACCAACCCGCCGTCATGCTCAGCACCTTCACCCCCGACCTGTACGTCCAGTACTTCCGGGACCTCCAGGAGGTGCTCGCCGACGGCCGGCCGCTGACGCCAGGGGCCAACATCGACGCGATGAACCGCTACGCGACCGAGCCCGCCACCGAACTCGGCTGACGGATCGTTCCAGAGGGGTCGGCCGCCGGATTCTCGGCACGACAACCAAGATTTTCTCGGGGACCGGCGCGAGGTCTCTCCGCACCCGCTCGGCCGCGCCCGTCCCGCCCCTCCGGACTGCCTCGTCAACCCACGGCGGCGCCTTCCCGCCTTGTGATGATCCGCCGCGTGGTGCCGCTCGCCCGTCTTCACGGTGCAGCACAGTGGACCGGTGTCTCTTCGCCCGTTGACCGTCCTGCTCCTGGCGCTGCTCAGCGTCACAGGCTGCACCACCGTGGCCCCCTACACCCCACCGGCCGACGGCCGCCCGGGGGTACGCGCCTCGCTCGCGGCGGACGGCGCCGCCTCGCCGACGTCCGTGCCGGTGGTGCAGTCCTCGCCTCGTTCCGCTCTGGTGAAGACCGAACCGGAGCGGCCGCGGCGTACGGCCAGGACCGCAACGGCTCCTCGCCGTCGGGCAGCGGGACCGGCACGACGCACCACGCCTCGTACGGTTCCGCCGACGCACGCGATGCCGCACGCGCGAGCCGTCCCGCGGCACCGAAAGCCGCCGCGAGCGCCCTCCCCCGCGAGGACTCACCTCCACCCGGCTCCGCGGGCACCGCGCGTCCGTCCGCAACCCTGGCCCGACCAGATGCGTCAGCTGTGCCGCCAGGCGGACGGGGTCACGTCCTCCGAGATCGCGACCCTGTGCCACCAGACCTGGGGTTGACATTCCTCCCCCTCGGGGAAGGGATGTCGACCACGACGTACCTGCTCGGCGACCACACCGCTCAGAGGCGCCGTCTCCACCGCTCAACGGCACGAACGACCATGCGGTGGCCGCAGGTCACGGCGTAGACACCGCCCGGTGGCGGGAAGCGTCCGAGGGTCGGACGGGACGCCGGCCACCGCCCTGAGAACACCCCCAGGGCCGAGCCGCCTCACGGTCCCGGCCGCCGGCCCGACTTGGGCGCGAGGCCTCCCCCTTCAGCGGCTCGTCAGGCCGGGGTGAAAGTCGTAGCCGAACAGACCGCCCCGGCCGCCGGCGAAGAGGGTCCGGCCGTCCGGGCTCCAACCGCAGCACCGCAAAGGGCTGTCCGTGCGCATCAGGGTCACCGCCGCCCCACTGACCGGGTCCCAGACCCGGATCTTTCCGTCCTCGCCGCACGACGCCAGTCGTGGACCGCTGAACGCCACCGCGCTGACGGGGCCTTCGTGGCCGGTGAGGGTGTGCCGAGCGGTGCCCGAAGCCGGGTTCCACTGGCGTACGGTTCCGTCGTCTCCCGCCGTTGCGACCAGGCTCCCGTCCGCGCTGAAGGCGACCGCCCGTACGGTCTGCGCGCCGTCATGGCGCAGGGCGTGCATCGCGATGCCCGTGTCCAGGTTCCAGAGGTGGACGGTCTCCTGGTCGCCTGCGGCCGCGAGCACGCTCCGGTCCGCGTCGAAGGCCGGCAGGCGCACTCCTCGCAGGGTGCCTGTCAGGGTTCTCTCGACTCGGCCGTCCGCGACGTCCCACAGGTGCAGCAGTCCTTCGCCGTCGGCCGTGGCCAGCACCCCGCCGTCCGCGCTGAACACCGCGGCCCGTACGCCCCGGACGCCGCCACCGTCGCCGAAGGCTCGTACGGGCATGCCGGTCTCCGGGCCCAGAACCCACAGCTGGCCGTCTTCCCCGACCGTGACGAGGAGCGTTCCGTCCGGATCGAGGACCACGGGCGGCTCCGTGGGCGAGAGGAGATGCGCGGCGCGGGCCAGGTCACCGGCCAGTGCCCGGACCGCCGGCCTGGCGATGCGGTCGAGGTCGCGCCAGGGGGCCGTACGCAAGCAGTCGCCTCGAAGCGCTCCGGCGCCCTCGAAGTGCTCCGGCGTCCTCGTCCCCTCCACCGGTCAGGCGACGCGTTCCAGGCCCGCGTTCACCGACTGCCGGGTGCCGTCCCGTTTGGTCGTTTCGTAGGCGAAGTCCACCGTGTCGCCGGGGCGCAGGGTCAGGGTGATGCGACCGTTCGTGACGCAGTTGCCGGACTGGATGTTCTCCCCGAGGGTCACCCGGTCCGTGCCGTCGACCGTGGTCAGGGTCACGGTGCCGTAGCAGTCGGAGGACTCCATCGCGTAGTGGACGCTGCCGACCTGCCCCCGCGGTGTGCCCTGGTCCAGTTCCACGGTGACGCGGTAGTGGTCGGTACTGGTGGCGTCGACCTCCTCGGCGTAGCCCTGCCAGCGTCCGAGGAACTCCTCCGGCAGACCGACGGGCGTCGGAGCGGTGAGGATCGGGGTCGGAGTCGGGGCGACCGGGGTCCCGTCGGCTCCGCCGGACGCCGCGAGCGTGCTCGGCGGTACCGAGCCGCGGGGAACGACGGAGGTGTCGGGCACGCCGGGCGCGTCGGAGGCGGGCGACGCGCCGTCGAGCGACGGACCGGAGGCACGTTGCTCCACATCGCCGCTCAGCTGCACGAACAGTCCGATCAGGGCCGCGACGATCGTGGCCGCGGCACCGATCAGGGCCACGACGAGCGCGCTCCGATGGGAGTCACCAGGGGCTTGACGGCCCGGGTGCTGCGGCCTCGCGTAGGGATCCGGCGGAAACTGTGATCTGGTCATGGCGCGGCCTCGAGTGCGTCGTTCAGGGAAGATCAGGCCATATTGCCGCCCAGACACCGCACTTGTGCGACTTTCAGGTAAATCTACCGAATAGATCATGCTGGATCGATTCGCCCCGCGCGCCGTTCCAGTGCGACACACCCCCGCACCCTCCCCGCGGACCCAGGGCGCGCATGGACGAGCAGGCGGGGGTCACCGCACGGACCCGGCACCCATGAGCAACCTTCGGTTGCGAAAGACGTCACCGTCGCCTATCGTGATACGCAACCAAAGGTTGCGAAAGGTGGCTGCGGACATGGAGTACGGAAGCATCGAGCGCGAGCTGTACGTCGACGCCCCGCCCCAGGTGGTGTTCGATGTGCTCACCACCCCTGAGCACATCCGGGACTGGTGGAGCGCGGAGACCGACTTCGAGGCGGACCCCGGCAAGCCGGGCAGCCTCACATGGACGGACGAGAGCAGCGGCGTCCGCAAGTCCGTGCCGTTCACGGTCGTCGAGTCCGACCCGCCGCACACCCTGTCGTTCCGCTGGACCCACGACGAGGGAGAGACCGCGGACCCCGGCAACTCGCTGCTGGTGACCTTCGAACTCGTCCCGGCCGGTGAGGGGACCACACTCCGTTTCCGGGAGAGCGGGTACCGCGAACGCGGCTGGGAAGCCGCCGTGCTCGAGGCGCACTACAACGACCACCGGCAGGGCTGGGACTTCTACCTGCCCCGTCTGGTCGCAACCGCCAAGCAGGTGGCGGGCGCACGATGAGCACCGGAATCGACGACGACCTGTGGTCGGCGATCGGGGACCCGACCCGGCGCCGCATGATCGACCTGCTGCTGGCCGAGGGGCAGGGCACCGCGACGACCCTCAGCGCCCGCCTGCCCGTCACCAGACAGGCCGTGACCAAGCATCTGACCGTGCTCGACCGGGCCGGCCTCGTCCGGTCCACGCCGGCCGGCCGGGAGCGGCGCTACCACGTCGACGAGGCGCAACTGGCACGCGCAGTAGCCCAGTTGCAGTCGGTGGGCACGCTATGGGATGCCCGACTGCAGCGCGTCAAGAGCCTCGCAGAGGCGATCCGACGAGCCGAGAACACGAAGAAGTGAGGAGATCGAGATGGCGGACATCCTGCACCGGGTCGGCACCACGGCATCCCGGGACACGGTCTATCAGGCACTCACCACGGTCGACGGTCTGGCCGCATGGTGGACGACCGACACCAAGGGCAGCGACGGCGACATGTTGCGGTTCCGCTTCGGCGACGTCGGCGGCTTCGACATGAAGGTCCTCGAACTGCGACCGGACACCCGGGTGCGGTGGGAGGTCGTCGACGGACCCGAGGAATGGATCGGCACCACGGTGACCTTCGACCTCAAGCAGGAGGGCGAGTGGACGATCATCCTGTTCGCGCACGAAGGATGGCGCGAACAGGTGGAGTTCATGAACCACTGCACCACCAAGTGGGCACTGTTCCTGATGAGCCTGAAGTCCCTGGCGGAGACGGGAGCCGGTGCGCCGCACCCGCACGACGTACGGATCAGCGACTGGCACTGATCCGCACCCCGCGAACGGCTGCCACCCCCGGCACGCTCGCACGATCAGCGCGCTCCCCCCAACGAATCCAGCGCGTTCCCCGGACCGTTCGGCCCTCAACTCCACGCAACCGCTCGACGGTTCCTCCGCATCGGAGGTCCACCTCTCGCTGGAGGACGAGGAGTTCCTCCGCCTGGCCATCGTGATCGGCCTCGCCCGCTCGCCCGCCCGGGCGGGCGGATGCCGCATTCCGGCCATCGTCCTGGTGGACGATGCGTCACCGGCTGCGAACGAGTTAGCGTGCGGAGGACAGGAAGATCAGGAAGCGCCACGGCAACGGGGGCACCCATGGGCATCATCGACCTGACGGCCTACGGCGAGCGCTTCACCGCCGACCCGCACCCGTTCCTCGCCGAACTGCGCGAACAGGGGCCGGTGCACAAGGTGCGCGATGCCGGCGGGGGCGAGTTCTGGCTGATCGTCGGCCACGAGGAGGCACGAGCCGCGCTCGCCGACCCCCGGCTGTCCAAGGACATGCGGAAGCTGGGCTGGATCACTGATGACAACACCCTGATCGGACGTCACATGCTGATCGCCGACCCGCCCGAGCACACCCGGCTGCGCAAGCTCGTCAGCCGTGAGTTCACCCCGCGCCGGGTCGAGGCCCTGGCACCACGCGTCCAGGAGATCACCGACGGCCTGATGGACGCCATGCTGAAGCGGCCCGACGGGCGGGCCGACCTGGTCGAGTCGTTGGCGTACCCGCTGCCCATCACCGTCATCTGCGAGCTGCTGGGCGTGCCCGACATGGAGCGCGAAGAGTTCCGGCGCTGGTCCAACGAGGTCGTGGCGCCCACCGGCGAGGAAGCAGCCGGCCGGGCCTTCGGTGAACTCGCCTCCTTCCTGAAGTCGTTGATCGAGGACAAGCACCGCAGTCCCGGCGACGATCTGATGAGCGCGCTGATCCGCGCCACCGACGAGGACGACGACCGGCTGACGCCTGACGAACTCGTGGGCATGGCCTTCCTGTTGCTGGTGGCAGGCCACGAGACCACGGTCAACCTGATCTCCAACGGGGTGCGCGCCCTGCTCACCCATCCCGGACAACTCGCCGCGCTTCGGGCCGACATGAGCCTGCTCGACGGCGCCGTCGAGGAAATGCTGCGCTACGACGGCCCGCTGAAGTCGTCGACCAACCGTTGCACCACCGAGCCCGTCGAGATCGCCGGCACCGTCGTCCCCGCCCTGGAACCGGTGCTGATCTCGCTCGCAGCCGCCCACCGCGACCCGAACCGCTACGAGGAGCCCGACACCTTCGACATCCGCCGCGACGCCCGCGGCCACCTCGGATTCGGCCACGGGATCCACTACTGCATCGGCGCGCCCCTGGCCCGCCTGGAAGGCCGGATCGCCCTGCGCTCGCTGCTGGAACGCTGCCCCGAACTCGCCCTTGACGCCCGCCCGGCGGCGCTGGAGTGGCTGCCGGGAATGCTCATCCGCGGCACTCGCACCCTGCCCGTGCGATTCGCCTGACGAACGAACCGTTGCAGCCGCCCGTCCCCGGCCCGGGAGGAGGCCGTGAGGACGCGTCCGGCACACCGCTCGGCCGCCTCGCACGGACCTGCGCCGCATGGGCCTCGGCACGCGAACCCGGACGGGCACGACGCTGTCCGAGGACTCGCGCCCATGCCCGGCGGCGAGCGGTGGCACATGTCGCCGCCCTCGTCGGCCGAGCCGGAAAAAGGCCTTGAGTCTCCAGTGACTGGAGACAGCAGAGTGGGGACATGGACGTTACGACCCTCTACTCGATCGGGGAGCTTTCCCGGCGGACCGGCTTGTCCGTGAGAACGATCCGGTTCTACTCCGACTCGGGGGTGGTGGCGCCGACCACCCGAAGTCCCGCCGGCTATCGGCTCTACGACCTCGACGCGCTGCTCCGTCTGGAACTCGTCCGCACACTGCGCGAGCTGGGCATGGACCTGCCCACGATTCAACGGGTACTGGACCGCGAGCTCTCGTTGGCAGAAGTCGCCGCGGCACACGCCGACGCCATGGACGTCCAGATCCGGGCGCTGCTACTGCGCCGGAGCGTTCTGCGAGTCGTGGCCGGACGCGGGTCCAGTCCCGAGGAGACCAAACTCATGCACAGGCTCACGCAGTTGTCCGGCGAGGAACGCCGACGTCTGATCGACGATTTCGTGCACGGCACCTTCGGCACGGTGGATGCCGACCCGACCGCGATGGCCATGGTGCGCGCTGCCGCCCCCGACCTCCCCGATGATCCGACCGGCGAGCAGGTCACCGCGTGGGTGGAACTCGCCGAACTGGTCGGCGACGAGGACTTCCGTACCCGGATGCGCCGGACAGCCACGCGCCAGGCCGCCGGACGCGCGCTCGGCATCGAGAGCGAGGCCGGCGGGGAACTGACGGAGTTCACCCGTCAGAAGGTGGCCGAGGCCATGGAGGCGGGCGTGGACCCGCTCAGCGACAGGGCCGCGCCGGTCGTCGACGACCTCGTGCACCGCTTCGCCGAGGTGTTCGCGCGCACCCCTGACACGGAATTCCGACACTGGATGGCGCAGGAGTTCGAGGAGGCGCACGATCCCCTGGTGGATCGGTACTGGCGTCTGGTGTGGATCGTCAACGGCTGGCAGGTGGTGCCGAACCTGATCCCGGTGTACCCCTGGCTCATCCAGGCCCTTCGAAATGACCGCACCGCACAGTCACCGCGGTAAAAACCGCCCCGGATGTCCGGATCGAGGACGCGTCGCAGGCGGCGCCGCAAGGGGCGGCCCGACCTGGAACGACACGGCAGACGCACTCCTTCCCGGGTGACCGCCCGGATGCTGATCCGATCAGGCTCGGCCGGCCCGCGCCGGACACCGGCTTGATAGGCAAGCCACCACTTGCCTATGGTGGGCTCGTGCCGGACGATGTCTTCAAGGCCCTTGCCGACCCCACCCGCAGAAAGATCCTCGACGAGCTGACGGAGCGGAACGGTCAGACCCTGTTCGAGATCTGCGCGCGCCTCACGACCAAGCACGGCCTGGGATCGTCCCGCCAGGCGATCAGCCAGCACCTCGCCGTGCTGGAAGCCGCGGGTCTGGTACGGACCCGGCGCCAGGGCCGCTACAAGTTCCACGACCTCACCACCGAACCGCTCGAGCAGATCGTTTCCCGATGGCTCAAGCCCGATGCACCGGAGACCGGAAAATGAAGATCCACCTGTCGAGCGTCTGCGTCGACGACCAGGACAAGGCCCTGCGCTTCTACACGGAGGTGCTGGGGTTCGTGAAGAAGCACGAGGTCCCGCTCGGCGAGCACCGGTGGCTGACCGTGGTGTCGCCCGAGGATCCCGAAGGAACCGAACTGGTGCTGGAGCCGGACAGCCACCCCGCGGTGAGGCCGTACAAGGAAGCGCTGGCCAAGGACGGCATCCCGGTCACCTCCTTCGCCGTCGACGACGTGCACGCGGAGTACGCCCGCCTGCGTGAACTGGGGGTGGAGTTCACGCAGGAGCCGGCCGAGATGGGGCCGGTCACCACCGCGGTGCTGGATGACACCTGCGGCAACCTGATCCAGATCGCCCACACCAATCAAGTCCCCTAGGCGAAAGTACGGGCCTGATCCGGCCGGCGGTCGGTGTCGTGCACGCGGCCGCCTGCCGACGGGACGTGGTCGGCCGCGCGGTCGCGCGGTGAACCCGGCGCCGTCGACGGTCGTCCCGGGATACTGGTCGCCATGGATGAGGTGGAGGTCGTCGTCGCCCATTCCGAGCGTGCGACCCTGCGCGTCGGCGACGTGTTCCTGAAGGTGGACGCCGATCAGGCGCGCGTCGACGTCGAGGTCGAGGCGATGGCCCTGGCGCCGGTCCCGACCCCGGAGGTCCTGTGGCGCAAGCCGCCCGTGCTCGCGATCGCCGCGGTCCCGGGGACGGCACTCGGCCGCCTCGGCGAGCCGTCGACCGCGTCGCCGGTGGCGTGGGCCAGGGCGGGCGCCGCCGTGCGGGAGCTGCACGAGGCGCCGTTGCCACCCTGGCCCGGCCGGGGCCTCGACGAGCTGGCGGCGGATCTCGACGGCGAGTGCGCGTGGCTCGTGACGAACGGCGTCCTGCCCGCCGACCTGGTCACCCGCAACCGCCAGGTCGCCGAGGCCGCGCTCCGGCCGTGGACTCCGGTGTTCACACACGGCGACCTGCAGATCACCCACGTGTTCGTCGACGGCGACGAGATCACCGGCATCATCGACTGGTCCGAGGCGAGCCGGGGTGACGCCCTGTTCGACCTCGCCACCTTGACGCTCGGACACGAGGAGCACCTCGGCGACGTCGTCGCCGGCTATGGCACCGACGTCGACCTCGACGTGATCCGCGGATGGTGGTCGTTACGGAGCCTGCTGGTGATTCGCTGGCTGGTCGGGCACGGCTTCGACCCGTCCGCGCCGGGCTGCGAGGTCGACGTACTGAGATCCCGGATGTGAGGCCGCGCGGACCCGACTGATGCGCGGGCGGCGGTGTCTGCGCAGTGGCACGATCGCTTCACGCCGGAGGGTTTCCGCACCCGGCCTGGGCCGGTGCGGTCGTCGGCGTGGTCCCGGTGGGACACCGTGACGTTCGGCTCGACGGTGTGTGGCGGATCCTCGAGTTCGAGGCCGTGAGCGGCGGCGCCGGGGCAGGAAGCGCTGTGTGGCGACACGGGCGAGGGGCGCATCGGCCAGTCGGGGAAGGACGATGTGGGATGAGGCACTCGGCCGAGTGTTCGGCCGCCGGGCTGGAGGAGATCTCCTAGGATGAGCCCATGATCTCCAGCGCTCGCACCGACTCCGGGGCGAGTTCTGTGCGCTGGATGTGGCTGGCCCTGGCCCTGGTGGCGGGGGTGCTGGGCATGCACGCCCTCTCCCCTGCCGGTATGCCGGCTGCGGGCCGGCACGACGTGATGATGTCGGCCGAGGCTCCCGGGCATCACCTCGCACCCGTCCATGTCGCCGGTGCGGACTGCCGGCATCTGTCCGATGCGGGCGACAGCGGCATGGCCATGGACCACGCCGGCGGGACATGCGCGGCAGGCGGTACGTCCACTGCTTACGTGCCGCCCGCGCTGATGCCCGGCGTGACCGCTCGTGTCGAACCTGCGGCGACCGTCGGCGGCGGCCCGGCTCCCGGACCGGTCGACGGCCGCGCACCGCCCGATCTTTCCGAGTTGCAGCTCCTGCGGATCTAGAGGCTCCCGCACGACACCCTCTGACGGGGTGGCGTGCTCCGGCCTGCATACATCCGTATCCCCCGCGCGTGGGCGCGGGCACTTCAAGGAGTTGTACCTCTCATGGCACTTCGCCGTACCCTCCTCCGCCGGACCGTGGCCCCGGCCGCCGCCATCACCGCAGCGGTGGTGCTGGCCGCCTGCGGCAGCAGCGATTCCTCCTCGTCGGAGCACACGGGCCACGACATGGGGGCGATGTCCACCGCCGGCCCTTCGGGCACCGCTTCTGCCGCGCAGGGCGGCCACAACGCGCAGGACGTGTCGTTCGCCCAGGGGATGATCCCGCACCACCGGCAGGCCGTGGCCATGGCCGGCCTGGCCGCCTCCCGGGCGAAGTCCCAGCAGGTGAAGGACCTGGCCGCGAAGATCGAGCAGGCGCAGGATCCTGAGATCGACACCATGTCCGGCTGGCTGAAGGCCTGGGACGCGAAGGTCCCGGGCACCAGCCCGTCCGGCACTGAGGACATGCCCGGCATGGACCACTCCGGCTCAGCGATGCCCGGCATGATGTCGAGCGGGGACATGGCCGAGCTGAAGGGGCTCTCCGGTGACGCCTTCGACAAGGCGTTCCTGCACATGATGATCAGCCATCACGAAGGCGCGATCGCGATGGCGAAGACCGAGCGGGCCAAGGGCTCCTACGGCCCCGCCACGACGATGGCGAAGTCGATCGTCACCTCGCAGTCGTCCGAGATCACCGGCATGGACGAGATGCTCGGCAACTAGGGCGTGTTCCGGAAGTCCGCCCCGTCGTGACGCACGGCCCCGTCGTGACGCACGGCCCGGTCGCCGCGCCGGGTGACATCCGGCGGCCAGAACGATCGGGTGGCTGGACGCATGCGGGGCCGGGGAGACCGTGCCCGAGGCCGGTGGGTCCGAACTCGTCTTCTGTACGGACGAGTTCGGGCCGCCGACCTCCGGTCCCACCGGATCGAGGCCCGGTTCACTCGTGGTCGGGGCGCTGCCCGGGGCACGATCCGTGAACGAGCGGTCCGTCGGCGTAAACCGGTTCACCGGTACGACGTCCGTCTGGAAGCCTGGCCCTCCCCGGCGATCGACGGGGCGGGGGGACGACGCCGGTGGCGGGTCTCCGGCGGAGTGGGGCGGCGTGGAACTCGCGAGGAGGTGTCCGTGGTGCGGGACGAGACGTGGGACGGGTGGCTGCGGCAGTCGCCGCCGGGAACCGAACTGCTCGTATGGTGGCAGGAGGCACGGGACGGGATGCGTCGGGTCGGCCGGGACGCCTATCGGGAGCGCCTCGTCGACCTCTTGTCCGCCGCGTCCCCGCGCGACTGCGCGGCGGCGGGGTTCGGGTGCACGCGGCGCATCGATCGCGCCTGCCGCGAACCGTCGGTCTGCCGACTGGATCCTGCCGTGCCGTCGGCCGCCGAGGAGGAGGTTCCGCATGGCGAGCGTGAGGGTCCGGTCCGGGGTGCCTGCGGCGGATTCCACGGTTTCCGGGCGGACTTCGAGGTCCATGTACGGTTCAGCGGTGGCGACGACCGGCATCGCGCGGTGTTCTGGCGCGACACGTCGGCGTCGGCCGTGCGGCTGTGGGTGGACGGTGTCCCGGTCGGTTCCGGGACCGGTCCGGACTCGTACGGGCACTGGCTCGACGGCAGGTTCCTGGTGGTGCGGGTGGAAGGGCCGGACGATCATCCCCGGCAGTCGTACGGGCCGGGGACGCTGGTCACCGGTATCGTCTCCGTCCTGATCCACGACGCCGCCCACGGTTCTGCTCGGACACTGGTCCCGGGACCCCACGAGACGTGGACCGATCCCCAGGTGGTCCTGGCCGGTGAGACCCTGCGGGTGTACGCGACCCGCGAGGCCCGGGCCGCCGACGTACCCGACCGGATCCTGCCGGTCCGGCCGGCCCCGGAGTGACGGCGGGAACTCCCGCGGTCGTCCCGTACCGAATCCCCGCATCCATCCACCGACGGACCGCAGGAGCAGCAGGTGGGCGGGCGGCTGGGGAACACCGTGCGGCTGTGGTCCCAGGAATACCGTATCCACCGCCAATGGCTCTGGCCGAAGCTGCTCTTCACGGTGACCGCCGACGGGCGCACCGTCCTGCGGGTCCGCGAGCGGTTCAGGGGCAACGGTGGCGCCCGCGTCTTCGACACGCACAGCGACGCCGCACTCGACCCGGTCGTCACGCTCGCCCTGCTCCTGCTGGAGGGACGCCCCCACAGGATGGGCCTCGGCCGTGGCGGCTCCACCCCGCCCTGAGCCACCGCTCTCCCAGGCCCCCGCGTCGTCTCCGCCCCCACAGGAGGGAAAGGGGCCGGAGGGTGTGGGCCTCACGGCACCCCGGCCGGAAATATGACCGATAGCCGACAGCTCCTCACTCTCCGGAATGCCATCTACCTCTCAGGGAAGATCGGCACGCCGCGGGAGGGAACGAGTGGGGAACCCGATGGCCGAACGGGGCGAGGCAGCCGCCCTCGCGGAGGAGGCGGGGGCGTCCGCGCGAGCCGGGACCGGGCGCTGGCTGTTGGTCAGAGCGCTGCCCGGCATGGGTCGCACCGCCTTGCTCGACGAAGTGGTCCGGCGGGAGTCGGCGCGTGGAGCGATGGCCGTCCGGCAGGCGCGCGGTTCGCGCGAGGAGGGGGCGTTCCCGTTCGCCCTGTTGCGGCAGCTCTTTCCGGTGACGGAGGAGGAGATGCCCTTCGTCTGTGAATCCTCCGCGGCCGAACAGCGGACATTTCACCGTCTTCTCGTCGAAGTGGCCCGGGACGCCCGCCGAAAGCCCCTGCTGCTGGCCGTCGACGACCTGCACGAGGCCGACGCACCGTCGAAGCGCTGGCTCGGCTACCTGGCCCGTCGGCTCGCGGGACTGCCGGTGTTCCTCCTGCTGACCGCGAGCGCCGACGGGTTCGTCGGCCCGCTGCCCGAGGCTGCCGGAACCACGTCGCACCTGGACCCGCTCAGCCCGGCCGCCGTCCGCCGGCTCGCCGGCAGCGCCGCGGCGGCGGCGCACGGCAACCCGGCCCTCGTCCATGCCCTCCTCGCCGACGCGGCGGGCGGGCCCGGACCGAGCCGCTACGGCCGGACGGTCGCCGGCTGGGTCCGGTCCGCCGACCCGGTCGTCCGCGCCCTCCTCCTCGCCCTGGCCGTCGCCGCGCAGCACTGCCCGCACCCCCGTGCCGTGATGCGCGAAGTCGCGGCACTGGGCCCGGAGTTCCGCACCCCGCCGGCCGGCGCCGACCACCTCGCGCGGATCCTGTGCGAGCCGTCGGCCCGCGAGGCCGCCCTCGGCGCCGCCCATCCGGCCGAACTCGCCGTGATCCGCGGCCGGATGGCGCGCGAGCTCGACGAGAGTGGCGCGTCCGCAGCGACCGTCGCCGCCCATCTCGTGCACCTCGACCCGCTCCCGGAGCGGTGGATGACACAGTCCCTGGAGGACGCCGCCGAGGAAGCGCTCCGCGAGGGCCGGACGGCGCAGGCCGTCGCCTTCCTCCGCCACGCGCTCACCGGCCCCCTTCCGGTGGGCCGCCGCGCCGACATCACCCTGCGCCTGGGCGCCCTCGAACTGCGCCACAACGCCGACGCCGGCGTCCGCCGCCTGCGCGCCGCCCTGGAGTTGCACGCCGATCCGGGCGACCGCGCCGCTGCCGCATCGGCCCTCGGCACGGCCCTGGCCGCACAGGGACGGACGGAGAGCGCGCTGAAGGTCCTGCACCGCGAGAACCGGACGGCGGACGACGCCGGGTGCGCCGACGCCCTCCGCTCGGTCACCGCCCTCATCGCCTCGCACGACGCCGTCGCCTGGCGTGACGCGGTGGCCGGGATGCGGGAGTCGGCGGTTACCGCGTCCGCAGCGACCGAGCCGCTGATACGCGCGCTGGTCGCCGAGTACGACGCGGGGGCGGGCCGGCTGTCCGCAGCCGCGGTGCTCGACCTGGTGCTGCCGCGGCTCGCGTCGCCGGAGCCGGTCGAACCGAGGATCCGCACCGCCTGGCTCGGCAGCGCGGCCACCCTGCTCCAGTGGGCCGACCGGCTCACCGACGCCCGTGCCCTCGCCGACGCGTGCCTCCCCGCGCCGCCCGCCCTGCCCGACCCGGCCGACGTCGGCCACCAGTGCCTGGTCAGTGTGCGGGCCGAAGCCGCCCTGATGGCCGGTGACTTCGGCCGTGTCCTCGCCGAGAACACCCCGCTGCTGGACGCCTGCACGGAACGCGGCATCCGCCTGACCCACCTCACGGCCATGGTCGCCCTCGCCCGGCACGAACTCGGCGAGCACGAGGCGGCCTGGCGGCTCCTGGGACGCGGCGGAGCGGAGAACCCGGACAGTTCCTGGGAGTGGAACGAACTCCACTACGCCCGAGGTGTCCTGCACGCGTACGAGGGCGACCACCGGGCGGCACTCGACGCCTTCCTGGCCTGCGGGGCCGGTCAGGACGCCCGCGACTTCGTCAGCCCGGTGGCCACGCCGTGGCGCTCCGGTGCGGCCCTGGCGCTGGCGCGGCTCGGCCGGCCGGTGGAGGGCCGCGCGCTCGCGGACGAGGAGCTGGCGCACGCCCGCACCTGGGGCACCCCGCGCACGGTCGGCCGGGCGCTGCGGGCCCGTGCCGCCGTGGTCGGCAGTCGGCAGGCGCTGGAGTCGCTGACCGAGTCGGTGGCGTTGCTCCGGACGGCGCCCGCGCCCGTGGAGCTGGTCGAGTCGCTGCTGGACCTGGGCCGGGCACGGGTCCAGGTCGGCAACCGACGCAAGGGAAGCGCCGATCTCCGCGAGGCGTACGACCTGGCGGTCCAGCTGCTCGCCCCCTCTTCCACCGGTCGGGGCAGGGTGGTCGTCGAGGCCCGGGACGCCGTCGCCGCCAACGCCACCCGCCGAACGTGCCGGACGGCGCCGGTGGACGGCGACAGCCCGCTCAGCCCGTCCGAGCGACGGATCGTCGGCCTCGCCGTCCAGGGCCGGACGAACGTGCAGATCTGTGCCGAACTCCACCTCTCCCGCCGCACGGTGGAAACCCACCTCACCAACGCCTACCGCAAGCTCGGCGTCACCCGCCGCACGCAACTCGTGGCCAGGCTCGCGGAGTTCGGAGCGACCTGAACCGCGAACGCGCACGGTCCCGGAACGGCTCGTGGTTTTCCACGATGCCCGCCGTTCCGCCGGCCCGGCAGGGTGGGTCGTGCCCGGTGCACCACACCTCCACCCTCCGCCGGGCCGGATGAGAAAGGCACACGGAGATGCCCGTCCCCACCCACCCCACCGTCCGACGTCTCCTCGGCACCGTCGGCTTCACCGTCGTGGCGGCCGTCATGGCGGCCGGGGCCCTCGCCCCGCCCGCCACCGCCGCCGATTCCCCCGCGGCGGCCGCCGCGTCCGCGGACCCGAGTCGTTCGGCGATCGCGGCGCAGGCTCCCGCGGCCGCACCTCGGATCGCCGCCGACTTCCGCCACTGGGGCGGCTCGTACCCCGACAAGGCGTCGGCCGAGGCGGCCGGTGCGCTGCTGATGCTCGCCGGCACCGCCGCGGCTTACACGGTCGAGTACATCTGGACCCACGGCTCCGAGTGGGTCCTCTGGTACTGGTAGGCCGCGAGCGCCGCGTGATCCCTCCCGTCATCCCTCCCGACCGAAAGGTGACCGTCCTGATGAGCACGAAGCGCCTGCCCCGAACCTCCGCCGCCGGTACGCCCCGCGCGGTGGCCACGTCCCTGGTGAGCGCCGCCCTGGTGATCGGCGGCCTCGTCGCGGCGGCCCCGGCCGCCCAAGCCGCCCCGGCGGTTTCCGCTCCCGTCTCCGCGTCCGCGGGGCAGGACGCGGCCCGGCCAGCCGCGGCCCCGTCCGCCGCGCGCAGCACCGGCGTGACGGTGAACAACTACAGCAGCAGCG
This sequence comes from Streptomyces populi, assembly GCF_002911015.1. Lineage (GTDB taxonomy): Bacteria > Actinomycetota > Actinomycetes > Streptomycetales > Streptomycetaceae > Streptomyces > Streptomyces populi. The sequence continues at coordinate 56,065 of NZ_KZ626881.1, forward strand.
GCATGCAGCGGGTCTGGGCCAGCCTCGCCCACGGGTGCTGGACCGACGGACAGCTGCCGACCGACTACCTGCCCAGCGGCAAGTCCACCGCGTGGGGCAGTCAGTCCTGCGGCTTCATGACCGGCACCGAGGGCGAGGCCGACTTCGCGGTCGACGGCGGGCAGGTCAAGATCCACTGGGACAACCCGTGGGCGGGTTCCAACAGTTACTCCTGCAGCGTCCCGGACGGCTACTCGTGCACGCGTAACGGTGGCAGCGGCGACAACGCCAACGTCGCCTTCACGGTCACGGGCGGCCCCCGGCGGCTGAAGGCCCTGACGAAGGCTCACAGCCCGGCCACCGCCCAGGCCGCGCGCAGCACGTACGTCACGCTCAACAACAACACCGGCAGTCTGCTCGGTCGCACCTACGACCGCCTCGACGGGGGCATCTGGACCGACAACCAGCTGCCCCCGGGCAACATCCCGCCGGGCCGCAGCGGTTCGTGGCAGAGCGAGTCGGACGGCTTCATGACCGGCACCGAGGGCGAGGTCCAGTATCTCCTCGCCGGGGCCGGCTACGTGACCGTGCACTGGAACAACCCCTACGCAGGCTCGAACAGCTACTCCTGCACCGTGCCCGCGCACCACACCTGCTCGCGCACCGGTGGCGGCGGCAACAACGCGACGGTGGCGTTCACCGTTTCCCACGACTGACGCTTTCCCCGGCAGGTGGCCCGGCCGTCGCGCCGGGCCACCTCTGCGCGCGTCTGCCCGCCACCTTTCCCGGGCGTCACCGGCCTCGGCTCGTCAAGGCGACGCCGGTTCGTGGGACCGCAGGACATCCGTCCCTGGCCGACTTCCGGCGGCAGCCCCGTCGAGCCGGTGAGGGTGCGTCCGTACGGGCAGCGATGTCTCCGGTGAAGGGGTGTCCGTCGGTGGTGGGAGTCGCACCGCGGCCTTCGGTGGATCCCGCCGGGGTGGTTCAGGCCCAAGCGCTGCCCACCAGATAGGTGACGCCTATGAGGACGGCCAGGATCAGCGTCGGTATCGCCAGCCATTTCACGACGGAGGTCAGTGTGTGCGCGGTTTTCCCCGCTCGCTTCGTGTAGTGCTCCTGCCGGGCTCCCAGATCGTGCCGGGCAAACGCGCCGATGACGAGCGCCACCGCACCGGTGATCAGGCACAGGATGAGCGGCAGGAACATTCCCTGCTCGCGGACGTAGTACTCGATGTCACCGGTCGCCCCTTTGTGGCTCCGTTCCGACACGGCCATCGCCGCGGCCTGGATGGCCCGTATGAGTGTGGAGACCGCCGTGACGGCGAGGGCGAGAGCGGCACCGGCGAGGACGGGAGCGCGGCGGGACGGGGACGGCTGGTCCGTGCGTGTCCGAGGTGCGGGGGTCACGGGCGGTGGCTTGAAGCGAGGCGGGTTGTAGGGAGACTCGAGGATCACCGTGTCCTGCGTGCTCTTCGGTCCTTGCGGCGGCCTCGTGGGGCCGTTGGAGGACCCGGGTCCTGGCTCCGTGCGGAGTCCGGGCCCGGGTGCCGGGCCCACCACCGCTTCGACGTGGATCACCGACTCCTCGGCCACCCCTTTCAGCACGATGTCGCCGGACAGGCGCCCCTCGGCGGCCGTGTCGATGTGGACCTCCAGACCGCTCAGGGTCGGATCGACCCGCAGCCACGGCTTCTGGGGCTGGGCCATGCAGTGACGGGCCAGTGGCGGGCCGTGCATGGTCACGGCCTGCTTCCGAGACGGTGAGCCCCTCGGGAGCAGGCCGAAGTCCAGGTGGTCCGGGGAGGGTGCCAGGCGGATCTCGTTCAGGGCCTCGGTCGCCAGTTCGGCGATCTGCTGGATGTCGTTGCGCGCGACCTCCGCCAAGTGCTGACGCGCCCCTTCCGCCACGGGCAGTTCCGTGTGCCGCAGTCGTTTGTGCAGCTCCATCACGGCACCCTGCCGCGTGAGGACGTCCTCGCTTCTCATGGCCGCTTGCAGGGAGAGCGGCGAGGGAACGGCGACGATCTTGATGCGGCCGCGCCGGCTGTGCGCCAGATGCAGCTCTCCGCGCATCTCCGCCGCTTTTTTCGGCGTCTGATGGGGGTTCTGCTCCCGTACGTGTCTGTAGACATACTCATACAGGTCGTCGAGGGAGACTTCCCCGTCCGTGTCGAGGTCGGCTTCGCCGGTCTCCAGACCTTCGACCACCGCGTGCGTGAACACCGAAGGCTGCGAAGCGGAGTCGTCGGCGAGCCGGCCGCCCTCGAAGGCGTACTCCATGGAGTCGGACGCGGTGATGACGGCCCAGCCCCGCCCGCTGGCCGGCTCGTCCTTCGCGAACGACTCCAGAACGTTGACTTCCCCGGAAGCGCGTACGGAGGACGATCCCCGGGAGAAGGCACCGCCGTAACAGCAGTCGAGGAACAGGACCGTACGGCCGGCCCGGGTGCTGGACATGCAGCTGCGGACGAACTGGGAAGGGACAGCCGTGGCCGCCAGCAGCGGGGGTTCGGTGTCGCTCGCGGCGAAGTACAGCTCGCCGGACTCGCTCTTGAGGCCGTGGCAGGAGAAATGCAGCAGGAGCGTGTCGGCGCGACTGCGGTCGTTGAAGAAGCCCTGGATACGTCTGCGCATGAGGTCGGCGGAGGCGTTGTGCACGACCCCCACCTCGAAATCGCCGATCTGTGGGTCGTGCAGCACTTTCTCCAGAGCCGCAGCGTCCTGGGCAGGCGCCCTGAGTTTCTTCAGCCCCTGGTCGGCATACTGGTCGTTGGCGATGATCAGCGCATGTCTGGAATCCGTCATGGCTCGGATCCCGCCGGTGAATGGCGTTGGAGGAACATCTCGAACGCCTCCGTAACTTGCTCGTCGGTCGCCTTGCGGATCTCCAAGACGTCGCCGTCCATCTGCAGGTGCAAGGACGGGTGCGCGTCATGGTGTCGGCCCAGCCACGACCGGATCACGGTGATCACCTGGTTCAGGGCGTTCGTCGAACTGCCCAGGGTCACCAGCAGGGCACCGATCTCGGTGCCGCCCACGGCCCGCGCTCCGGGCGGAACCTCTGCGCCGGGGAGCGCCGTGACGTCGTCCACGTCGAGCTCGAGGAGTTCCTCGCGCAGATAGCGGGTCAGCTCCGCGACGCGTTCGGCTTCCGCGTCCTCCTCGGCAAGGAGGATCTGCAATTTGTTCTCCACCGGATCAGCCCCTCTGGTCGCGCTCGTCGGAGCGGCGCAGAGTCGGAACGGTGATGGGCTCTACGTCATCATTTACAGTTTGTGCTGTTCAGAGCCGGGTGGCAAGCCCCCGACAGCGGAATGAATTTGACGACTCAACCGTAAAGTTTCTCGTTCAACTTGAGATTGCCGACCGTCCGTCCATATCAGTTACCGTGAGGCCAATTCCTCAATCGTCGCGGATACTCCCTCCCCGTTTCGACCAGTCCGCATCAGGCGGTATTCGCCCTTCCGTGAGGATCGCCCGGTTCCCGCGACGGGCGGCATCGAGCTCTCTCGGCGCTGCCGCTCCAGGGTGAGGACAGCAGCGGCAGTCGCCCTCACGTGACGATGAGCGTGGCGACCCACTCGACCAGCGGGTGCGGCAGGACGGGGAACCAACGCGGCTCCTGTGCCGACGGGTTGGGACGACGGTGGTCGGCAGCGGGACCCTCTGCACATCACAGACAGTGCAGTGTCGGGGGGAGGGGCCGGTGCGGCCCCTCCCCCTGGAGGCCGGCCGCCGACCTTCCAGTCGTGGTCATAGGGGCACCACAGAACCTGGAACGGAACGGCTCCTCCACCGGCCACGGCAACGGCCCCTGGCCGCCTCAACCAGCCTCGGTGACATCGGTGTTCAGCTGGTCAAATCCGACACACGCGACCTCGGCCACAGCGACAGCGACAGCGACAGCGACAGCGACAGCGACAGCGAGCCTGCCCGTGTGACAACTGGCGCGCTTCGGCTCAGCCGACACTCGATCAGCGGCCACTTCGAAAAGAGCTCAATGAACCGCCACCACGTAGGACACCGCCTCGGATGCGGCGGAGACGGTGCCGCCGGCGGCCGCAGCGCCTGAGCGATGCCGGACGGCGGCGGTGGACGACAAGGGCAGGGTGGAGCAGATTCCGTACGAGCCGTGTGCCGGTGGGCGCTGCGGAACGCACTGCGACGTCGGGAGATCTGGATGGTGGGGGGCGACCCGGTGGTGCAACCCCGAGGACAACCTGCCGGCGGACTTCGAGCCCGTCTGACCCCGTGGCCCCGGCGCGGTGCTTCCGAGGCGATCGGCACGCAACGGCATTATCGGCAACGATACGTCCGCCACTACGCTGGAGTCGTACGAGTGGTACACGTACCGACGCGTGCCATGCACCTCAGGAGGCGACGATGTCCGATCCGATTCCCCCCGCCGACTGGGAGGAACACTTCGGTTCCGGTCCCCGGCCGGCCCCCGAGGACGTGGTTCCTCCTCGGCCGGACGTCGTACAGGTCACCCGGACCGAGGACGCCGAGGATGCCGAGGAGGACGAGAGCCGTACGGCCGCGCACCCCGGCAGTGGCCTGCCGGCGGAGGCGCCGCCCCTGCCGGCACCGCAGCCGCGGCCCGGGGAGCAGCCGCGGCCGATGTGGCGGCGTCCTCCCGGACAGCAGGACGACAAGGGGGAGCCGACACGCAGGTGACGGCTCCCCGAACGGAGGGGAGATCAGGGTTCGACCGTACGCGCGTGGGCGACGAGTTCCCTCAGCGCGGACCCGCCTCCCGCGGCGTTCGGACCGCCCGCCATGCCCCAGTTCTCGGCGCTCTGCTCGGCGACCACGTGGGGGCCGGCCTCTCCGTTCCACCAGCCGAAGTACGGGCCGCCGGACTGACCGGGGAAAATGTCGTTGCGGTGCATGATCCGCAGTCCGTTCCGCCCCGCGAAGGTCTCGCCGACCGTGCTGTCCATGACACCGTTCGCGGTGTAGACCGGCCGGAGACTTGAACCGATGTCCCCCGGGTAGCCGATGTGCGACCAGTACGCCTGGCCGTTCCAGGTGGACACGTAATCGTGTGCGCTGCCCATCCAGCCGGTGGTATCCCCCAGGGGGCTGCTCAGCACGCAGACCGCGTAGTCGAAGGCGGCCTCGTTGGACGAGATGCCGTCCGATCCGTTCACCCGCTGCCAGAAATAGATGCGGGTGACATTGGCGGATCCGAACGGGGCGCTCGTGTCGTACTGCATCGGAGTGAAGGTCATCCAGTCGGCGCTGCCGTCCGCGCGCCAGGGCACCACATGGCTCGCGGTGACCATGTGACGGCGTCCTACCATGACGCCCGATCCCGAGCCGCCGGGAACGGCGACACGTCCGCAGGTTCGCCAGGGGTAGCTCGTGTCGTAGATCACCGTGCGGGTGTCCGGCGGGAAGACCGTGGTCGGCTCGCCCCTCTCGTCCTGCGCGCCTGCGGCCCGCCTCCACAGCGGGGCCCGGGCCCCCTCCGGCCGCAGCAGCTGCGGTAGCGCGCGCAGCGGTGCGCCCTCGGGCCGGTAGGGCTCGTTCCCGCTCTGTCCCTCGGACCGTTCGGCGAGATCGGCCTCGGAAACGATGACCACCTCAGGGCGGGGCGGGAATTCGTGCTCGGTAGCCTCCTGCACGGACGCCGCGCCTTCAAGGGCAGAACCCCAATCCTCTGGCGGAATCGGCTGAGACATTTCTACCTGTCCTTTCGATGGGGAGAAGTTCGAGCACACATTAGGGGTAGATGGGCGCGAAGGGCGCACGACGGAAAAGAAGTCGCCGAGAACCACACGTCCGGCCCTTTCCACCATTCGAGAAATGCTGTGCTCCGAACAGCGGACAGGCCGGGGAAAAGGTAGTGCCGCAGCCACGATTCCGGCCTTCAGAAAAACTGGAGCCGGACCGTACGGACCATGTGCGAAATATGCGCAAGCGATACCGCCTGAACCGCTCGGCCGGGGGAACCGGTTCGAGACCGACCGGCGGAGAATCCGGCCCGGACGGCCGTCGTTCTCACGGGTGATCCCCATGGCGCCAACCGGCCGGTACCCCTGCACGCACCCGGACGACGGCCCGGCCCGGAACGGCGTCACCGCTTCCGGAGACCGGGGCACGTCCACGCATGTGCATGGTGTTCGAACGGCGCGGACACGAGTTCACGGACGATTCTCATGCCCGAGTTCGTCGCCGTTGACGCAGACCGCTCCCACATGTTTCGGGCGCCGCAATTCCCTGGGTCGATTTTGCGGCGGACCGCGGCATCCACCCCTACCGTCGCGGTCTCCGCGCGGAATCGCCGCAAATTTGTCACCGCTTCAAAAATTCGCAATTCAACCAGGAACGATCGCCTTTGACAGATCCCTCCGCCGCGCGCCTACTGGAGAAGAGAGAAAAAAGAACGCGATTTCATCAGCAGAAGGAGCACTGTGATGACTGAAAGCTCTGTTCTCAGGAGTTCCGCGGCCGCCGTGTGGTCGGATTTCTGTGCCGTCTGCCCCAGCCCGGAGGCACGGGACAGGATGAACGAGGAGCTGCGGAGACTCCAGGACGCGTCGCCGATGGCCCGGCAGTTCGTGCCGGGCGGGCAGCCGCGGATGCGTGGCTTCGACGACAACGTCTTCCTTCCTCCCGAGGTGTTCGCGGCCGGCACTCCCTCCGGGGTCCTCCGCAGAGCGGCTGCCGAACGTACCCCGCTCAGGGGCACCGTTCGGGTGATCGTCGTGCTGGTGGACTTCCCGGACAAGGCGATGACCGAGAGCAAGGAGCACTTCGAGAAGCTCCTCTTCTCGGAGGGCGAGCTTCCGCACGGCAGTGTGCGCGACTACTACCGGGAGGTCACCCATGGTCTGGTCGACATCGTCGGCGAGATCATCGGTCCCGTACGGTTGCCACACAAACTCTCCTGGTACGCGAACGGGAACTTCGGCATCGGCAAGCCGACCGGAGAGCCCCGTGCGCAGCTCATGGCGCGTGACGCCGCGATAATCGCCGACCCACTGGTCAACTACGCGCCCTACGACAACGACGGCAACGGATTCGTCGACGCCTTCATGATGCTCCACGCCGGACGCGGCGGTGAGGCCACCCTCGACCCGAACGACATCTGGTCCCACAAGTGGGTCCTGCCCAACACCCTCCACGCCGACGGCGCCAACATCTTCGCGTACCTCACCATCCCCGAGGACTCCAAGATCGGCGTCTGCGCCCATGAGCTGGGGCACCTCCTCTTCGGCCTGCCCGACCTGTACGACGCCGACGGAAGCTCCGAGGGTGTCGGCAACTGGTGCCTGATGGGCGGCGGTTCGTGGGGTGGCGACGAAGGGGACGTTCCGACCCATCCGTCCGCCTGGTGCAAGCTCCAGCAGGGCTGGGTGGACCAGGTCGACGTCACCGAGGGCGGCAGTATCACGCTGCCCAACGTGCAGGTCAGCCACCAGGTGCACCGGCTGTGGACCGACGGGCTGCCGGGCAAGGAGTACTTCCTGCTCGAGAACCGCCAGCAGATGGGCTACGACAACTCGTTGCCCCACCACGGCCTGCTCTGCTGGCACATCGACGAGGGCCAGCCGGACAACACCGCCGAACCGCACTATCTGGTGGGTCTCGTCCAGGCGGACGACAAACACGACCTGGAGTGGGGCCACAACCGCGGCGACGACGGCGACCCGTATCCCGGGACCAGCGCCAACACCTCCCTCACCCCGGCCAGCCGGCCCAGCTCCGAGTCGTACGACGGAGTGCCCACGGAGGTGTCCATCACGGACATTTCGGAGTGCCGCTCCCTCATCACGGCGTCCGTCTCGGTGAGTGCGACGCCTGCGGGCCAGGCCCCGGTGGGTCCCGTCGGTGCCCGAGCCCGGGAAGCGGAACTCGGACTGCCCGGACTGGCCCGGAGCGTCGACGACCTCCGGCAACGTCTCGCCGACCTGGAGCGGACGGTACGACGGTATCCGTGGGAGAGCGTCGAGGCCTATCTGAGGGAGGTCACACGCCCGACCCCGGCCGGCAGTGAGCAGGCCGGCGCGAAGGGCGGCGGCAGGGCCAGTGGCACGTCCCGCTTCGACGCCTCGCGCGACCACTGACCGACAGGGCGGTCCGTCATGGTCCAGGTGATCGAAAACCGTACCGCCCTGACCGTACGGCTGCTCTCCAAGGACACCCACCACCGCCTGGCCGGCTGGGACCAGGCGGTGGTGCACGTCCTCGAGGCCAGGGAGGTGCCCGGCTTCGCCGACCTGCTGTCCCGCCATGTCGGGCAGCGTCTCGAACTGGCCGTTCGCACCGAACTGCTGACGGACGCGGAACCCGGCGACACGATCCGGCTCCGGGCCCGGGTGACGGGACCGGGCCAAGTGGCCGCCGAGAACCGTCCGGCACCCGAAGACTTCGTCGTCCAACACGGGTAGGCGGCGTGGGGCCCCGGTGACGCAGCCTGCGTCACCGGGGCCCCACGCGTGCGTGCGACACCCCTCGGTACCACTGATCACGGGACAGCGCCGGACGATTCACCGTCTCGAATCCGATGATCAGGCGCTCCGACGCCCGGTTCGTTCATCTTCCCGAAGGGGACATGCACACTGGGCGTGTTGCGGGAGGTGCCCGTGAGGTGGCCGACCTGGTCGTCGAAGAAGATGTGCGGTTTGAGGACCTCCATGATCGTGCTCTTGTCTATACCGCCGAGGAAAAAGGCGTCGTTGACGGTCACGCCCCAGTTCTTCAGGCTGCGCACCGGGCGTTCGTGAGCGGGTGCGGCGCGGGCGGTGACGAGGGAGACGTGAACGCGAACCTTGTAGTCGGCGTCGACTGCCCGTCGTTCTTGTTCGCACCTCTGGAGCCGGTTGACGCCTGCGAGGAAGTCCCGCAGGGGGCCCGGATCGTGCGGGGTGGCGGCGTTCGTCGTCTCGTGGGCGCGAAAGCCTTCGATGCCGTCGGCCTGATAGATCTGTTCCGAGGCGTCGTCGGCGAGGACTCCGTCGAAGTCGAAGGCGATCCGCAGGTCCTGGTCGTCGTCCTCGTCCGCCACGGCGGGGCCGAGTACGCGGCCTGCGGGCAGCCCGAGCGTGACGGCCTCACGAACGTCGTCCTCGTTCGCGGACAGGAACAAGGACATGTTCAGGACCGGCATGAAGCGGTAGGGCGAGCGCCCCTGCATGAAGATGGCCCGGTTGATCGGCAGATCGTGGGACTGGATGGACCGCATGACCCGCAGCCCGGTGTCGGGATCGTTGCGGGACAGGATGATGACCTCGACCAGAGGATCGTCCGGTGAGAGGTCGTTCAGGGACAGCAGACGGCGGATGAAGGGGAAGGCGACTCCTTTGTCCAGCGTGTCGTGCAGGTGCTGCTCCTGGTAGGCGCGGTAGGCGTCCTCTCCCTGATCGCGGAAAACGGCGTCCGCCTCTGCCAGGTCGAACAACGCGCTGGAGGCGATACCGACGACCAGGCGGTTCTCGAGTCCATAGGCGGCCACGGCATCCTCCTGAACACCATCCCATGCAGACTTTCCAATGATGCTCTCCTCGAGTCCCCGTGGGTTCAGGTTCGTTCTGACACGGAAGTGGCACGCCCCGGGGACCGTGCCACGGCCCCTCGACGCGCCGCTCCGGGAAGACCCTGTCGTTCCCGGAAACCCCTTGGCGACCGCGTCGGCCGGAGGGTTACCGTGCCCGCATGGACCGCCTACGCCGTGCAGCGATGAACCTGGTCCTCGGGGAGCAGCCCACCGAGGACCTGCCGATGATCGCTGCCCTGGCATTGGCCGACGGCCTGGAGGGCCCGACTCTGGTCGAGCTGGCAGGCCTCTCTCGACGTGACCCGCCCGCCGACATCCGCGACCTCTTCGTGCAGGCCATGGCAGAGCTGGAACGCCCCCTGCCCGGAGTAGAGGAAGCCTGGCGCGAACGGATGCTCGACGCGGCACAAGGCATGCTCAACGGCTCCCTCACCCACTTCGAGGCCGGCAACGAGATCTATTGGTGCGCCTGCCACCTGGAGCGAACGGGCAAGGCCACGGAACTGGTGCTTCTCTTCATGGGGTTCTGGAGCAACTGGGAAGACCGGCCGGACGAACGGGCTGCCATCGAGAAGGACATGCGAGTGGCTGCCGCTGACCTTTTGCGCAGCCATGGCGAGCAGGTACCGGAGCAGGCGTGACGGCTCGTCAGGCGCGGTCATCTCCTGATCCGTAGTCCTATTACGCCTCGGCTGATCGTCCATCGCGATTCGGCGTCGACCATTGCCGTTCGTGCTTGCCGATGTCAGCCGCCGCACTCGGTCTTTGCAGGGTGGCCGGCCTGCGCGACACCGAGTTGCTCGTCGGTCTTGCCGCAGAGCGAGCAGGACGGAGGGTCCGTCCCGTGCTCCTTCCACTGGGGCCATGGAGCGGGCGTACAGCATGCGCCCGTAGGTCCGCAGGAGGCAACGACGCGGTGCGCACGTGACCGGGCCGTCAAAGGCGGACCCTGAAATCCCGTCCGTTCGGGTAGAGCCGCTCGATGCGGATCATTCGTAAGTAGGGTCGAGGCATGACCGATGCATCCCCCGCTCAGCAAGCGCCGATCGACGTCGCAGCGCTCGCCGACGATCCCTACACCGTCTACGCGCAGTTCCGCCGGGCCGGGCCCGTACACCGGATCACGGGGACGGACGGGCTGCCTGCCTGGCTGGTGACCGGCTACGACGACGTACGCGAGGCCCTCGCCGACCCGCGGCTCTCTCTCGCCAAGCGCAACGCGACGCCCGGCGGCTACCGAGGCATGGCCTTACCACCGGCACTGGACGCGAACCTGCTCAACATGGACCCCCCGGACCACACCCGTATCAGGCGCCTGGTGTCCAGGGCCTTCACCCCGCGCCAGATCGAGCAACTGCGCGAGCCGATCCAGCGCACCGCCGACGAGCTTCTGGACGTCATCGCCGCGGAGGAACGTACGGACCTGATCGTCTCGTACGCCGCACCGCTGCCGATCACCGTGATCTGCGACCTGCTCGGCGTGGCCCCGGCCGACCGGCTCGACTTCCGGTCATGGACCGACTCCCTCGTGGCTCCCGATCCGGCGCGGCCGTCCCTCGCCAGGGAAGCGATCGGCAACATGCTGTCGTTCCTCAGCCACCTCATCGCGGGCAAGCGAACCGCCCCGTCCGATGACCTGCTCTCCGCACTGATCGCCGTACGTGACGAGGAAGACCGGCTGAACGAGGACGAGTTGACGTCCTTGGCCTTCCTCGTCCTGTTCGCCGGATACGAGAACACCGTGCATCTCATCGGGAACGCGGTCCTGACTCTGCTTCGCCACCCCGAGCAGTCGGCCGAGTTGAGGGCCGATCCCACGCGCCTGAGTTCCGTGGTCGGGGAGTTGGCTCGTTACGACGGCCCGATGCCCCTGGCCGTCCGCCGGTTCCCGACCGAGGACGTCTCCATCGGCGGGGTGACCGTCCCGGCGGGCGAGACCGTACTGCTGTCCCTCGCCGCCGCCCACCGGGACCCACGCCGCTTCACCGACCCGGACCGCTTCGACATCCACCGGGACGCCACCGGTCACCTCGCCCTGGGCCACGGCATCCACTACTGCATCGGCGCTCCGCTGGCCCGCATGGAAACCGAGATCGCGCTGTCCGCGCTCCTCGGCCGCTTCCCGGACATGGCCCTGGCCGTGGCTCCGAGCGAACTGCGATGGCGGCCCTCGATGCGATCCCGTGGTCTGCTCGCCCTTCCGGTCCGCACCGGCGGAACCAAACAGACCCTTGCGGATCGATGACGGGATTCATGGCCTCGCTCCGAGACGGGCGCGGTTCCTTTCGGGGACGACCGGGCCGGGAAGACGCTGATCGGCGTGTGGTCGGTGCCGCAGTCGAGGTCGGGACCGTGGTGGTCGGCAGTCAGGCTCGGGGGTTTCTCCGTCGGCTCCGGTCTGCCGGTGCGCGGCGCCTTCCCGGGCGGCGGGAGGCGCGGTGGTCGCCGCAGGGGATGCGGAGCATGGCGCCTTCTCAGTGCCCGGGTGTCCGCTCCCTGGAAGCCCTGGTCGCGTCTGGGGCCGGTGGGATCCCATCAACCCCAGACATTTTTTATCGGTCCTGCGGGTCGGTCAGGCATGTCGGAGGCAGAGGGTTCCCCATTGGAAGCCCGCGCCGATCCCGGACAGCACGTAGGTGTCTCCTGGGAGCAGAGCGCCTTCGGTGATGGTGGAGTGGAGTGCGGTGAACAGGCCGGCTGATCCGGTGTTGCCCAGCCGGTCGACGGTGACGGGGACACGCTCGCGGGGAACGCCCAGGGCAGCCATGGTCTCGGTGAGGATGTTCAGGTTGGCCTGGTGCAGGAAGAAGTGCCGGATCTGGTCGACCGACGCGCCGGCACGGTGTGCGGCGCTGGTGATGCTCTCGGGCAGGCGTGTGGTGGCGGCGTTCCAGACGGCGCGGCCGTCCATGTGCAGGTAGTGGTCTCCGGCGGTGACGGTGGCGGTGGTGGTGGGCAGCCGGGAGCCTCCGGCGGGGATCTGGACGTCGTAGGACAGCTGGGAGCCCAGGTCGTAGGAGAGCAGGCCCGCTCCAGGGATTTCGGTGCGGGTGAGGACGACGGCTGCCGCGGCGTCTCCGAAGAAGACGCCGGTGGTGCGGTCGGTGGGATCGGTGACCCTGGAGGCGCAGTCGGCCGCGAGGAGCAGGATGGTGGTGATGGAGGGATTCTGCAGCAGGTGGGCGGCGATCAGCACGGCCTGGACGCCGGAAGCACAGGCGGCCTGGGTGACGTCGAGGGACAGGGCGCGGTGGGCGCCGAGGGCGTCTTTGACGATCAGCGCGGTCGACACGAGCGGCTGGTCCCCGGTGTAGGAGGCGACGATGACCGCGTCCAGTTGGGCGGGCGCGATGTCGGCGGCGTCCAGGGCCGGGTGGGCGGCGGCGACGCACATGTCGGAGGTCGCCAGGTGCGGGGCCAGGCGACGGCGTTCGTGGATGCCGGTGCGGCTGGTGATCCATTCGTCGCTGGTGTCCAGGGTGCGGATGAGCTCCTGGTTGGTGACGACCGCCGGCGGCAGGTGCACTCCGGTCCCGGCGATGGCGAACGGCACGGGCAGGCCGGCACCGGTCTGATGGAACAGGGTCTGGTCCAGGGTGACGGTCATGTCCCGGCGCTCCGTTCAGGGATGATCGGTTCAACTTGAAAAACTCTCATGTTCCGTTCCTTTTATTACCTGTTCATAAATGGTCCGACGTCGTCAGAGTCGTCGAATTCCAACGCCACAGAATCATCCCACGGGGTATCGGACTGGGACATCACGTCGTAATCCGGGAGCGTGATGGAATCCTCGGCCGCTTGACGTCGCCGTGCTGAAAATTCTTCGCCATGATCCGAGACGGCACCTTCTGCGAACCCCGGACGCCACCGTCGCCGGCGAAAACCACGGGGCGTCTTTTGAACCCGCCTCGGCTGTCCCCGGAAGCTCTCAGGACGGGGAAACGGGGACGCCGGATTACCTGCCGCGTACTTTGTGGCTGATGTCTGAACCATGAATCCGGGGTCGGCACCAGGGGGGAATCCGTGGGAACCCGGAGAGTCAGGGAACGGTCCGTTCCACGACCCGGCGGTGCCGGCCCGGGCGTCGGGACGACTCGACGCCCTTGCGGGCGAGGCGGTGGCGGATGCCGCGAACCGGCGGGATCAGGGCCTGGCTGTCCTGGAGGTCCGCGGCGGAGATGCCGATCGGCAGGGGCAAGCCGCGACGGTCCGCATCGCCTCGTGCGCGAGCGGGATCGAAGAGGTCATTCATCCGCAGGAGTCGTACCGTCGGCGCCCTGCGAATCGTCGCCCTCGTTCTCGTCCCCCTTGCCGTCCTGTCGGGTCTTGCGTACCTGCCCGGGCGGCTCTTTGGGCGCCTTCCTGCCGCTCTGACCGGCGGCATCCGGCCTGGCTCCCTTCGCCGCACCGGCCCTGTCGTCCTTCGGAGTCGGTGCCACGCCGGTGGCCGGAGCACGGGTCGGGCTGCCGGCAGGTGTACTGCGTCCCGGTGTGGAGTAGCGCTGCGGACGGGCGGAAGCCGAGTGTCCGTCGGTCGGCGTCGCTGCCGGTGTGTGACTGCCGTCGTCTCGCGCCGCCCTCTCCGGGGAGTCGGAGGGGGCGGCCCGGTCGTCGGCCGACGCCGCTCGATCACCACCGGAGCTGTGAGCGGAGGGTCCCTCGGTGACGGCGAAGGCGGCGATCGCCGCGGCCAGCACGGCGGCCGCTCCGGCCACCCGCAAACGGCTCCGGACGGGCGCGGTGCGCGCAGCGGGCTGCCCGGTGCCGGACAGCGGCTTGTCGTGCGTGTTGTCACGGGTGTTCGTGGTCGCTTGCGGTGCGACGACGACGCTCGTGGCGCGGGCGGCCGGTGGCGTGGGAACCGTCGCGGCCGTCTCGGCCCCCAGGAGCGCCAGCGTACGGGCGCAGTCACGTGCCGTGGGCCGGGCTTCGGCCTCCAGGGCCGTCATCGGCTGCAACAGGGCTGCGAGTGTCCGGGGCACGAAGTCGGGGACGCCGGGCCGACGGTGCAGCCGTGCGATCGCGGCTTCCAGGGGGCCGCCGTCGTACTCGAGCCGGCCGGTGAGGCATTCGAGGAGGACCAGACCGAGGGCGTAGACGTCCGCGGGCCGGCCGACGGGCTCACCGAGGACCTGCTCGGGGGAGAGATAGGCCGCCGTTCCGACAAGGGTGCCCGTGGCCGTGCGGGTGGTGGTGTCCAGCAGACGTGAGATGCCGAAGTCGGTCAGGTGGGGATCGCCCGAGTCGTCCAGGATGATGTTGGACGGTTTCACGTCGCGGTGGACCACTCCCGCCTCGTGCGCGTGGGCCAGGGCATCGGCCAGGCCGGCTCCGAGCGTGGCGGTGGTCTTCCACGGCAGGGGGCCCTCGGCGATGCGGGTCTTCAGGGTGGGGCCGTCGATGAGTTGCATGACGAGGTAGGCGTCACCGTCGTGCCGTCCGGCGTCGTAGGCGGTCACCAGGCCCTGGTGCTGCAACCGGGCCAGGAGCACCGCTTCGCTGCGGTGGTCCTCCTCCGTGTCGAAGCCGGTACCCGCCCGGAAGATCTTCACGGCCACCGGCCGTCGCAGCCGCAGATCGAACCCGCGGTGCACGTCCGCGGCGCCACCGGAGCCGATCAGCCCGTCGAGGCGATAGCAACCCGTCAGAACCCGCGCACCGCCTTTGGAGGCCAGAGCGAAACCCGACTCGACGAACCCCACCTCGGACCTCCCTGATGCTTTGACCACGACAGGCGAGACCCGTCGTCGCAGCGGCCAGATCCGCGTACCCAGCGAGCACGCCCCTATCCCCGGCGGCTGCAACAGCGGGCAGAACCTCGCGCTGCTCCACGACCGGAAGGCAGAGGTGCGGGAGCGTCCGCCGGGCGCTGCGGGCCGTATCCCTCCACCGGCAGGCCGAGATGTCGGAGATCCCGTGGAGCGGGGTGTCCCGTGAAGGGCGACTACGCGGCACCACGGCTTTCCTCGCGGGTCGGCCGCCGTGTCCGACGCCCCACGGGAAGAGGCGGCAGATCAGGTTGCGGAGGGGGCGGCCGGACGGGTTGCCGGTGTCGTACCAGCGGCCTTGGACGGCCTGCCCGGAGACGACACGGGCGGGGCGCAGGCATCGACGGCCCTGGGCATGGGAGGGAGCACCGGACAGCCGGTCCCTGGTCAGGGGGCAGGCGGGAACCGGGTTGAGGGGGCAGGCGGGAACCGAGTTGTGCGGCTCGTCCGAAACACCCCACGCCGATGTTCTCGCGCTGGACCGAACGCCCGGTTCCGGCCCCGGACGTGGTGCTCAGGAGCGGTCGGCACCGGTCCATTTTCTTGTACGGCTGCTGAAAGACCCTCCTTTCGGCGAGGGTCTTGCAGCAAGCTGATGAACCTCAGGAAGTGGCCTTCGCGTACGCTTCCTTGATCTCCGCCGGAACGCGACCGCGGTCGTTCACCTCGTAGCCGTTCTCCTTGGCCCACGCGCGAACGAGTGCCGTGTTGCCGTCGACGGCGACCGGCGTTGCGCCCGCACGCTTGCCCCCGCGGCTCTGGCTCTGCTTCCTCCCCTTGTCGACGTACGGGGCAAGGGCCTCGCGCAGCTTGCCCGCGTTCTCCTCGTTCAAATCGATCTCGTACGTCTTGCCGTCCAGGCCGAACACGATCGTCTCGAACGCCTCGGACCCGTCGAGGTCATCAAGCAGTCGGGTAATGATTTGCTGCGCCATCGTCGCTTCGTCCTTCATCGGGTTCGAGGTGAACAACATGCTTGTGTTGCCGACTTTTTATCACTGCGACAACTGCGGCTGCAATAGAGTTAGTGAAACATCCGATTTCCGGCCCGTCCTGGAACCTCGGAGAACCTCGCGGTCAAGACCCGGCTGCCAGTTCCGGCCCTGTTGCCACGACTCCCCCGGCGTCCGCCGGATCGGGCGATGCCCTCTCCAGCAAAGGATGAGTTGCCTTTGCGCGCCGAGAACCCTCGAGCCCACGGTCGCGCCCACTCGCTTTTCCGAACGAGGCGGCGCAGCCCTTCACCGTCACGTCGCCGCATTGCTTTTTCACGGATGAAGCGAGGCCTCATGGGTGCCGAGGCAGTGGATCGGACCCGCCGGCCCCGACGGACGCGCCCGGAGGGGAAGTGGCGACAAGGGCGTTCCCGTGATCGCCGCCGAGGACCGGGCTGTCGATGCGCCCGCCGTGGCCGTTCACGCTCCCTGCCCCGGTGGTGGCGGCTGGACAGCCGCCGGCGTCGGACCTGTCACCGGCAGTTGCTGCTGCCCTTGCTGTTCCCCGAAAATCAACGCACTGGAAGGCACCGCGGCACGCATTTCATGCAGAGCGACAAGGGCGGTGTGCAGTGGTTCTGGGCCTTCGTAAGCCTCGTAGGCGAGAACCAGGCGGGCACGGCTCTCCAGGTTCTGCCAAGCGTAGCGGCGGCGGAGGTTGGTCATGTGGCGGGCGTCGGAGCGGAGAAACGTGGAACCGGCGACGAAACCCGCCGACAGCAACGCAAGTACGGCTGCGGGAACACGAGCACCCTCGGAAGCCAGGCCGGCCGCTCCGGAAATACCTGCCAGGACGGCGGCCGGAAAGCCGAGACCGAGGTACACGGCGTGCCAGAGTTTCGCTCGACGCTGAGCCCGGCGCGCGCCGATGCGCGCCTCAGCCACGATCTTCTCGACCTCGGTGCGCAGCGCGAGTAACTGTGGGCCGCCTCCCTCATCGGCGCCCGACCCGGCTCCAGCGTTCCCCTCGGCCACCAGTCCCCCGATTACACATGGGAGTTGAGAGTTTCCCGGCATCGGATTGTACGGGTGCGGGTGGATCGGCGACAGGGGCGGTCCATATCGTCACCCGTCCGGCGCGCGGTCGTGAGGTCCTGCCGCGCGCCGGGGCGCTCACCAGTCCAGACGGCTGTCCTCGACCGTCCCGTGCCCGCGCATTTCGTCGGCGAGGGAATGAGCGTTTTCAGCGTTGCTTCTCCAGGGTGAGGACGGCTTTGGTGATGACGCTCATGCGGTTGGGGCTGATGCGGGATCTGCGGAAGATCTGCCAGGACTTCAGCCGTGCCATGCCTC
>NZ_KZ626882.1 GCF_002911015.1 Streptomyces populi
TCCCGGGGGACCGATCGTCTTCCCGGCGACCGAGCAGTTTCTGCTGTCCCCCGACGGCTCCGGTGTGGCCGGGGAACAGGCCGTCGACGTCGTCCTGCTGCACGGTGAGATGCGGTCCTACGGCCAGGGCGCCGCGCTCCGCCTGCCCGGCAGCGCGCGGTCGATCCTGCCCGAGGACGTGGACCACGCCGTGCGCCGTCTGTGCGAACGACGCCGGCAGCCACCGCCGCTGCTCGTGCTGGACGCGCTGCCGCAGGAGACCGGGGAGAGCGGTGAACCGCAGTTGCGCGACCTGTTCGCCTTCCAGCTGTACCTGCTCGGCTACGTTCCGACGGTGTTGGTGTGCGGGCCCGTGTCCGCCGGCCCGGACGGCAGCCGACGGGGTGCGCTGAGCCAGGCGGTCGGTTTCGGCCGGACCGCGCATCAGATCGCCGAGCGGCTTCAGCGGTTCGCCCCGAGCCGGGGGCAGGACGGCACGGCCGTGCCCCGGGTCCGGTTGCTGTCGCACGTCCCCGTGGAGGAGATGTTCGGGCTCGGGCTGCTCTGACGGGAGCCGACGGGCCCGTCAGAGCAGCCCGAGCCCCAGCACCAGGAGGAAGAGCAGGGCGGTTCCCGCCGACAGCAGCACGACCACGCCGAAGAGGGCCTTGCCGAGCCGCAGGAGGTCCTCGGCCAGCCCGGCGCGGACGTCGGCTCCGCCCGACGCCTCGTCCGCCGGGCCGTCGGCCCGGGCGGGGCGGGGTGCCCGCGGCCGCCAGATGCGGTTTCCGCCCTTGCCGTGCGTCGACGCCGGCCGGCCGGGCCGCGGAGGGATCCGGCCGGGTGTCCGCCGGGAGGCCGCCGGTTTCCCGCCGAGCGCGTCGAGGAGCGCGCCCTTGCCCAGGGCGATGAAGAACGCGTGGTGGACGGCGAGGTCGCCGTGTCGGTGCTCGGCGTACATCCGCTCCACCACCGACCGGAGCGGTTCCCTGAAGCCGGCGGACGCCTCCTGACGCAGAAAAGCGGCCCAGGCGAGGGCTGCGGGCTGCCGGGACAGTGCTTGCCGGACCAGCAGCTCGTAGAAGAAGGCGAAATGCTTCGTCTCCGTCTGCCGTCCGCGGCCCGTCCGGCCCCGCTGTTTCGGCAGTCCGAGCCGGCAGCCGATGGCGGTCACGGCGGCGGCGTCCGCCTCCTCGTCGGTCCATCCGTCCGTGCGGAGGCGCACCTCGCTCACCAGGCGTCGCCGTTCCTCGTGGCCGTGTGCCGTGAAGACCCGCTGGACCAGAGCGTTCACCGGAGCGAGCCTGGTCTCACGGTCGGCGACCGACAGCGATCCCGCGACCGGTGGGTGGGTGAATCCCCGGGTCAGCGGAGGCGTCGGCGGTGCGGGGAGGAAAAGGGAGTCGCCCGGTCGCCCGGCCTCCGCGCCGCCCGCGGCCGACGACGCGTTCCCGCCGGACGTCCGGTCCGGCACGGGGTGTTCGTGCGGTTCGGCTCCGGTGCCCGTCGGCTCCGGCCCCCGGCCGTCCTGCCGCGCCGTCGCCGTGCCGTCCGGCCCCGGCGGTGGCCCGGCGAACGATGCCGCCGTGCCGATGCCCTGCCCCGGGAACGGCTCGCCGTGCGCCACCGGGTCCAGCTCGTCGTCCAGGGCCCGGTTCGCGTCCCTGGCGATGTCCTTCGCCCCCGGCTCCGTCACGGCGGTTCCGCGGGGCAGCGCTTTGTGCGGAGTCATGTCCGACGCCACGGCCAGTGTGGTCCACAGCGTCTGGACACGCCGGACGGGATCCATCCCGTGCCAGTCCTGCCGGCTCTTCAGGAGGTCGAGCCCTTCCCGGCCGTACTTCTGGTAACGGACGACCAGCGCCTCAGCCATGCCCCGCACCGTCGAGTCGGGCGTACGCTGCCCGCCCAGCCGCAGCCTGCCGTAGTCGGGGCTGCCCTCGTGCGGCCAGTTCCGCAGGACGATGACGCGATAGGAGCGGGACTCCGCGGACTCGAGTGTGGAGAAGAACCAGGGGTCGGGAAGCAGGGGGGTGAGAAGGTCGACCAGCCCGAGCAGCACGGCCCGCGGCCGGTCGCCGACCTGGGCCGTGGTCAGGGACAGCCGCCGGGACGGCTCGGCCAGCAGCGCGGCCGTCATGTCGCACAGGACGCCGGTGTGGTCGGCGGAGCGCACGACGTCCCGGAGCCGTTCGGCGCCCTGGCGCGCCTTGTGCGCCAGGAGGAAGCCGTCCACGCGGTCGAGCCGTTCGTTCAGCCCGACCCGGGTGACCTCGTCGCCCAGCGGCCAGTCGTCGTGGTCGAGGCCGAGGGCGAGTTCGGCGCCGAACTGCCCCGCGGGGGCGATCAGCGCCTGGCTGAACAGGTTGCCGCGCTGGAGGTCGTCGAGCACGACGACCCTCCGCACGACGAGTTCCTGCCCGGACGGCAACCGCTCGTAGGCGATCGAGTCGGCGGGGGAACCCGCCGGGCGCAGAACCGGGCCGGCGTCGTTGAAGAGGGCGACCGCCCGGTCCACGGAGAAGGAGGAGGCGACGGGACCGAAACCCATGTTGTTCGACGGGTTGTCCGGATCGTAGGCACAGACCAACTGGTCGACGTCGTCGTTCGGGACGATCACCTTCTCATACCCCCCTGAGCTGGGAGGCGGGATGCTCCGAGGGCTCCAGCAGACCCCACATCTGGAAGACCGACAGCAGCGGTCCCAGGACGCGCCGGGGCCGGATGCCGCCGGCGAAGGCGGTGGCGGGAGAACCGGCCCCGCCGCTCGACGAGCTCGTGACGGCCGGTGACATGCCGGTGGCCGACACGAAGTGCAGCGTGCAGCGCCGGCACTCGGTGAACGGACGCAGCCACGGGGTGGCCTGATGATGTGCCAGGAAGGCGTACACGTCCTGGCTCTCCTCGAAGACCAGCTTGGGGTCGGGAGCGCTCACCGGACGCGCCTCCTCCCGCAGCCAGTGGTCGATCGGCGGCTCGAAGCGCAGCACGTCGCACTTGTTCAGGACGATGGCGGTCGGCACGTCGCACAGGCCCTCCCGGCGCGGCAGCCGGTCCAGCACGGTGGTGAAGGTCGGGTCGGCGATGCCGGTGTTCTGCGGCCGGATCCCGGCGGCCTCCCGCGCCAGGGTGAGCTGCCGCAGCCGCAGGGCCCGGAGCGCGTCGACGACGAAGATGAGCGCGTCGACCCCCAGCAGGAACTCGGTCACGTTTCCCGGCAGGTGCAGCGATTCCCCGGCGATGTCGAAGAAGGCCACCGGGCGGGTCCGCCCGCCGACGGTGACCAGCAGCGCGTCGGTGAACTCCACGAACTCCGTCGGCGTGGTGGCCGGCAGGACCCGTCCGGCCTCCAGTTCGTTGACCGCGCGGGCCAGGAAGGCGTGGTGCTGCGAGCTGTTCACCGAACGGCAGCGGATGCCCAGCGAGTCCAGACCGCCCCGGCCGATCTCGGCCATCATGGCCGCCAGCAGGTGCGTCTTGCCGGTTCCCGACTGCCCGACGAAGGCCACCGTGAAGGGCTTGCCGTGCAGCAGGTACGGAACGGGCAGGAAGTGCGGCTGGGCGCTGCCGTTCGGGCACTTCAGGAAGGCGCGGTTCAACTGGTCCTCACGGCGGAGGTCGTTGGGCTCGGAGGCCGGATCCCACGCCGTGAGTTCATTGGTGCGGGGATCCGGCAGGAAGAGCCGGCTCCCGTCGAACCTCAGATCCTGGAGGCAACTGGGGCAACGCGTGAAGTCCGCGGTGCGTTCGCCGAGGGTCACCTGATCCACTATCCGCCATCTCCCGCTCTGCGCCCGCCCGTGCCCCAGCGCCCCGGACCGGGCCGCTGCTTCTTCCGCCCCCACCCCGACCCGAACGTCTCGGGCTGCTCCGGTCCGGAGTCCGTCCGCGACACCGTGGCCGGTGCCGGCGTGACGGGTTCCTCGTCCCGGGGGACGGCCGGCCACGCCGAAGGCCCTTTGACGGCCAAGAGCTGCGCGAACCGGCTCCGGCCCTCGAGCAGGGGGTCCGAGGGCCGTCCCAGGTCGTCCCACGGGTCCGTGGCCGCCACCCGGCGCAGCATCGTCCTGGCACTCGGCCGGTCCTGGGCGCGCTCCGCGAAGACGTCCTTGAGCAGGTCGTCCCGCGCGGGTCCGGCCAGCGGCGGGATGCGGCTGCCGGTCGGCTCGCGGGAATGGGCCACGAAGTAGACCAGCTGACCGGCGCTCCAGATGTCGTCGCGGGGGTCGGTGGTACCGGTTCCGGCGCGCTGCTCGGGCGACGCCCAGGGCAGCGAGCCGATGCGCTGCCTGGGACGGCCCGCGCGGTCGGCGGTGCCGAGGTCGGTGAGCTGTACCCGGTTGCCGTCCCAGCGAACCGTCGCCGGGTTGATCGACCGGTGGACGAGCCCCGCCCACTCCAGCAGCCGCAGCGCGCGGAACAGGCTGCTCTCGAACTTCTTCTGCTCCATCGACAGGACCAGCCCCCGGGCGATGTCCGCGGTGGTCTGCGCGGCACGCGGGGGATCGAGCAGCAGGAAGGGCTCGTCGACGTCGATGGCGTACCCGGCCAGCCTCGTGAACTCGGCCGGATAGGCCACCTCCTGGAAGGCCCGGATCAGGGTGAGACCCGCACGGATCTCGGCCTCCAGCGCGTCCACGCTCTCGGCACGGGCGGCCTGCGTCGGCAGCAGCCGCTTCTGAAGGAAGGGCCTGCCGTCCTCCAGACGGACGGCACGGGTACGAAAGCCGGATCCGGGCTGATGGGGTTCGTCCACCTCGTAGTGGAGCACCCTGACCCGTTCGGGCATGCCGGAGGAATCGACGAAGGACAGGGTCTCGTTCATCCCGCCACACTCCGGGGGTCGCTCGGGTCCAAAACGCTCGGCGCCATGCCCGCTAGCCGGTCTCGCCGGGCGCGTGCGCCGCCGGAGGGGCGGCCGGCGTCTGCCGTGACGTCCCGCTCGTGTCGGCCTCCTCGGGCCATACGGTCCGTACGGCGCCGGTCGACAGCGGTACGAGCCGCAGCAGCCCCGCGAACCGGCCCGATGCCGTCCAGACGATGTCGGGGAGCGCCGCGGGGTCGGGCGAACGGTCCACGGTCCAGCCGTCCCCCGGCACGGCGCCCGCGGGACGCGGCCGGTCACCGGGCACCTTTCCGGAACCGGAGACGTCGGCCAGGGCCTTCCAGAACGCGCCCTGCATGGCATGGGGCACGAAGCCGAACCCCTGGGACGAGCCCGGGGCGCGGTCGAGCACGCGCAGCTGATCGGGCGAGCACAGTTGGAGGGCGTCGTCCCTGCCGTCACGTCGCAGGACGTCGACGATCCGGCGGAGGTCCACCCCGACCAGGGTGGCCGGGTCCGGGCGTCCGGCCGACGCCGAGGCGAAAGGGGGCGTCGGCGTGGTGCCGACCTGCGCCAGATGCTGCTGGAAGACGCGCATCAGTTCGTCCGTGCGCGCCGCCACGGGAAGCCCGGCCGCACTGGACGGGTCTCTGAGCACCACCTCCCAGTACGGGGCGAGGACCTCCGCGACCAGGTCGGCCATGTCCCCCGCGAGCGTGGTCTGTAGGGCCAGGCCGGCCTGGCCGACGTACTCCACCGCCTGGGTACGGCCGCCCCGGCCGCCCGCCGGACTGGTACCGCCGGTGCGCGGTGGCCCGTCCTCCCAGGCCGGACGCGCCCGTCTGCCCAGCTGCCCGGCGAATTCCGTCAGGGTGGTGCACACGGCCTGCACCAGATGCGCGAGTGCCCTGGCCTGGTCCGACGCGCCGGCGCGGGCGTCGGCGAGCAGCCAGTGGCGCAGCACGCCCCGGTCGAGCACCTCGCCGAGCCGCTCACCGGCCTCGGCGGCCTCCGCCAGCCCGCTGTCGGTCCGCCACCGGCCCAGCGCCGCCGCCCACAGGGCCCCCGCGGCCAGTGCCGTCGCGAGCAGCGCCAGGACCAGCAGGGGCACGTCGGCCCACGCGGGGACGCCGGCCGAGCGCAGTGCCAGTCCCGCGGCACTGCCCGTCAGCCAGATTCCGGCCAGCGCGCCCGCGGTGACGCGGGGAACCGCGGCGGGCGAACCGGCCGTACGGACGGCTCCGGCCGCCAGCAGCGCCAGGACCAGCAGGGCTCCCCAGATCCCCAGCGGGCCGGCCGCCGCCGCGAGCGCGGCGACGGCCGACCACGCCCCGGCTCGCACGATCCGGACGCCGAGGGACGGCGGAGGAGGATCGACGAGGGTGTCGAGCAGCGTGTCGGGACAGACGCGACGCAGCCGGTCGAGTTGCGCCGCGCTGCCCGCGGGGACCGACCGTTCGGCGAAGTCCCGCAGCCAGGAGACGATCTCGGGCAGGGGGCGGCGCCGCCGCAACCGGGTGGTGACCCGCTCGCGCAGCTCCGCGCCGATCTCCTCCGGACGGGTGCCCTGCACGTGCGGAAGCCGGATGCCCATGTGCGTGAGGTGGTCCCGGCCGTCCGCGTCGAGTCCGGCCCGCCCGTCCGCCCACTCGAAGGTCTGCTCGATGACGTCGCGGTAGTCGGCCAGGGCGTGGCCGGCTTCTCGCACCGACTCTCCCAGGGCGGCCAGGTGGGCCGGCGGCGCCAGCAGTCCCCGCCAGCCCGTCATGCGGGTCAGCCGGTCGTCGGCCTCGGCCAGCCGCTCCACGCACCGCCAGTGCGCCTGCCGCAGCAGGCTGTCCTCCGGGAGGCAGTCCTCCAGCGCGAGGTCGTCGGGAGCGGCGTAGCCGGCCAGGACGTCGAGGACACCGCCGGGGGCGGACCCCGTCCGCAGGTCGTCCGGCAGCGACACGCATTCGTTCACGGCCTGCAACTCGGTGCGGATGAGGTCCTCGTCGGGCACCTCGTGCACCAGGAGCCGCAGCGCGGGGCTGGCCACCGCCGACGGCAGCTCGCCCAGGGTGGACACGGTCTCGTCGAACACCTCGGCGACCTTGAGGAGGTCGATCAGCGGCTCGAGACCGGTGATGTCGTCCGCGGCGATGTCGGCGTCCGTCAGGGACAGCGACCGGCCCTGCCCCGGCCGCCAGCCGATGCCGCGGACGTCGCCCACCCACAGGGTCGCCGCCATGGGGGGCCGCAGCTGCGACGGCAGGTCGAGCACCCGGCCGTCGGGGCCGGGCAGCTGCCCCACCGCTAGGCACAGCAGGGTGGACACCAGGGCGTTCGAGCACAGCCGCTCGTAGGCGGCGTGGTGCTGCAGGAGCGATCCGACGGTGTCGATGACGAGGACGCGGGAGACGTCCGCCGACCGTACGTGCGCGTCGCGCATCGCCTCGCGGAAGCGTTCGTCCAACGAGTCCGGATCCATCACGTCGTCCAGCTCGTGGCGCAGATCGATGCAGACGACGAGCCGGTCGTCGGCGGGGCCGTTCATGGCCGCTCTCCCCGGGGGTCTTTGGTCAGGTCGGTGCCGGCCGTGAACCGCAGGTCGGCCACCGGCGGCGCGTACGGTGCCGGAACGGCGCGCAGCGACTGGTCGAGTTTGCGCAAGGTCCAGTTCGACATCCTGTGGGCCCGTGGGAAGGGCATGTCCAGGGCACCGGGCAGGGTCTCGTTCCAGAACACGGCCAGGTCCTCGTACCCGGCCGGCCGCTGCCCCTCGGCCCGGCCGGAGAGCCGCTCCAGGAGCTCCTGCTGCTGGGGGAGCACCTTGTCCACCAGCGTCCGGAACAGTCCGTGCGGGGCCACGGGCGAGTTCTCCAGGCCGAACGGCACCGTCCCCATGAGCTGCTCGCAGAAGGCGTTCCGGATGCCGCCGCCGTCCTCGGCGAGGGTCCACGCCTCGTACGCCCGGAGCAGGTTGCCCCAGCTGGACAGGGCGCCGCCGGGCGGATCCAGCGGGCAGACCATGGCCGCCGAGTCCCGGTCCTGGAGCCCGATGCGGATCCGGCGCGGACTGGTGACGTCCCCGAAGACCTGGATCTGGTCGTTCCACATGGCGCACAGCAGGCGGTGCAGGATGTGCCGCCGGTCCGCTTCCGTGCCCATCAGGAAGTCGTAGGCGTACCCGAGCCGCTGACGCCACCGCAGGTGGTCGCCGGGCTGCTCCGCGGCCAGCGCCTCGGACCACAGGGTGAGTGTCTCGCGTACCTCGGGCACCTCCGTGAGGCTCATCGCGCTGCGGAAGAGCACGACGGTGATGGACTCCGTGGAGACCGGCCGGAACTCGATCTCGCGTTCGCTGTCGCGTGGCAGGCGCATCTCACGTTCCAGGAACTTGCGGACCGCGGCGTCCGTGGACGTCGCCGGGTAGACGATGAGGACCTTCAGCCGGCCGCTGCCCTCGGGGGAGAACCCCACCGGCAGCAGTGAGGCCAGTTTGTGGCGGCACTGCTCCACCGCCTCGTCGCCGACCCGCCCGCCGCCCCCCGCCGCGGCCTCCGCCAGCAGGGTGCCCAGCCGGGGCAGCAGCGGTCGTTCCTCGTGGTCCCCCGGCTCCACGAAGAGCCGCTTGACGCGGTGCTGGAGGATGTCCTTGACCACCTGCACGGCGCGCCGGGCGTCGGTGCGGACCTCGGCGAAGGCGTTCCTCCACTGCTCCGGGCCGACCAGCCGGCCGAGCAGGTCCCGTTCGTCGTCGGTCTCCCGCAGCCCTTCCGCCAGCAGCAGGCGGTGCACCACGGCGTCGTAGAAGGAAGCGAGATCGACCTGCGGCGGCAGCAGGTACGAGACGCCCGTGCGGGGCCGGTACAGGTGCCGGGTGCGCTGCCGGAAGGAGGCGTGCTCCTCGTCGGCCTGGTCACGGAAGCCCTCGACGAGGGCGACGAGTTCGGACTTCACCCCGGCCAGGGCGCGGTCCCAGCGACTCGCCTGGTCGGCCCAGTGCCGGTGCCAGGTCCGCCGCGACTCCCACTGGTACCAGTCGTCCTGCTGCTGGAGGAGGGCCACGACCTCCGGATCGGTCCACTTGGCCTTCATCAGGCCCGGCATCCGGTCGCGGACACCCCCCGGGGACGGCGGACCGGCCGTGAGACCGGGCGGGCGTTCCGGCTCCCGGCGCCGGTTCTCCAGCATGCCCACGAAACCCGTGCGTTCGAGCCGGTCCCGGGCCCCCGGGTCGCCGAACACCACGCGGTGCACTTCCGTGACGTCGCAGCGGCCCAGCAACTGGCGTACGCCGCGGACCGGGTCGAAGCCCGCGGCCAGTTCGGCCACCTGCTGACGGAGATGGCGGTCGAGGTCGCCGAGAGCGTCCTCCATCGCCGCGCGGCGCGTGGCCAGCGCGTCCTGGATCGCGCGCGCTCCGGTGGCGGGACGCGGTTCGTTGAAGGGGAGGGAGGCCCGGTTCCACACCGGCTCGATGTTGGAGGCGGAGAAGAGCTCGCGGACGATCTCGCGGCGGACGCCGTCCGACGGCCGGGGGGCGGCCTCCTGCCGGCGCAGCGCGGCGGCCAGCAGCCGTGCCGCCACCAGTTCCGCCAGTTCGTCGACCGGGACGGTCATGGAGGCCACCAGGCTGGTGGACACCCCACGGTGGCCGATGCCGGTGGGCGCGGTGGCGGCCCGTTCCACGTTCGTGTTGATGAACGAGTCGGCGAACGACTGGTACAGGTGGTCGCTGTCGTGGGTGCGCCCGTCGTCGTCGCCCAGTTCGGTGCCCAGCAGCGACATGACCAGGGACACCACGCTGCGGTGCAGATCCTCGCGCTCGATGCCCGAGGTGCGGCTGAAGAGGAACGCGGTCTGCGCGGTGGACGGCCGCAGATGCACGGAGAGTCCGCCGGGGTACTCCAGCCGCTGCCGGTCCTGGACGCCCACGTCGTCCAGACTGTCGTCGGCGTCGGGCGCGTTCTGCTCGTCGACCAGCCGGAACAGATCGACGAGGGCCCGGCCCGCGTTGAGGCGCGCGGCCCGGCCGCCGCCCCGGCCGTCGTCGAAGGCGGAGGGCATCAGCACCAGGGGGTAGATCTTCACCCGGTGGTGGGCTTCCTCGAAGGCCTGGCCGATGAGGTGGAGGTAGTCGTAGAAGAGTCCCGACCCGGTGCCGCCCGCCACCGAGAACGCCACGAACACGTCGCAGGTGTCGGACAGACTGCCCCCGAGCGACGTCAGGTCTCCCCCGGACTTGCTGATGAGCGAGATCGCCTCGCGTATCGGGCCCATCGCCGCGCCGAGGCCGCTGCGGAACGTCTCGAACAGCGCGGCCCGTCCCACGGTCGGGAGCTGGCCGGCGCCCCGGATCAGCGGGGCGATCCGCGGCTCCCCGGGCCGTGGCGGCAGCCAGCCGCACAACGGTCCCGGCAGGTTGGTACGCAGACTGCGGGCCACCTCGGGATAGGAGTCGAACCGGGGCAGCAGCCCGAAGGTGGCGCGAGAGGTCCGGCTGTACGCCGCCTTCAGCGATCCCTCCGCCCTGGTGTGCGGCAGCCGGTTCAGCTCGGCCTCGTTGAGGTCCGCGTACACGAACTGCAGACAGTCCGGCAACTGGTACGGCAGCAGCTGGCGTCCCCGCAGCACCGGATGGAGGGCGGTGCCGTCCGGCCCGCACAGCGCCTCCCTCAGCCGGTTCTCCAGCTCCGCGCCGATCAGGCACCCGGTGCCCCCGAGGCCGACGAAGAGCATCGGCTGATAGATCTTCACTGGGATTCACCTCGTGAGGAGAGGGGGGCCGCGGGGGTCTTGCCGGTCCGGGGACCGGTGGTGGGCGGGGAGGCACGGACGGCGTCAGAAGTCGTCGTCATAGGGCCGCCGCGCGGTGAGGGTCGGCCGGGAAGCCTTCGGAGCGCCGTCCCGGGCCTGCCGCAGCCGGTCCGCGGAACCGGAACGCCGGTCCTGGACGCGGCCCGCCGTCCGGGCCGCGCCACGCGAACGGGCCGCGGGACGATGGTCGGCGAAGCCGAGGAGCAGCCCGTCGGCGACGGGCGACCGTCCGCCGCGCGGGAGCGGGACCCGCGTTCCGTCCGCGAGCCGGATCGCGAGCCCGCCGTCCGCGGAGCGGCGTACCCGGGACCGTCCCGCGGAGCTGTCCAGCAGCAGCCGGTGCGAGCCCCCTGCCACCGGCCGCAGCGTGAAGCCGAACTCGGCGCCCGCGCGCGCGGGCGCCCGCAAGCGGCTCAACTCGGCGTCGTCCCGGTAGAGGATCAGCTGGATGTCCGAGGTGTCGCGTGCTCTGCGCCGGTCCTGCCGACGCAGGGCCAGCACCGTCAGCAGAGCCAGGACCAGCGCGGATCCCGCCCCCACGGACGTCGCGTTGCGTTCCAGGAACGTGGCGGGCGGCACCACTTCGACGGTCACGAAACTCTGCGCGACCAGCCGGCCGGACGCCTGGTCGCGCAGCTCCAGCCGCCCCGGCACGGCACCCGGCCGCGCGTTCTCGCCGAAGGCCAGACCCAGGGGGACCCGAGTGACCGCTCCGGGCCGGACGGTCAGCGCCTGGGGACGGACCGTCAGGTCCTTGTCGGCGGTGCCGTCCACCCAGGCCAGCCGAAGACGGTGCGCGGCCGAGTCGGAGTTGCGCAGCTCGAGGCGTCCGGTGGCGGTGCCGCCCGGGTTGACCTCGTGGTCGTCGAGGACGATCGCGGCCGTGAGCCGGGGGGCGGCGGCCACCGCCTCGGTCACGTAGGGGCGCTGGTCGCCGGCGATGCCCTCGCCGGCCATCACGCCGACGAAGGTGAGCGCGCCGGTGGCGGTCTTCGGCACGGTGATCCGTGCCGAGAACTCGCCGTCGTGGGCCCGGTTGTCGGGTCCCCGGCCGTCGTCCGCGAGGGCGACGGTGCGGGTCGCGAAGCCCCGGCCCGTCAGCCGCACCGCCACGTGGATGCCGGCCAGCTGGTCCTCCTCGGTGAGGACGACGCCTTTCCTGGTCTGGAGCGTGACCCGTGCGGTCACCCGTTGCCCGGGCTGTGGTGTCGGCGGGTCGACGAGGATGTACGAGCGCAGGAGTCCCTGCCAGATCGCGGTGGCGGTGATCCGCTGGGCGGCCGCCCCGTCCAGCACCTGTACGTGCACGCGCCAGGTGCCCGGGTAGGGGTTGCGGATGCGCAGGGCCTCCACCGGGCCGGACTGGCCGACCCGTTCGAACGACGAGCCGTACGCGCTGCCGTGCGGCGGCACCTTCCGTCCGCGCGGGTCGTAGTACGTGACGGCGACCGCGTCCGCGTCCGGTTTGACGACCTCGAGGGAGCCGTCGGTGGCGACGGACGGGATCGTCACCTTCAGGTCGGCGCCGGACGTGACGTTCTCGACCGTCCGGCTCGGTGTCGTACGGGCACAGCGAGCGCCCGCGAACGCGGCGAGCAGCACACTCGCGACGTCCGAGGAGTCCGAGGTGACCCGTGCCGTGGGACGGGCGGACGGAATGTCGGCGCACCGGCTCCGGTAGCCGCCCGCGGCCAGTTCGGCCAGTTGGGATCTGTCGACGCCCGATCCGAAGCCGAGGGGCCAGATCTGCACCTTCTGCGCACGGGCCTGGGCGACCTTGTCGGCGAGCGCCCTGCGTCCGTTGACGTTGCGCGAGGAGGCGTTGCCGCCGTACGCCGGGCTGGCGCTGACGTCGAGTCGTCCGTCGGTGAGCAGGAAGACGACCTTGGGAGTGCCGTCGGCGCCTCCGGCCAGAACGGACAGGGCCTGTGCCAGAGCGGCCGGGAAGTCCGTGCCGTTCCCCTCGCGTTCGCTGCGGCGGTGCAGTTTCGCCGTGCACGAACTCAGCTGCTCGCGGCCCACCGTGTCCAGCCGGGTCAGGGGACAGACCGTGTCCACCGGTGTCTGGCCCCGGCCGGTCACGCTGCCGAAGCCCAGCACGGCCGCCCGGGAGTCGTCGGACACCTCTCCCAGTGCCAGGAGCGAGGCCGCGGCACGCTCCGCCGCGACGTCGGAGTCGGACAGACTCCCCGACTCGTCGACCAGTACCACGAAGTCCACCGGTGCCGGTGCGAGGCCCGCCGGATCACCGGCGGCCGAGGACGGCGACTGCAACAACGCCAGAACGACGGCGCACACGGTGGCGACGGCGTGCAACCGGAGCACGGTCCGGAAGAGCTTCGGGCGCGGTGAGGCCCGTAACGCCGGATCCGGTGTTCTCGGCGGACCGCCGGAGGCGCCCGTCCGCATCGGTCCACCCCCCTGGCACCCCGCGACATCCCGTAGGCGGTAGTTGTAGCACCGCCCCGAGTCCTCCCATACGTCACTGATCGAAGGAGGCGAAGTGTGACGTCTTCCCGTCGAAAATGACCTGTCCGGATCGGTGGAATCGCTGTACGAGATCCGTATCGGCGGGTGGGGATCCCGGGCCCGTGACCCCCGAAGCCCCCTTCCGGCCCGTTCCCCTCGCGTACCGCCGACTTTCACGCGAGCGACAGGGGACCCTTTCCTGATGTTCGGTGCGCTTGGAAAACTCCCTCGCGCATGTTCCGTCAACCTCCGGCCGAAGGGCCCGTCAGGACAAGGGGTCACCGCTCATGTCTCAAGTGAATCGGCGCAGGTTCTTCCAACTCGCGGGTGGGACAGCGGCGTTCACCGCGCTGTCCGGCAGCGTCCAGCGCGCGGCGGCGCTGCCCGCGCACCGCCGTTCGGGCACGATCGAGGACGTCGAGCACATCGTCGTCCTGATGCAGGAGAACCGTTCGTTCGACCACTACTTCGGCTCGATGAGAGGCGTCCGGGGTTTCGGCGACCCGCGTCCGGCCACCACGACGGGCACCAGGCCGGTCTGGTACCAGTCGGACGGCACCAAGGACGTGCTCCCCTTCCACCCGGAGGCGGACGACCTCGGTCTCGCGTTCCTCGAGGACCTCCCGCACGGCTGGAACGACGGGCACGCCGCGTTCGACAAGGGCAGGTACGGCAAGTGGGTGCCCGCCAAGTCGGCCACGACGATGGCCTATCTGACGCGTGAGGACATCCCGTTCCACTACGCGCTGGCCGACGCCTTCACCGTCTGCGACGCGTACCACTGCTCGTTCATCGGCTCCACGGACCCCAACCGCTACTACATGTGGACGGGGTACACGGGCAACGACGGCAAGGGCGGCGGCCCGGTCCTCGGCAACGACGAGGCCGGGTACGGCTGGACGACGTACCCGGAGCGGCTGGAGGCGGCCGGCGTCTCCTGGAAGGTGTACCAGGACGTCGGTGACGGGCTGGACGCGAACGGCTCCTGGGGCTGGATCCCCGACGCCTACCGGGGCAACTACGGCGACAACTCGCTGCTGTACTTCAACCAGTACCGCGACGCCCGGCCGGGCGATCCGCTGTACGACAAGGCCCGTACCGGCACCGACGCGCGCAGGGGCGAGGGCTTCTTCGACCGGCTCCGGGCCGACGTGCGGGGCGGCACGCTGCCGCAGATCTCCTGGATCGCCGCCCCCGAGGCGTTCTCCGAACACCCCAACTGGCCCGCCAACTACGGCGCCTGGTACATCTCGCAGGTGCTGGACGCGCTCACGTCCGACCCCGAGGTGTGGAGCAGGACGGCGCTGTTCATCACGTACGACGAGAACGACGGCTTCTTCGACCACCTGGTGCCGCCCTTCCCGCCGCAGTCCGCGGCGCAGGGCAGGTCCACGGTCGACGTCGGCCCGGACCTGTTCGCGGGCGACGCGAGTCATGCCGCGGGACCGTACGGGCTGGGCCAGCGGGTGCCGATGCTCGTCGTCTCGCCCTGGAGCAAGGGCGGTTACGTCTGCTCCGAGACGCTCGACCACACCTCGATCCTCCGGTTCATGGAAGCCCGGTTCGGGGTGCGCGAGCCCAACATCTCGCCCTGGCGGCGCGCCGTCTGCGGTGATCTCACGGCCGCCTTCGACTTCGCCCGCAAGGACGCCGGGCCGGTCGCGCTGCCCGCCACCGACGGCTACCGGCCGCCGGACGGCGACCGCCACCCCGACTACGTGCCGACCCCGCCCGCGAACCCGGCCCTGCCCCGGCAGGAGCGCGGCTCGCGCCCGACCCGCCCGCTCAAGTACGCCCCGCACGTGGACGGTTCGGCGGACACCGCGGCCGGGACGTTCACGCTGACCTTCGGCTCCGGCCCCGAGGCCGGCGCGGCCTTCCTCGTCACCTCCGGCAACCGCACGGACGGCCCCTGGACGTACACCACCGAAGCGGGTGCAACCGTCTCGGACACCTGGAACTCGGCCTTTTCGGGCGGCTCGTACGACCTGACGGTGCACGGCCCGAACGGCTTCCTGCGCACCTTCAGGGGTGGGGGCCCCGTCGCGGGACCCGAGGTCACCGCCCGTCACACCGGCTGCGACCTGGAGCTCACCCTCGTCAACAAGGGTGCCGCCGCGGCGACGCTCACGCTCACGAACGGCTACGGCGGACGATCCCGGGTCTTCCGGGTCAAGGCGGGCGCGACCGTGAAACACACGGTGGACCTGCGGGCGAGCGCCCGCTGGTACGACCTGAGCGTCGTCTGCGACGGCCGGGCGGGCTTCTTGCGGCGATTCGCCGGACATGTCGAGAACGGCCGGCCCGGCGTCAGCGACCCTGCTCTCGTCACCGTCTGACGGGTCCCCGATCGGCCGTTGATTTCCGGCCACGTCACGGTAGGGTGCCCCGGTGACCACACATTCGAACACTCCTGCGGGCTGGTATCCGGACCCGAACGGAAAGCCTCAGACCCAGCGTTACTGGGACGGCTCGCAGTGGACCGACCAGGAGGCTCCGGCCGCACAGCAGGTGCCGCACCAGGGCGCGCCGCCGCAGCAGGCGTTCCCCCAGCAGGCCGGCGCGCCCGACCCGCGCGTCCAGCAGCAGGTGCAGCAGCAGGCGGGAGTGGCCCCGAGCGGTGTCGGCGGCGGCACGCTGTTCACCGAGCCGGTCCTGGTGGTGAACCAGAAGGCCAAGCTGATCGAGCTGACCAACGAGTACAAGGTCATGGACCAGCAGGGCAACCCGGTCGGCTCGGTCGTCGAGGTCGGACAGGGCGTGTTCAGGAAGATCCTGCGCTTCGTCTCCAGCCTGGACCAGTTCCTGACGCACCGGCTGGAGATCCGTGACGCGCACGGTGCGCCGCAGCTGCTGCTCACGCGCCCCGCGAAGATATTCAAGTCGCGGGTGGTCGTGACGCGTCCGGACGGTTCGCCCGTCGGCGAGATCGTGCAGCAGAACATGATCGGCAAGATCAACTTCGCGATCAACGTCGACGGCCAGAAGGTCGGTGCGATCAAGGCGGAGAACTGGCGCGCCTGGAACTTCGCGATCGTCGACCAGGCGGACAACGAGGTGGCCCGGATCACGAAGACCTGGGAAGGCCTCGCCAAGACGCTGTTCACGACCGCGGACAACTACGTCCTTCAGATCCACTTCCAGCTCCCCGAGCCGCTGTTGAGCCTCGTCGTCGCGACGGCGCTGACCGTCGACACGGCGCTCAAGCAGGACTCCCGCGGGCTGGGCTGACCGGCCACGGTCGTGAGGAAGGGCGGTCGCGGATCTCTCCGCGGCCGCCCTTCCCGTCGTTCGTCCTCGCCCGTCCCGTGCGCGGCCCCGCCCGCCGACGGAGGCGGACCGCCCGCTCCGGTGCCGAAGCGGACCGTCCGCTCCGGCGGTGGCGTGAACCGTCCGCTCCGGAGGTGACGGGCGGTCGCGTCTCCTACAGCGAGGTCAGATGGCCCGAGCCGGACTGACGGGGCACCATCGAGGGTTCGTACGCCGCCGGTCCGGACTCCAGCGCCAGCACCGCGGCGACCGGGTGGTCGTCGTCCGCCGGGCCGTCCGGGGGAGCGGCCGGCCCGGGTGCCGAACGGGACAGCGTCGTCACGCCCCACGCGGCGGTCGACGCTCCCGCGAGCGCGAGCAGCAGGCCCGCCGCGCCGCCCTGGAGGTGCTCGTCGAGCAGGGACAGCCCGATCGCCGCCGCGGCCAGCGGGTTGGCGAGCGTCACGACGGCCAGCGGGGCGCCGAGTCCGCCCTGATAGGCGGTCTGCGACAGCAGCAGTCCGCCCGCGGAGAAGACCGCCACGAGCAGGGCCACCACGACGACCTGCGCGCTGAGCGGCGAGTCCGAGCGGTCCGTCGCGGCCACCGTCACGGTCTGGGTGAGGGCCGAGGCCACGCCCGAGGCGAACCCGGAGGCCGTCGCGTGCCGCAGTCCCGGCCGGGCCCCGCGCGCCAGTACGCCGATGACCGCGGCGGTCGTTCCCGCGACGGCGAGCGCCTGCGGCAGGCTCAGCGCCTCGTCCGGCGCGGACCCGGACGCCGTGACGAGCAGCGCGGCCAGACCGGTCAGGGTGAGCGCCGTGCCGCGCCACTCGGCCGCGCCGACCCGCCGTCCGGCGACCCGTGCGCCCAGCGGGACGGCGGCCACGAGCGTGAGCGCCCCGAGCGGCTGGACCAGGGTGAGCGTTCCGTACCTGAGGGCCGCCACGTGCAGCAGCGCGGCCGAGGCGTTCAGCGTCACCGACCACCACCAGGCCCCCTGGGCCAGCAGGCGCAGCGTGCCGGTGTCCGGGCCGGCCGACCGGGCGGCGAGCCGTTCCTGCGCGACGGCCGCGGAG
Organism: Streptomyces populi; assembly: GCF_002911015.1. Taxonomy (GTDB): domain Bacteria; phylum Actinomycetota; class Actinomycetes; order Streptomycetales; family Streptomycetaceae; genus Streptomyces; species Streptomyces populi. Next base: position 17,404 of record NZ_KZ626882.1, read on the forward strand.
GCGTAGGCGACGGAGGAGAAGAGGGACAGGACGACGGCGACGAGCGTCGGGTTCACCGTCCCGCTCCCACGAGTCCGGGCAGATCCCGTCCGGACGTCCCGGCGGACTCGCGGCCCCGGCGCCGTCCCGGGACCTTCTCCGTCCGGTGCGGCGGATGGACCACGGCGAGGGCGACGCAGAGCAGCCCGGTCGCGACGATCGCGTCGAGCCAGTAGTGGTTCGCGGTGCCGACGATCACCAGCAGGGTGAGCAGGGGATGCAGCAGCCACAGCGCGCGCAGGCGGGACCGGGTGGCGGCGATCAGGCCGATCGCGACCATCAGGGCCCAGCCGAAGTGCAGTGACGGCATCGCCGCGAACTGGTTCGCCAGGGCGTCGGCCGCCGGGTGCGCGCCGTACACCGTGGGCCCGTACACCCGCCCGGTGTCGACGAGCCCGGTCTCGGCGAGCAGTCGCGGCGGTGCGAGCGGGAACGCGAAGTGCCCGGCCAGGGCGGCGGCGGTGACCAGGACGAGGACCCCCCGGGCCCACACGTAGTGCGTGGGGCGCCGCAGGTACAGCCAGCCCAGGAAGGCGGCGGTGGCCGGGAAGTGGACGGCCGCGTAATAGGTGTTCGCGAGGTGTACGAGCGTGTCGCTGTGCAGCAGCGCGGCCTGCACGGCGCCCTCGTCCGGCAGGTGCAGGGATCGCTCCCAGCCCCGGACGAGGTGGGCGTCGGCGAAGGCGTCGTCGGTACTGCCGGCGGCCGCCAGGCGTCCGGCCTTGTAGACGACGAAGAGTCCGGCGACGAGCAGCAGCTCCCGCAGCAGCGGCGGGCGCGCGACGGTGCCGTCCGGGTGTGGGTGCGGCCGTGAGCGCGCGGCCGCGGGTACGGCCGCGTCGGGCGGCTCCGGTTCTGACGCGGTCCCGGATGCGGGACCCGCGGGCTCGGTTCGGGAATCCATCCCCGGCCCCCTTGCTGACGGTCTGGTGTCGTGAGGTACGTGGTGAGCCCGGGACAGGATCCGCCCGGCTCCCCGCGGGGGAGGAGCGGGTCCTGTCCGAGACTCATCGATACGGCAGTGTACCGATACGGTCGTGTACCGATACGTAGGTGTACCGATACGCTTGTGTATCGATACGGTTGCGTACCGGTACCCTCGCGTATCGATTACACTGAGCGCAAGACCGCACCGGCGCCGGCCGGAATCGAGCGAGGAGAAGCGCCATGACGTCGCAGGCCGCGGACGGACCGGAGACGGTCGTCGCCTCGCGCCGCTCCAAGATCACGCCCGAGCGTGAGCAGGAGTTCTACGACGCCGTGCTCGAACAGATCCGGGAATGCGGCTACGAGGCGCTCACCATGGAGGGCGTCGCCGCCAGCACGCGGTGCAGCAAGTCCACGCTCTACCGGCAGTGGAAGACGAAGCCCCAGTTCGTGGCCGCCGCGCTGCGCAACAACCGCTGTCCGCGGTTCACGGGGATCGACACCGGCTCGCTCGCCGGGGACCTGCGCGCGGCGGCCAGGGCCGCGGGTGAATGGTCGGCCCGGGACAGCACGCAGTTGCTACAGGGCCTCGGCAACGCCGTGATGCAGGACAAGGAGCTCCAGCAGGCGCTCCGCGACGCGCTCGTCGAACCCGAGGTCGCCGAGCTGCGGCAGATGATCGGCCGTGGTGTCGAGCGCGGCGAGGTCGACGCCGGTCATCCCGCGCTGGAGTTCATCCCGGCCCAGATGCTCGGTGTCCTGAGGGTGCGCCCCCTGTTGGACGGCCAGTACGCGGACGCGGCGTACCTCACACGGTTCGTGGAGGCCGTCGTGCTGCCGACGCTCGGCCTCACCTGAGTCTCAGGCCGCCGTCCGTGGGATGACCGGACGCCGGCCTGTACCGCGCCGCACCGTGGGGACGGGGGCGGCGCGCACCCCCCGGCCGGGTGGGGTTCTCCTTGAGCGGAGGGGAGTTCCACCCGGCCGGTCCATTTCCGGCCCGGGGCCGGGCGGGGGCGCGAGACGGGCGTTCTAGACGTTCTGCCCGTTGCCGCCCGCTCCGGGCGCCGCCTTGATGCCCTTGGTGATGGTGTCGATGACCGACTGCCGGGGGGCCTCGGAGCTGATGTCGACGCCGAACCGGACGACGACCAGCGAGGCGGGGTCCGCGGGGGAGGGGAAGACGAGCGATTCGACGTAACCGTCGTCGCCCTTGCTCGTCACGACCTTCCAGCGCACCAGGTAGCCCTTCTCGCCGGCCACCGTGACCGCCTTCGAGGCGAGCTCCGTGTGCGAGGTGATCGAGCCGTAGCCCTTGCCGTACGACTCGGTGGCGTTCTTGGAGATGTCCTCCTTGGCCGCCGCCTCCGCCGTCGTGGACTTCAGCTTCTGCGCCTTCGCGGGGGCCGAGTAGGCGCCGCCGCGCTGGCAGTCCTGCGAGGTGTCGCCGGGGCACTTGTAGGTGTCCTTCGTGGACACGGAGGCCGTGCCCGCGCCGTTCCGGCCGGTCCAGCCGTCCGGCACCGGGATGCTGATGCCGTTGTAGACGTCCGTGGCGTAGCCCGGGTCGGTCTCCGGTTGCTCCGACCCGCCGGGGGCCGGGGTCTGCCCGCCGGAACCGCCGGAACCGTCCGAGCCGCCCGGACCGCCGGGCGCTCCGTTCGGGCCGCCCTCCTGGCCGCCGGGTCCCCCCGGACCGCCCCGGCCGTCCGGCCCGGCGGAGTCCTGGGAGGCCGCGCTGCCGCCGCGGCCGTCATCGCTGGTCAGCGCGTAGACACCGCCGCCGATGCCCGCGAGGACGGCGACCGCCGCCGCGACCGCTATGCCCGTGCGCAGCCCGCGCCGCGGGCTGCTCGGGGCGTACGCCGGATAGGGGCCGGCCCCCGACGGGTATGCCGGGTGTGCCGGGGGACCCCATGCGGCCGCCGACCCGACGGGGCGGACCTGGTCCGTCCATGCCTTACCGTCCCACCAGCGCTCGGTGGTGGGAGCGTCACTTGTCTGCCCGGGGTCGGGGTACCAGCCGGGGGGAGTCACCTGCGTCATGGGCCCACCGTATGAGTCCCGGGTGAAAGGCTGATGAGAGGGTTCCCCCGGAGCGCGCCGGGAGGTGCTCGCACCCCTCCTCGAATCTGACGCGTGCATGTCGGTGGGTGGGGGTCGTCCAGGGCCGGGCCGTGATCGGGACCGCCTCCCGTCCGGTGCCTCCGTCCGGCCGGACGGCCGAGGGGCCCACCGGACGGATGAAGAACGCCAGTGCCAAGAGTGCGTACGCCTCGCGCGCCGCCCGGACCGGTCCGCGCCCCTCGCGGGTGAGGAGGGGCGGACGGGGGGCGGCCGTCGCGGACGGCGGGCCCGAAGGGCTCGACGGGACGTCCGTGACGTCCTCGGGCGGGGCTCCGTGGGAGCGCGGGAAAGGAGGGCGTGCAGGTCACGGTCGTGCGCGGGGGCGCCCGTGCCGGTTCTTCCCGGGAGGGCGCGCGGGTCGGCCGACCCGCGGTCCGGCGCGGCGGGCGAAGGAGGAAAATTACCTTCATTTTCCCGGTAGTTGACTGTCCGTCACTTCCCTTCGGCGCCACCGGGTGTTCGGCGGTACCGCCGTCGCGGGACCGCCTTCACCCGTCCCGGCAACTGGTGCCGGGTCCCGCCACCGTCGCGGCTTCCAGGAGGCTAGGCTCGTTGCAGTTACGTCGTTCGGGCGACCTGGGGAGGTAACGGGATGACGGAGGTACGGCCCGGAGCGGTCGCCTCGGCTTCCCTGTGGGAGCGCGACGAGGAGGTCGCCGCTCTCGAAGAGGCGATCACCGCGCTGCGCGCGGACTCCGCGACTTCGGGCACCCTGCTGGTGCTCAGCGGAGAGGCGGGGCTCGGCAAGACCGCCCTCCTGGCCGAGGCGCGCAGGATCGCGGAGAGCAACGGCTGTGCCGTGTGGTCGGCGCGCGGCGGCGAGACCGTCACGTCCGTCCCCTTCAACGTCGTACGGCAGTTGCTCCAGCCGGCCCTCCTCTCGCTGCTCCCGGAGGAGGCGCGCGAATACCTGGGCGACTGGTACGACATCGCCGGGCCCGCCCTCGGCATCGCCGAACCGGTTGACCGGCAGCCCGATCCGCAGGGTGTCTGCGACGGTCTGGTCGCCGCGGTGCGTCGGCTCGCGAAGCGGGAGTGGCCTCTCGTGCTGCTCATCGACGACGCGCACTGGGCCGACCAGGAGACCCTGCGCTGACTCGCCGCGTTCGCCGAGCGCCTGGACGACCTGTCCGTCCTCGTCGTGATGGCCCGCAGGCCCGGCGGGGTCGGCGGCGAGAGCGCCCGGCTGCTCGACGCGGTGGCCGCCGCGGGCCGTCCGGTCGCCACCCTGACCGCGCTGACCCCGGCCGCCACCGAGGGGCTCACCCGCGCCACGCTCGGCGAACACGCCGACGCGCCGTTCTGCCGCGAGGTGTGGGCGGTCACCGGCGGCAACCCGTACGAGACCGTCGAACTGCTCGCCAAGGTCCAGGACAGCGAACTGGACCCGGTCGAGGGCTCGGCCGCCGAACTGCGCGACCTGAACCGCTCCGCCCGCGGCCGCGGACTCGTCGCCCGCCTCGAAGGCCTCGGCATCGACGCCACCCGGTTCGCCTGGGCGGCCGCCATCCTCGGCACCGGCATCTCCCTCGACCTCGCCGCCCAACTCGCCGGAATGCCGGACGACGAGGCCTCCCGCTGCGCCGAACTGCTGGGCGCCGCCCGCATCCTGACCGCCGTCGGACCCACGAACGGCCGACACCAGGACGGCGAGCTGGAGTTCGTGCACCCCCTGATCGCCACGGCGGTCTACCGCTCCATCCCGGATGCCCTGCGCACGGCGATGCACGGTCAGGCGGCCTGGGCGGTCACCGAGTCCGGCCGCGGCGCGGCCGCGGCCTCCCGCCATCTCCTCGAAGTACATCCGGACGACGACCCCGAACTCGTCGAGCAGATGCGCGAGGCCGCCCGCGAGCACCTCGCCGTCGGCGCCCCGGACGCGGCCCGGCGCTGCCTGGAACGCGCCCTGAAGGAGCCACCCCTTCCCGAGGTGCACGCGCGGGTCCTCTACGAACTGGGTTGCGCCACGCTCCTGACCGCACCGGCCACGACCATCGGCCACCTGCGGGCCGCGCTCGAGAGGCCCGGACTCGAGGACACCGAGCGGGTCGACGCCGTCTTCCGGCTCTCCCAGGCGCTGCTGCACAACAACCAGCTGGACGAGGCCGTCCGCACGGTCGACGCCGAGGCCGAGCGGCTGGAGCCCGGACCCGCCCGGATGCGGCTCCAGGCCGTGCACTACATGTGGGAGGGCATCCACGCGGGCGAGGAGCGCGCCGGACACTCCACCGGTCTCGCCGAACTCGTCACGACCTGCACGGGGCGCGACAACTCCGAGCGCGCGCTCCTCATACTGCGCGGCTTCGACGCGATGACCCGCGGCGAGAACGCCGAGGAGGTCGTCGAACTCTGCGACCGCGCCCTGGTCAACGGCCGCCTCGCACCCGGGCTCGCCTGGACCGACACCGAGTGGGGCGTCGAACTCCTGCTGATGCTGGGCAGCGCGTACGCCTACACGGACCGGCTGGACCGGGCCGAGAGCCTGTTCAGCGAGGCACTGCACGCCTATGTGAAGGCGGGCTGGAGCGGCGGTCACCTCTCCCTGGCCAACGCCTACCTCGGACTCGCCCACCGCAGGCGGGGCCGCCTCGCCGACGCCGAGCACTACCAGCGCGAATCGCTGCGGCTCGCGGAGCGGGTCGGCCGCGGGCTGCCCCTGTACTGGTCGGCGACCTGCGGGCTCATCGACACCCTGCTGGCCCGCGGGCACGTCCAGGAGGCGGCGGAGATCGCCGAGCGCTACGGCTTCGCGCCTCCCTACCCCGCCACGATCGTCCTTCCCGACACCCGCTCGGTGCGCGGCCGCCTGCTGCTCGCCACCGGCCGCGCCAAGGAGGGCGTCAACGAACTGGAGGCGGCGGAGAAGGCCGCGGCGGCCCGCGGCCACCACAACACGGTGCTCGCGCCCTGGGCCGTCGACCTCGCGCGGGCGCTCGCCAACGAGGACCCGGCACGCGCCGCCTCCCTGGCCGTCGACGCCCGCCGACAGGCCGAGCGGTTCGGCACCGACACGGCCATCGGCGAGGCCCTGCGGTGCGCCGCCGCCCTCGAGACCGGACAGCGCGCGGTCCGGCTGGCGGCCCAGGCGGTCACCTATCTGGAAGCCTCTCCCTGCCAGTACGAACACGCGGCGGCCCGCGTCGAGTACGGCATCGCGTCCCGCTCGGTGACGGAACTGAACAAGGGCCTCACCCTGGCGCGCACCTGCGGCGCGGACGGTCTGGCGACGAAGGCGGAGGCGGCGCTGGCGGGCCTGTAGCGAGAGGCAGGCGGCCCGCCTCCGCGGTGATCCGCCGGCCGGCGCCGGTCCACACCTGCGGGCGTCCGGTCCCGGGCCGCACCCTGGGCGGACCGGGCCGGGCCACGGCTGTCGGCGTGCGCGTGGCCGGGGCGGCTCCGGGGGAGCGGCCGGGCCCCACCCGCGGGCGGATCCGGGACGGACCGGCCTCGGGTGCGCCCGGGGCGGTCGGCGCCGTCACGGCCGGGCCGCCCGAGGCGTCGGAACGCGCCCCGTGCCGCCCTCGTCCGACGGCGGACCGCCCACGGGTGGGGAGCCCCTTCGCCGAGGGTCAGTCCGGTGCGCGGGACGGGGAGCCGTCGCCGTCCGCGGTCTCCTCCGCCAGTACCCGCTGCGCCACCGCGAACGCCGAATTGGCGGCCGGTACACCGCAGTAGACCGCGGTCTGCAGCAGCACCGCGCCGATCTCCTCCGGAGTGAGCCCGCCCCGCCGGGCCGCCCGGACGTGCATCGCCAGCTCGTCGTGGTGACCGTGCGCCACCAGCGCGGTCAGCGTGATCATGCTGCGCTCGCGACGGGTCAGGGTCGTGTCGGTCCAGATCTCGCCCCAGGCGTAGCGCGAGATGAAGTCCTGGAACCGGGCCGTGAACGGGCTCTGGCGCGCCTGCGCACGGTCCACGTGCGCGTCACCGAGAACCTGACGGCGTACCTCCATGCCGCGCCGGGCGTCCCCCGAGAGGTGCGCCCGCAGGGCCGTCAGCACGGCCTCCGGGCACTGCGCGGGCGCCAGGTGCGAGGCGTCCGGGATCTCCACGAGCGTCGCGCCCCGCACCGCGTCCGCGATCTCCCGCAGATGCGCGGGCGGTGTCGCGGGGTCCTCGCGCCCGGCGATCAGCAGCGTCGGGACGGTGATCGACGCCAGCCGGTCCCGGATGTCGAACGAGGCCAGGGCGTCGCAACAGGCGGCGTACGCCCCGGGGTCGGCGTCGCGGTGGTCCTCGACCAGCTCCGGCACGGTGAAACCGGCGGTGAACCAGCGGGCGTCGGCGGTCGCGACGACGGGTCCGAGGCCCTCGCGGCGCACCAGTTCGGCCCGTTCCTCCCACGGCTTCGCCCCGTTGAAGTGGGCCGAGGAGCAGATGACGGCGAGGGAGGAGAGCCGCTCGGGGTGGTGGACCGCCAGGTGCAGGCCCACCGCTCCGCCCAGCGACACACCCGCGTAGGCGAAACGCCCGATGCCGAGGGAGTCGGCCAGCTCCAGCACGAGCGCGGCCAGGTCGGCGACCGTCGCCCCGGGGCCGATCGCCCCGGCCGGTGAGCCGCCGTGTCCGGGGAGGTTCCAGCGCACCACCCGGTGGCTCGCGGACAGTTCGGGGGCGATCTTGTCCCACAGGGCGTACGACGTCCCGAGCGAGGGGCCGAGGAGCAGCGGGGGAGCGGTGGGGGATCCCTCGGCACGGTGGGTGAGCAGGTTCGCGGTCAACGTCGCTCCAGAGCACGGTCGGTGAGGACTCCGGCGGAGCCCGTGTAGCGGGTCGGGTCGGTGAGGTCCGCGAGGTCGACGCCCGGGAGGTCCTGGAGAGCGGGTTCCTCGCCGAGCACCTCCGCGAGGGGGCGGCGCTCACCGGCGGCCCGTTCGGCGGCCCGCGTCAGCAGCTCCTTGGCGCGGGTCCGGCCGAGGACCGGGGCGAGTTCGGCGGCCAGCCGTTCGGAGACGATCAACCCATGGGTGTGGCCCAGGTGTTCGCGCATCGCGTCGGCGTCGACCCGCAGCCCCTCGGTCAGTTCGGCCGTGTCGCGGGCCGCCCCGCCGACCAGCCGCAGCAGATCGCGCAGGGGTTCCCACTCGGCGTGCCAGGCCCCGGCCGGCCGTTCGTCCTCGGCCGCCACGGCGCCGTACAGCGTCGCCGCGAGCAGGGGGGCGCGCCGGGCGGCGGAGGCCACGAGGGTGGCCTTGACCGGGTTCGCCTTGTGCGGCATCGCGGACGACCCACCGCCGGAGCCCTCCGCCAGTTCGGCGATCTCCGTGCGCGAGAGGGTGAGCACGTCGACGGCGGTCTTGCCGAGCGCACCGGCGGTGAACGCCAGTGCCCCGGCCAGGTCGGCGACCGGGGTGCGCAGGGTGTGCCAGGGCAACACGGGCTCGGCGAGGCCCAGTTCGCCGGCGTACGCGGCGACCAGCGCCCGGGTGTCGTCCGCGCCGAAGGCGGTGAAGGCGGCCAAGGTGCCCGCCGCCCCGCCGAGTTGGGCGGGCAGGGAGGCCCGGACGGCGCGCAGCCGGTCCCGGGCGTCGAGCACCAGCGACCGCCATCCCGCCGCCTTCAGTCCGAAGGTCGTCGGCACGGCGTGCTGGGTGAGGGTACGGCCGGGCAGGACGGTGTCCCGGTGCTCCGCCGCGAGCCGGGCGAGGCGGGCGCCCGTCCGCTCCAGGTCGGCCAGGACGAGGTCCAGGGTGCGGGCCGCGACGAGCATGGCGGCCGAGTCCAGGATGTCCTGGCTGGTGGCGCCCCGGTGGACGTACGGGCCGAACTCGGCGGGGACGGCCGCCGTCAGGTCCGTGACCAGGGGGATCACCGGGTTCCCGCCGCCGCGGGCGCGGAGCGCGATCGAGGCGAGGTCGAAGTCCGCGGTCTCGGCGGCGCGGGTCACCGCCGCCGCGGCCTCGGCCGGTGCCAGCCCCAGGGACGCCTGGGCCCGGGTCAGCGCGGCCTCCGCGTCGAGCAGGGCCCGCAGATACGCGCTGTCGCTCGTCGCGGCCGACGCCGGGGAGCCCGCCCGGCCGGGGGCGAGCAGACCGGTGTCGGCCGCGAGGGGGTCGGCAGGTGTCACGGGAACTCCAGGAAGACCGTCTCGCCTTCGCCCTGGAGGCGGATGTCGAAACGGTACGTCCGCGGGGCGCCCGCGGACGCGATCAGCGTGGCGCGCCGCTCGTCGGGCAGCGCGTCGAGCAGCGGGTCCGTGCCGTCGGCCAGATAGGCGCGGGTGAACAGATGGTGCGTCAGCCCGCGGGCGAACACGCACACGGCGATGTACGGCACCCCGGCGTTCCCCGGCGGCAGGGTGCGCAGCGCGTACCGTCCGTCGGCGTCGGTGGCGACCCGGCCGAAGCCGGTGAAGTCGACCCCGTTGCGGCCGAGGAAGCCGCCCGTGGACGGGTCGCGGCGCAGGGAGCCCGGAGCGCCGCTCAGGGAGCCGTCGGGCGCGGCCTGCCAGAAGTCGAGCAGGGCGTCGGGGACCGGCGCGCCCGCCCCGTCGAGCACGTGGCCGTGCAGGGTGATGGTGTCGGGGTGGCCCGGGGGCGCGATCTCGCCGCCGCCGGGGAAGGGCAGCGCGTGGCCGTAGAAGGGACCGATGGTGTGGGCGGGGGTGGGGAGCGGTCGTTCGGTGGTGCTCATCGGCCTTCCTCGATCCAGGTGGCGGAGGGACCGTCGAGGACGATGTCCCACGCGTAGCCCAGGGAGAACTCGGGCCGTGACAGGTCGTGGTCGTAGGCGGCGACCAGCCGGGCGCGGGCCGCCTCGTCGGTCACCGACCGCAGGATCGGGTCGTGGGGGAAGAGCGGGTCGCCGGGGAAGTACATCTGGGTCACCAGCCGCTGGGTGAACGCGGTGCCGAAGACCGAGAAGTGGATGTGCGCGGGCCGCCAGGCGTTGGTGTGATTGCCCCAGGGGTACGGTCCCGGCTTCACCGTGGTGAACGCGTACCGTCCCTGATCGTCCGTCAGGGTCCGTCCCACGCCGGTGAAGTTGGGGTCGAGCGGGGCGGGGTGCTGCTCGCGCAGATGGGCGTACCGTCCCGCGGCGTTGGCCTGCCAGATCTCGATGAGCTGGCCGCGCACCGGGCGGCCGGCACGGTCGAGCAGCCGGCCCGAGACGGTGATCCGCTCGCCGATCGGCTCGCCCCGGTGTTGCAGGGTGAGGTCGTTGTCGATCTCGGTGATGTCGGTGACCCCGAAGACCGGGCCCGACAGCTCGACCGTCTCCGGGTCGCCACCGCTCACGGCGACCAGCGGCAGCTTCGGGTGGCGCAGCCGTGAACTGCGGTACGGGGGGTAGTCGCGCGCGGGGTGGTGCCGTACGGGCGCGCCGCCGGCCACCGCCTTGTCGTACGCGTCCTGGTGGTCCTTGATCTCGGCGTCGATCTCCGCCTGGGTGAGAGCCATGTCGGGTTCCTAGCGTTCGAGGACGAGGGCGAGGCCCTGGCCCACGCCGATGCAGAGGGTGGCGACACCGATTCCGCCGCCCCTGCGGGCGAGTTGGTGGGCGACGGTTCCGGCGAGCCGGGCTCCCGAGGCGCCGAGGGGGTGGCCGAGGGCGATGGCGCCGCCCTGCGGGTTGAGGACCGCGGGGTCGAGGTCGGGCCATTCGGCGAGGCAGCCGAGGACCTGGGCGGCGAAGGCCTCGTTCAGCTCCAGGACCGACAGGTCGTCGAATCCCTTGCCCGCCTTGGCCAGGGCGCGGTTGACGGCCTCGACGGGGGCGAGTCCGAAGTACTGCGGATCGATCGCGGAGACGCCGGTCGCGGACACCCGGGCCAGCGGTTCGCGTCCGGTGGCCCGTAGCCCCTCGGCGTCGGACAGCAGCAGGGCCGCCGCGCCGTCGTTCAGGGGTGAGGCGTTGCCCGCGGTCACCGTGCCCCCTTCCGCCCGGAAGGACGGCTCGAGCCGGGCCATGGCGTCGAGGGAGGCGTCGGCGCGGACGCATTCGTCGGCGCCGAACTCGACCGGTGGGCCCTTGCGCGCGGGCAGGGACAGCGGGGCGATCTCGGCGTCGAAGAGGCCCTCGGACCGGGCCCGGGCCGCCTTCTGGTGGCTGGCCAGGGCGAACTCGTCCTGCCGTTCGCGGGTGATCCCGTGCTTGTCGGCGACGAGTTCGGCCGACTCGCCGAGCGGGACGGTCCACTGCGGGTCCATCCGCGGGTTGACCATGCGCCAGCCGAGCGTCGTGGAGTACAGCTCGGTGTGTCCGGCGGGGAACGCTCGCTCGCTCTTGGGCAGGACGTACGGCGCGCGGGTCATCGACTCGACGCCGCCGGCCAGCGCGATCGAGGCGTCGCCGAGCGCGATCGCGCGGGCCGCCTGGATCACGGCTTCGAGCCCGGAGGCGCACAGGCGGTTGACGGTCACGCCCGGCACGGAGGTGGGCAGCCCGGCCAGGAGAGCGGCCATCCGGCCCACGTTCCGGTTCTCCTCGCCCGCGCCGTTGGCGTTGCCGAAGTACACGTCGTCGATCCGGGCGGGGTCCAGGTCCGGGGTCCGGGCGAGGAGTTCGCGGACGGCGTGGGCCGCCAGGTCGTCCGGGCGGACGGCGGCCAGCGAGCCGCCGTACCTGCCGACGGGCGTCCGGACGGCGTCGACGACGTAGACGTCCTTCATGATCCGATCCCCTCCGGGACGACGATGTCGGCGGCGGTCCTCGCCGCGATCTCCGCGGCGGTGACGCCCGGCGCGGTCTCCACCAGCACGAGCCCGGCGTCGGTGACGTCGAGGACGCCCAGGTCGGTGATGATCCGGTCCACACAGGCCTTCCCGGTGAGCGGCAGCTCGCACGCGCGCAGGATCTTGGGCGAGCCGTCCTTGGCGGTGTGCGTCATGACGACGATGACCGTCCGGGCCCCGTGGACGAGGTCCATCGCGCCGCCGATACCGGTGATCATCTTGCCGGGGACGGCCCAGTTGGCGAGGTCGCCGCCGGCCGACACCTGCATCGCGCCCAGCACCGCGACGTCGATGTGCCCGCCGCGGATCATCCCGAACGACAGCGCGGAGTCGAAGTACGAGGCGCCCGGCAGGACCGTGACGGTCTCCTTGCCCGCGTTGATCAGGTCGGGGTCGACCTGGTCCTCGGCCGGGTAGGGACCGGTGCCCAGGATGCCGTTCTCCGACTCCAGGATCACCTCGACCCCCGGGGGGAGGTGGTTGGGGATCAGCGTCGGCAGGCCGATGCCGAGGTTCACGTACTGGCCGTCCGTCAGTTCCCGCGCGGCGCGGGCGGCCATCTCTTCCCTGCTCCAGGCCATCAGTGGTTCACCGTTCCGTCCGCCGCGGACGCCGAGACCGTCCGCTTCTCGATCATCTTGGCGTCCGCCTGTTCGCGGGTCAGGGCCACGACGCGCTGCACGAAGATGCCCGGCAGGTGCACCGCGTCCGGATCGATGCCGCCCGGCTCCACGAGCTCCTCGACCTCGGCGATCGTCACCCGGCCGGCCATCGCGGCGAGCGGGTTGAAGTTCCGGGAGGACTTGTTGAAGACGAGGTTGCCGTGCCGGTCGCCCTTCGCGGCCCGTACCAGCGCGAAGTCGGTGCGGATGCCGTGCTCCAGCACGTACGGGACGCCGTCGAACTCGCGCACCTCCTTCGGCGGGGAGGCCAGGGTGACGCCGCCGCGGCCGTCGTACCGCCACGGCAGCCCGCCCTCGGCGACCTGCGTGCCGACCCCCGCGGGCGTGTAGAAGGCGGGGATCCCGGCACCGCCCGCGCGCAGCCGCTCGGCCAGCGTGCCCTGCGGGATCATCTCGACCTCCAGCTCCCCGGCCAGGTACTGCCGGGCGAACTCCTTGTTGCCGCCGATGTACGAGCCGGTGACGCGGGCGACGCGTCCGGCGGCGAGCAGGGTCGCGAGCCCGGAGTCCATGGCCCCACAGTTGTTGGAGACGATCCCGAGCCCCCGGACGCCACGCTCGTGGAGGGCCTCGATCAGCACGTTCGGCACGCCGCTGAGGCCGAATCCGCCGACCGCCAGTGTCGCGCCGTCCGGCACATCGGCCACCGCCCCAAGTGCCGTGGCGACCACCTTGTCCATCCGTGAAGCCCCATCTCTCCCGAGTGTCCGGCACCTCGGAAATCAATCAGTGCACTGATTGATTTCCGAGGTGCCGGACACGCTGCCAGCCGGAGTTCGGTCCGTCAAGGCTCCAGATGGGCGAGCTGATGCGGTTGTCCAGCTAGGTCGGAGGGGGTGAGACGGCCGACGGGGCGTGAAGGTATTGTTCAGTGCACCAACGAATTCGGACCCATCGGCGCGCACGCGCGTACCGGACCCGAGGAGCGCACATGGCCGCGGTGGACCTCTCCACCCACCCCGGGCACCTGGCCCGGAGACTCCAGCAGGCGCACCACCTGCTGTGGAACACGATGGTCTCCGAGGAGATCACCTCGCCCCAGTTCGCGGTCCTGAACGCGCTCGTCGCCGAGCCCGGCCTCGACCAGCGCACGGTGGGGGAACGGGTGGGGCTCGACCGGTCCACGATCGCCGAGGTCATCAGCCGCCTCGGGCGCCGCGCGCTCCTCGACAAGGTGCGCGATCCGCAGGACGGGCGGCGCTTCCTGCTCCGCCTCACGGACGACGGGCTGCGCGTCCACCGCAAGCTGACCGTGCGCACCGCGCGCATGAACCAGGTCTTCCTGGCTCCCCTGTCCGCCGAGGAACAGGACCTCTTCCTCGACCTCGTCCAGCGGGTCTCGGACGCCGCCGAGGGACTCCGCAACCCCCCGGAACCCCTCCGCGCGCAGCGCTGAGGGGTTCCGGGGGGCGCTCACCGCTCGGCGAGGACCACCCACACCTGGCCCGGCGCGAAGTTCATCGGCGCGCCGTCCGGGGTGGTGAACCGGGTGCCGTCGGCCGCCCCGGGGCGGGTCCAGTTCGCGTCGTAGGCGCGGCCGTCGCGCAGCACCCGGGCCGTCCCCGAGCCCACCGACTCCGTGAACGGCGTGTTGTTGCCGAGGAAGTCGTGGTACTTCGACGCGCGCACCTTCACGTACTGGATGACCACCGTCGCCGGCGCCACCGTCCTGCCGTCGGTCGTCACCGTGGGGGTGCCGTCCATGGCCACCAGCCAGCGCCCGCGGTCGGCGGACCAGGTGAAGGTGAAGCGGGCCGACGGGAAGCGGACCGTGCGGGAGGCCTCGGGGGTGCCTCCCTCGGGCGCCGCACCGAAGCGGAAGCCCGTGGTCAGCGCGGCGTCACCGGGTGCGGAGTCCATCAGCCGCCGCGGCCGCAGGTACAGGTTGTGCGGCGCGGCCTTGCCCGTGCCCCGGTACCAGGCGTCGGGCACCTTCCCCGCCGGCTCGGGATCCAGCGGGGCGTCGTCGATCAGTGGGAGCAGTTTGCGCTGGGCCCCGGAGAACGCGAGCGTCGGCTCGTGGAACTGTCCCAGCAGTTCGAGGTCCGACTCGCGGGCACTGCGCACCGGTCCGACCGCGTCGGGCAGGGTGCTCGCGAAGACCGCCATCAGCCGGCTCAGCCCGCCCTCGACCTGCTCCGCGTAGACCACGTCCGCCGCGTCGAGGCCCGTCTGGGGGCGGGCGTCGGGCGCGTTGTCGATCTTCACCGCGAGCACCGGACCGGTGGTCGCCGCGCCACTCTCGCTCTCGCTCGGGCTCGGGCTTTGGCTCTGCCCCGGAGACCGGCCGTCGTCGGCCGCTCCGCCCCCCGAGGTGCAGCCCGACAGCAGGGAGCCCGTCACCGTGACGGCCAGCAGCGCCGCCGTCCACGCGCCCCGCCGTATCCGCACCATCTCTCGCATGCCCACCGTGCCACCTGTCCCGTGCCATCGATTGTGCGTTCAACAGTTCATCGATGGCCATACCCGATCGTTTCTGATTGTGTGCGGAGGGTGGGCTGACCGGATCGGCGGGTCGTTCCGCGCGGGGTCGGACGGAGGTGCGGAGGGGGCGGTTCCGTGCCTGAACCGAACGGGGCGCGGAGGGAGCGGTTCCGTGCCCGGTGCGTCAGCCCGGCGGTCCCAGGATCTCCGCGAGGTCGTAGCCGACCGGCTCCTCCAGTTGTCCGTACGTGCAGCTCTCGGCGGTGCGGTCGGGGCGCCATCGGCGGAAGCGGGCCGTGTGGCGGAACCGGACGCCGTTCTCCATGTGGTCGTACGCCACCTCGGCCACCCGCTCGGGCCGGACCGGGACCCAGGACGGGTCCTTCTTCGCCGACCACCTGCTCGGCGCTCCCGGCAACCGGGCCGACTCGTGCGCCGACTCCCGCGTCCAGGCCGCCCATGGATGCCCGGCCGCGTCCTCCAGCCGCAAGGGCTCCAGCTCCTCCACCAGTTCCGCCCGCCGCTTCATCGTGAACGCGGCGCTCACGCCCACGTGCTGGAGCGCGCCCGTGGTGTCGTACAGACCGAGCAGCAGCGACCCGACGACCGGTCCGCTCTTGTGGAAGCGGTAACCGGCGACGACCACGTCCGCCGTCCGCTCGTGCTTGATCTTGTACATGGCCCGCTCGTCCGGCAGGTACGGCAGCGTGAGGGGCTTCGCCACGACCCCGTCGAGCCCCGCCCCCTCGTACCGCTCGAACCACTGCTGCGCCGTCTCGCGGTCCGTGGTCGCGGGCGCCACGTGCGCCGGTGCCGTCACCCCCGACAGCGTCTTCACCAGCAGCGCACGCCGGTCGCCCAGCGGTACGTCGAGCAGGGACGTGTCGGCCAGCGCCAGCATGTCGAAGGCCACGAAGGAGGCGGGGTTCCTCTCGGCCAGCATCCGCACCCGTGAGTCCGCGGGATGGATCCGTTCGGTGAGCGCGTCGAAGTCGAGCCGCCCCCGCCGGGCGATCAGGATCTCCCCGTCCATCACGCAACGCTCCGGCAGCCGTTCCCGCAACGCCTCGACGAGTTCCGGGAAGTACCTGGTCAGCGGCTTTCCGGTGCGACTGCCGAGTTCCGTCTCGGCGCCGTCGCGGAACACGATGGCCCGGAAACCGTCCCACTTCGCCTCGTAGTGCATGTCCGGCGGGATCTTCGCCACGGCCTTGGCGAGCATCGGTTTCACGGGCGGCATCACCGGCAGATCCATACTTCGACTCTAAGAGCCGCCCATGGCGTCCGCGCGCCGCGCGGTTCGCCCGGCGGCCGCCTCGGTCCCGCCTTTCAGGCGCGCGCCGAAGCCCGGTCCGCGCAGCCCCCGGCCGGGGCTTCGGCGCGCCCGACGCCCCGGCACCGGTGACCGGCGCCGGACGTCACAGAGCGAGCTTGAACCCGTCGTGACTGCGCGCGAAGCCCAGCCCGCAGGAGAAGCGGTGCGCGTCCTCGCGCCGCTTGTTGCCGGTCAGCTGGACGAGCGCGCAGCCACGTGTGCGGGCCCGTTCGATCGTGCGCTCCATCAAGGCGCGTCCGAGCCCACCGCCCCGACGGTCCGCGCGGACCCGCACCGCCTCGATCAGGGCCCGCTCGGCCCCGCCCTTGCCCGGTCCCGGGATGTACGTCACTTGCAGGCGGCCGACCACCCCGCCGCCGTCACCCCGGTCGTCGACGTCTTCGACCAGGACCAGGATCTCGTTGCGCGGGTCCGTGTCGACGGACGACCGCCTCGTCCCCGGGGGCGCGGAGACGGCGGACTTCGCCCCCCCGGGTCACAGGACGGCCATACGATCACCGGGGCGCCCCCCGACGACGGATGATGCCCATTCAGCATCCGCAGTCCTCGGGGGGACCATGCGCACCCGTACCGCCACCGCCGTCTTTTTCCTGCTCGCCTTCGCCACCGCTTGCTCCGGGAGCGGCGACGCCGCGAAGCCCGGTGCGCCGGAGGCCGCCGGGAAGGGTGCCGCGGCGAAGCCGGGCCCGAGCCCGAAGGCGCCCCTCGTGCTCGGCGCGCCGTTCACCGTCACGGCCGACGGAGCGACGATGGCGACGACCGTCCTCCGGTACGAGCAGGGGAAGTTCCACTCCCGGCGGTCCGCCGACGAGGAGTTCGGCACGACCGGGTACACGTGGGCCGTCGTCGAGATCGAGGGATGCCTGAAGAGCGGCTTCGCCGTGGTCACCCGCAACACGTGGGCGCTCGAGTACGCGGACGGAACGCGGATCGGGCCGAGCCGCGTGACGTACGGCGACTTCCCGAAGCCGGAGTATCCCCGCATGGCGACGGTGAACGCGGGCGAGTGCGTGCGGGGGAAGACCGTCTTCGCGGTACCGGCGAACCAGCGGCCCGAGCGGGTGCTGCACACCTCGGAGAAGTCCGAGAAGGCGGAGACGCCGGCGGAGTGGGCGGTGCCGAGGGCGTAGCCGACGCCTCCACGCGCCACGCCGGTCGATTCGGGCACCGGCCCTGCCGAACCCGCGCGGATCCACCTGCCGATTCCGCCTGGCGGTACGGGCCCCCGCCCGGTGTGCGGGGGCCGTGTGCCGCGCCTACCGTGGCTCGCATGGGCGATGCGGTGGAACTCGAAGCGGCGGGCAGGAGCGTCCGTCTGTCCAGCCCGGACAAGGTCTTCTTCCCGGAGCGCGGCTTCACGAAGCTGGACCTCGCCCGGTACTACCTCGCCGTCGGCGACGGCATCCTGCGCGCCCTGCGCGACCGCCCCACCACACTGGAGCGCTACCCGGACGGGGTGACCGGCGAGTCCTTCTTCCAGAAGCGGGCGCCCAAGAACATGCCCGACTGGATCCCGACCGCCGGCATCACCTTCCCCAGCGGCCGCGGCGCCGACGAGATGTGCCCCACCGAGCCGGCCGCCGTGCTGTGGGCCGCGCAGTTCGGCACGCTCACCTTCCACCCGTGGCCGGTCCGCCGTGACGACGTCGACAGCCCCGACGAACTGCGCATCGACCTCGACCCGCAGCCCGGCACGGACTACGCCGACGCGGTGCGCGCCGCCCGCGAACTGCGCGAGGTCCTGCACGACTACGGTGGTCTGCGGGGCTGGCCCAAGACCTCCGGAGGCCGCGGGCTGCACGTCTTCGTGCCGATCCGGCCGCACTGGACCTTCACCCAGGTGCGCCGGGCCGCCATCGCGGTCGGCCGCGAGCTCGAACGCCGCATGCCCGACCGGGTCACCGTCGCGTGGTGGAAGGAGGAAAGAGGCGAAAAGATCTTCGTGGACTACAACCAGAACGCCCGGGACCGCACCATGGCCTCGGCCTATTCCGTACGGCCCCGCCCGCACGCCCCGGTCTCCGCACCCCTGCGCTGGGACGAGGTGGAGGACGCCAGACCCCGGGACTTCGACCTGGCGACCATGCCGGGACGCTTCGCCGAACTCGGGGACGTGCACGCCGACATGGACGACCACGCCTTCTCCCTGGAGGCCCTGCTGGAACTCGCCGACCGCGACGAGCACGACCACGGCCTCGGCGACCTCCCGTACCCGCCCGACTATCCGAAGATGCCGGGCGAGCCCAAACGGGTGCAGCCGAGCAGGGCGAGGCACGAGGAGGCCCGGCCGCCGGGCGACTGACCGGCTCGGCCTCGGACGGATGCGCGTCCGGGAGGATCACCCGCGGTCGGTCGGGAAGATCACCCGCGGTCGGTCGGTCGGGCGGGCGGTCGGGCGCCAGGTGGCCCGGCCCCGGCGGGGCGGGCAGGTGATCTCTCCGCCAAAGTGCCCTCGAACGTGACCGGTTCGTGTCGATCCCGTTGATCGAGGAGCGTTCTCGCCGGGCGAGCGGTCATGGTTATCCTGATCCGCATCCGCCGAGGAGGTGCCCTGAGGTGACCGGGACAGTGTCGCGCCCCACGCTGGAGGCCGTGGCCGCGCGGGCCGGGGTCTCCCGGGCCACTGTGTCGCGCGTCGTGAACGGTGGGGACGGAGTCCGCGAGCCGCTCGTCGAGCGGGTGCGCCGGGCCGTCGAAGAACTCGGGTACGTCCCGAACCAGGCCGCCCGCAGTCTCGTGACCCGGCGCCACGACGCCGTCGCCGTCGTGATCGCCGAGCCGGAGACCAGGGTCTTCGCCGACCCCTTCTTCGCCCTCCAGCTCCGTGGCATCAGCAAGGAACTGACCGCCCACGACTCCCAGTTGGTGCTGCTGCTCACGGAGGGCCGCGACGACCACGCCCGCGTCGCCCGCTATCTCGCCGGCGGCCACGTCGACGGCGCTCTCGTCTTCTCGCTGCACCTCGACGACCCGCTGCCCGGACTGATCCACGGCGCGGGCGTGCCGACCGTGTTCGGCGGACGGCCCGGCTGGGGCGAGGGCGTCCGCGAGGCGGTCTACGTCGACTGCGACAACCGCGGCGGAGCCCGCCAGGCCGTCCGCCACCTCCTCGGTCTCGGGCGGACCCGCATCGCCCACATCACCGGCGCCCTCGACCAGACGTCCGCGGTCGACCGGCTCGACGGCTACCGGGACGTCATGGCCGATGCCGACCCGGCGCTCGTCGCCCAGGGCGACTTCACCCCCGCGGGCGGCGAACGCGCGATGCGGGAACTGCTGGAGCGCCGCCCCGACGTCGACGCGGTGTTCGTGGCGAACGACCTGTCGGCCCTCGGCGTGCTGCGCGTACTGCGTGAGCACGGACGGCGGGTGCCCGAGGACGTGGCCGTGATCGGCTTCGACGACATGCTGCCGATCGCCGAGCAGACGGATCCGCCCCTGACGACGGTACGTCAGGACATAGAGGACATGGGCCGGTTGATGGCCCGGCTGCTGATCCGCGGACTGGAGGGCGGGGCCGGCGCGGAGGGTCCGGTGCCCGAGTCCTCCGGAGTGGTCCTGCCGACGACGGTGGTGCGACGGGCCTCCGCGTAGGGCCGGCCGTCCCCGGTGCCGGGCCGGGCGGAGCGGACGGCCCTCGGCGCGGGACGGGCGGGCTCCGGTGCGGGGCCGCGATCGGCCCCGGCACGGACGAAAGGCCTCGGTGCGGGGCCGGGTGGAGCCGAGGGCGGCCGCGGCCGGCGGGCCCCCGCCGTGCGGTGGGGGCGGCCCGCCGGCCGGGACGTCAGTCCTGCCGCGGCGCGCTCTTGATCACCGCGAAGCGCGCCCCGTAGGGATCGGCGAGCCTGGCCGTGCGGCCGGCGCCCTCCAGGTCCGTGGCGGGCATGCGGACCGTACCCCCGAGCTCCTGGGTCCTGGCCACCACGGCGTCCGTGTCGGGGACCTCGATGTACGGCAGCCAGTACGCGCCGGTCCTCGCCTCGACCGGGTCGTCGGCGAGCGGCACCAGACCGCCGAACACGTCCTCCTCCTCGGTCCCCGCCGGGTTGACGCAGGTGTAGATCCCGCCCGGGAACGGAACCGCCGAGGTGTTCCAGCCGAAGACCGAGTTGTAGAACGCGGCGGCCGCCGCGATGTCCGGGGTGACGAGCTCGACCCAGCACAGGGAACCCGGGTCGCCGACCATGCCCAGCCCCGTGGTCCGGCCGGGCTGCCGGACGCCGAAGGCCACCCCCGCCCGGTCGGCGAGCATGGCCACGCGCCCCTCGCCCGGCACGTCCACGGGCGGCACGAGCACCGTGCCCTTGGCCTGCTCGACCGCCTTGGAGGTGGCTTCGGCGTCCGCGGTCCGGAAGTAGACGTTCCAGGACGGCGGGCCCTGCTCGGCGGTGATCGGCATGCCGCCGGCCACGGTCCTGCCGTCCACCTGGAAGAAGCCGTAGCCACCGGCGTCGGGCCCGGCCGGCAGGAACCGCCAGCCGAAGAGGCCGCCGTAGAAGGCGATGGCGCCCTCGATGTCGGACGTGCCGACATCCAGCCAGTTCGGGGCGCCGTCGACGAAGCGGGTGGTGAGCATGACCGCCCTCCTTCGAGAGGTCTCGTTGCCTTTGCCGACCACTCTTCCACCGCTCACCGGCAATCGCCGCGGACGCGCGCGAAACGCCCGGAGCGGGAGCATTCGTCACCCCGAGTGTCCGCGCGATTCCCGTCGCGGCCGTGTTCTCCCGCGCGCCGCCGTGCCCGGGCCCTCCCGCGAGGCCATCATCGAGGCCGCCGGGAGTCTCGGGACGTGGCGTTGATCCCGTGTTGAGCGAACGTTTTTCCCCGCGGGGCACGCTCTTGGCCATGTACTCGCAAACCATCACTCCGTCCGACCTCGCCTGGCAGGAACAGGCGTTGTGCGCGCAGACGGGGGCGGACTTCTTCTTTCCCGAGCCGGGCAGCTCGGTGCGCGACGCGAAGCGCATCTGCGGGATGTGCGCGATGCGGCCCGCGTGTCTCGACTACGCGCTGAGCAACGACGAACGCTTCGGCGTGTGGGGCGGGCTCTCCGAGAAGGAGCGCCTCGGTCTGCGGCGCGCCCTGGAGTGACGCGGCCCCCGGCCCGCCGCCGGGCGGCGGGCCGCGCCCCGACATGAGCGAGCCCCCGGTCCGCTCCGCCTCACCCGAGGCGGAGCGGACCGGGGGCGAAGAGCGCACCGCGGGATCACGCGGGTCACCCGCGGGGACGAGCGGGCCGTGGCCACGCCCGCGAGCGGGGCTACGCCTTGCCGCGGGCCGCCATCCGGGCCTTGCGGGCGGCGAGCTTCTCGTCGAACTTCGAGGCTTCGGCGTCGAGGCCGCCCATGAAGAAGCCGAGCTCCTCCTGGGCCTTGAGGCCCTCGGGGCCGAGGCCGCCGATCTCCAGGACCTTGAGGTGGCGCAGCACCGGCTGGAGCACGTCGTCGTGGTGGATGCGCAGGTTGTAGACCTCGCCGATGGCCATCTGCGCGGCCATGCGCTCGAAGCCGGGCATGCCGTGACCGGGCATCCGGAAGTTGACGACGACGTCACGGCACGCCTGCATGGTCAGGTCGGGGGCGAGCTCGAACGCGGCCTTCAGGAGGTTGCGGTAGAAGACCATGTGCAGGTTCTCGTCGGTCGCGATGCGCGCCAGCATGCGGTCGCAGACCGGGTCGCCCGACTGGTGTCCGGTGTTGCGGTGCGAGATGCGGGTCGCCAGCTCCTGGAAGGCGACGTACGCGACCGAGTGCAGCATCGAGTGGCGGTTGTCCGACTCGAAGCCCTCGCTCATGTGCTGCATGCGGAAGGCCTCGAGCTTGTCCGGGTCCACCGCGCGCGAGGCGAGCAGGTAGTCGCGCATCACGATGCCGTGCCGGCCCTCCTCCGCCGTCCAGCGGTGCACCCAGGTGCCCCAGGCGCCGTCACGGCCGAAGAGGGACGCGATCTCGTGGTGGTAGCTCGGGAGGTTGTCCTCGGTGAGCAGGTTGACGACGAGCGCGATCCGGCCGATCTCGGTGACCTTGGACTGCTCCTTGTCCCAGGCCTCCCCGTCCTCGAACTGCCCCGGGAAGTTGCGGGCGTCGCTGAAGGGCACGTACTCGTGCGGCATCCAGTCCTTGGCCACCTTCAGGTGGCGGTTCAGCTCCGTCTCGACGACTTCCTCCAGCGCGTACAGCAGGCGAGCGTCGGTCCAGGCGGCTGCCGGGCTGCCGAGGTCGGGAGAAGTGATCGTCACGGGTGCTCCAGGGGGACGGGACAACGAGCGAAGAACTAACCTACGGAATCGTAGGCTACGTCTCCGTAGGTTACGACTCCGTAGGTTAAGGAGCCCGTAAAGATCGCTGATCAGCGGCGTTGCGGGCAGGAGTCCACGCTTCCCCGGGGCACGCCGGAGAGACCCGCGGCGTGGTGGGCCCTGGGCCGTGCGGATGACTCGTTCACTCGTTCAGACGTACAGCTCCCGAAGTCTCACCGAGAGACATGTCACACAGCCCTCGAGCTTCTCGAACTCGCCGATGTCCACCACGATCGGTTCGTGGCCGAGGTCGGCGAGCAGCTCCGCGGTCTTCGGGGCGGACGAGGCCATCAGTAGCCTGCCGCCGCCCAGGAGCACCACGTGCGCCCCGGACTCCTCCGGCACCGCCAGGAAGCGCGGGAAGAGCGAAGGGGTGTCCACGAGCGGCTCGTGTCCGATCACCGTGCCGTCGGGCAGCGCGGTGACCGCCGACTTCAGGTGCAGCACCTTGCTGACGGGGACCGCGACGACCCGCGCCCCGAGCGGTTCGAAGACCGCGCGCAGCTGCTGGACCCCGGCCGCGTTCGTACGGCCGCCGCGGCCCACGTAGATCGTGTCGCCCACCTTCAGGACGTCGCCCCCGTCGAGGGTGCCCGGATCCCAGATCCAGTTCACCGAGCAGCCGAGGCGTGCCACGGCCTCCTCCACCCCCGGGGTCTCGGCGCGGCGGGACTCGGCGCCCGGACGGGTGATGAGGGCGACGTTGCGGAAGACGACGACGGCGTCCTCGACGAACACCGAGTCCGGGCAGTCCTCGGCCGGGTCCACCTCCACGGTCTCCCAGCCGTGCGCGCGCAGCGCCTCGGTGTAGGCCTCCCACTGCTCGGCCGCGAGGCCGGCGTCCACCGCACGGCGTTCCACGTGCGTCACCAGCCCCTCGGCGAGGCGGGGGCCGGGCCTGCGGACGAGCGCTTTCTGACTGGGCACGGGCGGGTCTCCGAATCGGCCGGGGGTGTCGGCGCAACATCATGCAGCGCCCTTCACGCGCGCAAAAGCCCCGCGCGCAAAAGCCCCCGGCCCGTACGCCGGGCACCGCCCACCCCCGACGCTAGGCGGCCCCCGCGTCCCGCACTATGAGGAATACCCGACAGTTTCCGGAGCGATTTCTTTCAGTTCTCCTCCTTCCAGCAGCAGCCACCGCGTGATGCCGATCGACTCCAGGAACGGCATGTCGTGGCTGGCGACGATCAGCGTCCCTTCGTACGACTCCAGGGCCGTGGTGAGCTGGCGGACGCTCGCCATGTCGAGGTTGTTCGTCGGCTCGTCGAGCATCAGCAGCTGCGGGGCGGGCTCGGCCAGCATCAGGGCCGCGAGCGCCGCGCGGAAGCGCTCGCCGCCGGAGAGCGTCTCCGCCGGCTGGTCGGCCTTCGCGCCCTTGAACAGGAAGCGGGCGAGACGGGCCCGGATCCGGTTGTCGGTGGCGGCCGGCGCGTACCGGGCCACGTTCTCGGCGACGCTCAGCGAGCCGTCCAGGACGTCGAGCCGCTGCGGCAGGAAGCGCAGGGGCACATGGGCCCGCGCCTCGCCGGACACGGCGTCCAGCTCCCCGGCGATCGTGCGCAGGAGCGTCGTCTTGCCCGCTCCGTTGCGCCCGACGAGCGCGACGCGTTCGGGTCCGCGGAGATCGAACACGCCGTTCACCCGCGAGCCGTGCCGCAGCTCCAGCCGGTCGAGGGTGAGGACGGTGCGCCCCGGCGGTACGGCCGTGTACGGCAGGTCGATCCGGATCAGATCGTCGTCGCGCACGGCCTCCACCGCCTCGTCGAGACGCTCCTTCGCCTCGCTGAGCCGGCCCTCGTGCATGATCCGGTGCTTGCCCGCGGACTCCTGCGCCGTCCGCTTGCGCGCCCCCATGACGATCTTCGGTTCGCGCTTCTGCTCGTACATCTTCTGCCCGTACCGCTTGCGCCGGGCCAACTTGACCTGGGCGTCGATCAGTTCGCGTTTCTGCTTCTTCAGGTCGGACTCGGCGACGCGCACCATGCGCTCCGCCGCCTCCTGTTCGGTGGCGAGCGCCTCCTCGTACGCGGAGAAGTTCCCGCCGTACCAGGTGACCTCGCCGGAGTGCAGATCGGCGATCTGGTCGGCCAGGTCGAGGAGTTCGCGGTCGTGACTGACCACGACCATGACCCCGGACCAGGCCTGTACGGCCGCGTACAGCCGCCGCCGCGCGTACAGGTCGAGGTTGTTGGTGGGTTCGTCGAGCAGCAGCACGTCGGGCCGGCGCAGCAGGAGCGCGGCCAGCCGCAGCAGCACCGACTCGCCACCGGACACCTCGCCGATCGTGCGGTCCAGGTCGATGTGGCCGAGACCGAGTTCGCCGAGGGTCGCGCGGGCCCGCTCCTCGACGTCCCAGTCGTCGCCGACGACGTCGAAGTGCTCCTCGGCCACGTCACCCGACTCGATCGCGTGCAGGGCGGCGCGGACCGCGCGGATGCCGAGCGCCTCGTCGACCCGCAGCGCGGTGTCGAGCGTGACGTTCTGCGGCAGGTGACCGACCTCGCCCGCGACCCGGACGGTGCCGTCGGCCGGGGTGAGTTCTCCGGCGATCAGCTTCAACAGGGTCGACTTGCCCGACCCGTTGGCGCCGACGAGTCCGGTGATGCCGGGTCCGAAGGAGACCTGGAGACCGTCGAGGACGTCGGTGCCGTCCGGCCAGGCGAAGGACAGGGACGCGCAGGTGATGGAGGTGGGGGACGTTGACATGAGGGCCTCACGAATGCTGGATGCGGTCGGGGGTACGCGTACGGGACACCGCGAGGCGACGACGATCCAGTTCGGAGGAGAGCGAGAAGAAGGCTCCGCACCCAAGGACGGCTCGAACGCCGAGGTCGCACGCTGCGCACACACGGGTCCGACAGGACCAGCCGGGTGTGACGCGGTGTCTCAGACCTCAGACGAGCAACGTCCTTCTCCAATCGACGGCAACAGAACCGCTATACACCGTAGGGGCGGTCCTGAGGGCTGTCAAAGGATTAACGCGCCCCCCGACGAACCGAGGAGACCTCGTGCCGAACGGCTCGCTCTCGTTGCCCGCCCGGCTCCACCTCCTGGCGTGGGACACCACGAGACGGAGGATCACCGGGTCCACCCACCTGCACCACCTGGTGCGCGCCGGCGCCCTCACCGAGCTGGCCCAGCGCGGGCTGCTCGTCGACGACGACGGCATCGTCACCCCCGTCGACCCCGACTCCCGGACGGGGGACGTCGTGCTGGACGGACTGCTGGAACTCGTGTCGGAGTCGCGGCCCCGGGGGTGGAGGTCGTGGGTCACCTGCCGGGCCCGGGTCACCCTGGACGCGGTACGCGCCCAGCTCGCGGCCGAGGGATACCTGCGGGCGGAGAAGAAGCGGGTCCTCGGCCTCTTCCCGTCCGTCGAGTACGAGCTGGACCGGGTGCCCGCGGTCGAGGCCCTGCGCGCGTCCGCGCGCGAGGTCCTGGAGGGGCCGGTGCCCGTCGCCGACGTCTGCGACCGTGACGCGGCCCTCGTCGCCCTGGCCGCCGCGGCCGAACTCCGTACCTTCGCGTCCCCCGGGGAACGCAGGCTCCACAAGGACCGCATCGACGAACTCGCCGAACGCGGCGGCGCGGCGGCGCCCGCGCTGAGGAAGGTCGTCCAGGACGTCCGCACGGCGGTGGCCGTGGCGGCCGCGACGGCCACCGCCACGACCACGGCGACGACCACGGCGAACTGAGCGGGACGACCACGGCGAACTGAGCGGGACGGCCGCGGTGAACTGAACGGGACGGCCGCGGCGGACCGGACGGGCACGGCCGCAGGCGCGCCCCTGGGAGCGCGGATCCCCGGGCGCGCGCCTGCGGGCACGCGGCTCCGGGGCGGCGGCGCGCCTTCACGTACGTGTCGGATTCCCGCCAGCTCCCGTCGCGCCGGCCGTGCTTGGGTTGTCCCCATGACCGACATCGAGCGACTTCGCGCATCCGCCCTCGCCTTCCACGCCCTGCACATGCCGGGCCGGCCCCTCGTCCTGGTGAACGCCTGGGACGCGGTGACCGCCCGCGTCGTCGAGGAGGCCGGCGCCGCGGCGGTGGCGACGACCAGCGCGGGACTCGCCTGGGCCCTGGGCGCGGCGGACGGGGACCGGCTGGACAGGGACGACGCGCTCGCGGCCGTCGCGCGGATCACCGCGGTGGTCCGGGTGCCCGTCAGCGCGGACATCGAGAACGGGTACGCGCCCGACGCCGAGGGCGTGGGGGACACCGTCCGCGCGGTGCTCGCGGCGGGCGCGGTGGGCGTGAACCTCGAGGACGCCCTCTACGAGGAGGGCGCCGGGCCGCTGCGTCCGCTGAAGGAGCAGGCGGAGCGCGTCGCGGCGGCGCGCGCGGCCGCCGACGCGGCTCAGGTGCCGCTGTTCGTCAACGCCCGCATCGACACCTTCCTGCGCGGCGCGGGCGGGGTGGAGGAGACCCTGGAGCGGGCCGCCGCCTTCCTGGCCGCGGGAGCCGACGGCGTCTTCGTGCCCGGAACGGTCGATCCGGCGACCGTGAAGGCGCTCGTCGAGGGCATCGACGGACCCCTGAACATCCTGGTGGGCCCCGGAGCGCCCTCCGTCGAGGAACTGGCCGAGCTCGGCGTGGCCCGGATCAGCGCGGGTTCGAGCGTCGCGTCCGCCGCGCACGCCCTGGTCCGGCGTGCCGCGCGGGAGCTGCTGGACACGGGGACCTACGAGACCCTGACCGGCGGGTTCGACTACGCGGGTCTCAACGCCCTGATGGCGCGCGCCGATTGACGGCACCCGCGCCGATTCAGCAGGTGCCCCGCATGAGTTCCGCCAGATCGTGGTCCAGGTCCACCTGGAGGTGCTCCAGACCGACCGGCACCAACTCGGTGGTCTGCCGGAGGAAGTTCCGCACCTCGCCCGAGCGGACGTGGACCACGGCGGTGCCCTCGGGGGCGTGGAACTCCAGCACGGTGCGGTCGAATCCGTACGGCCGCACCCGCACGTCGCCGTGCCCCACCGCGTCCTCGAGCCCCGACACGAGCAGTTCGCGGGCGAAGGTCCAGCAGACCTCGACGCCCTCGAGCGTGGCGGGGGCGGGAAACGTCATGCGGACGGCGAACGGGTCGGTCCGGTCGTAGTGCAGCGTGGCCGGGATGCTCGGCATCCGCGGCGCGGCGGCGACGAGGCGGGCCTCTACGGGCTGCTCGATGGCGGTGGACAACGCCTTGCTCCCTTGTGACGGCTGAACGGACTCCGGACGGATGAAACCGGTCAATTGAAGAGACGGAAGAATGACCCGGCGCGTGCACCTCTGGACCGAGTGACCTCTGTCACCGAGGTCATGCGCCGGAAGATCCACTTTCTCCGATCCTGGTGATCCCTCCCCGTTCCGCGCTCACCCGGCACCGAGGAGGACACCCGGGTGGCCCCGAGGGTTGCAGTCGACCGACATGTGGACACCAACGGGGGAACGGAGGCCGTCTGGACGCCGTCGGGGGAGTGCACTAGCTTCGCCCGCCATGAGGAGCTCGGGAAAGACGAGACGCACGGTCCGGACGGTCGGCGTGGGACCCGCGGCGGCCGCGCTCGCCGCGGCGCTCGTGGTGGCCGCGCCGGCGGTGGCGGAGCCCGCACCGGCACACGGCGAGACGCCGACCCCGCGCTGGGCACTCAAGGACAGTGGCACGGACGCCCGTTTCCGTGGACTGTCGGCCGTCAGCAGGGACACCGCGTGGGTGGCGGGTTCGAAGGGCACCGTGCTGCGCACCACCGACGGCGGCGCGCTCTGGCGGAACGTCTCGCCGCCCGGCGCCGGAGACCTGGAGTTCCGTGACATCGAGGCGTTCGACGCGCGGCGTGCCGTGGTCCTGGCCATCGGCGAGGGGGAGGCGTCCCGGGTCTACCGGACCGAGGACGGCGGCATCACCTGGACCGAGTCCTTCCGCAACACCGACGCCAAGGCCTTCTACGACTGCCTCACCTTCCTCGACCGGCGGCACGGTCTGGCGGTGAGCGACCCGGTGGACGGCAGGTTCCGCATCCTGTCGACCAGTGACGGCGGCCGTTCCTGGAAGGTGCTGCCCGGCGACGGGATGCCCGCCGCCGAGGACGGCGAGGCGGGCTTCGCCGCGAGCGGCCAGTGCCTGGTCGGTTCGGGGCCCCGCGACGTGTGGCTGGCCACGGGAGGCGGCGCGACCGCGCGCGTGCTGCACTCCGCGGACCGCGGACTGACCTGGACCGCCACCGGCACGCCGGTCCCCGCGGGCGATCCGGCGCGCGGTGTCTTCGCCCTCGCCTTCCGCGACCGTACGCACGGACTCGCGGTGGGCGGCGACTACCGTGCCGACCAGGCCTCACCGCGGGCCGCGGCGGTCTCCCCCGACGGCGGCCGCACCTGGACCACCGCCGACCGGCCCCCGCCCGCCTACCGCTCCGGCGTCACCTGGCTTCCGCGCAGCCGCACCGCCGCCCTCGCGGTCGGCCCCACCGGCACCGACCTGACCACCGACGGCGGCCGCACCTGGCGCACCCTCGACACCGGCTCGTACGACACCGTGGACTGCACCCCGGACCTGGGTTGCTGGGCCTCCGGCGAGAAGGGCCGGATCGCCCGGCTGGAGCGCTGAACCGGCCCGGTCGCGCGGGACGCGGGGCGGCGGGCCGCCCCGCGTCGGCCGCCGGGCCCCGGCCGCGGGTCCTGCGGCAGGTCGGGGCCCGGGGCGGCGACGGGCCTCAGCCGAGGGTCTCGCGATAGCGCTCCAGGCCCGGGGCCGTCTTCGTCGCCACGAACTCGGTGACGCGGTACGCGCACACGCCCGCGGTGACGAACGGGTCGCCCGCGGCGATCTCCTCGATCCGCGCCCGGTCGTCCGCGACGGCCAGGATCACGCCTCCGTCGCGGGGATTCTTGCGCCCCGAGGCGAGGAAGGTCCCGGCCGCGTACTGCTCGTCGAGCCAGGCGACATGGGCCTCCAGGACGGCGTCGACGGCTTCGAGCGGCGCGGTGTAGGACAGCTCCAGTACGAACATGATCGCGAGCCTACCCCCGGCCGCCCCGCCGCCCCGGTCCCGCGACGGCGGTCCCGCAAGTCCCCCGCGCCGGAACCCGGTCGAGCCGCCGGAACCCCTCACCCCGCCTCCGGCCCCGGCCCGCGTGTCCGGCGGGAGCCCCGCGGGCGGACCGCCCCGCGTCGGTCCGGGGGAGTGGCGGCCCGTAGGCTCGTTCCCACCATGACGACCGTGAGGATTCCCGCGGGCTGGCCCGCCACCGAGGAACAGGCCCGCGCCGTGCAGGACGAGTTGCGCGAACGGGTGGTGCTCGACGAGCCGGGCCCGCCGCCCGGCACCGGCAGGGTGACCGGTGTCGACGTCGCGTACGACGACGAGCGCGACGTCGTCGTCGCGGCGGCCGTCGTCCTCGACGCGGCGACCCGCGAGGTCGTGGCGGAGGCCACCGCCGTCGGCCGGGTCTCCTTCCCGTACGTCCCCGGGCTGCTCGCCTTCCGCGAGATCCCGACCGTCATGGCCGCGCTCGACGCCCTGCCCTGCCCGCCCGGCCTGGTCGTCTGCGACGGGTACGGGCTCGCCCACCCACGCCGTTTCGGCCTCGCCAGCCACCTCGGCGTCCTCACCGGGCTCCCCACGATCGGGGTCGCCAAGAACCCGTTCACCTTCTCCTACGAGGAGCCCGGCGTCCGGCGCGGCAGCGCATCGCCGCTGCTCGCGGGCACCGACGAGGTGGGCCGCGCGCTGCGCACCCAGGACGGGATCAAGCCCGTGTTCGTTTCCGTCGGCCACCGCGTGGACCTCGGCAACGCCTGTGCCCACACCCTCGCGCTCACCCCGGAGTACCGTCTGCCGGAGACCACCCGCCGGGCGGACTCCCTGTGCCGCCTGGCCCTGCGGCAGGCGACCTCCTGACGCCGTTCGTCCGACCGCCCACGTGAGTACGGCTCCTGAGTACCCGTACGGATGTACGGTCCTGCCGGGACCGGCAGGCTGGTCCGCATGACGACGCACCAGGCACCGAACCCCTCCACCGGACCCGCGCGGCCGGGCGCCCGCGCGGTGACGACCGCGCTGGTCCTCGCCGTCCCGGCCGGCCTCGCCTGGATCGGCGGAATGATCTACACGGTCATCGCCTGGACGACCTGAGGAACACCGACCGCGCGGCTCGGCCCGAGCCGCGCGGTCGCGTCGGTGCCGGGGAGGCGGGCACCTGACCGCAGGGGCCCGCGCCCCGCTCCATGACCCGGACGGCAGGACTACCGCACCGCCGCCACCCGGAAGGTGATCCCCGCCGCGCCGAGCCGCTCGAGGAGCGCGTCGCCCATCGCCACCACGGGCGTGACCTGTCCGGACGTCTTCGGCAGCTCGTCGAGGGCCAGGGACAGGGCGGACTCCGCGAGCATCTTCGCGGTCTCGCCGTAGCCGGGGTCGCCGCCCGAGACCTCGGTGTACACGCGCCGGCCGCCGCCCTCGCCGACGAAGCGCACCGAGAACCAGCTCTTCGCGCGGCGTTCGGCGCTCGGCCCCTCGCCCGGCTTGATCCGGTCGGACAGCCAGCGGCGCGCGGGCGGCAGCTGGGCGGCGGCGAAGAGCACGCTCACCCCGGCGACCCCGCCGAGGGCGACGGGCAGCCGCTCGACGGCCGCGTAGTGGCGGTAGCGGAAGTCCGGCCCATACCGCGCCAGGGCCCGCGCCGAGCGCTGCACCACCTGGGCGTCGATCGTGGGCAGCGGCAGGGCCCACGCCCCGACCTCCTTGGCGAACCGCGGCGCGCCGAGGGGGGCTTCCACCCGCCGCCCCATCAGGCGCGGCTCGTGGTACCTGCGCTCCCGCGCCGCGGCGAGCATGTGCCGGCCGCGGGCGAACTGGTTGAGGGCGGAGGCGAAGGTGCCGCCCGAGAACATCGCCCGGGAGCGCACGAATCCCTCCACCCGCAGCGGCACGTCCTCCGGGAGCTGCTTGACGGTGAACCAGGCGCCCAGGTCGTGCGGGACGGAGTCGAAGCCGCAGGCGTGGACGAGCCGCGCCCCCGTCTCCCGCGCGCGTGCGTCGTGCCGGACGTACATCAGGTCCACGAACTCGGGCTCACCGGTCAGGTCCAGATAGTCGGTCCCGGCGTCCGCGCAGGCGGCCACCAGATCCTCCCCGTAGGTGATGTACGGCCCCACGGTCGAGGCCACCACCCGCGCCTGCCCTGCGAGCTCGCGCACGGAGTCCGGGTCCGTCACATCGGCCCGCAGCACGCCGGGCGCGCCGCCGAGCCGTTCCCGCAGCCGCTCCAGTCTCTCGACGCTGCGCCCGGCGATCGCCCACCGCAGTCCCTCGGGAGCGTGAGCGGCCAAATACTCCGCGGTGAGCTCCCCGACGAATCCCGTGGCTCCGAAGAGCACGATGTCGTACGCGCGGTCCGGCTCGATAAGCCTGCTCATGACACCCTCCACCACTGTGGGCTGCGCTCGAACGTGCGGTCCCGCGCCACGTCGTGCGCGAAGCGCCGTTGTCGGTGGCTGAGGCTAGCGTGAGGTGGGAACAGTCGGACGACGAGGTCGCACGAACAGGCCGGAGGCAGCCGTGACCGTGTCGGAAAACGCGCTGAAAAAGTGGCAGAAGGTGCGTGGATCCACGCACGGCCGGCCCGGTGCCCCGCGGGAGTCCCCCCGGGAGTCCCCCCTGGGCGGGGGGAGCCGTCGCGGCATAGCCCCCCGAGGCTGATCGCGGGGCCGGGCCCGTGCCGGGCCCGCGCCGGACGCGGGGCCGGGCCGACGGTGATCCGGGCCGATCGCGGTCGCGGTCCCGGGGCGACGCCACTTGCGGAACCGTCCCCGATCCCGGAATTTAACTAAGCGCTTGCTCGTCAGGGGCTTGCCCGGAGTGGAACACGTTCTTAACATCACTGATGTCACATCAGTGGTGTCACAGTGCTGGGGGCTTGATGACAGCGGCAGGAACGCCGGGGCACGGTCCCCTCGCCGGGGTGCGCGTGGTCGAGCTGGCGGGCATCGGGCCCGGCCCGTTCGCCGCCATGCTGCTCGCCGACCTCGGAGCGGACGTGGTCCGGGTGGACCGGCCCGGCGGCGCCGGGATCGGGGTCGACCCGGCCCACGACATCGTCAACCGCAACAAGCGGTCCGTGATCGTCGACCTCAAGGCCGAGGACGGCGCGTCCCGCGTCCTCGACCTGGCCGAACGGGCCGACATCCTGATCGAGGGCTACCGGCCCGGCGTGGCCGAGCGCCTCGGCGTGGGCCCCGAGGACTGCCGAGCCCGCAACCCGCGGCTCGTCTACGGCAGGATGACCGGGTGGGGCCAGGAAGGCCCGCTCGCCCACCGCGCCGGTCACGACGTCGCCTACATCGCGATCACCGGAGCCCTCGGGATGATCGGCGAGCCGGGCAGGCCGCCGGCGGTCCCCGCGAACCTCCTCGGCGACTACGCGGGCGGCTCGCTCTACCTCGTCGTCGGCGTCCTCGCCGCCCTGAACCACGCGCGCGCGACCGGCGCCGGACAGGTCGTGGACGCGGCCATCGTCGACGGCACCGCGCACCTCTCGACGATGATCCACGGCATGATCGCCGCGGGCGGCTGGCAGGACCGGCGCGCCGCCAACCTCCTCGACGGCGGCTGCCCGTACTACGGGACCTACGAGACCGCCGACGGGCTGTACATGGCCGTGGGCCCCCTGGAACAGCGGTTCTACGACGAGTTCACCGAACTGCTCGGCATCCCCGGACTCGGCCCCGCCCACAAGGACCCGGCGCGCTGGGAGGAACTGCGCGGGGCGGTCGCCGACCGCTTCAGGACCCGTACGAGGGACGAGTGGACCGCCGTCTTCGAGGGCACCGACGCCTGCGTGGCGCCGGTCCTGTCCCTGCGCGAGGCGCCCGGGCACCCGCACCTCGCCGCCCGGGGCACCTTCGTCGACCACGGCGGCGTCACCCAGCCCGCCCCCGCGCCGCGCTTCTCCGCCACCCCCACCGCGGTCCGCGGCGGCCCCGCCCTGCCGGGCGCCGACACCGCGGACGTGGCCCGCGACTGGGACGTGCCCCGGCTGACGAAGGGCGACGGCTGATGGAACCCCACCGGCCGTTCGTCCCCGGCGCGGACCCGGCACCCGCCCGTACCCGCAGAAGCCCCCGCACCGCCCTCCAC
This sequence comes from Streptomyces populi, assembly GCF_002911015.1. Lineage (GTDB taxonomy): Bacteria > Actinomycetota > Actinomycetes > Streptomycetales > Streptomycetaceae > Streptomyces > Streptomyces populi. Next base: position 51,030 of record NZ_KZ626882.1, read on the forward strand.
GAGGGCCTCCGTACCCCCTCCAGGAAGGCGTTCCCCGCATGAAGCGGCAGATCTTCACCGCCGAGCACGACGCGTTCCGCGAGACCGTGCGCACGTTCCTCGCCAAGGAGGTGCTGCCCCACTACGAGCAGTGGGAGAAGGACGGCATCGTCTCCCGGGACGCCTGGCGCGCGGCCGGCAGGCAGGGCCTCCTCGGCCTCGCCGTGCCCGAGGAGTACGGAGGCGGCGGGAACGCCGACTTCCGCTACAGCGCGGTGCTCGCCGAGGAGTTCACGCGCGCGGGAGCGGCGGGCCTGGCCCTCGGGCTGCACAACGACATCATCGGCCCGTATCTGACGGACCTCGCCACCGAGGAGCAGAAGCGGCGCTGGCTGCCCGGTTTCTGCGACGGCTCGATCATCACGGCGATCGCGATGACCGAACCCGGCGCCGGTTCCGACCTCCAGGGCATCAAGACGCACGCCGAGGACAAGGGCGACCACTTCCTGCTCAACGGCTCCAAGACCTTCATCTCCAACGGCATCCTCGCCGACCTGGTGATCGTGGTCGCCAGAACCACCCCCGAGGGCGGCGCGCACGGGCTGTCGCTGCTCGTCGTGGAGCGGGGAACGGAGGGCTTCGAGCGCGGCCGCAACCTCGACAAGATCGGCCAGAAGTCGCAGGACACCGCCGAGTTGTTCTTCAACGACGTCCGCGTCCCCAAGGAGAACCTGCTCGGCCGGCTCAACGGCGCCTTCGTCCACCTGATGACCAACCTCGCGCAGGAGCGCATGGGCATCGCCGTCGCCGCCATCGCCGGGGCCGAACACCTGCTGGAGATCACCACGCAGTACGTGAAGGAGCGCGAGGCGTTCGGACGGCCGCTCGCCAAGCTCCAGCACATCCGCTTCGAGATAGCGGAGATGGCCACCGAGTGCGCGGTCACCCGCACCTTCCTCGACCGCTGCATCGTCGACCACTCGGACGGCCAACTCGACGCGGTGCACGCCTCGATGGCGAAGTGGTGGGCGACCGAGCTGCAGAAGCGGGTCGCCGACCGTTGCCTCCAACTGCACGGCGGCTACGGCTACATGACGGAGTACCGGGTCGCACGGGCCTTCACCGACGGCCGCATCCAGACCATCTACGGCGGGACGACCGAGATCATGAAAGAGATCATCGGCCGCTCCCTGCTCGGCTGAACCCTCATCGAAAGGCTTACCAGTGAGCACCGAAGCGTACGTGTACGACGCGATCCGCACCCCGCGCGGTCGCGGCAAGCAGAACGGCTCCCTGCACGGGACCAAGCCCATCGACCTGGTGGTCGGGCTCATCCACGAGGTGCAGCGGCGCTTCCCGGGCCTCGACCCGGCCGCCGTCGACGACATCGTGCTCGGTGTCGTCGGCCCGGTCGGTGACCAGGGCTCCGACATCGCCCGGATCGCGGCCATCGCCGCCGGACTGCCCGACACGGTGGCCGGCGTCCAGGAGAACCGCTTCTGCGCCTCGGGCCTCGAAGCGGTCAACATGGCCGCGATGAAGGTCCGTTCGGGCTGGGAGGACCTCGTCCTCGCGGGCGGCGTCGAGTCGATGTCCCGTGTGCCCATGGCCTCGGACGGCGGCGCCTGGTTCGCCGACCCGATGACCAACCTGGCCACCAACTTCGTGCCGCAGGGCATCGGCGCCGACCTGATCGCCACCATCGAGGGCTTCTCCCGCCGCGACGTCGACGAGTACGCGGCCCTCTCCCAGGAGCGCGCGGCCAACGCCGTCAAGGACGGCCGCTTCGACCGTTCCGTGGTCCCGGTCAAGGACCGCAGCGGTCTGACGGTCCTCGACCACGACGAGTTCCTGCGCCCCGGCACCACCGCGGACTCGCTGGCGAAGCTGAAGCCGTCCTTCGCGGACATCGGCGAGCTCGGCGGCTTCGACGCGGTCGCGCTCCAGAAGTACCACTGGGTCGAGAAGATCGACCACGTCCACCACGCGGGCAACTCCTCCGGCATCGTGGACGGCGCCTCGCTGGTCGCCATCGGCTCCAAGGAGGTCGGCGAGCGCTACGGCCTGACCCCGCGCGCCCGGATCGTCTCCGCCGCCGTGTCCGGCTCCGAGCCGACCATCATGCTCACCGGTCCCGCCCCCGCGGCCCGCAAGGCGCTCGCCAAGGCCGGCCTGACCATCGACGACATCGACCTCGTCGAGATCAACGAGGCCTTCGCGGCCGTCGTCCTGCGCTTCGTGAAGGACATGGGCCTGTCGCTGGACAAGGTCAACGTCAACGGCGGCGCGATCGCGCTGGGCCACCCCCTCGGCGCCACCGGCGCGATGATCCTCGGCACCCTCGTCGACGAGCTGGAGCGCCAGGACAAGCGGTACGGCCTCGCCACCCTGTGCGTGGGTGGCGGCATGGGCATCGCCACGATCGTCGAGCGTGTCTGACCTTCCCAACGGATCAAGGATCTACGGAGCATTCCCTGATGAGCACTGAGCCCACCACCATCCGCTGGGAACAGGACGAGACCGGCGTCGTCACCCTCGTCCTCGACGACCCCAACCAGTCCGCCAACACCATGAACGCGGCGTTCCGCGCCTCCCTCGCCGCGGTCACCGACCGGCTCGAGGCCGAGAAGGACTCGATCCGGGGCGTCATCTTCACCTCCGCCAAGAAGACCTTCTTCGCGGGCGGCGACCTGCGCGACCTCATCCGGGTCACCCCCGAGACCGCCCAGGACCTCTTCGACGGCGGCCTCGCCATCAAGCGGAACCTGCGCCGCATCGAGACCCTGGGCAAGCCGGTCGTCGCCGCGATCAACGGCGCGGCCCTGGGCGGCGGCTTCGAGCTCGCCCTCGCCTGCCACCACCGGGTCGCCCTCGACACCTCCGGCACCAAGATCGGCTGCCCCGAGGTCACCCTCGGCCTGCTCCCCGGCGGCGGCGGAGTCGTCCGCACCGTGCGTCTGCTCGGCATCGCCGACGCGCTGCTGAAGGTCCTCCTCCAGGGCACGCAGTACAACGCGACGCGCGCCCGGGACAACGGCCTGGTCCACGAGGTGGCCGCCACCCCCGAGGAACTGCTCGCCAAGGCCCGCGCGTTCATCGACGCCAACCCCGAGTCGCAGCAGCCCTGGGACAAGCCCGGCTACCGCATTCCCGGCGGCACCCCGTCGAACCCGAAGTTCGCCGCCAACCTGCCCGCCTTCCCGGCCAACCTGCGCAAGCAGACCAACGGCGCCCCCTACCCGGCCCCGCGCAACATCCTCGCGGCCGCCGTCGAGGGCTCCCAGGTCGACTTCGAGACGGCCCAGGTCATCGAGGCCCGCTACTTCGTCGAGCTGGCCGCCGGCCAGACCTCGAAGAACATGATCCAGGCGTTCTTCTTCGACCTCCAGGCCGTCAACTCCGGCGCCAACCGGCCCCAGGGCATCGAGCCGCGCCCGGTCCGCAAGGTCGCCGTCCTCGGCGCGGGCATGATGGGCGCGGGCATTGCTTATTCGTGCGCCCTCGCGGGCATCGAGGTCGTCCTCAAGGACGTCTCGGCCGCCGCGGCGGACAAGGGCAAGGCGTACTCCGAGAAGCTCTGCGCCAAGGCGGTCGCCCGGGGCCGTACGACCCAGGAGAAGGCGGACGCGCTCCTCGCCCGGATCACGCCCACCGCCGACCCGAACGACCTCGCGGGCTGCGACGCCGTCATCGAGGCGGTCTTCGAGGACACCTCGCTCAAGCACAAGGTGTTCCAGGAGATCCAGAACATCGTCGAGCCCGACGCGCTGCTCTGCTCCAACACCTCCACCCTGCCCATCACCGCCCTCGCCGAGGGCGTCGAGCGGCAGGAGGACTTCATCGGGCTGCACTTCTTCTCGCCCGTGGACAAGATGCCGCTCGTGGAGATCATCAAGGGCGAGCGCACCGGTGACGAGGCCCTGGCCCGTGCCTTCGACCTGGTCCGCCAGATCAGGAAGACCCCGATCGTCGTCAACGACTCGCGCGGTTTCTTCACCTCCCGGGTCATCGGCCACTTCATCAACGAGGGCGTGGCGATGGTCGGCGAGGGCATCGAGCCCGCCTCCGTCGAGCAGGCCGCCGCCCAGGCCGGCTACCCGGCGAAGGTCCTCTCCCTCATGGACGAGCTGACCCTCACCCTGCCGCGCAAGATCCGCAAGGAGTCGAAGCAGGCCGTGGAGGAGGCGGGCGGCACCTGGGAGACGCACCCGGCCGAGGCCGTCATCGACCGCATGGTCGACGAGTTCGAGCGCCCCGGACGCAGCGGGGGAGCGGGCTTCTACGAGTACGGCGAGGACGGCGGGCGCGGTCTCCTGTGGCCCGGGCTGCGCGAGCACTTCACCAAGCCGGGGCACGAGATCCCGTTCGAGGACATGCAGGAGCGCATGCTCTTCTCCGAGGCGCTGGACACCGTCCGGCTCCTGGAGGAAGGCGTCCTGACCTCGGTGGCCGACGCCAACATCGGCTCCATCCTCGGCATCGGCTTCCCGGGCTGGACCGGCGGTGTCCTTCAGTACGTCAACGGCTACGACGGCGGCCTCGCCGGCTTCGTCGCCCGCGCCCGGGAGCTCGCCGAGCGCTACGGCGACCGGTTCCTGCCGCCGGCGCTGCTCGTGGAGAAGGCGGAGAAGGGCGAGCGGTTCACCGACGCGTCCTGACCCGAGCCGTCCGCGCCGGGGCGCACCCGTGCCCCGGCGCATCCGTGCGGCGCGTGTCCGTGCCCCGGCGCGTCCGGGCTCCTGTGCACCGGGGCCTTGCGCACCCGTGCCCGTCCGCGCCGGGGCGCCCCTTCAAGGGGGCGTCCCGGCGTCAGGACTCCTTGAGCCACTCCCGCAGCTCGTCCTTCAGCGAGCGCTGGAACGCGGTCAGCAGCGCCTGCACCACCAGCGGCTGCATGTGCGCCGACAGCGACTTCACGGCCGCCACGGAATCCTGCTCGCCCACGGCGTCGCGGAACAGGCCGGACAGCTCGCGGGCCGCCGCGCGCGCGTGCTCCAGCAGGACGGTCCGCGCGGCGAGGAGCGACTCGTCCGCGATCGGCACGTCCAGGAGCTCCAGGCCGAGCTTCAGCAGCCCGGGGTCCAGCCGGACGGGGTCCCCCGTCCCCTCGATGACGCTCATCGCGGCGAGCCGCTCCAGGTCCGCGTCCCCGAGGGACCGCCCGGCCCGGCGTTCCAGCTCCTCCCGGGTCACCTCCTCCGTCGCGTCGGGAGCCCAGGAGGCCACCACGGCACGGTGGATGGCGAGATCGCGCGCGCTCAGGTCGGGCGGCAGCTGCGTCAGATGCCGCTCGATCGCGGCCAGCGTCATGCCCTGGTGCTGCAACTCCTCGATGAGTGCGAGCCGGGCCAGGTGCTCCTGGCTGTAGTGGCCCACCCGACGGGGGCCGATCACGGGCGGCGGCAGCAGCCCCCTGGCACTGTAGAAGCGGACGGTACGGACCGTGATCCCCGCCCGCGCGGCCAGTTCGTCGACCGTGAGTGCCGGCTCCCCGGTGTCCGTCGTCATGGCAGGTCCTCGCCTCTCGCGTCGTGCGGCGCCCGCCCTGGTGACCACTGACGGCGCGGTGCAACAGTATTGCTGTCCCACCAGTGTTGTGAAAGTTCTCGTCCGCCGCCGGGGCGGCGCCGTTGTCAGTGGCGGCCCCTACGGTGGTGGCATGCCGGAGATCAAGTACGTCCGCGGCGATGCCACCGTTCCCTCGGTCAAGGGGGTCAAGGTGATCGCCCATGTGTGCAACGACATCGGAGGCTGGGGCAAGGGCTTCGTGCTGGCGCTCTCCCGTCGCTGGCCGGAACCCGAGGCCGCGTACCGCGCCTGGCACCGCGGCCGCGCGGGCAACGACTTCGCTCTGGGCGCGGCCCAGTTCGTCCAGGTCGAGCCGTACGTGTGGGTGGCGAACCTGGTGGGCCAGCGGGGGATACGCACCGGCAGCAAGGGCGTGCCCGTCCGCTACGAGGCCATCGACGCGGCCCTCGGACCGCTGGCCGACAAGGCCGTCGAACTCGGCGCCTCCGTGCACATGCCGCGCATCGGCTGCGGTCTGGCCGGTGGCACCTGGTCACGCGTGGAGCCCCTGGTCACCGAGCGGCTCGTGCGCCGAGGCCTGTCGGTGACCGTGTACGACCACGGAGGCTGACCGGCGCGAAGGTTCCAGGACGGCGACCGACATGATTTGCGCAAGTTTCTGCAACTCCTTGCGGTGATCGTCAGGGGACTGGTTGACTCGCTGCTCGCGTCCGAGAGGGAGAGTCATGAGCCGCGACATCGACGTCCTCGTCCTGGGCGGTGCGGGTGTGGACACCATCGTCCACGTCCCCGAACTGCCGTTGCCCTACGCCGACAGCTACATGATCCGTCCGGGCATCGAGACCCGCGCCGGGCAGACCGGTGACTTCGTCGCCCTGGGCCTGCACGGCCTCGGCCTGCGCACCCACCACCTCGACATGCTCGGCGACGACCCCGAGGGCGACCTCGTGCGAGCCCTGCACCGTGAGCGAGGCATGGCGCTCACCGAGGTCCCCCAGCCCGCGGGCACCAAGCGCGCGGTCAATCTCGTCGGCCCCGACGGGCGCAGGCTGTCGCTGTACGACGACAGCCGGGCGGGCGAAGGGGACCGGCTGCCCGAGAACACGGTGCGGGACCTGGCCGCGTCCAGCCGGCACGCCCACGTGTCCATCACCCACCCCTGCGCCTTCGCCCTGCCGGTCCTTCGGGAGGCCGGGGTGACCATCTCGACCGACCTGCACAACTGGGACGGCGAGAACCCGTACCACGAGCCGTTCGCCTACACCGCGGACGTCGTGTTCGTCTCCACCACCGCCCTCGCCGCCCCCGAGCGCACCATGCGGAAGATCATGGAGAACGGCCGGGCCGAGGTGGTCGTCGCCACCGCCGGTGCCGAGGGCGCGTACCTGCTGGCCGACGGCGAGGTGACCCACGTCCCCGCGGTCCCGCCCCGGACACCGGTCGTCGACTCGAACGGCGCCGGGGACTCCTTCGCCGCGGGCTTCCTCTACGGCCGTCTGACCGGTGAACCCGTCGAGCGCTGCGCCCTGTTCGGCGCGGTGGCCGGCGCCTACGCCTGCACGGTCCCCGCGACCCGCGCCGACGCCATCGGCCGCGCGGAACTCCTCGACCAGGTGGCCGAGTCGGAAGCCAGGGCCGTCCGCTGAGCCTCCACCGTGAGCCTCGGGACGCCCACCCTTCGCCACGCCGCCGGCCGAACCGCCCCACCGCGGCCAAGGACGACCTCTTGTCACCCGGCCGGAACCACGGAGAAAGCCGATTGCCCGTCCCGACCGGACGTGGAAGCATGACCGTGTCCTGCACTTCGCGGACCCACTCACGGTGAGGAACGACAGCCCATGATCTCGGCGTCCCCCAGCGGCCGCCGTCGGCGGTGAGCGGCCCGCTCCTCAGCGGTCTTCACCCGCCAGGCCCGTCCCGAACGGCGGCCCCACGACGCGGTGCCTGACGTACCGCCACTCTCCTTTGCCCGAATCCATCTCGGGCTCACCTGAGACTTCGTGAGGTCAACACCACCATGGACATCCAGGTCCAGAGTTTTGCCGTCGCCAACCTCCGTCGCCGTCCCGAAGCCATCGAGATCGGCGGCTTCGTCGCGGGCTTCGACCCCGGCACCGACAGCCCGTACCTGAACTACGCGACCCCGCTACCCGGCGCCGAGCCGACCGGGCGGGACGTGGCGGCCCTGATCGGGGCCTTCCGGGAGCGCGGCCGGCTGCCGCGACTGGAATTCGCGCCGGAGGCCGCGCCCGGCGTGGCGCCGGAGCTGCGGGCCGCGGGCTTCGGCACCGAGGCGGTGCACGAGTACCTCGTCTGCACCCCGGGCACGCTGACACCCCCTCGCTCCGCCGACGCGCCGCGTGTGGAGACCCCCGCCACCGACGAGGAGTACGCCGCCCTCGACGCCGCGCTAGCCGAGGCGTTCGGCGGCGTCTTCGCCCCCTCCGCGCAGGGTGCCGCCCGGCTGCGGCGCACCCAGCAGGGTGGTGGGGCGGTGCGCTTCGTCCGCGACCAGCAGGGCGTCTGCGCCGGTGGAGCGACCTGCTCCCCGCCGGCCGAGGACACCGCCGAACTGGCCGGTGTCGGCACCCGCCCGGCTCACCGCGGTCGGGGCGTCGCCGCAGCGGTGACAGCCGCGCTCACTGCATCGATGTTCGCCCGGGGAACCGGCTCGGTGTGGCTGGAGTACTCCGGCGAGGGTTCCCGCCGCGTCTACGAGCGCGTCGGCTACCGGCCGCAGGGCACCCGTCTCTACCTCTCGCTGTCCCCGGAGCGGCGTCCCTGACCCGCGCCCTCCTGGAGCGAACCTTAGGAAGCCGCCCCGGGCCAGGACGTGGATGGTGCAGGGACGGTCGAGGACCGTGTCCTCGCGCAGCGGTGTGGATCCGAGGCGCCGGGCGACGGCGGACGGAACCGCCCGCCCCGGCCGGGGCGGGCGGTTCCGGGTCTCAGCGGGAGTGGACCGAGTCCGTGGCGGCGATCTTCTTCCAGGACTTCGGCCGGGCGACGGCACCCTTCGCGGCCTGAGCGGGGGCGAGCCCCGCGTTCCGCGCCGCGGGCGCCGCCGGCTTCGAGGGCTGGAACAGCCAGGTGCCGAAGAAGGAGGCGAGCGACGTGCCCGACACCCGCTCGGCGTACTTCCGGAAGTCGTCGACCGACGCGTTCCCGTACGCGTGCTCCTTCGGCCACCCCTTCAGGACGGCGAAGAAGGCGTCGTCCCCGATCTTGTCGCGCAGCGCCTGCACCGCCAGCGCGCCCCGGTCGTAGACCGCGATGTCGAACTGGTCGTCGGGCCCCGGGTCGCCGGGCGCGACCGTCCAGAAGGCGTCGTCCGCCGGGTGCGAGGCGTACACGTAGTCCGCGAGCTCCTGCGCCGTGCCCTCGCCCTCGTGCTCCGACCAGAGCCACTGCGCGTACCGGGCGAAGCCCTCGTTGATCCAGATGTCCTTCCAGCCCTTGAGCGACACGTCGTCGCCGAACCACTGGTGCGCCAGCTCGTGCACGACGACGGAGGTGTTGGAGCCGTTCGCGAACTGCCGAGGGCTGTAGTACACCCGGGTCTGGGTCTCCAGCGCGTACCCGGTGGTCGTGTTGGGCACGTAGCCGCCGACGGAGCTGAAGGGATACGGCCCGAAGTAGCCGCTCAGCCAGTCGACCAGCTCTCCCGTGCGCTCGACACTGGCGCGCGCGGCCCCGTCGTTGTCACCGAGGTCCTTGCTGTAGGCGTTGACGACCGGGACGCCGCCGTCGGACGTTCCGGTCGTGATGTCGAACTTCCCGACCGCGAGCGTCGTCAGATACGTGGCCTGCGGCTTGTTCGACCGCCAGTTCCAGCGGGTCCAGCCGAGCCGTGAACTCGTCGACTGGAGGGTGCCGTTGGAGATCGCCTGGGTACCGTCGGGGACGGCCACCGACACGTCGTAGGTCGCCTTGTCGAGCGGGTGGTCGTTGCTCGGGTACCACCACCACGCCGACTCGGGCTCGTCCGCCGCGACCGCCCCGTCCGGGGTGCGGTGCCAGGTCGAGAAGCCGTACGCGCTCTTCGTGGACGGCACTCCGCTGTAGCGGACGACGACGGTGGCCGACGTCCCCTTGGCGAGCGGCTTCGCCGGCGTGATCTCCAGCTCGTGCTCGCCCGACCTGGCGAACGACGCCTTCGCGCCGTTGACCCGGACCTCGCTCACATCGAGCAGGAAGTCCAGATCGAACCGGGACAGGTCCTGCGTGGTGGTCGCCAGGAGGGTGGCCGTGCCCTCCAGTTCGTCCGTCGTCGGCTGGTACGTGAGCCTCAGGTCGTAGTGCGAGACGTCGTATCCGCCGTTGCCGTAGGCCGGGTAGTAGGGATCGCCGATGCCCGGTGCTCCCGGGGCGTAGCTCGCCGCCGAGGCCGGGATCGCCAGCAGCAGGGAGGCGGCGAGGGCGCCCGGGACGATGAGTCTGCGGTGCACGTCGAGCTCCAAGTCGTGGGGGCGTGAAGTCGGTTCGGAGCCTATTCAGCCCCTGTGCTCCCGGTCATGTCCACGGCCACCCCTGTCACACGATCGCCATTCGGCCGACATGAGCCGTCCCGTCCCGAGGGCCCGTCAGAGACCCTCTGTCGCACGGGAGTCGGCCGGGGTACGTTCCGCGCATGCCTTTATCAGTGCGCCGCACGCGCTTCATGACCTGGAGACCGCTCGCGACGGCGGCCGTCGCCGCCCTGATGGCCGCCTTCCTCGTCCCGGCCGCCGCACACGGCGCCCCGAGGGAGAGCACCCCGGTCTACTCGTACGAGAACGCGATCCGCGAGTCCGTCTGGGTGGACACCGGGCTCGACGGCGACGACGACGGGAAGCACGACCGCGTGGCCGTCGACATCGTCCGGCCGCGTGAACCCGCCCGCCAGGGACGCAGGATCCCCGTCATCATGGACGCCAGCCCGTACTACTCCTGCTGCGGGCGCGGCAACGAGAGCCAGAAGAAGACGTACGACGCCGACGGCCACGTCGTCCGGATGCCGCTGTTCTACGACAACTACTTCGTGCCGCGCGGCTACGCCTTCGTCGGAGTCGACCTCGCCGGCACCAACCGCTCCGACGGCTGCGTCGACGTCGGCGGCCGCTCGGACATCCGGTCGGCCAAGGCGGTGATCGACTGGCTGAACGGCCGCGCCCGGGGCTACACCACCCGCACCGGCACCACCACGGCCAGGGCCACCACCTGGACCGACGGCAGGACCGGCATGATCGGCAAGAGCTGGGACGGCACCATCGCCAACGGTGTCGCCGCCACCGGCGTCGAGGGCCTGAGGACCGTCGTGCCGATCAGTGCCATCTCCTCCTGGTACGACTACTACTTCGCCGAGGGCGCCCCGCTCTACGACTCGGGACCCGACTGGCTGTCCGACTACGTCGACAGCCCCGACGCCCGCGCCAAGTGCGCGGCGGTGCAGCGGAAGCTGGTCGACGGCGCGCCGCGCACCGGCGACTGGACGTCGCTGTGGACCGAGCGCGACTACGTCAAGGACGCCGCGAAGGTGAGGGCCAGCGTCTTCCTCGTGCACGGCATGCAGGACCTCAACGTGCGCGCCAAGAACTTCGGCCAGTGGTGGGACGCCCTCGCCAGGAACGGCGTCGAGCGCAAGATCTGGCTCTCCCAGACCGGCCACGTCGACCCCTTCGACTTCCGTCGCGCCGCCTGGGTCGAGACCCTGCACCGCTGGTTCGACCACGAACTCCTCGGCTACGACAACGGCATCGACCGCGAGCCCATGGCCGACGTCGAACGCCACCCCGACCGGTGGACCACCTCCGCCGTCTGGCCGCCCCGCACCACGGGCGCCACGACCCTGCGTCCGGGCGGGGGCGCGCAGCGGGGAGTCGGCACCCTCGGGCTCGCCCGCCGGTCCGGGACCGAGACCTTCACCGACGACCCGGGACGCGGCGAGACCGACTGGGCCGCGGACATCGACCGGTCCACCCCCGACAAGGCCGGCTTCGCCACCGTGCCGCTCACCCGCGACCTGCGGCTCTCCGGCTCCTCGAAGGTGACGGTCACCGTCACGCCGACCACCCCGACGGCCCGTCTCTCGGCGGTGCTCGTCGACCTCGGCCCGGACACCGTCCGCGACTACGCGGGACCGGGCGAGGGCATCACCACCCTCACCGACCGCACCTGCTGGGGCGCGAGCACGGCCGGCGACAGTTCCTGCTACAAGGTGACCGAGGCGGCGAGGACCGACGTCGGCTCCACGGTCGTCAGCCGCGGCTGGGCCGACCTCGGTCACCACGCCTCGGGCAAGGGCGTCGCGCTCACCCCGGGGAAGGTGTACACGATCACGCTGGACCTGGCGGCCACGGACCACGTGGTGCCGAAGGGACACCGGCTCGCGCTGATCGTCGCGGGCACCGACAAGGACCTCATCGACCCTCCCGTCGACACCCCCACCCTGACCCTCGACCTGTCCCGCACCTCGGCGCGGGTGCCCCTGGTGGGCGGCGCGAAGGCGTTCGAGCGGGCGACGGCGGGCTCCACGGCGGCCCCGGCCACGTCCGTCCTCGACGGCGTGCGCGCGCCCGGCGCCGCGTTCCGGGTCCCGGGGGAGACCCGCTGACCCGCTGACCCGCTGACCCTCCGGGCCTTCGACGCGAACCGTCGCGGACGGAGTTCAGGCGGAGGCGGCCGGACCGACCAGTCCGGCCGCCTCCCGCGCGCATCCCCACGCCACGGTGACCCCGGCGCCCCCGTGTCCGTAGTTGTGCACCAGCAGCCGTCCGTCCGGCCGGACCTCGCGTTCCAGCCGGACCGTCTCGCGCACCGGCCGCAGTCCCACCCGGTGACCGAGCACCCGGGCTCCGGCGACCTCGGGGCGCAGTGCCGCGCACCGCTCGACGATCCGCGCCGCCGTCTCCGGATCGGGAACCCGCGACCAGTCGTCGTCGTCCGTGGTGCCGCCGAGGACCACCCGGTCCGGGTGCGGGAAGACGTACGTCGTCGTCCCGGCCGCCGGGTCCGTCGAGACGAGCCACTCACGGATCCCGGGGTTCTCGACGATCACGAGCTGCCCGCGCACGGGACGTACGGCCGGATCCGGTACGAGATCTCGGGCACCGAGGCCCGCGCAGTTCACGACGACCGGCGCGTCCGGCTCCGCGAGGTCCGTCACCGTGCGTTCCTCGACCCTCCCGCCCGCCCGCAGGAACCGCTCCCGCAGATGGCGCAGGTGCACCGGCATGTCGATCAGCGGCAGCCGCGCCCGCAGCGCGGTCCCCGGGTACTCCTCGGCCGTCGCCGCGCGCAGTCCGGGCACCCGGGCCGCCCACGACCCGAGTCCGTCCAGCCGCGTCTCGCCCATGACCCCCTCGACCAGGCGTACGCCACTCGCCTCGGGCCGCGCCGCCAGTTCCTCGTACACGCCGAGGGACACGAGCGCCCACTCGCGGGCCGACGCCTCGGGCGCGATGCGGTACGGCCACCACAGCGCCCCCGCAACGGCCGAGGTGGTCCGCTCGGCGGGCTCCCGCGCCCACACCCGGACCCGCCTGCCGGTCTCGGCCAGTACCACGGCCGTCGTCAGGCCGACGACCCCGCCGCCGACCACGATCACATCAACGCTCCCGGGCTTCTCCATGCGGGGACGTTAGCGGAACACGTCGTGCCGTGGCTTCGTCACTCTCCGTCCTGAGATACTCACGGCATGCCCTCCGAGTACGCCACCTTCGGCCTGGCACCGGCGATGCGTGCCGGTGGGGCCCTCACTGACGGTGACCGCCACCCACGCCGGGGCTTCGTCGACTTCGTCGTCGACGGGCGCCCGCTGCTGCTTCGGCTCTCCGGCCTCGACGCGGTGTCCCCGCTCGCCTCCGACGTGCCGCCCGCGATCTTCGCCGCGCAGGTGCGCGGCCTTCTCCTGGAGGCCGCCGCCCCGCTCGACGGGGGCAGGTACGTCATCTACGGCTGTCCCGAGTGCGAGAGCGTCGAATGCGGTGCCGTCACCGCGCTCGTCGAGAGGGACGGCGACGACTACGTCTGGCGGGACTTCGCCTGGCAGACCGGAGAGCGTGCCGACCTGGAACGCAACGGCTACCACGGCACGGGGCCGTTCCGCTTCCGCGGCCCCGAGTACCGCCGTGCCCTGAACTCCCTGCTCGGCGGAGCCCCGCGGACCGGCCGCCACCGGATCCCGCCGGAGGCCGGGGACGTCAGGGAGGGGTCGTTCGCCGTGGCCCGGACGCCGGGGAGCGCCCTGGCGGAACCGGTCACCCACCGGCGGGCCCGCTGACCGGGCCGCCGGTCTCCTGCCGCAGGCCCGCAGGCCCGCAGGCCCGCAGGCCCGCAGGCCCGCAAGCCCCGCGGTCCCGGACCCCGCCGCCCGGTGGGACCGGTCCGTTCCGGACCCCGCCGCCCGGTGGCCGGGGCGTCGTGGACCGTGGAGATCCACGGTGAGAGGGGCCGGGGCGGGCCGTTAGGATCGGCCCCCTGATGACTGCCACTCTCGTCGCCAAGAACCTCACCGCCGGACACGGCGACCGCGCGCTCTTCTCCGGACTCGACCTCGTCGTCGCGCCCGGCGACGTGATCGGGCTCGTCGGCGCCAACGGCGCGGGCAAGTCCACGCTGCTGCGGCTGCTCGCCGGTCTCCTCGCCCCGGAACAGGGCGAACTGCGGCTCTCCCCGCCCTCCGCCACCGTCGGGCACCTGCCCCAGGAGCCGGAGCGCCGGGAGGGCGAGACCGTACGGGACTTCCTCGCGCGCCGGACAGGGGTCGACGAGGCCCAGCGGGTGATGGACGCGGCGACGCAGGCGCTCGTCGACGGGGAGCCCGGCGCGGACGACGCGTACGCGACCAGCCTGGAGCGCTGGCTCGACCTCGGCGGCGCCGACCTGGACGAACGTGCCGAGGAAGTCGCCGACTCCCTGGGGCTCGGCGTCGGCCTCGACCAGCCGATGACCTCCCTGTCCGGCGGCCAGGCGGCCCGCGCCGGACTCGCCTCCCTCCTGCTCTCCCGCTACGACGTCTTCCTCCTCGACGAGCCCACCAACGACCTCGACCTGGACGGTCTGGAGCGCCTGGAGCGCTTCGTCTCCGGTCTGCGCGCCGGGACCGTCGTCGTCAGCCACGACCGCGAGTTCCTCACCCGCACGGTCACCAAGGTCCTCGAACTCGATCTGGCCCAGCAGCAGATCACGCTGTACGGCGGCGGCTACGAGGCCTATCTCGAAGAGCGCGCGACCGCTCGCCGGCACGCGCGCGAGGACTACGAGGAGTACGCCGACAAGCGCTCCGCCCTCGAAGGCCGCGCCCAGATGCAGCGGGGCTGGATGGACAAGGGCGTCAAGAACGCGCGGCGCAAGGCGGGCAACGACAACGACAAGATCGGGCGCAAGTTCCGCAGCGAGGCCAGCGAGAAGCAGGCCGCCAAGGCCCGGCAGACGCAGCGCATGATCGAGCGGCTCGACGTCGTCGAGGAGCCCCGCAAGGAGTGGGAGCTGCGCATGGAGATCGCGGCGGCCCCACGGTCGGGCGCGGTGGTCGCCACGCTGAGGGACGCGGAGGTGCGGCGCGGGGACTACACCTTCGGTCCGGCGACCCTCCAGATCGACTGGGCGGACCGGGTGGCCGTAACCGGCGCGAACGGCGCAGGCAAGTCGACCCTGCTGGGCGCGCTGCTCGGCCGGGTCCCGCTGTCCGCCGGCCACGCCACGCTCGGCTCCGGTGTGGTCGTCGGCGAGGTGGACCAGGCCCGCAAGCTCTTCCACGGCCCCGAGTCACTGCTGGAGGCGTTCGGCGCGGCCGTCCCGGACACGGAACCCGCCGAAGTCCGCACGCTGCTGGCCAAGTTCGGCCTGAAGGCGGACCACGTCCTGCGCCCGGCGGCGACGCTCTCCCCGGGTGAGCGCACCCGCTCCGCGCTGGCACTCCTCCAGGGCCGGGGCGTCAACCTGCTGGTCCTGGACGAGCCGACGAACCACCTCGACCTGCCGGCCATCGAGCAGCTCGAATCGGCCCTGGACTCCTACGAGGGCACGCTCCTGCTGGTCACCCACGACCGCCGCATGCTGGACGCGGTCCGCACGACCCGCCGCCTGGAGGTGGCGGACGGCAAGGTGACGGAGCGCTGAGCTTCCGGCCCGTACACATGAGCCGTGCCTTCGGCCCGTACACGTGAGCCGTGCCTTCGGCCCGTACACGTGAGCCGTGCCTTCGGCCCGGAACGGGAAGAGGGCGGCCACCGATCGGTGGCCGCCCCCTTCCGTGTGTCAGCTCCGGCCGCGCTCGGGGCCGGTCAGGCCCGCGCGCCTGAGGGCGTCGGCCATGGCGCTGTTCGCCGGCGGCGGGGCCTGCCGGGAACCGCCCCCGGCGCCGCCGCCCGAACCGCCGCCGCGGCCCTGCCGCTGCTGGCCGCGCTGCTGGGGCGGCCGCCCGCCCCGCTGCCGGTCGCGACCGCCGCCGCCCTCGGCCGCCGGGGCCGCCGCCTCGTCGTCCAGGCGCAGCGTGAGCGAGATCCGCTTGCGCGGGATGTCGATGTCCAGCACCTTCACCTTGACGATGTCACCGGGCTTCACGACGTCCCGCGGGTCCTTGACGAAGGTCCTGGACATCGCGGAGACGTGCACGAGCCCGTCCTGGTGGACGCCGATGTCCACGAACGCGCCGAACGCGGCCACGTTCGTGACGACCCCCTCCAGGACCATCCCGGCCGCCACGTCGGAGATCTTCTCCACGCCCTCCTTGAAGGTGGCCGTCTTGAAGGCGGGCCGCGGGTCGCGCCCCGGCTTCTCCAGTTCCCTGAGGATGTCCGTGACGGTCGGCAGACCGAAGGTCTCGTCGACGAAGTCGGCCGGCCGCAGCGAGCGCAGCACACTCGTGTTGCCGATCAGCGAGGCCACCTCGTTGCCCGCCGTCTTCACCATCCGCCGCACCACGGGGTACGCCTCGGGGTGCACGCTGGACGCGTCCAGCGGGTCGCTGCCACCCCGGATCCGCAGGAAGCCCGCGCACTGCTCGTACGCCTTGGGGCCGAGCCGGGCCACCTTCTTGAGCGCCGTACGGGAGGTGAAGGGACCGTTGGCGTCGCGGTGCGCCACGATGTTCTCGGCGAGGCCGGAGGTGATGCCGGAGACCCGGGCCAACAGCGGGGCCGAGGCGGTGTTCACGTCCACGCCCACGCCGTTCACACAGTCCTCGACGACCGCGTCGAGCGAACGGGACAGCTTCACCTCGGACAGGTCGTGCTGGTACTGGCCGACGCCGATGGACTTCGGGTCGATCTTCACCAGCTCGGCCAGCGGGTCCTGGAGCCGGCGCGCGATGGAGACGGCGCCGCGCAGCGACACGTCCATGTCGGGCAGCTCCTGCGAGGCGAACGCGGACGCCGAGTACACCGACGCGCCCGCCTCGGACACCATGACCTTGGTGAGCTTCAGCTCCGGGTGCTTCGTGATCAGCTCACCGGCGAGCTTGTCGGTCTCGCGGGACGCCGTGCCGTTGCCGATCGCGATCAGCTCGACCGCGTGCTCCTTCGCGAGCCGGGCGAGCTTCGCGACGGCCTCGTCCCACCGGTTGGCCGGGACGTGCGGGTGGATGACGTCCGTGGCGACGACCTTGCCGGTCGCGTCGACGACGGCGACCTTCACGCCCGTACGGAAACCGGGGTCCAGGCCCAGCGTCGCGCGCGTGCCGGCCGGGGCGGCGAGCAGCAGGTCCCGCAGGTTCGCCGCGAAGACGTTCACCGCCTCGTCCTCGGCGGCGGTGCGCAGCCTGAGGCGCACGTCGATGCCGAGGTGCACGAGGATGCGGGTGCGCCAGGCCCAGCGGGCGGTGTCCGTCAGCCACTTGTCGCCGGGACGGCCGCGGTCGGCGATCCCGAAGCGGTGGGCGACGATCCCCTCGTACGAGGAAGGCCCCTCGGTGGGCTCCTCCGGCTCCAGGACGAGATCGAGGACCTCCTCCTTCTCGCCGCGCAGCATGGCGAGGACCCGGTGCGAGGGGAGCGCCTTGAAGGGCTCGGCGAAGTCGAAGTAGTCGGCGAACTTGGCGCCCGCCTCCTCCTTGCCCTCGCGCACCTTGGCGGCGAGCCGTCCGCGCACCCACATGCGCTCGCGCAGCTCGCCGATCAGGTCGGCGTCCTCGGAGAACCGCTCGGTGAGGATCGCCCGGGCGCCGTCCAGGGCGGCCTGCGGGTCGGCGACGCCCTTGTCGGCGTCGACGAAGGCCGCCGCCGCGGCGAGGGGGTCCACGGACGGGTCGCCGAGCAGGCCCTCGGCCAGCGGCTCGAGACCCGCCTCGCGCGCGATCTGCGCCTTGGTGCGCCGCTTGGGCTTGAACGGCAGGTAGACGTCCTCGAGACGCGCCTTGGTCTCGGCGCCCCTGATCTGCGCCTCCAGCTCGGCACTGAGCTTGCCCTGCTCGCGCACCGAGTCGAGGATCGCGGTCCGCCGGTCCTCCAGCTCCCGCAGATAGCGCAGCCGCTCCTCGAGGGTGCGCAGCTGCGCATCGTCGAGCATCTCGGTCGCTTCCTTGCGGTAGCGGGCGATGAAGGGAACCGTCGAACCGCCGTCGAGCAAGTCGACGGCGGCCTTGACCTGCCGTTCCCGTACGCCGAGTTCTTCGGCGATCCTGCCTTCGATGGACCCTACGAGGGGTGTCGTCACGATCCCGTACCGCCTTCTCCACTGAGGTTGCGCGGCAATTGTGGCAGGTGGCGCCGACATCGGGGGCCCAGGGCGGTACTCGAGGGGGCCGCGTGCCGCGGCCCGGCCCGGTCCGCAGCCCGGCCCGGTCCGCGCTCCGGGTGCCCGTTCCGAGCGGGCCCGCTCCTCCCGGGGCAGGGCCGCTCGTCCCGGGGCAGGGCCGCTCGTCCCGGGGCAGGCTCGCCCGCCCCGGGCGCGCCCGGTTCCGGTCGGCGCGACCCGGAGGGGGCCGACCGCTCAGGCCTTGCCGACCATTCCCTCCGGGAACGCGCCCGCGGCGAGCGCCGTCATCAGCAGGCCCCTCGCGATCTCGGTGAGCCGCTCGACCCCGGCGGCGCCCAGGTGCTCGTAGGGAGCACGGTCGAGGCGGTCCGTCCGGTCCTCGACGTCCCGGCGCAGCTCCGCGCCGTCCGGCGTCAGCTCGCCGTCCGCGTCGAGCAGCCCGCGCTCGCGCAGCCGCCCGGACGCCGCCTCCCAGTCGTGCCGCGACCAGCCGCGGGTGCCCAGCGCCCACCGGGGCGCCATGCCCTTGCCGGTCGCGGTGTGGCTCACCAGGGCCTCCACCGGGTCGAGCCCGGCGTCGAGCAGGACCGCGAGGTGACCGTCGCCCCGGTGCTCGCGCAGCAGGGTGGCCGCGTGCCAGAGCGCCAGGTGCGGCGCCTCGGGCACGGGAAGGTCCGCGTGCGCGGCGTACAGCGGGCGGGCGGTGCGGGTGCAGGCCTCGGCCGCGCGCAGGGCGAGCTTCGCGGCCTCGGCCACCTCCCCGGAGGCGACGACGTCCTCGCCGAGCAGCCGCCGGAGCGTCGCGTCCACGGCGCGCAGACGTGCCGTGAGCACCGTCTCCGGGGACGCGGTCCGCCACACGGCGGGCACGTGCCCGGCGACCAGTTCGTGCCGGAAGTTGAAGAACGTCGCCGTCACCGTGCCCGCGCCGACCGCGCCCATCGCGGCGGCCCGCACCGCGAAGTACGCGGCCCGTTCGTTCTCGATGCCGACCGCGGCCAGTTCACGGCCCAGATCGGGTGAGAAGTAGTGCGTCGAGTGCAGCGGATTGAGGACGTTGTGGCAGCGCCGGCCGGCGCGCTCCGGCAGTGGAGGGGTCATGCCCCGCACATTACCGACTGGTCGGTATGCCGTGAACCCCTGAATCCGCCATGGCAGGAAAGGTGGGGTTCTCGTCATTGCCGCCATCCGCGCACCGGCCGAGAATCGAGACATGCGAACGGTCCTGATCGTCCTCTTCGACGGCGTGCAGAGCCTCGACGTCACCGGCCCGCTGGAGGTGTTCGCGGGTGCCGAGACCTACCGCGGCGGCTCGTACGGCATCCGCACGGCCTCTCCGGACGGCTCCCCGGTCTGCTCTTCCAGCGGTCTCGTCCTGGTCCCGGACCGGGCGCTCGCCGACGCGCCGGTCCCGCACACCCTGCTGGTCCCCGGCGGCAGCGGAACCCGGCGCCCGGATCCCGGCCTGGTCGACTGGCTGCGCGCCCACGGCCCGCGCGCCGAGCGCCTGGTCTCGGTGTGCACCGGCGCCGCCCTGCTCGCTGCGGCGGGCCTGCTCGACGGCCGGCGGGCGACGACCCACTGGGCCCACTGCGACCGGCTCGCCCGTGACCACCCCGCCGTCACGGTCGAGCCCGACCCCATCTACGTCCGCGACGGGAACGTGTCCACCTCGGCGGGCGTCACCTCCGGCATCGACCTGGCCCTCGCCCTCGTGGAGGAGGACCTGGGGCGTGACGCCGCCCTGACCATCGCCCGCCATCTCGTCGTCTTCCTCCGGAGACCGGGCAACCAGGTGCAGTTCAGCGCCCAGCTCGCCGCCCAGACCGCGCGGCGCGAACCGCTGCGCGAGGTCCAGCGGTGGATCTCCGAGCACCCCGGTGACGACCTGAGCGTCGAGGCGCTCGCGGTCCGCGCCCGGCTCTCGCCGCGCCACTTCGCCCGCGCCTTCCGCACGGAGACGGGCACGACGCCCGGCCGGTACGTCGAGCGGGTACGGCTCGAACACGCCCGCCGCCTCCTGGAGGACACCACGGACGGCGTCGAGGAGGTCGCCCGGGCCTGTGGCTACGGCACGCCCGAGGCCATGCGCCGCGCCTTCGTGAAGCTCCTCGGCTCGGCGCCGGCCGAGTACCGCCGCCGCTTCCGGCCGGCCACCACCGGCTGAGGGGGCCTCCGGCCGGCGGTCCCCACCCCTCGCCGCCCGGACGCCGCACCGCTCCGGACATCCCGCGCACCCGATTCCCGGTGAGCGCTCCCGTACCTCCGGCACCCGGCACGCGGTGGGCACCTCGGGCCCCCGCGCCCGGTGCCGCCCCCGTGCCTCCGGCACCCGACCGCGCCGCGAGCCCGCGGCACGCCCCTTCGACGAAAGGACCCCGATGCAGATCGCCATCGTCCTCTACGACCGCTTCACCGCCCTGGACGCCGTGGGCCCGTACGAGACCCTCGGCCGGCTGCCGGACGCGGACACCGTCTTCGTCGCCGAGCGCACCGGTCCGGTCCGCTCCGACACCGGCCGGCTCGCGCTGACCGCGGACAGGAGCCTCGCGGAGGTGCCGCACCCGGACATCGTGGTGGTACCGGGAGGGCCGGGCCAGAGCGACCAGATGGACAACCCGGTCCTGCTCGACTGGCTGCGGGCCGCCGACGCCACCAGCCTCTGGACGACCTCGGTGTGCACCGGCTCCCTGCTGCTCGCCGCGGCGGGGCTCCTGGACGGCCGCCGGGCCACCTCCCACTGGCTGGCCCTCCGGCAGCTCGAGCGG
>NZ_KZ626883.1 GCF_002911015.1 Streptomyces populi
TCCCGTGGACGGGAGGCCGCGGGGTCACGGGCCGCTCCCCTCCCCGGTGAGGAATCGGAAATCACGGCGCAATGAAACACATCGGAAACGCGGGCGTGCACAACCGGAAACGGACACCCACGACGCTCTGACGACGCCCCACCCCGTGCCCCCCACCCCGTGCCCCCCACTCCGTTGGAGAGACCGTGACCCTGGCCGCTTCCCGGATCGACACCGGCGACACCGCCTGGCTGCTCGCCGCCACCGCGCTCGTCCTCCTGATGACCCCCGGCCTCGCCCTGTTCTACGGGGGGATGGTCCGCGCGAAGAGCGTGCTCAACATGCTGATGATGAGCTTCGTGTCGATCGCCCTGGTCACGGTGGTGTGGCTGACCGCCGGATACTCCCTCGCGTTCGGCCCGGACGCGTTCGGCGGGCTGGTGGGCGGACTGGAGCACGCGGGGATGGCCGGGCTCGGACCGGACAGCGTCCAGGGGTCCGTCCCCACCCTGCTCTTCGCCACCTTCCAGCTCACCTTCGCGATCATCACCGCCGCGCTGATCAGCGGGGCGGTCGCCGACCGGACGAAGTTCGGGGCCTGGCTCGTGTTCGTGCCCGTCTGGGCGCTCCTCGTATACGTTCCCGTCGCGCACTGGGTGTGGGGCCCGGGCGGCTGGATCCACGACGGCCTCGGCGCGCTCGACTTCGCGGGCGGCATGCCGGTCGAGATCGCCTCGGGTGCCTCCGGGCTCGCGCTGTGCCTGGTGCTCGGACCGCGGCTCGGCTTCAAGAAGGACGCCATGCGGCCGCACAACCTCCCGATGGTCGTGCTCGGCGCCGGTCTCCTGTGGTTCGGCTGGTTCGGCTTCAACGCCGGCTCCGCGCTCGGCGCGAACGGTCTGGCCGCCGCGGCCTTCCTCAACACCCTCGCCGCGGGCTGCACGGGCCTGCTCGGCTGGCTCCTCGTCGAGCAGCGCCGCGACGGCCACCCGACGACCCTGGGCGCCGCCTCGGGCGCGGTCGCCGGTCTGGTGGCCATCACCCCGTCGTGCGGGGTGGTGTCCCTGCTGGGCGCGCTCGCCGTCGGGCTCGCCGCCGGCGTCGTCTGCTCGTACGCCGTGGGCTGGAAGTTCAAGCTGAACTACGACGACTCCCTCGACGTCGTCGGCGTCCACCTGGTCGGCGGGATCATCGGCACGCTGCTCATCGGCGTCTTCGCCGACCACGCGATGACCGGCGGCGCCGAGGGGCTGCTGTACGGCGGAGGGCTCGGACAGCTCGGCCGGCAGCTCGTCGCCGTCGTGGCCGTCGGGGCGTACGCCTTCGGCGCCACGTACGGCATCGGCACCCTGATCGACCGGTTCATGGGGCTGCGCGCGGACGAGGAGCAGGAGCGGACCGGCCTGGACCTTACGGTGCACGCCGAGAGCGCCTACGATCACGGGGTCCTGGGCCACGGCGCCCCGGTGTCGTCGTCCCTTCCCGCCGCGCAGAAGGCCAGGCCCCAGGCATGAAACTCATCACCGCGATCGTCAAGCCCTACCGACTCGACGAGGTCAAGACCTCCTTGCAGGAGCTCGGTGTGCACGGGATGACCGTCACCGAGGCCAGCGGGTACGGGCGCCAGCGCGGGCACACCGAGGTGTACCGCGGCGCCGAGTACCAGGTCGACCTGGTCCCCAAGGTGCGCATCGAGGTCGTCGTCGGGGACGAGGAGGCCGACGCGGTCATCGACGCGGTGGTCAGGGCCGCGCAGACCGGGAAGATCGGGGACGGAAAGGTGTGGTCCGTACCCGTGGAGACGGTCGTACGGGTGCGGACGGGCGAACGCGGGCCCGACGCGCTCTGAGCGCGACCACGGCCGCGGCGAGCGCGAGGACCGTCAGCACCGCCACGAGCCACGGCAGCGCGAGGAACGACGCGCTCGCCGACTCCTTCGTGCCCGGCGCGCTGGCCGTCAGCGTCACGTCCCCCCAGTCGAGCTGGGGCGCCCCGTGCCAGGGCGCGGTGAGCCGCACCCGCTGGCCCGGCAGCAGCTCCGAGGGGATGTCCGCGAGCTCGCGGGACAGCAGGGTGCGCCCGAAGAGACCCTCCGCCTCCAGGCGCACCTTCGGGTTCAGCGTCACGTTGCCCGTGTTGTGGAGGGTGTACGAGACGGTGGCCGCGGAGGAGCCCGTGCCGGGGACCAGCGGCTGGTGGTGGGTGAGGCGGACCCCCTCCACCGCGAGGGCGGGGACCGTGGGCCCGCCGACCCGGAGGTAGACCCGGGCGGCGACGGCCCGTCGCACCCCGACCGTCAGGGAGCCCGAGCCCGTCTCGATCCGCTCGTCGAGCGCCACCAGCGCGCCCGGATGGTCACCGGGTTCGGCCCGCTCGGGGACCCGCAGGGTGAACGGCACGGTGACCCGGCCGTGCGCGGGAACGGTGACCCGGGTGCGCGCGGGCCGGGCCCACGCCCCCACCCCGCGCTGCTTCTCGGCGAGGGTGCGGACGGCGAAACCGCCGTCGCGGGCGGTGTTGTAGGCGTCGGCCGCGTACAGCCGGAACGTCAGCGGACCACCGGTCTTGTTGGCGACGGTCACCTTGTCCCGGAGGGTCTGGCCGGGGTCGGCGGAGAGGTAGAAGTAGGGCCGCGCGGCGATGCGCGAGGAGACGGGATAGACCGACCAGCTGCCGTTGTCGGCCGCGTACGAGGGCGTGGCCACGAGGGCCAGGAGGGCGGGCAGGACCAGGAACACGCTCAGGAGGAGGGCGTACGGCTTGCGCATGGGTGCGGACCCCCGCGGACGGCATCGGCTGACGGGCGGCTGTCGTCGTGACAGCCCCTGCGTGGACGGGCGGGTGCGCGCCCGGCCACAGGGGTGCGGAAGACCGGTCGAGTGGCGGACCGGTCAGCTGAGCGTCAGGGTGAGCACACCGGAGTAGGAGCCGGGAGGCGTGAACTCCGGTACGTTCAGCGACAGTCCGGCGTCGACGGTGAACTCGCCACCGGTGAGGGTCCCGTTGGGGGTGGACGCCAGGGTCGCTCCCGAGGTGCCCACCGTCCCGGACGAGCCGGCCTGGCAGGTGCTCGGGCTGCCGGCCTTGGTCGCGCAGGCCGGGGTCCAGCTCAGGGCACCGGCGCCGATCTTCGCGCCGGGGCCGGTGAAGTCGGTGACCTTGCCGGTCAGGGACCAGCCCGCGGGACCGCCGCGGAAGTCCTTGACCGTCACCGTCTTCAGCGCGCCCGTGGAGGCGCCGCCCTTGCCGTAGTCGACCGCCGACAGCGCGACGGCGTCCCCGGCCTGGGTCATCGACAGGGTGCCCGCCCTCACCGTGGTGGTGAGCTTCTGACTGCCGTCGGGGACGGGCGTGTCGTCGACGACGACGTACGCGGCGGGACCCGCGCCGGTGTCCGGGTCCCAGCTTCCTCCCTCGTACGCGACCACGCCGGTCGTCGTCCTGTCGTTGACGACGAGCGAGCCGCTGACGGAGCCCTGGGCGTTCGCGGTCACGGTCGCCGTGTCGGCGGTCTGGGTGGCCCCGGACCGTCCGGCGAGGGTGACGCTCGCGCCCGGGGTGAAGCCGCTGCCGGTGACGGTCACGCTGTCACCGGGGTTCCCGGAGGCCGAACCGAGCTGGATGGCCCGGGTGTTGGTCTGTCCGCCGGTCGCGGTGACCGTCTCCGACACCGGGGCGGGCGGGTTGGTGACCGTGCACGGGGTGTCCAGCTCCATGATGTAGCTGGTGTGGATGTTGTAGTCACCGGGCGACAGGGTGATCGCGCCGGGCGCGGTCACGGTGAACGTGCCGGTCATGCTGAACGACGGGAAGGCGCCCTTGGCGGGCACCGGGTCGTTCTTCTTGGGACCGGCGACGGTGACGCTTCC
The DNA here is from genome assembly GCF_002911015.1 of Streptomyces populi. Lineage (GTDB taxonomy): Bacteria > Actinomycetota > Actinomycetes > Streptomycetales > Streptomycetaceae > Streptomyces > Streptomyces populi. The sequence goes on from NZ_KZ626883.1 coordinate 3,849, forward strand.
GGTCTGTGCCCCGCCCAGCGCGACCTTGCCGGTCGGGGTCATGATGTCGGCCGGCAGCGCGAGGTCCACGGGGTTGCTGGCGGCGGGTTTGACCACCGTGTAGGTCACGGTGACCGTGTCGCCGACCTTGGGGCTCGCGTTGTCCACCGTGATCTTCGCGGTGGTGGTGCCGTCGATCGGCGGGAGGCCCGCGATCGCCGGCGGGATGCAGTGCGTGGCGAAGTCCACGTTCACGGGTGCGGCTCCGGCAGGGGCGGCCAGCGCCCCTCCGACGGTGAGCGCGAGCACGGTCGCCCCGAGCAGGGCCGCGACGCGGCGTCTTCGGGTTGTCGGACCCTTGGTTGACATGGTTGGTGCCCCCTCCTGAGGGATGCGGGCGCAGCGGCTCGTCTGCGCCGCCAGGGGGACATTGATGAGCGGGCGGTGCGAGAAGTCAATGGAGTCCCGGCGCACTGACTGATGGGCCATCAGTTCCTGTCATGGTCACCGGCTCGCCGCCCCGGCCGCAGGGGCGGCGGATCGCGCGGGATCCCGCGGGATGCGCGGGAGCCGGGCCGGCGCCGCTGCGCGCGGGCGGCGCCGGCCCTCTTCACGTCATGGCGCGGCGGTTCAGTCGAAGACGAACGGGCCCGGGGACTGCGGCGCGTCCGCCGTACAGGTGATCGTGATGCCGAAGATGGTCATCTTCAGGGAGCCGCCGTAGAACTCCAGGCTGTCGCCGGGGGCGACGGTGCCGTCGAGGGGGCCCACCGACACTCCGCTGCCGGTGGCCATCGCGGGGTTCTTCTTGCCGCTGAACGCGGTGGTCCCGCCGTTCGCGTTCACCATGGACAGGGTCGAGGTGACCGAGTTCGCGGCGATCGGGATCGGGGCCGTGATGGCGGTGGAGCTGAGGGTGACGGTCGCGGCCGTGCCGTCCTGCGTGGCCGTGAGGGTGGCCGCACCGCCGCCGCCGATGGTGCAGGTCGCGGTGATGGTGGCCGTCTGGGGAGTGACGGCCGCGGCGGTCGGCGCGAAGGCCAGACCGGTCGCCGCGAGGGTCCCGGCGGTCAACGCCGAGAGCGTCGCGATTCGCTTGCCTCTCATCGAAATCCCTTCCCTTGTGGGGGAATTGCCATGTGGGGATGGTCGGGACGGAGCCGTCCGCCCGGATCCGGGCACACGGACTCCTCACCTCTGTGCTCGGCGAGGGTGCGGGGAGACGTGTACGCGGACCGTTCGCTCGTGGGGTGCGGAACGCCGTGCGGAGGCGTTTCTGACGGTCCGTCGGAATGTGCGGTTCCATTGAGGCGCGGGCGCCTCGCGATTGCAAGGGAAGGGGACCCTTTCCTTCAACGGTCGTGAAAAGTGGCCGAAGTTGGCTCCTCGGCGCGGAAGGCCACCGGCGGCGCGGCTCCCGGGCCCCGGGGGTCACCCGTGACCGGCGGCCGGTGCCATGTCCTGCAAGCCGATCACCCGCAGCAGCCGGAGGCGCTCGTGGGACTCGGTGCCCGGCCGCGCGGTGTGGACGACGAGGAGCTGGTGGTCGCCCGAGCCGGTCAGGAACTCGCAGTCCAGCTCCAGCAGGCCGACCGCGGGGTGCAGGAACCGCTTCGTGGCCGAGCGCCGCACGGCCACCTCGTGGGACTTCCACAGGTCCGCGAACTCCCGGCTCGTGGAACGCAGTTCGGCCACCAGGGCGGCCGGGGCCGGGTCGGTGGGGCGGGCCGCGGTGACCGCGCGCAGATTGGCGACGTGGGAGCGGGCGTGCCCGGGACGGTCCTCGGGCGGGAAGAGGGCCCGGGAGGACGGGTCGGTGAAGAACCGCCGCACGACATTGCGCCCCGGGCCCGCCTCGCCCGTGAGCGCCGCCGCCATCGCGTTCTGCGCGAGCACCTCGCCGTAGTCGGTCATGACCTGGGCGGGCGCGTCGTGCAGCCGGTCGAGGATCAGCAGCAGTCCGGGGCGGACGTGCGGCGAGGCGCTCGTGGCCCGCGGCGGTTCCTCGCCGGTCAGGTGGAACAGGTGGTCCCGCTCGTCACCGGTGAGCCGCAGCGCCCGCGCCAGCGCGCCGAGCATCTGGCGCGAGGGGCGCGGCCCGCGGGACTGTTCGAGCCGGGTGTAGTAGTCCACGGACATGCCCGCGAGCGCCGCCACCTCCTCGCGGCGCAGTCCGGGGGTGCGGCGCCGGGAACCGGCCGCGAGCCCCACGTCGGAGGGCTCCAGCCGGGCGCGGCCGCGGCGGAGGAAGTCGGCCAGTTCGGTTCGGTCCACCCCTCCAGGGTGACGCCGGCCGCCGCTCTTATCCAGGCACCGCCGGTCCCTGGATCAGGAGGTCTCTCCCGCCCCGCCCGGCACGGGAGGACGGTGGGGGCCGACGAGAGGAGCAGAACATGCTGACACTGGTGACCGGAACCACCGGCGAGGTCGGACGCCGCTTCGTGCCCCGCCTGCTGCAACAGGCACCCCCCGGCGACCGGGTGCGGGTCCTGGTCCGCGACGAGTCCCGGGCGGCGGACCTGGCCGGGCTCACCGGCCCGGCCGGCCTCGGGCCGGAGATCGCGGTGGGGGACCTGCGCGACGCCGAGGCGCTGGGCAAGGCGCTCGCGGGCGCCGACGCGGTGGTGAACATCGCGGCGGCCTTCCGGGGGGTGCCGGACGAGGAGGCGCGGGCGGTCAACCGCGACGCCGCGCTGGAGCTGGGCCGTGCCGCGCTCGCCTCCGGGGTGCGCCGGTTCGTGCAGGTCAGCACCAATCTGGTGTACGGGACGGGCCGGGGCCGCCCGCTCACCGAGGACGACCCGAGCGTGCCCGGCGGCGCGATGTGGGGCGCCTACCCGCAGTCCAAGGCGGAGGCGGAGCGCGGTCTGCTCGCCCTGGAGGGCGCCATGGACGTCCGGATCGGCCGCCTCGCCTTCGTCTACGGGGAGGGCGACCCGCATCTCGCCGCCTCGCTCAGGTGGGCCGGGCAGTGGGCCGCGATCCAGCGGCTGCAAATGGTCCACCACGTGGACGTGGCACAGGGACTGCTGCGCCTGCTGTACGCCCCGGGCGCGGGTGGCACCGGCATCTACAACATCGCCGACGACGCCCCCGTCACCGCCGTCGACCTCCACCGGATCAACGGCGTCGACGTACCGCCCGCGCTGTACGAGCGCGCCGACCCCGACCCCTGGCACGGCATCGTGTCCACCGACCGCATCCGCCACGACCTGGGCTTCCGGCCGGTGTACCCGTCCCTGTGGACGGCACGCGACGCCGGGGCCCTGTGACCGGGCCGGAGGACCCGGCCCGGGACCGTCCGAGCGGGCGGCCCCGGGAGGGCCGCCCGCTCAGTCCACTCCCTTGATCCGTCCCACCAGCACCGCCCCCGCGAGGCCGATCACCGCCGCGAGCAGGTACAGGACCCGGTAGCCGCCCAGGTACGTCACGACCGGCGCCGCCAGCACCGGGGCCGCGACCTGGGGGAGGGCGTTGGCGATGTTGATGACGCCCAGGTCCTTGCCGCGGTCGAGGGCCTTCGGCAGGACGTCGGTCATCAGGGCGAAGTCGACGGAGGTGAAGACGCCGAAGCCGATGCCGAGGACGGCCGCGGCGGCGATCGCGCCGGGCCAGGTCTGCCAGGAGGCCAGCGCCGCCGTGGCCACCGCCATCAGGACGCCGGACCAGATCACGAACGGTTTGCGGCGGCCCAGCCGGTCCGACCACACCCCGCCCACCACGACCGTGGCGAGCAGCGTGATCCCGTTCACCGCGGTGAGGACGAGGACCCCCTGTTCGGGGTCGTCCAGGTGCAGCCGGTCGCGCAGGTAGTAGAGCAGGTACAGCAGCACGAGCGCGTTGCTGAGGTTGATCAGGAACCGGGTCAGCCAGGCCCAGGCCAGGTCCGGGTGCTCGCGCGGACTCAGCCGGAAGGAGGCGAGGAACTCCCGCCCCGACCAGGGCGGCCGGGCCGACACCGGAAGCCGCAGGTCCTCGTGGCGCAGGACGTACGGCAGGACGCCCGCCAGGGTGAACACCGCGCACGCCGCGTACCCGCCGCCGGTGCCCCCGACCACCGTCGCGAGCCCGGTGCCGCCGACCACGCCGAGGATCTGCGCCGCTCCCAGCCAGCCGCCCACGCTGCCGCGCTGGAGCCGCGGCACCCGGTCGGGCACGGCCGCGGTGACCGCGGCGAACGCGGCGTTGAGGGTGAGCTGGACCAGACACCAGCCCGCCGCCATCGTCCACACCCCGCCCGCGCCCGCGAGGAGCAGCAGGGACAGCGCGCCGCCGGCCGCCCCGGCCACGATCCACGGCGTACGGCGGCCCCACCGCGCGGTCGTCCGGTCGGACAGCGCGCCGAAGAGAGGGTTGGCGACCAGCGAGACGACCGCGCCCGCGCCCGTCACCCAGGCCAGCATCGTCTCCTTGGACATGCCGGAGCCGGGCGCGAAGTCCTCCGCCTGGGAGGCGAGGAGGATCTGGAGCGGGCCGTACCAGCCCACCCAGATCGCCCCGTTGGCGAGACAGAGCGCCGAGGTCCAGCCCCGGCCGACCCGCTCGACCGGCTCGGCGAGGGCGGAGACGGGCAGCGGCACGGCCGGGTCGGCCGCGGTCATCTCTGCGCCCGCAGGGCGTCCCGCAGCCAGTGGTACGAGGCCTTCGGGGTCCGCTCCAGGGTGTCGTAGTCGACGTGCACGAGCCCGAAGCGGCGCTGATAGCCCTCCGCCCACTCGAAGTTGTCCATCAGCGACCACACGAAGTAGCCGCGCACGTCGACGCCCTGCTCCGACGCCCGGTGCAGGGCCCGGACATGGCCGTCGAGGAAGGCGATCCGCTCCTGGTCGTCGACACCCTCGTAACTACAGCCGTTCTCGGTGATCACCACGGGCGGGAGCCGGTCGCCGTAGCGCTCGCGGAAGCCGGTGAGCAGCTCGGTGAGCCCCTCGGGCACCACCGCCCAGCCGAAGTCGGTGACCGGGTAGCCCTCCAGTTCCTTGACCGTGAAGGGCAGTTCGGCGGGCAGGGTCAGTCCGCCGAACTCGATCTCCGCGCCCTCGGGGGCGCCCACCCTGGTCGGCTGGTAGTAGTTGATCCCGTACCAGTCGACCGGCTCGCCGATGACCTTCAGGTCCGCCTCGACGTCACCGGGCATCAGCTCGGCGATGCCGTCGGGGTAGCGGCCCAGCAGGACGGGGTCGGCGAAGAGCCGGTTGAGCAGGAGGTCGTAGAAGTCGGCCGCCGCCACGTCCTCGGTGCGCTCCGAGGCGGCCCAGGTGGGGCCGTGCGAGTTGGCGATCCCGATGTCGCCCGCCCCGGCCGCGCGCAGCGCCCGTACGGCCAGACCGTGGGCGAGGAGCTGGTGGTGGGCCACCGGCAGGGCGTCGAACATGAGCTGTTTCCCGGGGGCGTGCGCGCCGAGCGCGTGCCCGAGCAGGGTGTGCTCGGCGGGCTCGTTGAGGGTGATCCACTTCTTGACGCGGTCGCCGAGGCGCCCGGCGACGACCGAGGCGTACTCCGCGAACCGCTCGGCGGTGTCCCGGTCCGTCCAGTCCAGTTCCGCCGGCAGGTCCCAGTGGAAGAGGGTCGGCACGGGCCGTACGCCGGCCGCGCACAGGGCGTCGACGAGGCGGTCGTAGAAGTCCAGGCCGCCGGGGGAGTCCACCCGGGGCCAGGAGATGGAGAAGCGGTACGCGTCCACCCCGAGGTCGGCGAGGAGCGCCACGTCCTCGGGGTAGCGGTGGTAGTGGTCGCAGGCCACCGCCGCCGTGGAGCCGTCCTTGACGTGCCCGGGCACGGCCGTGAACGCGTCCCACACCGAGGGGCCGCGCAGGTCGACGGCCCCCTCGATCTGATGGGCCGAGGTGGACACGCCCCAGAGGAAGCCGGAGGGGAACTGGGGGAGTGGGTTCGTCGCCATGCGCGATCATCTGTACCCGCGGTAACGGAAGTCAACGGTTCGGCGCGAACCCGTGGCCGCCCGCGCCCCGCCGCGTCCCCTTCCTCCGGCCGCCCTCCGCTACGCCCCCTCCTTCAGGACCCGGGAGACCAGTTCGCGCTGGGCCTCCGTGAGGTGCGGGTCGGCCGCGCGGACCGTTCTGCCGTCCACCGTGATCTCGTAGTGGAAGCCGTCCGGGACACCGGCCGGGGGCGTGTCCCGTCCGGCGGCGAGCACCCGCTCGGCCAGGGCGTGCCACTCGGCGGCGTCGGGCCGTGCCGAGGTGTCCACCTCGGCACGGCGCTCGATGCCCGCGAACCCGCCCGTACGCCGTACCTCGATCCGCATGGGTCCCCTCTCGTGCGACTCGGGCGCCCGGGTCACACGGGCGTCACTCCCACCTCTTCCCAGGCCTTCGACACGGCCTGCAATTCCTCCCCCTCGTTGTACCGGGTCCGCGCCGCGGCGAGCGTGAGCCGCGCGAAGTCGGAGAACAGTGCCTGCTGCGGCAGTTCCCCGCCGGTCAGGACGTCGTACCAGATCTGTCCGGCCCGCTCCCACGCGTGGCCGCCGAGGGCCTGGGCGACGAGGTAGAAGGCGTGGTTGGGGATGCCGGAGTTGATGTGGACGCCGCCGTTGTCCCGGCCGGTGCGGACGTAGCCGTCCATCGTCCCGGGCTGCGGGTCCTTGCCGAGCACGTCGTCGTCGTACGCGGTGCCCGGCGCCTTCATGGAGCGCAGGGCGGTGCCGGTGACCCGCGGGGCGAGCAGGCCGGCGCCGATCAGCCAGTCGGCCTCGGCGGCGGTCTGGCCGAGCGTGTACTGCTTGATCAGCGAGCCGAAGACGTCCGACATGGACTCGTTCAGGGCGCCCGGCTGGCCGAAGTAGGTGAGGTTCGCCGTGTACTGGGTGACGCCGTGCGTCAGTTCGTGGCCGATGACGTCGACCGGGATGGTGAAGTCGAGGAAGATCTCGCCGTCGCCGTCCCCGAACACCATCTGCTCGCCGTTCCAGAAGGCGTTGTTGTAGTGGGTGTCGTAGTGCACGGTGGCGTCGAGCCGCAGGCCCTCGCCGTCGATCGAGGTGCGCCGGAAGGCGTTCAGGTACAGGTCGAAGGTCGCGCCGAGGCCCGCGTACGCGCGGTTGACGGTGGCGTCCTTGCCCGGCTTGTCGCCCTCGCCGCGGACCTTCCTGCCGGGCAGGTCCTGATGGTGGCGGGCGTCGTAGATCGTGCGGTGGGGCGTGCGGCCGTCGGCCTCCTCGGGCGCGGCGACGGCGGGCGCGCCGACGACGGTGGTCAGCCGGCGGTGGGTGCGCTCGTACGCGTCGCGCTCCAGGGTCCGGCGTGCGGGACCGGCGAGCGCGGGGTCCTCGTGCCGGGCGATCCTGTCGAGGACGTGGGGCGGGACGATGGTGCAGTGGACGGGCTCGAAGCCCCCGTTGGTCGTCATGCCCGGCACCCTTGCACTGCGTGATGTGGATGTCACTACGTGCAACCATGATTGGTGAAACGGGGTGATAAGGAGCCGGAGATTCCGCCTGGAAGTGGTATGGCGCACTTTTTGTCCCTTTCGGGGCGCGCGATCCCGCATACTGATACAGCCCTCCGTACGGAGCGCGGCTCCGCTACGCTGCTGAGCATCATGCGTTTCGGGCTGCTTCTTCTTAGCTGCCGCGGCGAGGGCCTGTAGTCGAGGCCGACCCCCTCCCCGCGGAGTCTGGCGTTGCGCCGTCGGCCGTCCTTTCGGACATCCTGAGGAGCCCACGCACATGGCGAACAGCCACAGCAGCGAGCAGACCCGAGTCAACCGCCAGCGCCCCACCTCGATGCCGGTCCACAAGTACGGCCGGTACGACCAGGTCGACATCCCCGACCGGACCTGGCCCGACAAGCGGATCACCGTCGCCCCCCGCTGGCTCTCCACGGATCTGCGCGACGGCAACCAGGCCCTGATCGACCCCATGTCGCCCGCGCGCAAGCGCGAGATGTTCGACCTGCTGGTCAAGATGGGCTACAAGGAGATCGAGGTCGGCTTCCCGGCCTCGGGCCAGACGGACTTCGACTTCGTCCGCTCGATCATCGAGGACGAGACCGCGATCCCGGACGACGTCACGATCTCCGTACTGACCCAGGCCCGCGAGGACCTGATCGAGCGGACCGTGGAGTCCCTGAAGGGCGCCAAGCGGGCCACCGTCCACCTGTACAACGCCACCGCGCCGGTCTTCCGCCGCGTCGTCTTCCGCGGTTCCAAGGACGACATCAAGCAGATCGCCGTCGACGGCACGCGGCTGGTCGTCGAGTACGCGGAGAAACTGCTGGGCCCCGAGACCGAGTTCGGCTACCAGTACAGCCCCGAGATCTTCACCGACACCGAGCTGGACTTCGCCCTGGAGGTCTGCGAGGCCGTCATGGACGTCTGGCAGCCCGGTCCGGGCCGCGAGATCATCCTCAACCTGCCCGCCACGGTGGAGCGTTCGACCCCGTCCACGCACGCGGACCGCTTCGAGTGGATGCACCGCAACCTGTCCCGCCGCGAGTACGTCTGCCTGTCGATCCACCCCCACAACGACCGCGGCACCGCCGTCGCCGCCGCCGAGCTGGCGCTGATGGCCGGCGCCGACCGGGTCGAGGGCTGCCTGTTCGGCCAGGGCGAGCGCACCGGCAACGTCGACCTGGTCACCCTGGGCATGAACCTGTTCTCCCAGGGCGTCGACCCGCAGATCGACTTCTCCGACATCGACGAGATCCGTCGTACGTGGGAGTACTGCAACCAGATGGAGGTCCACGCGCGCCACCCGTACGTGGGCGACCTGGTCTACACGTCCTTCTCCGGCTCCCACCAGGACGCCATCAAGAAGGGCTTCGACGCCATGGAGGCCGAGGCGGCCGCGAAGGGCGTCACCGTCGACGACATCGAGTGGGCCGTCCCGTACCTGCCGATCGACCCGAAGGACGTCGGCCGCTCCTACGAGGCCGTCATCCGCGTCAACTCGCAGTCGGGCAAGGGCGGCATCGCCTACGTCCTGAAGAACGACCACAAGCTGGACCTGCCGCGCCGGATGCAGATCGAGTTCTCGAAGATCATCCAGGCGAAGACCGACGCCGAGGGCGGCGAGGTCACGCCGAAGGACATCTGGGCGACCTTCCAGGACGAGTACCTGCCCAACCCCGGCAACCCGTGGGGCCGTATCCAGGTCAGGGCCGGCCAGTCCACCACGGACAAGGACGGCGTGGACACCCTGACCGTCGAGGCGACGGTCGACGGCACCGACACCGTCCTGAGCGGCAGCGGCAACGGACCGATCTCCGCCTTCTTCGACGCCCTGCAGTCCATCGGCGTCGACGTACGCCTGCTCGACTACCAGGAGCACACGATGAGCGAGGGCGCCTCCGCGCAGGCCGCGTCGTACATCGAGTGCGCGATCGGCGACAAGGTCCTGTGGGGAATCGGCATCGACGCGAATACGACACGTGCCTCGCTGAAGGCCGTCGTCTCCGCCGTCAACCGCGCCGCCCGCTGACCTCGTTCACCTGGTTCTTTCCGGCCCCGTCCGCCTTTCGAGGAGGGCGGGGCCCGGTCGTGTCCCGGCCAATTCGTGTGCAGGTCACAAGCATGTCTCGTCCGAGGTACTGACTACACCTCGACAATGTGGCTAACATCACGCCAGCGCGGCGATGTTGCCGTGGGGGTACCTCCCACGCCTTTAAGGCTGTGGGGGAGTTACGGAGGTGTGCGACGTGCTGCCAGGATGGGGACGAAACGGTCGTGCAGTTCAGGTTCCCCGTGTCCTGGGCACCCGTACGGCGTGGAGCACCGTCGGCGACGGGGAGTTCTTCTGCCCCGGCTGCGGCGGCGACCGGAACTACCAGCGGCTGACCGGCCGACGCCGCTTCACTCTTCTGGGTGTTCCCGTCCTCCCGCGCGGCGAGACGGGACCCGTCGTCGAATGCGCGGCCTGCCGCACCCACTACGGCGCCGACGTCCTGGACCACCCCACCACCACCCGCTTCTCCGCGATGCTCCGCGACGCCGTCCACACCGTCGCCCTCGCGGTCCTCGCGGCGGGCGGCTGCTGCGCCCGCGCGTCCCTGGAGACCGCCGCCGCCACCGTCCGCTCCGCGGGCTTCGACGACTGCACGGAGGACCAGCTGGGCGCCCTCGTCGAGGCCCTCGCCGCCGACACCGGCCGCTTCTTCGGCGAGCCCTGCGGAGCGAGCCTGGCCATAGAGCTCCACGAGGCCCTGGACCCGCTGGCCCCGCACCTCGCCCCGACGGGCCGTGAGGCGATCCTCCTCCAGGGCGCCCGCATCGCCCTCGCCGACGGCCCGTACACCCCCGCCGAACGGGACGCCCTCGCCACCGTGGGCGCGGCCCTGACGATCTGTTCGGACGACGTGACCCGCCTCCTGGCCACGGCCCGCACACCGTCCTAGGGCACCCCACCGACATCGGCGCCGCAGTACTCCCCGGGGAGTAACGGCCACCCCGGGACACCCGGCGCAGTAGAGGCCGGCTCGCTCCCACGGGCGACGAAAGGGGCCCCGCGGCCCGGAAGTCTGGAACCCGGTAACCAGACATCCGGACCGAAGGGAGGCCCTGTCCATGGGGGCCGGAGAGACAAGGGCGCGCTCGCGCCGGCGGGCCGTGCCGTGGGCGGTGCTCGCGCTGTGGATCGGGCTGCTGGCCGTCGTGGGCCCGTTCGCGGCGAAGCTGTCCGACGTGCAGCACGACCGTGCCGTCGACTATCTGCCGTCGAGCGCCGATTCCACCCGGGTCGCGAAGATCGAGGACCGGCTGCCCGGAGGGGAGGCCACCGAGCTGGTGCTCGTCTACCACCGCGACGGGGGCCTCCGCCCGGCCGACCGGGACACCGCGGCCCGTCAGGTCGCCGCGATCACCCGGGCGAACCGGCTCACCGGCACCCCGCGGGCCGTGCCGTCCCCCGACGGCAGCACCCTGATGTATCCCCTGGCCAGCACCGCGCCCGGCACCGACGAGGAGAAGCGCGACGCGTTCGTGCACGACGTCCGCGACGTCGCCCGGGGGACGGACGGGATGAGCGTCGTCGTCGGCGGACCCGGCGCCCTGGCGACCGACGCGGGCGAGGTCTACGACTCGCTCGGCGGGCCCCTGCTCTACACCACCGTCGCCGTCGTCGCCGTCCTGCTGATCCTCATCTACCGCAGCCCGCTGCTGTGGCTCGTCCCGCTCGCCGTCGCGGGTGTCGCGGACTACCTGTCGACGGGCGTCGCCTACGGGCTGCACCAGGCGTTCGGCACGAGCGTCTCCGGCCAGAGCTCGGGCATGATGACGATCCTCGTCTTCGGCGCCGGAACCGACTACGCCCTGCTGATCATCTCCCGCTACCGGGAGGAACTGCGGCGCGTGGAGCGGCCCTACGACGCCATGAAGGAGGCCCTGCGCGGCTGCGGGCCCGCCGTGCTCGCCTCCTCCGGGACCGTCGCGGCCGGACTGCTCTGCCTGCTCGCCGCCGACCTCAACAGCAGCCGGGGCATGGGCCCGGCCGGCACGATCGGTGTGCTCTGCGCCCTCGTCGCCATGCTGACCCTGCTGCCCGCCGTACTCGTCCTGCTCGGACGGCGGGTGTTCTGGCCCCTCGTCCCCGCCCACGGCAGCGAGCCCGTGCGGCGCCGGAGCCTGTTCGCCGCGATGGGATCCTCGGCGGGCCGCCGGCCGCTCGTCGTCCTGGCGAGCGGAGCCGCCCTGCTCGGGGCGCTCGCCCTCGGCACCCTGAACCTGCCGGGCGCGCTCAAGCAGGAGGACGCCTTCGTCCACCGGCCCGACTCCGTCGTCGCGATGGAGACACTCGCCCGCGCCTACCCCGGACGGGGCACCCGGCCGATCACCGTGATCACCCCCACCGGACGGGCGGACGCCACCCTGTCCGCCGTGCGCGGCCACACCGGGGTCACGAGCGCGGAGCGCGGACGCAGCGGCGGCGGCTGGACGGAGATCTCCGTCATCGCGCGCGGCGCCCCGCAGTCGGCGGCCGAGACCGCCACCATCAAGTCCCTGCGGACCGACCTCCACGGATCGTACGTCGGCGGCCCGAGCGCCCAGCAGATCGACCTCCAGGACACCAACGCCCGCGACCGGCTCGTCGTCGTCCCGATCGTCCTCCTCTCGGTGCTGCTGATCCTGGTCCTGCTGCTGCGCTCGCTCGTGGCGCCGCTGCTGCTCGTCGCCGCCGTCGTCGCGGTGTGGGGAGCGGCCCTCGGCATCGGCGGCCTCGTCTTCGGCCCGCTGTTCGGGTTCGAAGGCACCGATCCCGGCCTCGGCCTGCTGTCCTTCGTGTTCCTGGTCGCCCTCGGCGTCGACTACGGCATCTTCCTCATGCACCGGATGCGGGAGGAGTCCCTCTCCGGAGCCGAACCGGCCGCCGCGGCGCTCACCGCGCTGCGCACCACCGGGGGCGTGATCGCCTCGGCCGGCCTCGTCCTCGCGGCCACCTTCGCGGTGCTCACGAACATGGGGCTCCTCCAGCTCGTCGAACTCGGCTTCGTCATCTCGGTCGGGGTGCTGCTCGACACCTTCCTCGTCCGTACGTACCTGGTGACCAGCGCGAGCGTGGCCCTGGGACGGAAGGTGTGGTGGCCGGGCGGCCTCTCCCGCGAACCGGACCCGGAGACGGCCGGACGGAAGGACCCCGTCCCCGTGGGCTGACCCGCACGCGGGACGAAGGACGACGGACGACGGGCGCCCCGCCTCCCCCGGGGGGCGCCCCCTCACGGAAGATGAAGCGGTGGACGTCAAGAGCATGCTGCACCTCACCGGATTCGGGCACCGGGGCAACGTGGACCCGGCGCGGGTCCTGCGCCAGGACGCGCTGCTCGCGGGCGTGCTGCTGGTCCTCGACACCGCCGTGGCGCTCACCCTGCACACGGACGGCCGGCGACCGGACGCGCTCGGCTGGACCCTGCTGATCGCCGCGCACGTCCCGGCGGTCCTCCGCCGGAGTGCCCCGCTCGCCGCGTTCCTCGCGCTCGTCGTCTGCGTCGCCCCGTACCACGCGCTCGACTTCGACCACAGCGCGACGGTGCTCGTCTCGATGACCATGCTGTTCACCGTCGCCGTCACCGGGCGCCCCCTGCGGTCGCTGCTCATCGGCGGCGGCGTCATCGGCATCGTGCTCACGGTGAAGTTCGGTCAGGGCGCCACCGAGGGCACCCAGGCGCTGCGCGCCGCCGGCTGGATCGTCGCGTTCATCGTGCTCGGCGTGTACGTCCGGGTGCACGGGCAGTACTTCGCCTCGGTCGTCGAACGCGCCGAGCGCGCCGAGCGCACCCGCGAGGAGGAGGCCCGCCGCAGGGTCGCCGAGGAGCGGCTGCGCATCGCCCGGGACCTGCACGATCTGCTCGCCCACAGCATCACCCTGATCGGGGTGCAGACCTCCGTCGCCGCGCACGTCCTGGCCGCCGACCCCGACCGCCTGGACCGTGCGGCCGTCGCCGGGGCCCTCGACGACATCGCCGAGACCTGCCGGACCGCGCGCGGCGAACTGCGGACCACGCTGGAGGTGCTGCGCGACGGGGAGCACGGCGGCGAGGGCCGGGGCCCGCTGCCCGGCCTCGACGGGGTCCCCGACCTGGTGGCGGCGGCCCGCGCGGCGGGCACGAAGGTGGAGGCGCAGGCCCTGACGGGGGCCGACGGCGTTCCCTCCGCCGTGGGCGCCGCCGCCTACCGCATCGTCCAGGAGGCACTGACCAACGCGGTACGGCACGCGGGCCCCGGGGCGGGCGTCCGCGTGGACCTGAGCGCGGACGGCCGGGTCCTGCGCGTGAGGGTCACGGACGACGGCATCGGCGACGCGGGCGGCCCGCCCGGCTTCGGCCTGGTGGGGATGCGGGAGCGGGCCCGCAGCGTGGGCGGCACGGTGGAGACCGGGACACGGCGGGAGGGCGGTTTCGCGGTGGTGGCGGTACTGCCCCTGGGCACGACGGAACCGGAGCCTGGTCGGCGGACGGAGCCGGAGTCCGACCGGATGCCGGAGCAGCGGCCGGAGCCAGACCGACGGGCACGGGCGGACGGCCCGGCCCCGTCCGGCGTACCGGCCGCCTCTGGAGCGCCGGTCTCCTCCGGCCTACCGGCTCCCTCCGGAGTGCCGGCTGCGCCAGCCGTACCAGGCACCTCCTGGTCCGGGCGGGATTCCGGGGGCGTGCGCGGCAGCGGTCCCGTACGGGAGCCCGGGGACGTCGGCGGCGTACGTGCTGCCGGTCCGGTGGCCGGGGCCGAGCCTGGACGGGGCGGTACGCGATGACCATCCGGGTGGTTCTCGCCGACGACCAGAACCTCGTGCGGGCCGCGTTCGCCATGCTCGTGGAGTCGGCGCGGGACATGGAGGTGGTCGGACAGGCGGCCACCGGCCGGGAGGCCGTGGAACTGGCCCGCACCGGGCGCGCCGACCTGGTCGTGATGGACATCCGCATGCCCGACCTGGACGGCATCGAGGCCACCCGGCTCATCGCGGCCGACGAGGACCTCGCCGGGGTCAGGGTGCTCGTGCTCACCACGTACGACACCGACGAGCACATCGTGGAGGCGCTGCGCGCGGGCGCCTCCGGCTTCCTGGTGAAGGACACCCGGCCCGCCGAACTCCTCGACGCGATCCGCACGGTGGCCGCCGGGGACGCGCTGCTCTCGCCGGGGCCCACCGCCCGTCTGGTCGCCCGTTTCCTGAGCGCCCCGGCCGTCCCCGCGCTCACGGTGGGCGGCCCCGAGGGGCTCTCCGGGCGCGAGCGCGAGGTGCTCACCCTGGTCGCGCGCGGCCTGAACAACACCGAGATCGCGGCGGCCCTGGGACTCAGCCCGCTCACCGCGAAGACCCACGTCAGCCGCATCATGGGCAAGCTGGGCGCCCGCGACCGGACCCAGCTGGTCATCGTGGCGTACGAGTCGGGCCTGGTGACACCGGGGGACGCGGGCCGGGCCTGACCCGGCGGCCCGCCCGGAACACGGCCGGAGCACGCCCGGAGCGCGGCCGAAACGCGCTGACGCCACGTCACCGCACCGTGGGAGCACGGGTATCGCCGCGGCACCCGGGGCACATTAGGTTCACCGGGACATCCCACGTCCCATGTCGTTCCGTGTCCGGCACAGTCGACGCAGTCCAGGGAGTGCCATGACCAGCACGAGCCGCACGCTCGCGTTCGCCGCCGCCACCGGACTCCTCACCGCCCTCGCCGTCACCGGCCCCGCCGCCTCGGCCGCGCCCCGGGGCGGCGGGGGCTGCGCCTCCTCCGTCCCGTACACCGCGGGCGAGGACGGCTACGACACCTACCGCATCCCGGCGACCGTCATGACCGCGGCCGGCACGCTGCTCGCCTTCGCCGAGGGGCGGCACAGCGGCGCGGGTGACACCGGCGACATCGACGTCGTCCTCAGACGCTCCTCCGACGGCGGCTGCACCTGGGGCCCGCTCACGGTCGTGGCGTCCGGGGACGGCGACACCCGGGGCAACCCGGCGCCGGTGGTGGACCCGAAGTCCGGCCGGATCGTCCTGCTCACGTCCTACAACAGCGGTGCGGTGACCGAGGCGCAGATCATGCGGGGCGAGGTCACGGCCGAGCAGAGCCGGCGCGTCTTCGTCCAGACCAGCCGGGACGACGGGCGGCACTTCACCGCCCCGCGGGACATCACGGACCGTACGAAGCTGCCGGGCTGGCGCTGGTACGCCACCGGCCCCGGCCACGCGATCGCGCTGCGCCACGGACCGCACGCGGGCCGTCTGGTCGTGCCCGCCAACCACTCCGCCGCCCCGCCCGCCGGATCCGCCGACACCGGCCAGGAGGCCAGGTACTACGGAGCGCACGCGCTCTACAGCGACGACGGCGGGCGCACCTGGCGGATCGGCTTCGTCGACGACTCCTACGACGGGACCGACAACGCCAACGAGAGCTCGGTGGCCGAACTCCCGGACGGGCGGCTCTACTTCTCCTCCCGGGACCAGAACGGCACGAGCACCGGCAACCGCCTCGACTCCTACTCCAGCGACGGTGCCGAGACCCTGGACCGCCCCTTCGCCGTCCAGCCCACCCTGGACGACGTCCCCGTCGTCCAGGGCAGCGTCCTCCAGCTCACCGGCCGCTCCGCCCCGCTCCTCTTCTCGGGCCCCTCCGTCCCCACCGTCCGTCGGTCCATGGCCGTCTGGCGCAGCACGACCGCCGGAGCGGACTTCACGAAGGCGGCCACCCTGTCCACGCGGCGGGCCGCCTACTCGGACCTCGTCCAGCTCGGCGCCTCCCGCGTCGGCGTCCTCTACGAGACCGGCGACGCGGGACCGTACGAGACCATCGAGTTCCGGCGGCTGCCGGTCGGCGGACTCCTGGAGTAGTTCAGAGCAGTCCCGCCGACGCCAGGTACTTGCCCACGCGTTCGACCTCGCCCGGCGACAGCGGCACCTGGGGTTCCGCCGTCGCGGGGCAGTCGATGACGCCCCGCAGGTGCAGCGCGGCCTTGAAGGCGCCGAGCGCCGAGGAACTGCCGCCCATCCGGGCCGGATCGCCGACGCCCACCAGGCCGAACAGCTCGCACAGCCGCTCCTGTTCGGCCCGAGCCCGCCGCCAGTCGCCCGCCGCGCACAGCTCGTACAGCCGGACGTAGCCCACCGGGTCCACGTTGGCCAGACCGGGGACCACGCCGTCGGCGCCGAGCGCCAGCGCCGCGTCGACGACCACCTCGGAGCCGGTGAGCGCGGTGAAACCGCGGACCCCGGGGCGGGTGCGGGCGCCGGTGACGACCGTCCGGAAGGAGCCGAGGTCGCCGCTGGAGTCCTTGAGGCCCGCGAGCACACCGTCGGCGGCGAGTTCCAGGACCAGTTCGGGGCCCAGCTTGCTGTGGACGGAGTCGGGCAGGTCGTAGGCGAACACGGGGAGCCCGGCGCGGGCGGCGACGAGACGGAAGTGGCGGGCGATCTCGGCGGGATGGGTGCGGGTGTAGAAGGGGGCCGTGACGACGATCGCGTCGGCGCCCGCGGCCCGGGCGGTGTGCGCGTGGTCCAGCACGCGGGGCGTCGTCATGTCGATCGTGCCGGCCAGGACGGGGAGCCGGCCGGCGACGTGCGCCACCGTCGTCTCCACCACGAGCCCGCGCTGCGCGTCCGTCAGATAGGCCACCTCGGACGTCGAGCCGAGGACGAACAGGCCGTGCACCCCGGCGTCCACCAGGTGGTCGATCAGCCGGGTGAGCGACGGGACGTCCACCTCGCGGTCCGGTGTCAGGGGCGTGCAGACGGGCGGTACGACACCGGTCAGCGGGGCGGGGAAGGTCATGAAGGCTCCCTGATGTGCTGCTGGGGCGGAACGTCGGCCGGGGCGGCGGCCCCGGCGGCGGACTCGGTGGCGGACTCGGCCTGCGCGACGAGGGCGCGCGTCGACCGGCCCTCCTCGACAGGATGGTGGCACCGGAAGCGGTGGCCGGGCGCCGACGCGGCCGTGAACTCCGGCATCCGGGTCGCGCACTCCTCGTCCGCCCGCCAGCACCGGGTGCGGAAGGGGCAGCCGCTCGGCGGGCGCGTCGCCGAGGGGACGGGCCCGGTCAGCGGGATCGGCTCGACCGGGTCCAGCAGGCTCGGGGTCGCCGAGAACAGCGCCCGGGTGTACGGGTGACGGGAACGGTCGGTGACCTCGCCGGCCGGGGACTCCTCGACGATCCGCCCGAGGTACATCGTGATCACCCGGTCGCTCATCCGGCGCACCGTCTGGATGTCGTGGGACACGAACACCAGGGCCAGGCCGAGGCGTTCCTTCAGGTCGAGCAGGAGATTGAGGATCTGGGCGCGCACCGACACGTCCAGCGCGCTCGTCGGCTCGTCGGCCACCACCAGGCCGGGGTCCAGGGCCAGGGCGCGGGCGATCGCCACCCGCTGGCGCTGGCCGCCGGAGAGCTGTCCGGGCAGCGCGTCCGCGAGCGCCCGGGGCAGGCCGACCAGCGACATCAGCTCCCGCACCCGGTCGGCGCGTTCCGCCGCGCTGCCGCGCCGGTGCACGTCCAGCGGGTCGCGCAGGATCCGGCGCACGGGCAGCCGGCGGTTCAGGGCCGTCGACGGGTCCTGGAAGATCATGCCCGTGCCGGAGCCGACGGCCGTGCGCCGCTCGTCCGGGCTCAGGGACCACAGGTCACGGCCGCCGAAGACCACCGTGCCGGACGTCGGCCGCTCCACCCCCACCAGCACCTTCGCGAGGGTCGACTTTCCGCAGCCCGACTCGCCGACGACCCCGATCGTCTCGCCGGGCGCGACGGCGAGGTCGGCGCCGGTCAGGGCGTACACCCGGTCCCGGGTGAACACCCCGCCGCTGCGCGCCTTGTGGACGACGTGCGCGTCGGAGAGCCGCACGAGCGCCTCCGCCGAGGATGTGCTCATGTCACGGCCTCGCTCTCCGTGGTCACCAGGTCGAGGGCCGGGTGGTGGCAGGCCGCCGTGTGCGTGGGTGTGCCGAGGAGGTCCGGTGCCGTCGTCCGGCACACCTCGTCGGCCATCGGGCACCGGTCGGCGAACCGGCAGCCGGCCGGGAAGTCGGCGGGGGAGGGGACGACGCCCCTGATCTGTGTCATGCGCTCCGCCGCCGACTCCAGGGACAGGACGCTGCCCAGCAGCCCGCGCGTGTAGTGGTGCGCCGGGGACTCCACCAGGTCCGCCGTCACCCCCGTCTCGACGATCTGCCCGCCGTACATCACGACCACCCGGTCGGTGACCGCCGAGACCAGCGCCAGGTCGTGCGAGACCAGGACCAGGGCGAAGTCCAGTTCCGCCCGCAGCCGCAGCAGCAGCTCCATGACCTGCGCCTGGACCGTCACGTCCAGGGCCGTCGTCGGTTCGTCCGCGACGATCAGCGCGGGTTCGCGCGACAGCGCCATCGCGATCAGGACGCGCTGGCGCTGGCCCCCGGACAGCTCGTGGGGGTAGCTGCGCAGGGTCCGCTCGGGATCGAGGCCGACCAGGGAGAGGAGTTCGGCCGCCGTACGCTTTCCGCCGCGCCGTGTCACCTGCCCCAGCTGCGCCCTGATCGTCATCGCCGGGTTCAGGGACGACAGCGCGTCCTGGTAGACCATCGCCATCTCGTGGCCCAGCAGCCGGCGCCGTACGCGCATCGGCTCGCCCACCAGCTGCCGCTGCCGGAACCGGACCTGGCCGCGCACCCGGGCGCCCTTCGGCTCCAGGCCCATCACCGTCAGGGCCGTCAGCGACTTCCCGCAGCCCGACTCGCCCACCAGGCCGAGCACCTCGCCGGGGTAGACCTCGAAGCTGATGCCGTCGACGATGTCCACCCCGCCGTGCCGGTCGTCGAAGCCGATGGCCAGCCGCTCGACGGCGAGCACCGGCTGCCCGCCCGTGACCGGCGGCCGGGCCCGTGCGCGCAGCCGGGCCGCGGCCCGCGCCAGACCGGGCAGTTCGACCACCGTGCCGCTGCCCGGCTCCGGGGCTTCGAGCCGGTCCCCGGCGGGCGGCACGGACACCTCGCGGGCGGCCGGCGCGGCCCAGGCGTCGGAGACGCCCTCGGAGAGGACGTTCAGCGACAGCACGGTGAGCAGCATCAGCAGGCCCGGGAAGACGGTGGCCCACCAGCCGCCGGTCAGCACCATGTTCTTGCCGTCGGCGATGACGCTGCCCCAGGACGGGTCCGGGGGCCGTACGCCCGCGCCGATGAAGGACAGCGAGGCCTCGAACACGATCGCCTCGGCGACCTGCACGGTGCAGAACACCAGCACCGGGGCCGCGCAGTTGACGGCCACGTGCCGCAGCACGATGTGCGGGGTGCGGGCGCCGATCACCTGCTCGGCGGTGACGTAGTCCTCGCCGTACTGGGAGAGGACGTTCGCCCGGACGACCCGGGCGACGGGCGGGGTGAACAGGAACGCGATCGCGCAGATCAGGACGGTGATCCCGCCGCCGAACACGGCGACGAGCACGGCGGCGAGCGCGATGCCGGGGAACGCCATCACCACGTCGAGAGCGCGCATCAGCGTCTCGTCGACCGCCTTGCGCGAGGTCGCGGCGATCGCGCCGAGCAGCGCGCCCACGACCAGCGCGAGGGCGGTGGCGCCGAGACCGATGGCCAGGGACCAGCGCGCCCCGTACATCAGCCGGCTGAGGATGTCCCGGCCGAGGCTGTCCTGCCCCATCCAGTGGTCCGCCGACGGGTGTCCGGTGCCGTCCGTCTGCGGCTGCTGGTCGAGCGGGTCGTGCGGGGCGAGCAGCGGGGCGAACAGCGCCGTCACCAGGACCACGGCCAGGAAGCAGACCGCGATCCTCGACAGCGACGGCAGCCTGCGCCAGCCGCGCAGCCGGACACCGGGCCGGGCGAGGGCACCGGCCAGACCCTTCCGCGTGATCATCGGGTCGCTTCCCTCAGTCGTGGGTTGACCAGCAGGTACAGGATGTCGATGACGAGGTTCACGACCACGAAGCCGAAGGCGGTGGTCAGGACGACGCCCTGCACGACGGCCGGATCCCCGTTCTGCACGGCGTCGATCATCAGCTTGCCCATGCCGGGCAGCGAGAAGATCGTCTCGATGACGACCGCCCCGCCCAGCAGATAGCCCACGCGCAGGCCCAGCACGGTGAGCGGGTTCATCAGGGCGTTGCGCAGGACGTTGCGGCCGACGACCACCCGGGGCGGCAGCCCGCTGCCGATCGCCGTGCGCACGTAGTCCTTGTCGAGCTCCTCGACCACGGAGGTCCGCACGATCCGGGTGAGCTGGGCCGCGACCGGCAGGGAGAGCGCGAGCGCGGGCAGCGCCATGGTCTTCAGCCAGCCGGACGGCGAGTCCGCCGGGTTGACGTAGCCGCCGGTCGGGAACCAGCCGCGGTCGACGGCCAGGTACTGGATCATCAGCAGGGCCAGCCAGAAGCCCGGTGCGGCGACCCCGGTCAGGGACACCACCCGGATGATCTGGTCGGGCAGCCGGTCGCGGTGGATCGCGGCGGTGACCCCGCCGACGAGCGCCAGCACCACCGCGATGCCGAGCCCCAGGAAGGTGAGCTGGAGGGTGAGCGGCAGTGCGGTGGTGACCTGTTCGACGACCGGCGCCCGGGTGAGCGCGCTGGTTCCCATGTCGCCGTGCAGCAGGTCGGCCACGAAGTGGAAGTAGCGCACGGGCAGCGGATCGAGCAGTCCGTTGCGCTCCCTGAAGTCGTGCAGCTGCCCGGGAGTCGGGTTGGCGCCCTGGAAGAACGCGGACGCCGGGTCGACGTCCGAGAACCGCATCACCAGGAACACGAACAGGACGATCCCGAGCATCAGCGGTACGAGCAGCGCGACGCGGCGCAGCAGGATCCTGACGACGGTGACCACGTACGGACTCTCCCGTCGCCTAGACCCACTTGGCCTGGAGCAGGTTGATGCCCGGATAGGGCTGGGGCCTTATCCCCGCGAGCCGGCGCGGGTTCCACGCCGTCATCAGCTCGTTGTGCACGACCGGGTAGAGCACGGCCTGTTCGGCGACGACGTCGATGTAGTCCTGGATCATCGTCTTCTTCTTGTCGGCGTCCGGTTCCCGCGTCGCCCGGTCCATGTCCTTGAAGAGCTGCTTGGCGACGGAGCTGTCGGCCCAGCGGGCGTAGCCCATCCAGAGGTTCTGGGGGCCGTAGTTGTAGTGCATGATCAGGTCGGCGTCGAGGCCGAACTGGTTGGGGTTCGAGGCGGCGGCGACGACCTGGTAGTCCTGCTTCTGGTCCATCTTGGTGAACACGGCCGTGGTCTCCTGCGGGGACAGGGTCGTCTCCACGCCGATCGCGTCCCAGGACGCCTTGATCGTCGGCAGGCAGTCGACGATCCAGCTCACGTTCACCGACAGGATCTCGATGCTCAGCTTCTCGACCCCGGCGGCCTTCAGGAGCTTCTTCGCCTTCTCCGGGTCGTAGGAGTAGACGGTCTTCGCGGGCCGGTAGGTGGGGTTGGCCTCGTTGAGGAAGGAGGCCGACGGCTTCCCGTGTCCCTTGAGCGCGACCTCGACCATCTTGTCGGTGTCGATGGCGTAGTGCAGCGCCTGCCGGACGCGGACGTCGTCGAACGGCTTGTGCTTGGTGTTGAACATCAGGAACAGGTTGTTCATGCCCGCCCCGCCCTGGACGGTCATGCCGCCCTCGCGGAGCCGCGCGATGTTGGCGTACGGGATGTTGTCGGCGATCTGGGCCCCGGCGCTCGCCCCGGAGATCTTCGCGACGCGGGGCGCGGCGTCCACTATGGTCAGCCAGTTCATCTTCTTGAAGGCGGCCCTGCGCGGCCCGTTGTAGGCGGTGAACGCCTCGAACGTCGTGTTGGACTTCGGGTGGTGCGCGGTCTGCCGGTAGGGGCCCGAACCGATCGCCTTGCCCTTGATCGCGTCGTCCCAGGCACCCGGCTGCGAGAAGACGTGCTTGGGCATGATCTTCGCCAGGGTGAGCCGGGAGACCCCTTCGGGGAAGGGGAACTTGAGGACCAGCTCGACGTTCCGCGCGTCGATCTTGCGTACTTCTTTCAGCCAGGGGGCGAAGAAGCCCTTGGCGAGCGTCTGGGTCTTCGGGCCGAGGATGCGGTCGAAGACGAAGACCACGTCGTCGGCGGTGACCGGCTTCCCGTCGTGGAACGTGGCACCGGCGCGCAGGGTGAACTTCCAGGACGTGCCGGTGAGGTCGGCGGGCACCTGGGTGGCGAGCGCCGCGTAGGGCTCGCGGGAGATCGGGTCGGTGTCGAGCAGACCCTCGTAGATGTGGTTGTTGGCGGCCATGCAGAAGGCGGACGCGGTCTGGGTCGGGTCCCAGCTGCCGTCGTTCCCGTAGCCGATCACGGCGGTCAGCGTGGCGTTCGCACCGCTGCCCGAACCACCGGTGTCGTTGGTCGACTCCGGCCCGGACGAGCAGGCGCCGAGCGTCGAGGAGAGGGCGGCGGCCGCGCCCAGGGCCCCGGTGTACTTCAGGAACGACCGGCGGTGCGGCGCCGGAGCGGGGTTCACGTCGCGCACGGTTCCTCCAGCAAGGAGTGGTCCAGTTGAACGGTCCGGTGAGGCGGTGGAGCGGTCGGTGCGGCCGGCCCGGGAAGCAGGAGATACGACGTCCTACGTCATGGGGGGCAGCGCGACCATAGGAAAGGGCGCGGAGGGGGTCAAGGGCCCGCACACGAATGGCGTATCTTCCACAGGTGCGACCAATGACGGTATGAAACAGGGGTAGTTGGCCGAACTTGGCGTTTAATCAGCCCGGAGGTGGGACGTCCGATGTCCAGCGAGCGTACGATGCGGCGCATGCCTGAGGAGACCGGGAACCGGCGCCGGCCCGAGCGCCGGGTGAGCAGTCAGATCCAGCGCGAGGTCATGCAGCTGATCCTCGACCAGGGGCTCCCGGCCGGTGCGCCGCTGCCCACCGAGACCGAGCTGATGAACGATCTCGGGGTGAGCCGCAATTCGGTCCGCGAGGCGCTCAAGGCACTCCAGGCGCTCGACATAGTCGAGATCCGGCACGGCTACGGCACCTATGTGGGTGAGGCGTCGATGACCCCGTTCGTCGACGGGCTGACCTTCCGCACGCTCGCCCGTCCGGACGACCCGACCGGGGCACTGGCCGAGATCCTCCAGGTCCGCGAGGTGCTGGAGGAGGGCCTGATAAGCCGGGTGGCCGAGGTGCTGACCGAGGAGGAGCTGGACCGGCTGGAAGCGGTCGTCACGGAGATGGAGGAGGCAGGCGACGACGGCCGCCCCTTCCCCGAACTCGACATCCAGTTCCACGAGTTGCTGTACGCCTCGCTCGGCAACCCGCTCGTTCCCCAGCTCCTCGGCGCGTTCTGGACCGTCTTCAGGCGGGTCGCCGCGGTGCGCGGCTGGACCGACGACGTCACTCCGGAGGTGACGGCCCGCCGCCACCGCGACATCCTCACCGCCCTGCGGGTCCGGGACGTCGAGGGCGCCCGGCGCGCGATGGCCGACCACTTCCGGGGCATCGAGGCACGCGCCGCCCAGGGCGCCCACGGCGTGAGCTGAAGCGGCCCCCTTCCCGGGCCCGCTCTCCTCCGGGGTCCGCCCCCGCGCCCTAGGCTGGACCCATGGCCGACACACGACCCGACTCCCCGCCCGGCTCCCGGGCCGACGGCGGCACCTGGGACGCGGACGGTGCCGGGGTGCTGTCACTGCCCTCCGGTCGGCTGATCCGGGGCAGGGCGCTGCGCCGGCCGCTTCCGGCGGGCGGGGGCCCCGAGCCCACGTACGCCGTCCACCTCCTCGGCAAGGAGCCGCCCCCGGTCCCCTGGGAGGCCCACTGGCTGCGCTGGCCGGACTTCCGGCTGCCCGCCGACCGGGCGAGGGCCTGCGCCGTGCTCACGGAAGCCTGGCGACGGGCCGCGGGCGAACGCGTCGAGATCGCCTGCTACGGCGGGCGGGGCCGCACCGGCACGGCCCTGGCCTGCGTCGCCGTCCTCGACGGCGTACCGCCCGGGGAGGCGGTGGCGTACGTACGCGAGCACTACGACCGGCACGCGGTGGAGACGCCCTGGCAGCGCGCGTACGTACGACGCTTCGGCGCACCGGGCTGATCCGGATGGCGCGCCCCTAGGGGCGCGTCGCCCGGAAGCGGAGGATGTTTCCCTTCGGGTGCACGTCGACGGAGACGTCCGTGAAGCCGGCCGCGCCCAGCCGCCCGGGGAGTTCCACCGGGTCGACGGTGTTCATCGTGTCGCGCACGTGCAGCAGCCGGAAGCCCAGGCTCGGCAGGCTGTCGCTGCCCGCGAAGACGCCGCCCGGCCGCAGCACCCTCGACGCCTCCGCGAAGATACGGTCCTGCCGGTCGGCGGTGGGCACGTGGTGCAGCATCGTGAAGCAGACGACGGAGTCGAACGAGGCGTCCGGCAGCGGCAGCTCCGCGCCGTCCGCGTGCAGGACGCGGGCCCGCCCGCCCCACCGCCCGGTCAGGAGCCGCGCGGTGTCCGCGTCGATCTCGGCGACGGTCAGACGCTCCACGGACTCGACCAGGACGCGCAGGTTGGCGCCGTAGCCGGGCCCGATCTCCAGCACGTCGTCGCCCAGGTCCACGTTCCTCAGGGCCCAGGGCAGGATGCGGTCCCTGGTGGTGCGCGCCCAGCCTTCTGAGCTACAGAGTCTGCGGTGTGCTCGGTTCATCGGCATGCCGTCGACGCTAGGGGCGGGGCCCGGCCGTCCGCCACGGGCTACGCTGCCGACCCATGTCGCGAAACGGACAGAGCCCAGCCGGCACGGCCGTCTTCGTGGGGCACTTCACCATGCCCCGGGGCACCGCCTTCGCCACGCACACCCATCCCGTCCACCAACTGGCAGTACCCGTAAGGGGATTGCTGCGGGTGAGCAGCGAACGGGGGTCCTGGCTGCTGCCGCCGTCCCTCGCCCTGTGGATCCCGGCCGGGCTGCCGCACCTCACGGAGGCCGCGGGCGACGCGTTCATGCACAGTGCCTACATCGACCCCGCGCGCTGCCCGCGGATCACCTGGACGGAGCCGACGGCCGTGGCGGTCGGCCCCCTCCAGGCCGCCCTCGTCGAACACTTGGCGGGACTCGGCCTCCCCGACGAACACCGCTCCCGGGCCGAGGCCGTGCTCCTGGACGTCCTGACCCCCGTCCCCGTCACGAGCGTCGCCGTGCGCGCGCCCCGGGACCCCCGGGCCCGGGCCGTCGCCGACGCGCTGAGCGCCGATCCGGCCGACAGTCGCCCGATGTCCGCCTGGGGTGCCGAAGTCGGCGCCGGGGAAAGGACGTTGGCGCGGATCTTCGTGGCCGAGACGGGCCTGCCCTTCGGCCAGTGGCGCGAACGGCTGCGCATGCAGGCCGCGATGCCGCTCCTCGCCGACGGCCTGGCCCTGGAGGCCGTCGCCCGCCGCACCGGATACGCCTCCGCCAGCTCCTTCGTGGCCGCCTTCCACCGCGTGGTGGGCGTCACGCCCCGCCAGTACTTCCCGGCCCGGAGCTGAACACCCATCACCTGAAGATCCCTCACCAGTGTTGTGATCGACGTGAGTTGACGCAGGTGTGTCGACCACGGTCGTACGTCCCCGGTCCGATGCCCCGGCCGCGCCGCCTGCCTACGATCGGGCACATGCATGTCACGCCGTCGCTGCCCTCGCTCAGACGTGTTCCGCCCGGTGCCTGGGTGGCCCTGGCCTGGTGCGCCAGCACCGTGTTCACGTTCCTCGCGCGGATCCGGCTGCCCGGCCAGAACGGGCCGAACGAACTGGCCGCCGCCCAGTTCTACCGCTGGGACGGGATGCTGTTCCTGACCGTGGCGTGCGTCCTGGCCCTGGCCGGCAGCGCCTGGCTCGGACGTCGGCCCCGCACCGCCCTGGCCCTGTTGCTCGCGGCGGGCGCCCTGCTCACCACCAACCTCGCCGTCGGAGCGATCCAGCTCGCCCAGTACCTGGCCGTCGACGTCGCCCTCTACTTCATCGCGGCCACCCGCCCCCGCCGCACCGGAGCCGTCGGACTCGCCATGGCGCTCGCCGTCCTGGTCGCCTGGCTGTCGGTACGGCTCCTGCGGGGCTGGGGCATCGACACCCTCGTCGAGCTGACCGTGGCGCTGACCGTCGTCGTCTCCTGGCTCCTCGGCGACGCCACCCACCGCACCCGTGTCCACGCCGAGCAACTGCGGACCCGGGCGGCGGGCCAGGCCGTCATCGACGAACGTCTGCGCATCGCCCGCGAGATGCACGACATGGTCGCCCACAGCATCGGCATCATCGCCCTCCAGGCGGGCGCGGCGGCCCGGGTCGTGCACACCCAGCCGGACGCCGCCCGCGAGGCGATGACGGCGGTCGAGACGGCCGGCCGCGAGACCCTCGCCGGGCTGCGCCGCATGCTCGTCGCGCTGCGTGAGGCGGACCACGGGGACCAGGAGGCCCGGACGGACGGCCCGGGTGACGGCGGTGACGGCGGTGACGTGGACCCGCGGGACCGGTCCCGGGAACACGGCTCCGCGGGGACGGCCCTTCCCGCCGTGCCCGGCGAGGGCGGGGCAGGCGCCGCGCGGGCCGTTCCGCCGAGCCCGGCCGAGGGGCTGGCCGACCTCGACCGGCTGGCCGCCGCGGCGACCGCGGCCGGGGTCCGCGTGGACATCCACTGGACCGGCGAACGGCGCCGGCTCCCGCCGGACATCGACCTGTCCGCGTTCCGGATCGTGCAGGAGTCCGTCACCAACGTCCTGCGGCACGCGGCGACGACCGTCTGCCGGGTGACCGTCGACCACCGTGACACGGAGGTCGCGGTCGAGATCACCGACGACGGCAGGGGCAGGGGCAGTGGCACGGACACGGGGTTCGGTCTCATCGGCATGCGTGAGCGGGCCGCCCTGCTGCACGGCGAGTTCACCGCGGGCCCGCGCCCCGAGGGCGGGTTCCGGGTGAGCGCCCGCCTCCCGCTCCCGGCCACGGGCGGGGCGGGCGCCCGATGACGGTGCGCGTGGTCCTCGCCGACGACCAGCAGCTCATCCGCACGGCCCTGCGCATGGTCATCGCCGACATCGAGGACATCGAGGTGGTGGGCGAGGCGGAGAACGGCGAGGAGGCGGTGGCGCTCGCCGGGGAACTGCGCCCCGACGTCGTCGTCATGGACATCCGCATGCCCGGCATGAACGGCATCGAGGCGACCCGCCGGATCACGGCGGACACCTCCGCGCCGACGAGCCCGACGCGGATCCTCGTCCTCACCACTTTCGACGACGACGATTACGTGTACGGGGCGCTGCGTGCCGGCGCCTCCGGGTTCCTGGTCAAGGACACGGGCCTGGACGACATCATCACGGCGGTGCGCGTGGTGGCGGCCGGGGACGCCCTCATCGCCCCCGGCATCACCCGTCGGCTCATCCAGGACTTCACCGCCGCCCGCCCCGAACCGGTGGGCACACGGTCCGGGTTGAAGGGCGTCACGGACCGCGAGCGCGAGGTCCTGACGCTGGTCGGCAGCGGGCTGTCCAACACGGAGATCGCCGAGCGGCTCTTCATCAGCGTGGCCACGGCGAAGACGTACCTCACCCGGCTGCTCTCGAAGCTGGACGCCAGGGACCGGGTCCAGTTGGTGATCATCGCCTACGAGGCGGGGCTGGTGTCGGTGAACCGGGCCGCGCGGACCCGTGACGCGGCCCGGTGACGCGGAGGTTCAGCCCGTGACGCCGGCGACGAACGCGGTCCAGGCGTCCGCGCCGATCAGGAGCACGGGGCCGTCCGGCAGCTTGCTGTCCCGGACGGGGACGGCGCCGGGGACTCCGTCGGCGACTTCGAGGCAGTTGCCGCCCTCGCCGTTGCTGTGACTGCTCTTGCGCCAGCGGGCGTTGCTCAGGTCATGGGCGCGCATCGTCTGAAGTCCTCCGCCGCCGCCTCGATCAGGGCAAGGGACGCCTCGGGCGACAGCGCGACGGCCCTGAGCAGATCGTAGGTGTGCTGCGCACGCTTCACCACAGCCGGATCGTCGACGAGCGTTCCCGAGAAGGACGTCTCCGTATAGGCGGTCGGCGGAGCGTCCTCGAACTCCATGAGCCGGAGGTCCCCGGTCATGAGCGCGTGTGCCCCGGCCGAGTACGGGATCACCTGCACGGCGGCCTTCCGCTCCCGCACCACACCCGCGAGGTGGCCGAGCTGCCCGGACATCGTCGCCGCCCCGCCGACCGGGATGCGCAGCACGTTCTCGTGCAGCACCGCCCAGTACAGGGGTCTTGTAGCGTCGGCGAGGACATGGGCCCGCTCCAGCCGGGCGGCCACCTTCTCCTCCACGTACTCGTCCGTCGCGAAGGGATTGGCGGCCAGCGTCACCGCCCGCGCGTACCCCGCCGTCTGCAAAAGACCCGGTACCAGCGCGGGCGCGAACTCCGCGATCTTCGTCGCCGTCCGCTCCAGTTCGACGACCGCCGCGAAATACCCCGCGTACCGCTTGTCGTCGATGAGTTTGTGCCACATCCGCTCGAAGAAACCGTCGCTCCGCAGCAGTGCGTCGATGCGCTGCGCCACGTCCAACTGGGGCTTTCGGATGGCCTGTTCGAACTGGCCGATGTAGCCCCCGGAGACGAAAACCCGAGCCCCCAGTTCCACTTGCGTGAAACCTGCATCCTCCCTACGTCGTTTCAGTTCTGAACCGAAAAACTCCCAGGCTGCCTGCCGCGAACCGTTGGCCATGGGCCAACCCTCCTGCGCTGCACCACGCTTGTAGCGGACGGGACCCTGCCGATTTTAGATGCGGAGCGTCACCATGAAGATGCGAAGCGTGAAATCGGCGGATCGGTGGGGCAGGGTGAAGGAAGAACACGCACGAGCACACGTACCGGCGCAAGGACGATCCCACGTACACGCGCCGCCCGGCGGGCGGCGGGACTCGGCGCACCGCGTCGAAGAGGCGGAGGAAGCTGTGCAGGATTTACGGACGGCGCTCGCGCGGGCCGGAATCACGTTGCCGTCCCTGCGGATCGACCTGGCGAGCGTGGCACGCGACACACCTTGTCCGCTGATCGTCCTGGGCGGCTGCTCCGTCGAGGTCGCCGCCCGGCTCGCGGCGGCCCTGCGATGAGGGCGGCGGCGCCGCCGACCGGCTCCTGCGCGGTCGACACCCGCACGGGCAGGATCGGTGTGGTCATGGGACACGAGGGGCCGTACGTGCAGCTGAGGCCGCTCGGCGGCGGCAGGGAGTGGGACTGCCTGCCGGAAGCCGTCCGGCAGGCCACCACGGCGGAGCGGATCGGCGCGGCGACCGCGTACGTCAACGCGCGCAGCCGCGGCGAGGTGCTGTGAGGCGCCGGGGCGCCCTCGGGGCGCGGTGGGCGCGGGTGCCCCGAAGGCGGCCCCCGGACGCGATGTGACCCGTCCCGGGCCGGGGTGCGCGCGCGGTAGGCGAGAATGGGCCGTATGAGTCTGTTCCGCGACGACGGCATCGTGCTGCGCACCCAGAAGCTGGGTGAGGCGGACCGGATCATCACGCTGCTCACGCGCGGTCACGGCCGCGTACGGGCGGTGGCGCGCGGGGTCCGCCGGACGAAGTCGAAGTTCGGGGCCCGCCTCGAACCCTTCTCCCACGTGGACGTGCAGTTCTTCGCGCGGGGCGGCGAGCTGATCGGCCGCGGGCTGCCCCTGTGCACCCAGAGCGAGACGATCGCTCCGTACGGTGGCGGGATCGTCACCGACTACGCCCGCTACACCGCGGGCACCGCGATGCTGGAGACCGCCGAGCGGTTCACCGACCACGAGGGGGAGCCGGCGGTCCAGCAGTACCTGCTGCTGGTCGGCGGGCTGCGCACCCTCGCCCGCGGCGAGCACGAACCGCACCTGGTCCTCGACGCCTTCCTGCTGCGTTCCCTCGCGGTCAACGGCTACGCGCCGAGCTTCAGCGACTGTGCCAAATGCGGCATGCCGGGACCCAACCGCTTCTTCTCGGTCGGAGCGGGAGGAACCGTATGCGCCGACTGCCGGGTGCCCGGCAGCGTCGTACCCTCGCCTCAGGCCCTCGAACTCCTCGGCGCGCTGCTCACGGGAGACTGGGAGACCGCGGACGCGTGCGAGCCGCGGCACGTCCGGGAGGGCAGCGGGCTGGTGTCGGCCTATCTGCACTGGCACCTGGAGCGCGGACTGCGTTCCCTGCGGTACGTGGAGAAGTAGGCGCCGTCCGGGCGGGTCCGGGCGGCGGGAGCGCACGCGCGCGGCACGAGCGCGCGAGAACAGCAAAGAACAGCAAGCAGAGCGAGACGAGCGCCCGGCGCACGCGAGCACGCAATGAGGGAGACGAGAAGCACATGGTGGTACGCGGGATCCTGGGCGGCCGGCGCCGTGAGTACAAGGCGCCGGAGCCGCACCCCTCCGGTGCCCGCGCGCCCAAACTCCCCGGCGAGCTCGTCCCGGACCACGTGGCGATCGTCATGGACGGGAACGGCCGCTGGGCCAAGGAGCGCGGGCTGCCGCGCACCGAGGGGCACAAGGTCGGTGCCGAGCGCGTGCTCGACGTGCTCCAGGGCGCGGTCGAGATCGGCGTCGGCAGCATCTCCCTGTACGCCTTCTCCACGGAGAACTGGAAGCGCTCGCCCGACGAGGTGCGCTTCCTCATGAACTTCAACCGCGACTTCATCCGCAAGACCCGCGACACCCTCGACGAACTCGGCATCCGGGTGCGCTGGGTGGGCCGGATGCCCAAGCTGTGGAAGTCGGTCGCCAAGGAGCTCCAGATCGCCCAGGAGCAGACCAAGGGCAACGACGCGCTCACGCTGTACTTCTGCATGAACTACGGCGGCCGCGCCGAGATCGCCGACGCGGCCCAGGCCATGGCCGAGGACGTGAAGGCGGGCCGGCTCGACCCGTCGAAGGTCAACGAGAAGACCCTCTCGAAGTACATGTACTACCCGGACATGCCGGACGTGGACCTGTTCCTGCGCCCGAGCGGCGAGCAGCGCACCTCGAACTACCTGATCTGGCAGAGCGCGTACGCCGAGATGGTCTTCCAGGACGTGCTGTGGCCCGACTTCGACCGGCGTGACCTGTGGCGGGCCTGCGTCGAGTACGCCCAGCGCGACCGCCGCTTCGGCGGTGCCGTCCCGAACGAGCAACTGCTCGCGATGGAGAAGGCCATGCGGGGCGACGGCTCCTAACACCCGCCGCCCGCAGGGTTGTTCGAATCCGGCGTTACGATCACGGCTCATCACCACCGAACTGGGGAGGGGCCGTGGTCGAGGACCAGGGCGCTGCGCAGCAGCAGGAATTGTCCGGGGAGCAGCCGCAGGGGCCCGGAGCGGACGTCGTCGAGCTGGAGTACCGGCCGACCGTCGCGGATCTGTCATCGGCGCTGAGAGCGCGTCGAGGCGTCAGCAAGGCGGGCAGAAGACAGTTCTGGGTACTGGGGGGCGCGGCGGTCCTGGTCGCCCTGGAGGCCGCGCTGAAGCTGGCCGGCCAGGACGCGTCCACGCTTCCCGTGATCTGGCTCGTCGTCTTCGGGGCGCTCCTCGTGCTGTCGCCGTGGCTTCAGGCCCGCCAGTTCCAGCGCCTCGCGGAGCGCCAGGGCACGTTCCGGGTGACCGTCACGGAGGCCGGGCTGACGGTGGCCACGGACAACTCCACCACGGCGCTCAACTGGGTGGCGCAGCCCCGCTACCGGGAGACGAAGGACGCCTTCGTCATGATCAGCCCCGACAAGAACGCCGTCGGGTTCACCATGCTGCCCAAGCGCGCCGTGCGCACCCCCGGGGACGTCGACAGGCTGCGGGCGATCCTCGACCGCAACCTGACCCGCGTCTGAGCGTCCCCGCCCGCGCGGGGGATCAGTCGTTCGCCGCCGCGCACTCCGCGCACGTGCCGAAGATCTCCACGGTGTGGGCCACGTTCACGTAGCCGTGCTCGGCCGCGATGGCCTCCGCCCACTTCTCCACCGCGGGGCCCTCCACCTCCACGGCCTTGCCGCAGACGCGGCAGACGAGGTGGTGGTGGTGCTCGCCGCTGGAGCAGCGCCGGTAGACGGACTCGCCCTCCGAGGTGCGCAGGACGTCGACCTCGCCCGCGTCGGCGAGGGACTGGAGCGTGCGGTAGACGGTGGTGAGCCCGACCGAGTCGCCCTTGTGCTTGAGCATGTCGTGCAGCTCCTGCGCGCTGCGGAACTCGGTCACCTCGTCGAGTGCCGCCGCCACGGCGGCACGCTGCCGGGTGGAGCGGCCCCGGACGGGCGATCCAGCGGTTGTCACCGTTGCCTCCTCGCGTCTGCCCTTGCCCGGCCATTGTGCCAGTCCGGGCGGTGCGCGGTCAGACGCCGACGGTGCTCTCCGGGCCGCGGGTGGCCGGAATCGCGCACTCCGCGGGATCCCCGGCGGCCTGTGCCGCGGCCAGCGCCCGTGCCCGGCGCCGGGCCAGCGGCGAGGCCAGCGCCGTCAGCGCGATGAACGCGCCGATCGTCAGCAGCACGATCGTCGAGCCGGGCGGCACGTCCTGGTAGAACGACGTCACCGTGCCGCCGATCGTCACGCTCACGCCGATCGCCACCGCGACGGCGAAGGTCGCCGCGAAGCTCCGGGTGAGCTGCTGGGCCGCCGCCACCGGCACCACCATCAGCGCGCTCACCAGCAGCAGGCCGACCACCCGCATCGCGACGGTGACCGTGACCGCCGCCGTGACCGCCGTCAGCAGGTTCAGGGCCCGCACCGGCAGACCGGTCACCCGGGCGAACTCCTCGTCCTGGCTGACCGCGAACAACTGCCGGCGCAGCCCCAGGGTGACCGCCATGACGAAGGCGGCCAGCAGGGAGATCGCCGTCACGTCGGACTCGCTCACCGTCGACAGCGAGCCGAAGAGGTACGAGGTCAGGTTGGCGTTCGAGCCGCCCGGCGCGAGGTTGATGAACATCACGCCGCCCGCCATGCCCCCGTAGAAGAGCATGGCCAGCGCGATGTCGCCGCGGGTCTTCCCGTACCAGCGGATCAGCTCCATGAGCACGGCGCCCAGCACGGACACGGCCGTCGCCATCCACACCGGTGAGGTGGACAGCAGGAAGCCGAGGCCGACGCCCGTCATCGCCACGTGGCCGATGCCGTCGCCCATCAGGGCCTGACGGCGCTGGACCAGGTAGACGCCGACGGAGGGCGCGATGACGCCCACCAGGACGGCGGCGAGCAGGGCCCGCTGCATGAAGGCGTAGTCGAGGATGTCCATCAGCTGAGCAGTCCCGTCCGGAGGGGTTCGGCGTCGTGCGCCGCGTGCGGGTGTACGTGGTCGTGGCCGGGCAGCGCGTGCTGGCCGACCGCTCTCGGGGGCGGGCCGTCGTGCAGGACGCAGCCGTCCCGCAGGACGACCGCGCGGTCGATCAGCGGCTCCAGGGGGCCCAGTTCGTGCAGGACGAGCAGCACGGACGTGCCCTGGGCGACCTGGCCGCGCAGGGTCTCGGCCAGCACCTCCTGGCTGGCCAGGTCCACGCCCGCCATCGGTTCGTCCATGATCAGCAGTTCGGGTTCGGAGGCCAGCGCGCGGGCGATGAGGACCCGCTGGTGCTGTCCGCCCGACAGGGCGTTCACGGAGTCCTTGGCGCGGTCGGCCATCCCGACGAGCTCCAGGGCCCGTCGTACGGCCGCGTGGTCGGCCTTGCGCAGGATGCCGAAGCGGGCGCGGGACAGCCGTCCCGAGGCGACGATCTCGGTGACCGTCGCCGGCACACCGCCCGCGGCCGTGGTCCGCTGCGGGACGTAGCCGACCCGGTGCCAGTCGCGGAAGCGGCGGCGCGGGACGCCGAAGATCTCGATCTCGCCGGCGCTGACGGCCACCTGGCCGATGATGCCCCGCACGGCGGTCGACTTGCCGGAGCCGTTGGCCCCGAGCAGCGCGACGACCTCCCCGCGGCGCACCGTGAGGTCCACGCCGCGCAGGACCGGGCGCGAACCCAGCTCCGCCCGGACACCGCGCAGGGACACGACCGACTCGTTCACGACGTCCTCCACAGTGATCACTTCGTTCCCAGAGCGGTCCGGAGGGCCTTCAGGTTCGACCGCATGACCTGCATGTAGTCGTCGCCCCTGGACTTGTCGGTGATGCCCTCGAGGGGGTCGAGGACGTCCGTCCGCAGCCCCACGTCCCGGGCGATGGTGCCGGCGGTCCGGTCGCTGACGAGCGTCTCGTAGAACACCGTCGTGACACCGTCGGCCTTCGCCAGGTTCTCCAGGGCCCTCACCCGGTTGACGCTGGGTTCCGACTCGGGGTCGAGGCCGTTGACGGCCTCCTCGGTGAGCCCGTAGCGCTCGGCGAGGTAGCCGAACGCGGCGTGGGTGGTGATGAAGGTCTTGGTCCTCGTGTTCGCCAGACCCTCGCGGAAGTCCTCGTCCAGCGCGGTGAACTTCTTCAGCAGCGCCGCCGTGTTCCTGCCGTAGTCCGCGGCGTGCTTCGGGTCGGCCTTCTTCAGCGCGGCCGACACGCCCTCGGCCACCTGGGCGAAGCGCACGGGGTCGAGCCAGACGTGCGGGTCGGCGGCGCCGGCCTCCTCGCCGTGGTCGTGGTCGTGCGCGGCCGCGTGTCCGCCGACCTCGTTGCCGTGCTTCTCCAGCGTCGTCAGCGAGGCCGCGTCGACCTTGGTCCGCACCCCGGACTGGGCGACCGCGTCGTCGACGGCCGGCTGGAGGTTCTTGATGTAGAACACCGCGTCGGCCTCCTGGAGCCGCGCGGTCTGGCGGGCGCTGATCTCCAGGTCGTGCGGCTCCTGGCCGGGCCGGGTCAGGTTCGTGACGCTCACGTGCGTCCCGCCGATCTCCTCGACGAGGTACTGGAGCGGGTAGAACGACGCGACCACGTCGAGTCCGCCGTGGCCGCGGGCGTCGGCCGCGGCGGAGCCCGAGCAGGCCGTGAGGGTGCCGAGGCCGAGGGCGCAGGCAGCCACGGCCGCGACCCCGGGTATGAGGCGTCGTCGTACGTTCATGACAGTCATTTTCAACAAACTTGGAAACGATTGTCAACAAGCCCTCGTGCGGGGTGCCCGCAGACCCCCCGGCAACGGGTATCAAGCGGATTCAATCGGCAGGAAGCGGGCCACGGCGGGAACCGATTTGATGCGGGGGTGGCCGACGCCGGTAACCTGAATCATTCGCTGCCGTCCGTTCGTAATGAAGAGAGCACCGTGGCCGCCGACAAGATCGATTCCATCGTCAGCCTGAGCAAGCGCCGTGGCTTCGTTTTCCCCTGTAGTGAGATCTACGGCGGACAGCGTGCCGCCTGGGACTACGGCCCGCTCGGCGTCGAGCTCAAGGAGAACCTGAAGCGCCAGTGGTGGCGCTACATGGTCACGTCGCGCGAGGACGTGGTCGGTCTCGACTCGTCCGTGATCCTGGCCCCCGAGGTGTGGGTCGCCTCCGGTCACGTCGCCACCTTCACGGACCCGCTGACCGAGTGCACCTCGTGCCACAAGCGGTTCCGCGCCGACCACCTGGAGGAGCAGTACGAGGCCAAGCACGGCCGCCTCCCGGAGAACGGCCTCGCCGACCTCAACTGCCCGCACTGTGGCAACAAGGGCACCTTCACCGAGCCCAAGCAGTTCTCGGGCCTGCTCTCCACCCACCTCGGCCCGACCCAGGACAGCGGCTCCGTCGCCTACCTGCGCCCCGAGACCGCCCAGGGCATCTTCACCAACTTCGCCCAGGTGCAGGTCGCCTCGCGCAAGAAGCCGCCGTTCGGCATCGCCCAGATGGGCAAGTCCTTCCGCAACGAGATCACGCCCGGCAACTTCATCTTCCGCACCCGCGAGTTCGAGCAGATGGAGATGGAGTTCTTCGTCAAGCCGGGCGAGGACGAGCAGTGGCAGGAGTACTGGATGCAGCAGCGCTGGAACTGGTACACCGGTCTCGGCCTGCGCGAGGAGAACATGCGGTGGTACGAGCACCCGAAGGAGAAGCTCTCCCACTACTCCAAGCGCACCGCCGACATCGAGTACCGCTTCCAGTTCGGCGGCAACGAGTGGGGTGAGCTGGAGGGCGTCGCCAACCGCACCGACTACGACCTCGGCGCGCACTCCAAGGCCTCCGGCCAGGACCTCTCCTTCTTCGACCAGGAAGCCGGAGAGCGCTGGACCCCGTACGTCATCGAGCCCGCCGCCGGTGTCGGCCGCGCCATGCTCGCCTTCCTCCTCGACGCCTACGTCGAGGACGAGGCCCCGAACGCCAAGGGCAAGCTGGAGAAGCGCACGGTGCTGCGCCTCGACCACCGCCTCGCCCCGGTGAAGGTCGCGGTCCTGCCGCTGTCCCGCAACGCGGACCTGTCCCCGAAGGCCAAGGGTCTCGCCGCGGCGCTGCGCCAGCACTGGAACATCGAGTTCGACGACGCCGGCGCCATCGGCCGCCGCTACCGCCGTCAGGACGAGATCGGCACGCCGTTCTGCGTCACCGTCGACTTCGACACCCTCGACGACAACGCCGTCACGGTGCGCGAGCGCGACTCGATGAAGCAGGAGCGCGTCTCGCTCGACCAGATCGAGGGCTACCTGGCCGCCCGTCTCGTCGGCTGCTGACCCACGCGTCCACGAAGCCCCCGGTTCCCGCGCAGGGAGCCGGGGGCTTCGCGCCGTTCAGGGCCGTGGCGCGTGCGTGCGGGTCCCGGCGGACCGCCGTTCACCGGTGGCCGGACGCCGGTGCGGGGCGGCGGCGGTCGAGCACGCCGATGAGCGCGGCCAGATCGGCGGCGCCCCCGGGGTCGTCGGCGTAACGGGTCGTCTGGAGTGGGCCGACCTCCGGGAGGACGACGCCCTCACGGGCCAGGACGTGCACCAGGGTCAGCAGGGCCGCGCGGGCGTTGCCGTCGTCGAAGGGGTGGAAGAACGCCACGTCGAGATACGCGCGCGCGGCACGGCCCGCGAGCGGCACGTCCGGGTCGGCCGCCTCGCGCAGACAGGCGGCGAAGTCGGCCCGGGTCCGCGGGGTCAGACCGTAGCGCTCGCGTCCGCCCTTCGCGTGGGCGTCCCCCGTGCGGAACGGCACGTCCGGCACCCCGAGGACCTCGCGCTGCCAGCCGGCCAGCAGGGCGAAGCCGAGCGGGGCGCGGCGCCCGGCGTCGGCGAGGGCCAGGCCGTGGGCGCGCAGCAGACGTTCGGCGCGGACGGGGTCGCGCCGGTGGACGGGCCCCGCGCACCAGGCCCGGAAGCCGTCGGGCGCGGACGGATTCCGCCGCAGCTCCGGGGCCCCGTGCCAGTCGGCCTCGCGGCGCACCCGCAGCCAGACCGCGAGGCTGTCAGCGGCGGTTGTCATGGAAGTCCTCCAGGTCGGCCCGCTCGCGGTGGTCCCGGTAGGGGAGGTGGCCGGTGAGCTCGACGGCGAAGTCCTCCCCGACGGAGTCGAGCAGTGGGCGCGCGGGGGCGACCCAGCTCTCGAACCGGCCGCCGATCGTGGCCTCCACCACCCGGCCGGCCTCGTCCTGGTCCATTCCGGTGCTGGTGAGGAACCAGCGCAGGAGCCGGGCGGACTGCCCGGGCCAGGAGTCCGTGCCCGAGTCCAGCGCCACGGTCACCAGCCGTACGCACGCCCGTTCCAGATACCAGCTCCGGTCCTCGGGGGAGGCGTCCGGCGGCGGCGCCAGTTCCGCGAAGCGCCGGGCGAGCCACTCCAGCGACCTCCGCCAGTTCAGCAGCGCGGCCGACGCGCGGGCCGCGGTCGCTTCGGGGGTCGTGACCGCGGTGGACACGTGGCCCCAGCCGTTCACGTGCCCGCCGAACCCGAGGTCCCACCGCCACGCGAAGGCCCAACTGCCGTAGCGCTCCCGCACGACGGCGTCCACCTGCTCCTCGCACCACCACTCGCACTGCCACCGGCCCGCCGACCCGGAGAGCACGGGCGGCACCCAGGGGCGGATCAGCGCGTGGAGGCGGGCCTCCTCCTCGTCGTCCCAGACGAAGGGGTGCCGGGCCGGGTCGAGGTTGTTCCAGTCCTGCGTGGCCTCGAAGGAGACAGGGGGCACGAGGTTGCCGGGGAAGGGCAGGGTGTCTCGGTCGTACGTCAGTGTCCGGGCCCGTCTTTCGTCCGTCGCGACAAAGCCCCCAGTCTCGCTCCGCACGGCCGGAGCGGTCGAACGGTTTTCCGTGCCCCGGGCCGGTGTCAGGTGTCCTTGGGGTCGACCGTCGCCTGGTGCTCCTCGGCCAGGTGTTCCTCCGCCTTCAGCCAGGGAAGGAACTGGGTGTTCTTGCGCCAGCCGCACGTCTCGCACCGGATGGTGCGCTGGACGCCCGCCCGTTGCACGTGGACGGTGTGCTCGCGGCCGTGCTGGTCCCAGCGGCTCACTTTGCTCGTGTTGATCTGAAGCATGACACCTCCTGGTTCTCCCGCTTCGTCTGCGCAGCAAGGAGTGTGCAGCATGGCGAAGATCAACGGGGGTTCTTCGGAGGCGAGTTGGGCGCGGGCGCGCTCGCGGTCGGGACGGGGCCGGGTGTCCCCGTGGCCCCGGCGGCGGTCCTGGCGGCGCTGACCTGGTGTTCTGTCCATCCGCCGGTCCGCCGGTCCGCCCGTTCGCCGGTACCGCGGCCGCCGCGGCACGCGCCCGGCGGACGGCGCACCGGCGTGCGACGAGGGCTTACGGTCCGGCGCGCCGGGACCCGCCCCGGGCGGAGCGGGCCCGCCCGACGCGGACCGGCGGACGCCGGCGGGGACGGGCGGGGCCCGGAGAACACCGGCGAAGCCCGCCGGCCGGGGCCGGCCGCGGGCGGGACCGTCAGCGGATCGTGCGCGGCAGCCGCAGGCTCAGCGCGGCGGTCAGGGCCACCCCGGCCAACTGGACCAGGAGGGTCGTCACCAGGGCGTCCCGCATGCCGTGGGCCGGGACCAGGGACAGGAACAGGGTGCCGAGGGTGGCCACCCCGACGGCGAGCGCCGCCTGCTGGGTGGTGGCCATCACGCCGCTGCCCACGCCGGCCCGCGCGGCCGGCACCTCGGAGAGGATGATCCGGATCAGGACGGGAAGCTGGAGCGCCTGGCCCGCGCCGGCCACGGCCGCTCCGGGCAGCAGTTCCACCACCCCGAGGTCCGGCCAGGAGCGCCAGGCGGCCAGCGCGATGAGGGTCAGACCCACGGCCTGGATCAGCCCGCCCGCGGTGACGACCCGGGTGCCGAAGCGGGCGATCAGCCGGGGCCCGCACAGGGAGGTGACGAAGAAGACGACCGCCATGGGCGCGAGGGCCAGCCCCGCCGGGACGGGACCGAGGCCCTCGCCGCGCTGGAGGGCCACCGCGATCACGAACATGAAGCCGCTGAACCCGATGGAGAACGGCACGATCATGATCAGACCCCGGCGCAGCGAGGTCAGCTCGAACAGGCTCGGCGGGACCAGGGGAGTGCGGCCGGAGCGGTCCGCCCGGCGTTCGACCCGGTAGAAGGCGGTGGCCGCGAGCGGGAACAGGGCGAGGGACACCCAGGTCCACAGCGGCCAGCCCGCCGCCCGGCCCTCGGTGAGCGGGGCGAGCAGCGCCAGCAGGGAGACCGCGAGCAGGATCGTGCCGGGGGCGTCGACCGGCTCCGGACGCTGGGAGCGGGTCTCGGGGACGGCACGGCGGGCCAGGACCAGGCCGAGCACGACGACGGGCACGTTCACGAGGAACACCGAGCGCCAGCCGGTGCCCGCGACGTCGGCCGCGACCAGGAGGCCGCCGAGGATCTGCCCGGCCACCATGGACAGGCCGGCCGTGGCGCCGTAGAGGCCCATCGCCTTGGCGCGGCGGGGTCCGGAGGTCGTCGCCTGGATGGTGGCGAGGACCTGCGGCAGCATCGCCGCGGACGCCGCGCCCTGGGCGACGCGCGCCGCCACCAGGGTCCACGCGGTGGGCGCGAGACCGCAGGCGAGCGAGGTCAGGCCGAAGGCCGCCATCCCGCCGAGGAAGAGCCGGCGGCGCCCGAACAGGTCGCCGAGGCGTCCGCCGAGGACGAGCAGGACGGCGTACGCGACCCCGTAACCGGCGACGACGAGTTCGAGGACGGCCTCGCTCGCGTGCAGGTCCTGCCCGATGGTGGGCAGGGCGACGTTGACGATGAAGAAGTCGATCAGGGGCAGTGCCGCGCCGAGCAGCACGGTGAAGAGTCCGAGGCCGCTGAGCGCGGGTGGCGCCGTGGGGGCACGGACGGTGGTCGTGAGAGTTGCGGTTTCGGTCACGCCCCTAGAATTCTCCCGTACTCAAACGGGTACCAGAGTCTTCTTATCCTGGTATCACCACTACCTGGAAACAGGCTGCGGCAGGCGGCAGGCTGGAGGCATGACGACGATGGCACGGCAGACGACCACCGGTACAGACCCCGTGCGACCGGCGGCGGCCGGCCCGGAACCGACGGGAACCCCGGCCGGGCCCGGGGCGGGGGCCGGCGCGGCGTCCGGTGCGGGGGAGATCCGGCGGCAGGAGCTGGCCGCCTTCCTGCGCAGCCGCCGCGAGCGCATCACGCCCGAACAGGTCCAGCTCCCCCGCGGCCGCCGGCGGCGCACACCGGGGCTGCGCCGCGAGGAGGTCGCCCAGCTCTCCGCCGTGGGGGTCACTTGGTACACCTGGCTGGAGCAGGCCCGCGACATCCAGGTCTCCGAACAGGTCCTCGACGCGCTGGCCCGCACCCTGCTGCTGGACACCGGCGAGCGGGCCCACCTCTTCCAGCTGGCCGGGGCGGTCGACCCCACGCCCGCCGCGCAGTGCCCGGTGATCACCCCGGCGCTGCGCCGGATCCTGACGCAGCTGGAGCCGGTTCCGGCCTGCATCCAGAACAGCCGGTACGACATCCTGGCGTACAACCGCACCTACGCGCGGCTGATGATGCGCGACCTCGACGCGGTCCCGCCCGCCGACCGCAACTGCGTGCTGCTCGCCTACACCCACCCGGAGTGGCGCGAGTCGATCGTCCTGCTCGACGAGACCACGCGGCTGATGGCCGCGAAGCTGCGCGCGTCGATGGCCGGGCACCTGGGGGAGCCCGCCTGGAAGACGCTGCTGAAGCGGCTGCGGGCCGAGTCGGCGGAGTTCCGCGAGAACTGGGACCGCTACGAGGTGGCCGTCACCCGCGGCAAGACCAAGCAGTTCGTGAACCCGTACGTCGGTCTCGTCACCGTCGACCACACCGACCTGTGGCTCGTCCCCGAGCTGGGCGCCCGCATGGTGACGTACCCGCCCCACGACGAGGAGAGCCGGAAACGGTTGGAGAAGCTGTACGCGATCGCGCTGGAGGCCGGGACCGGGGCGGACGCGGAGCCGGTGGGGGCGGTCTGACCCGGGGACGGACCGGCGTCCGTCGGCGGCCCCGGTCCGGTCCGGGCCCCGGGGCAGCCGGTCGGCCGCTCGCCGGTGCCGTCAGGCGGCCGAGGCGCCCTGGGCCCGTACGCCCGCCGCGTCCCGGATCTCCGGGGACTCCAGCAGGAGGGCCGTGCGGTCGGCCGACGCCCGGGCCCGGCGTCCGCTGCTGAGCAGGCCGAGGACGAGGACGGCGACACCGCAGGCGGTGATGATCCACCAGCCGGGGCGGGACGCCGCGACGAAGGTGTCGCGGTAGGCGTCGGCCCGGATGCCCGAGGCGAGGGCCGCGCCGATGACGGCGACCCCGAGGGTGCCGCCGATCTGCCGACTGGTCGAGGCGACGGCGGCGGCGACGCCCGCCTGGGCGCGGGGCATGCCGGAGACGGCGGTGTTGGTGATGGGCGCGTTCACGAAGCCGAAGCCGAGGCCGAAGAAGACGTAGCCGACGACGAGCGTGACGTTCGAGGTCTCCGCCTCGAACGCGGCGAACAGCACACCGCTCACGGTCATCGCGGCACCGGCGATCAGCAGCGACGGCCGGGGACCGCGGCTGCCGACCAGACGCCCCGACACGGGCGCGCAGACGAAGCACAGGAACGCCATGGGCAGCATCCACAGGCCCGCGTGCAGGGCGTTCAGACCGCGCACGTTCTGTAGGTACAGCGTCGACAGGAACAGGAAGCCGTTGAGGGCGGCGAACGCGCTCACCGCGATCACGGTGGCCCCGCTGAACGGTATCGAGCGGAAGAAGCGCAGGTCGACGAGGGGCTCGTCGCGCCGGGGCTCGTACCACAGCAGGCCGAGCAGCGCGGCGAGCGCGATCGCGCCGAAGGTGAGGGTGTGGGCGGTCCCGGAGGTGGGCGCCTCGATGATCGCGTACGTCAGGGAGCCGAGCAGGACGATGACGAGGAGCTGGCCGACCGGGTCGGGGCGGCGGGCCTTCGGGGCACGGGACTCGGGGACGAAGCGCAGGGTCAGCAGGAGCGCGGCGAGGCCGACGGGGAGGTTGATCCAGAAGATCGACCGCCAGCCCACGGTGTCCACGAGCAGTCCGCCCACCAGCGGTCCCGCGGCCATGGAGATGCCGACCACGGCACCCCAGACGCCGATCGCGCGGGCCCGCTCGCGCGGGTCCGTGAAGGTGTTGGTGATGATCGACATCGCCACCGGGTTCAGCATCGAGCCGCCGACGGCCTGGACCATCCGGAACGCGATGAGGGTGTCGAGGTTCGGGGCGAGGGAGCAGAGCACCGAGCCGATGGTGAACAGCACCAGGCCGGCCATGAACA
This sequence comes from Streptomyces populi, assembly GCF_002911015.1. Classification (GTDB taxonomy): domain Bacteria; phylum Actinomycetota; class Actinomycetes; order Streptomycetales; family Streptomycetaceae; genus Streptomyces; species Streptomyces populi. The sequence goes on from NZ_KZ626883.1 coordinate 46,703, forward strand.
CCCTGCGCCGGCCGACGCGGTCCGCGGTGGAGCCCGCGAGCATCAGCAGGGAGGCCAGTACCAGGGTGTACGCGTCGATGGTCCACTGCATGCCCGCGACGCTCGCGTGCAGTTCCTGCTGCACGGAGGGCAGGGCGACGTTCAGGACCGTGATGTCGAGGCTCACGATCAGCAGACTCATGCAGCAGATCGCGAGCACCAGCATCCGGTGCCGGGGGCTGAGCTCAGGCATGTTCCTCAGCCTACGTCGCTTTCGATAGTGTGTCTAACTAATGACCGCTACACGATCTTCCGCGCGAGCACCCGGCGCCGTACGCCACAATGGGGGAATGCCCACGCCCACGTCCACCGTGAACTCCTCGCTCTCGATCGGCCCCCACACGGCGCAGCCGCCCGTCGTCCTGGCCCCCATGGCCGGGATCACGAACGCGCCGTTCCGCACGCTGTGCCGCGAGTTCAGCGGCGGCAAGGGCCTGTTCGTCAGCGAGATGATCACCACGCGGGCGCTGGTCGAGCGCAACGAGAAGACCATGCAGCTGATCCACTTCGACGCGACCGAGAAGCCGCGCTCGATCCAGCTCTACGGGGTCGACCCCGCCACCGTCGGCAAGGCCGTCCGCATGATCGCGGAAGAGGACCTGGCCGACCACATCGACCTCAACTTCGGCTGCCCGGTCCCCAAGGTCACCCGCAAGGGCGGCGGCTCCGCCCTCCCCTACAAGCGCAACCTGCTGCGCGCGATCCTGCGCGAGGCCGTCAGCGGCGCGGGGGACCTGCCCGTCACCATGAAGATGCGCAAGGGCATCGACGACGACCACATCACCTTCCTCGACGCGGGACGGATCGCGGTCGAGGAGGGCGTGACGGCCATCGCGCTGCACGGCCGGACCGCCGCCCAGCACTACGGCGGCACCGCCGACTGGGACTCCATCGCCCGGCTCAAGGAACACGTGCCGGAGATCCCCGTCCTCGGCAACGGCGACATCTGGTCGGCGGACGACGCGCTGCGGATGGTGCGCGAGACCGGGTGCGACGGGGTGGTCGTCGGACGCGGCTGCCTCGGCCGGCCGTGGCTGTTCGGCGACCTGGTGGCCGCCTTCGAGGGCCGCCCCGAGGACTACGCGCGGCCGACGCTGCGCGAGGTCGCGGCCGTCATGGTCCGCCACGCCACGCTCCTCGGGGAGTGGATCGGCGACGAGACGCGGGGCGTCATCGACTTCCGCAAGCACGTCGCCTGGTACCTCAAGGGCTTCGCGGTGGGTTCCGAGATGCGCAAGCGGCTCGCGATCACCTCCTCGCTCGCCGAACTCTCCGACGGGCTGGCCGAGCTGGACCAGGACCAGCCCTGGCCGGCGGGCGCCGACGGCCCCCGCGGCCGTACCTCCGGCAACAACCGGGTCGTCCTGCCGGACGGCTGGCTGAAGGACCCCTACGACTGCGCGGGCGTGTCCGAGGACGCGGAGCTGGACACCTCCGGCGGCTGACCGGCTGACCGGCTGACCGGCTGACCGGCTGACCAGCCCGGCGGGGCTGCCGGCCCGCGGAGCCGCCGGCCCGCCGGGCGGCCGGTGCGCGCCGCCCGCGCGCACCGGACCACGGGCCGCGCACCCGCACGGTGCCGCGGCCCCGGTGTTCAGGCGCCGCCCACCGCCGCGAGCAGGGCCAGCGGCGCGGCCGCCGAACGGGACTCCCGCACACAGGCGTGCGGGTAGGGCACCGGCTGGGCGTGGGTGTCACGGCCGTAGCCCGCGATGACCTCGGGGAGGCGGTGACCCGTGGCCGTGGCCGCGTCCACGAGCGCGTGCGCCACCGTACGGGCCTCGTCGTGCAGTCCGTACCGCGCCAGCCCCAGGGTGATCAGCGCGTTGTCGTGGGGCCAGACCGAACCGCGGTGGTACGACAGCGGGTGGTACGCGGGCTGGCCCGCGGCGAGCGTGCGCACACCCCAGCCGGAGAAGAAGTCCGGTTCGAGGAGGCGGCGGCCGACCAGCTCGCCGTACTCCTTGTCCAGCAGCCCGGACCACAGCAGATGGCCCGCGTCCGAGGCGAGCGCGTCGACATGCCGGCCGTCGCCGTCGAGCGCCAGCGCGGGGAAGGCCTGTTCGCTCATCCAGAAGTCCCGCTGGAAACGGTCGCGCAGGTCGGCGGCGGCCTGTTCGAGGAGCGCCGCGTAGACCTCGTCGTCCCAGACCGCGCGGGCGAGCTGGGCGGTGCGGCGCAGCGCGTCGTACGCGTATCCCTGTGCGCCCGCCGCCATCACCGGGCCGGTGGGGCGGCTGCCGTCGGCCGAACAGATGGCGCCGGGGGAGTCCTTCCAGTTCTGGTTCGCGAGGCCGCCGCCGTCCGCGCGGTAGACGAGATAGCCGCGCGAGGTCAGCCCGCCGTGGTCCAGCATCCAGCCGACCGCCGCCCGGGCGTTGGGTTCCAGCCTGCGGGCCAGGGCCGTGTCGCCGGTCCGCTCGGTGTAGGCGCCGAGCAGCACCAGGAACAGCGGCGTCGCGTCCACCGAGCCGTAGTAACGCCCGTACGGCACCTGCCCGAAGTGGGCCAGCTCGCCGTGCCGCACCTCGTGCACGATCTTGCCGGGCTGGGCGACCGCGCCCGCCCCCACCTCGGCCGCCTGGGTGGCGGCCAGCGCGGGCAGGGTGGCGGCGGCGAGCTGGGGCCGGTAGGGCAGCGCGAAGAGCGAGGTGAGCAGCGCGTCGCGGCCCAGCAGGGTGAGGAACCAGGGGACTCCGGCCGCGGGCACCCGCAGCTCCTCGCCGTCCGGGCCCGTCGCCGGCACCTGGAGGACCGCCAGGTCGGACAGGCCGCGCGCGCAGGCGGCGGCCAGTTCGGGCCAGCCGGTCGGGAAGGGCACGCCCTGCGCGAACTCGTCCTCCAGGGCGAGGAGCCGTTCGCCGGCCGCGGCGGGCGAGGCGGGGACCCGCGGTTCGTGCGCGGCGCCGTGCGGACGTGCCGCGACGCGCAGCGCCAGCTCCGCGGAGCCGTGCGGTTCGAGGTCGAGGGTCCACACCAGGCGGCGCGCGCCCGTGCCCGTCTCCTCCACCCCGTCCGGCGCGGGCTCGGAGGTGACCGTCGTACGGGACCTCCACTCCCCGCGCCGGTAGCTGAACTCCACCCCGTCGTCCAGGACCTGGCGTTGGCGCACGACACCCGTCTTGGCGTACGTGCGGTGGTCGGAGCGCAGTTCGAACTGGTCGGTGAAGTCGGCGTCCGCGGTGACCGCGATCCGGACCGTGGTGGCCGTCGGGCGGTTGCTGGTGACGCGCAGCTCCTCCACGAACGAGCCCTCGGAGACGGCCTGTTCACGGAAGAGCGTGTAGGCGGGCGGTTCGTTGCGGCCGCCGCGCGGCACCAGCACGCAGCGTGCCGTGTCACCGGCCGTGACCGGTGTCAGCGCCTCGGGCACCGCGCCGTCCACCGTCAGCTGCCAGCGGCTGAGGTGCCGGGCGTCCCGGACGAACAATCCGTCCGGAGAGCCGCCGCCCCGCACTCCGCTGATGTCCCCGCCGTCGCCCACGGCGGCGAACGTCCCACCGTGCACGAGCAGATGATGCCGGTCCGTCATCCCCGGTCCCCTCCCTTGGCTTCCGTCCCGAATCCGAACAAGCGCCGTTCCGTACCGCCGGTGCCGGCACAGGCCCCGGCGTCGGCGCCGGGTGCCGTGTCGGTCAACGCGTCGTGCCCCTGCGGGGACACGACCGGTGCCGCCCCGGGGGACCCGTGCAGCAGATCGAGCGTCAGCGCCGCCGTCCAGCTGAAACCGAGTGCTCCGCAGGCCTCGCCGGTGAACGGGTCCACGTACTCCGCGAACCCGGACTCCCCGGCGGCGTCCAGCAGGGCGGCCCGCAGCGCGTCCGCCCGTCCGTGCTCGCCGTGCAGCCGCAGTCCGCGCTCCAGCAGCCAGTTGGTGTTGAACCAGGCGGGCCCCCGCCAGTAGCGGTGCGGATCGAAGGCCTCGCCGGTCAGGTCGTAACTGGGCGCGAGGCGGGCCGCTCCGCCCAGCCCGAAGTGCGGCCCGCACGCGGTCCGTACGAGCGCCGCCGCGATGTCGCGCGGCAGCGCGGGCAGGACGAGGGGCAGCAGCCCGGCGACACTGCGCTCGGGGATCAGCGCGCCGGGCCCGCCGGTCCGGCCGCTTCCGCGGTCCCCGCCGGTCCGGCTGTTCCCGCCGTCCCCGTCACTTCGCCCGTCACGGCAGAAGAACATGCCCTCGGCCGGATCCCACAGCCGCTCCACCAGCGCCGCCGTCAGCCGCTCCGCGCGCGCGTGACGGGCCGTCCCCGTCGCGCCCAGCTCCCGCGCGATACGGGCCAGCGCGTGTTCCGAGGCGATCAGCAGGGCGTTGAACAAGGGGTCCTCGACGGCGAACTCGCCGCCGCCGTCGGCGTATCCCCGGTCCCGGTAGTCCGCGGCCAGCCGTACGTACCGCCCGTAGTCGAGGTCCGTCGGCCGGTCCTCGGGGGCGCCGTGGTCGAGGTCGGCGCGCCGGAAGGAGCGGGCGGGAGCCGGGGTGACGCGGCCGAGCGGGGCGTCCCAGCACGGGCTGTTGTCCATGCCCTGCTCCCAGGGGTGGACCACGCTGGCCAGGCCGCCGCCGCCCAGGTCCCGGCGGTGCAGGAGGTAGCGGTGCCAGGCCGCCAGGCGGGGATACATCCGGGAGAGGAACGAACGGGCCCTGGACAGCCCCGGGTCCGCCCGGTGCACCAGCCACACCGCGAGCGCGTGCACCGGTGGCTGCACGATGCCGGACGTCTGTACCGTGCGCGGGGCGCCCGCGGAGCGCCCGGCGGTCGAGGAGCGCCAGAAGTCGGGGCTCGGGAAGTACGCGTCGAGCGGGACGGAGGGGTTGAACACGATGTGCGGCACACGCCCGTCGGCCCACTGCGCGCCGAGCAGGGTCTCCAGCTCCGTCTGCGCCCGCAGCGGGGACAGATGGCGCAGGCCGATCGCGATGAACGCGGAGTCCCAGGACCACTGGTGCGGGTACAGGCCGCGCGAGGGAACCGTGGAGGTCCCGGTCCAGTTGTCGTCCAGCACCCGGGAGGCCCTGAGGTGCAGCGACCCCGAGGGTCCGACGGGATCGTATACGGGTGGTCCGCTCGGGACGGATCCGTCCCGAGCGGGTGGGCGGGGCGGGCCGGAGGCGTGCGCGGGAGCGCCGGTGGTGCGCACGGGGGTCACGGGCTCCGTGTGCAGGGCGGTGAGCTGGGTTGTGCTGTCCACTCAGGTCTCCCCGAAGACGTCCGGCCGACCGGTTCGGCAGCATCTGCCGTAGGGTTACGTCTATTTAACACGCAAAACTCAATATGTAATGCAGAGTTGGGGAACGCAAGAGGGTGTGCGCGACGGAAAGGCGGGGAGTGACCGTGAGGACCGGGAACCAGGCAAGCGCGGGAGAACTGCTCGAACTGGTGCGCAGCGGCCGGGCCACCACGCGCGGCGCGCTCCAGCGGGCCACCGGTCTGTCGCGGGCCACGGTCGGCCAGCGCCTGGACCGGCTGTTCCGTGCGGGCTGGCTCCGCGAGGGGGCGGGCGGACCCGTCGGCTCGCCGCTCGGCGGACGGCCCTCCATCACCCTGGAGTTCGACGACGAGCACGCCGTCGTCCTCGCCGCCGACCTGGACACCCGGCACGGCCGGGCCGCCGTCCTCACCCTGACCGGCGAGATCCTCGCCGAGCACGCGGGCCCCTTGGTCGTCGACGACGGCCCCGAGGCGGTCCTCGGTGAGCTCGGACGCTGGTTCGCCGAGCTGGTCGCCAAGTCCGGGCGGAGCGCCGACGCCGTCTGCGGCATCGGGCTCGCGGTGCCGGGCCCGGTCGACAGCGAGACCGGCCGCGTGGTCCAGCCGCCGATCATGCCGGGCTGGGACGGCTACGACATAAGGGGCCGGCTGGGCCGGGCCTTCGCCGAGCACGCGGGCGCCGGAGCCGCCCGGGTCCCCGTGCTCGTCGACAACGACGCGAACCTGATGGCGTACGGGGAGCAGCGCGCCGGCTATCCGGACTGCTCGGCGTTCGCGCTGGTCAAGGTCTCCACCGGTATCGGCGCGGGGATGGTCGTCGGCGGCAGCGTCTACCGGGGCGTCGACGGCGGTGCCGGCGACATCGGGCACATCCGGGTGGGCGCCGACGCGCTGTGCCGGTGCGGCTCGTACGGCTGTCTGGCCGCCGTCGCCAGTGGTGGCGCGGTGGCGCGCCGGCTCGCGGAGTCCGGGGTCCCGGCCGCGTCCGGCTCGGACGTGCGCGAGCTGCTGGCGGCCGGGCACCCGGAGGCGACGGCCCTCGCGCGGGAGGCGGGCCGGCAGGTGGGGGACGTCCTGGCCACCGTGGTGACCCTGCTCAACCCGGGCGTGCTGATGATCGCCGGGGATCTGGCCGGAACCCCCTTCCTCACGGGCGTCCGGGAGCTGCTGTACCAGCGGGCGCTGCCCCGTTCCACCGCCCATCTGGACGTGGTGACCTCCCGGCTCGGCGAGCGCGCCGGGCTCGTGGGCGCGGGGGCGCTGGTCGTGGAGCACCTGTACGCGCCGGAGCGGGCCGAGGAACGGCTGGCGGCGCTCGGGGTGTGACGGGCGGGGCTCGCGCGCGGCGGCGCGGTGCGGCATCCGTGTGAGACATCCGTGTGTCGTGCCCGTATCCCCGTGTGTCGTGCCCGGATCGCGGTCCGCATGGTGAAATCTGGCTCCTCCCGGTGGCGTGATTCTCGCCACCCTTGATAGGGGTCACGCTCAGATGAGCGGATCTTGCGCGGTTGCACTTCCCTAAGGGGTGGCACTCAGTGCCACCGCCTGATCGTTCATCGATTAAACTCAGACGTGTTAAAGCGTGCTCGTTTGAGCGCCTAGGGCGATCTGTCCGCGCTGATTCGTTCAAGAAGTGAAAACATCACCCCCCGATGGCTTGCCAAGCCTTGACTTTGGATCTGGTGGCGGACGAACGGTTACAGGCGCATGACGCGCGAGTGGACGTACCCAGACGCCTTCGATCTGGGTATGTTCCCCGTCGTCAGGGCAGCCACCGCGACGTCGAGGAGTCGAGACTCGTGTCGGAAAACAAAGATCCCCATGTAGCCGAAAGCGGCGTTGGTGGAGCGAAGTTCGTTTATGACTTCACCGAGGGCAACAGGGACCTCAAGGACCTGCTCGGGGGCAAGGGTGCCAACCTCGCCGAAATGACCAACCTGGGTCTTCCCGTCCCGCCCGGCTTCACCATCACCACCGAGGCGTGCAAGACCTACCTCGACAGCGGCGAGGAGCCGGCGGCACTGCGTGACGAGGTGAGTGCGCACCTCGAGGCCCTCGAGGCCAAGATGGGCAAGAAGCTCGGCCAGGCCGACGACCCCCTGCTCGTCTCCGTCCGTTCCGGGGCGAAGTTCTCCATGCCCGGCATGATGGACACCGTCCTGAACATCGGGCTCTCCGACAAGTCCGTCCTCGGGCTCTCCAAGCAGTCGGGCGACGACCGCTTCGCGTGGGACTCCTACCGCCGTCTCATCCAGATGTTCGGCAAGACGGTCCTCGGCGTGGACGGCGAGCTCTTCGAGGAGGCCCTGGACGCGGCGAAGGACCTCAAGAAGGTCACCGTCGACACGGACCTCGAGGCGGCCGACCTCAAGAAGCTCGTCACCAAGTTCAAGAAGATCGTCAAGACCGAGGCCGGCCGGGACTTCCCGCAGGACCCGCGCGAGCAGATGGACCTCGCCATCAAGGCGGTCTTCGACTCCTGGAACGGCGACCGCGCCAAGCTGTACCGCCGCCAGGAGCGCATCCCGCACGACCTCGGCACGGCCGTCAACATCTGTTCGATGGTCTTCGGCAACCTCGGCCCCGACTCCGGCACCGGCGTCGCCTTCACCCGCGACCCCGCCTCCGGCCACCAGGGCGTCTACGGCGACTACCTCCAGAACGCCCAGGGCGAGGACGTCGTCGCCGGTATCCGCAACACGGTCCCGCTCGCGGAGCTGGAGTCGATCGACAAGAAGTCGTACGACCAGCTCATGGGGATCATGGAGACCCTGGAGAACCACTACAAGGATCTCTGCGACATCGAGTTCACCATCGAGCGCGGCCAGCTCTGGATGCTCCAGACCCGCGTCGGCAAGCGCACGGCGGGCGCGGCCTTCCGCATCGCCACGCAGCTGGTGGACCAGGGCCTGATCGACGAGGCCGAGGCGCTCCAGCGCGTCACCGGCGCCCAGCTCGCCCAGCTGATGTTCCCCCGCTTCGACGAGAAGGCGAAGGTGGAGCAGGTCGGCCGCGGCATCGCGGCCTCCCCGGGCGCCGCGGTCGGCAAGGCGGTCTTCGACTCCTACACCGCCGTGAAGTGGTCCCGCTCCGGCGAGAAGGTCATCCTGGTCCGCCGGGAGACCAACCCCGACGACCTCGACGGCATGATCGCGGCCGAGGGCATCCTGACCTCCCGCGGCGGCAAGACCTCCCACGCGGCCGTCGTCGCGCGCGGCATGGGCAAGACCTGTGTCTGCGGCGCCGAGGAGCTGGAGGTCGACACCAAGCGCCGCCGGATGACGGTGCCGGGCGGTCACGTCGTCGAGGAGGGCGACCTGATCTCCATCGACGGCTCCTCCGGCAAGGTCTACCTGGGCGAGGTCCCGGTGGTCCCCTCCCCGGTCGTGGAGTACTTCGAGGGCCGGATGCACGCCGGCGCCGACGACGCCGACGAGCTGGTCGAGGCCGTCCACCGGATCATGGCCTTCGCCGATCGCAAGCGCAGCCTGCGCGTACGCGCCAACGCCGACAACGCCGAGGACGCGCTGCGCGCCCGCCGGTTCGGCGCCCAGGGCATCGGCCTGTGCCGCACCGAGCACATGTTCCTCGGTGACCGGCGCGAGCTGGTCGAGCGGCTGATCCTCGCCGACACCGAGGAGGAGCGCGAGGAGTCCCTCCGCCAGCTGCTGCCGCTTCAGAAGAAGGACTTCGTGGAGCTGTTCTCCGCGATGGACGGCCTGCCCGTCACCGTCCGCCTGCTCGACCCGCCCCTGCACGAGTTCCTGCCCGACATCACCGAGCTGTCGGTCCGCGTCGCCCTCGCCGAGTCCCGCCAGGAGCCGCACGAGAACGAGCTGCGGCTGCTCCAGGCCGTGCACCGGCTGCACGAGCAGAACCCGATGCTGGGCCTGCGCGGTGTGCGCCTCGGTCTGGTCATCCCCGGTCTGTTCACCATGCAGGTACGGGCCATCGCGGAGGCGGCCGCCGAGCGCAAGAACGCCAAGGGCGACCCGCGCGCGGAGATCATGATCCCGCTCGTCGGCACCGTCCAGGAGCTGGAGTTCGTCCGCGAGGAGGCCGACCAGGTCATCGCCGAGGTCGCGGCCGCCACCGGCACCGAGCTCAAGCTGTCGATCGGCACGATGATCGAGCTGCCGCGCGCCGCGGTGACCGCGGGCCAGATCGCCGAGGCCGCCGAGTTCTTCTCCTTCGGCACCAACGACCTGACCCAGACGGTGTGGGGCTTCTCCCGCGACGACGTGGAGGCCTCGTTCTTCACGGCGTACCTGGAGAAGGGCATCTTCGGCGTCAGCCCGTTCGAGACCATCGACAAGGACGGCGTCGGCGCGCTGGTCGCGGCGGCGGCGAAGGCGGGCCGCGAGACCCGTCCCGACATCAAGCTCGGCGTCTGCGGCGAGCACGGCGGCGACCCGGAGTCGGTCCACTTCTTCCACGAGGTGGGTCTGGACTACGTCTCCTGCTCCCCGTTCCGCATCCCGGTCGCGCGCCTGGAAGCGGGTCGCGCGGCCTCCAGCTCGAAGGGCAGCGACCACCGCTAGCCCGAACGGCTGCAAGACCCCGGAGCCGCCGTCCGTCCCCGACCCTCAACACCGATGGGCGGCGGCTCCGGTCCACGAGAAGGGGCGGCACCCTGTGCGGGGGTGCCGCCCCTTCGTGCGTTCTCCGCGGCGACTGTCGAGGTACGGCGCCGAGCAGGTCGAATGGCGTTTGCTGACGTTGAGCCCGCGTGACGCCGTTGTGCCCTCGTTGTGCCCCGTACCTGCCTTCAAGCCTTCCGTCGCGTCCTATGTCACGTTGAACGTCACGGTCTTTGTGATCGTCCCGCCGCACCGAGGTGCGCTTTCAGTGGCTGTGATTTGATACGCGCCCTTTGGCGTTGACCCGCCCACCTTGAAGGTCGACTGCCATCCACCCTGTGTGCCGACGCTCGGGCTGGCCGACGGCGTGTTGAAGACGGCTTTCGAGCCGTGCGGCAAGGAGATGTGCACGGTCCCGCCGCCCTGCCAGCTATTTCCCTTGATCAGGAAATTCGTGCCTACAGGTCCACTGCCGGGTGTGATGAAAATCGATGGTGCACACTTACCCGACTTCGTTCCCGTGCTCGGAGCCAGGTAGACGAACTGTGCGGTAGCGGCACCGCCACTTCCCGTGATGGCCGATACGTCGACCACGAGTCGTTTGTCACCCAGGTCGGGGATGGTGATCGTCGTCCGGAACGTCCCGCCGGCGTTCGGAGCGGCAGTGCCGACTTGTGATCCGTTGATGTTGATCGGGGTCTGAATGTGACGAGATCCGTTTTCTTGCCATCCGCTCCCGGTAACCGTGACCTTGGTCCCCGCGGTACCCGATGATGGGTGCAGGCTGATGGATTCTCCGTAGGCGGAGGCCGGTGAGGGGAGGAGCAGTACGGCGAGCCCGAATGTCGCCAGGGCAGCCAAGAAGATGATGAAGCGTCTTTTCATGATTCTTGCTCTCCTGGTGCAGTCGAACGCTGCGCATCCATCGGCGTGTAAATGCCGGGCCCGCGCAGGCGGTACGACGTAACCGAATAGGAAGAGAGGGGGCTGGGTCGCGTCCCGTCGCCAGGGACTTCTTCACCTTGCCCAGCGAAGCGGTGATGTGATTCCCGAGCTTCGCGATCGAGTGCGCATGACCCTGGATGCCCGCTTCATGTCCGCTTCACTCAGCCTACGTTGACCTGCCGGAAGGTGCTACCCGCGAGTGCTGCATCCGACCATCAGCCGCCCCTGGGCCGGGCCACGGTGTGGATCGGTACGGAGTTCATCTCGGTTGCCGGTCCGCCCCATCTCGTCGATCCTGTCTGCTCAACACGTAGAGCGGGGAGGGGTTCACCCTCTCCGCGATGTGGGGCTTCGGCGGCGAACGACCGTGGAGCGAAGTGCCCACTGTGCTGAAGCCACTCCTCGATCACCCTGACGTCGGCGGTGACGACCTCTCGCCCGCCGGCTGGCCGCCGTCCTGCGTCTCTGCATCGAGAAGAACGTATCGCTGTGCTTCCTGTGACTCCGTCGATCACTGAACCCCACTTCAGGCAGGATCATGACTCATCGTCACGTCGTTCCTCTTCAATAGTTCTTGACCACGAAGGCCACGCACGTGGTGGGTCCCATGCCGCTGGCCACCAGACTGGTCCGGAACGAGTCGGGGAGCGGTTCTGGTGGCTCGAAGTGCGTGAGTGTCTCACCTTTCCCCGTGAATCGGCTGCCGTCGTGCTCGCACGAGATGTGGTTCTTCTCGGGCCGCGTCCACACGGCCTCCCCGGAGTCGCAAGGGCCCGGCTTCCGCGCGTAGTAGGGCGCGCCGGGGGTGGGCTGCCCGGCGTCCGTGGCGGTCGCCCGATCTTCAGCGGGGTGCGGTGCGAGGAGCTGCGTACCGGGGTCCCCCTGGGCTCGCATGCCGGCCCGCCGTCGTCGGATCACATTCCAAGCCCCTTGTCCAGCAGTGTTGTTGTACGTCACCCGAACGCAACCATCGGTCGCATTCGCATGTCCGAACAGGTGTCCCGGGGTCGGCCGCGGGGCGGATCCGGTACGGGCCGGGTGGCAGGACCCCGTGAGGGGTGACACAGCACAGATGGAGGACCGTGGACACGCAAGGCGGCAGGAACATCGACCCTGCGGACCAGTGGGTTCTCGACCCGGAGACGGGTGACTACCGGCTGCGGGAGGGTACCGGCGACGCCCCGGCCGTCACGGTGCCGGCGCAGGGAGGCCGTCGCGCGCGCCGCGAGGGGGAGCGGCGGTCCGCCCCCGAGCCGGACGAGGGCGACGGCGGCAGCGGCAGCGGCACGGGCGGGGGTGCCCGCCGCGGCGGCGCGGGGAGGTCCCGGAAGGCCAAGCGGTCCACGAAGCGGAAGGTCCTGATGTGGACCGCGGGGACGCTGGGTTTCGTGCTGGTGGCGGGCAGCGCCGGGGCCTATCTGCTGTACCGGCACTTCAACGACAACATCAGCACGGTGGACGTCGGCTCCGCGGGCAGCAAGAACGCGACCAGCGACGACGCGGTGAACATCCTGGTCATCGGCACCGACAGCCGAATAGGCCTGGGCGGGAAGTACGGAGACGCCGGCAGCGTGGGCCACGCCGACACCACGATCCTCTTCCACGTGGCCAAGGACCGGTCGAACGCGACGGCGATGAGCATCCCGCGCGACATGGTCACCGGCATCCCGGCCTGTCCGACCAAACAGAAGGACGGCTCCACCAAGACGATCAAGGGGACGCCCAAGGCGACGTACAGCCCGCGCTTCAACGAGAGCCTCGGGCAGGCGGGCCGCGACCCGGGCTGCACCATGCGGACCGTCACCGCGCTCACCGGCCTGCCGGTCGACCACTTCATCCTGGTCAACTTCGAGGCGGTGAAGACCCTCTCCACGGCGGTCGGAGGCGTACCGATCTGCCTCACCCACGCCATCGACGACACGGACGAGCGGGGCCAGGGCTCCCATCTGCGCCTGCCCGCCGGCCCGCACACCGTCCAGGGCGAACAGGCGCTCCAGTTCGTCAGGACCCGCCACTCGCTGAAGAACGGCAGCGACCTGGACCGCATCGACCTGCAGAAGCAGTTCCTGGGCTCGATGATCCGTCAGATGAAGTCCGGCAACACCCTCACCGATCCCCGGAAGCTCTTCAAGCTGGCGAACGCGGCCACCAAGTCGCTCACGGTGGACACCGGGATCGGCGGTGTCGACAAGCTCACCGCCCTCGCCAAGGACCTCAACCAGGTCGATCCCGAGCACATCACCTTCACGACGTTGCCGGTCGTCGACAATCCGGCCGAGGGGAAGAACCACAGGACCGTGGTGGTCGACGAGGCCAAGGCGCCCGCGCTCTTCACGGCGCTCAAGAACGACGTCTCGCTGACCGAGGTCGCGAAGAAGCCCACGGCCTCCGACGCCAAGCTGAAGGGCCCCAAGGCGGACCCGTCGCGGGTCCGGGTCACCGTCTACAACGGCGGCGGCCCCCAGGGGGCGGCGCAGACCACCCTGGAGTGGCTCCAGAACACCAAGGGCGTCGCCCACTCCACCAACGGCGGCAACGCCCCCGGTGTGCGGCAGGACCGTACGACCCTGGCCTACGGTCCCGACCAGGCCGACCAGGCCAGGGCCCTCGCCGCGATGATGGGCCTGTCCGCCTCGGCGCTCCACCCCGGCGAGGACGGCTCCCGGGCCGGCACCGACATGACCCTCACCCTCGGACGTGACTTCAAGGGCCCCGGAGTGCCCGTCACCGGCCGGGCCGAGCCTCCGGCCGGCGTCCCGCAGTCACAGGCGGACAAGAACGTGTGCGTCGGCTGACGGCGGACGGGCCGGCCGGGGTCCCCGGGAGCCGCTCGGACCCGGGGCGCCGAACGGGGTAGCCCCGGGTGCACCGGGCCGTCGCGGGTTCCAGCCTGGGATCATGAGGAACATCCGTCCCTGGGTCGTCGTCGAGCCGCCGGACAGCCGGGGGCTGCGGCGGGTCGTCGTGGGCGGAGAGACGGTGGGCCACGCCTGGTCGGCGGGCGGACTGCGGAAGATCCTCGGGCGCCTCGGCCACCCGGAGGACCTGGACCTGGAGGATCCGGTGGCCCTCTGCTGGCGCGGGGGCGACAGCGGGACGTGGCCCGACCGCCCGGGCAGACGGCACGCGGTCACCGTGCTCCTGGTGGCCGGGCTGCTCGCGTCCATGGCCCTCGGCGCGGTCGTCGGGTGGCCGGACGCCTTCGGGGCCCTGACCTTCGCGCAGCGGCTCAACGGGATCATGTTCGTCCTGTCGGGCGTCGTGCTGGGCGCGGCGGCCGTCGCGGCACTCGACTACGGGGGGAAACGGCAGTTCCGCGGCTCCGGGGCGATCGTCCTGCTCGGCGTGCTCATCGCGCTGGCCACCGACAGTCTGCTGCTGTTCATGTGGCTCGAGGAGACGGAGTTCACGCCCTTCGTGCCGGTCTTCACGCTCCTGTGGTGCTGGTCCCTGTGGGCCCTGTGCCTTCTCGTGCGCGACAGGTCGTGGAAGGAGGTCCCGCAGCCCAAGAGGTTCGCGGCCGGAGTGGTCGTCACCGCGCTCCTGACCGGCGTCAGCCTGGCGTACTCGACCATGTACCAGCCCGCGGCGGCCCCGATGCACCTCACCTTGAAGGCGGAATTCGGGAAGGCGCGGACGGACCGTTCGCTCGGATTCCTCCAGGTACCGCTGACGCTCTCCATGAAGAACACGGGCGGGATTCCGGTGTACATCCTGAACGACAGCTACAAGGTTTCCGGCAGAGGGGCTCTGTACTCCAAGAACCCTCCCGACAGGGACCTGACGCGGGAGTGGCGGGACAGCGCGGGACAGCGGGGCGAGGACTCGGGGGAATCGGAACTCTATGTCGGTCACCTCACGTACACCACGATCAGCAGCGGGCATTTCTACGGTCCCGGAAACCGGCTCGAGATCGGGGAGGAGTACACGCGCAAGCACGTGGTGCAGGTGCCCAAGGACGCCAAGTACGACATCCTGGGCGTCGATCTGACGATCTCGTACATGAGGAAGGACCGAGGGAAGATCGACGTGAGTGAGTTCAGAATTCCTCACTATTCGTGGGACAGGCACGACAAGCGGTACTACTGCCCTCCAGAAAGGGGATGCTTCCAGCAGATCTATTACCACGGGAGAGTGTGGCACAACGACAATCTCGTCAACCTGACGCGGAAACCGCGCTACGTGACGGCGTTCTGGTCCCCGGGGCGCATCCCCGATTCGCTGATTTCTCCGTACGATTTCAAAGGGGACACGGGCGGGGTGCAGAAGGAGAAGCGGGAGTGGGGAAGGTACGGGGCCGCGCAGGCGGACGTGAATTCCGAGGTGTCCCTCGCGGAACTGCTGGCTCCTCCCACCCCTCTGCTGCCGCCGGGCTACTCGAGCCAGGTCCCGACGCTGACCCCGTAGTCCTCGTCGAGGTATTCGGCGGTCGACTGGCAGTACGAAGCCCGCTGGCCGATGGTGGACCACAGGTCGTTCCTCGGGACGACCCTGGCGAGCTCGGTGATGAGCGGCGCGATCTTGATCGGTGCGTGGACGCTGTCGTTGTTCCGCAGCTCGGCGAGGACGTCGAGCAGGATGTTGCTCTTCTCCTTGCTCTTCCAGAAGTCCTTGACCCCTTGCGGGCGCCAGCTGCCGGGAACCAGGTCCTTCAGCTCCTCGGGGAGTTCGTTCCCGGCCGACGACGCGAAGATGGCGTTGGTGCAGATCTCGGCCGCCTTGCCGAGAGGGTCTTCCGGCTGCCCCTGGGCCGACGCCGCCTCCTCCTGCTTGTCGTTGATGCGGGCGGACCGGTCCCGCATGTCCTTCTCCGCCTCGGCCCGGTCCTTCGACGACGCCGCGGGATCGCTGGCCACCCGCAGCTTCTCGTTCTGCTCGTACACGATCCGGACTAGCTCGTTCCGGTTCTCCGGGGGCATCACCGCGGCGGCGCTCGCCGGTGACGTCTCCGGGGTGGCGGCGGCGTCGGCCTGCGCGACGCTCATCTGCTCCTCGAACCCGCGCAGCGAGGCCGTCTGGCGGCCCCCCGCGACCGCGTCGCTCAGCCCTTCCGAGATCGCCAGCAGCTGTCCCCGAAGCTCCTCCGGCGTCCGGTGGTCGCAGATCATGTCCAGCGCGGACGTCGTGTGCTTCATGATCACGAGGTCGGAGGACCGTGCCTCGGCCGGCACCTGCGCGTCGTGACCCGCCTTCAGCGCCGAGGACATCCGCTTCACGAGCGCGGTCAGCTCTTCCCGCAGTCGCGGAGGCGTGGCGTCGTCGCCGGTGGCCGTCAGTGCCGTGGTCAGGTGGCCGACGCTCTCGATGACCCCTTGTCTGTCCCGCAGCGATGTGCCGGGGGCCTTGACCGCTTCGAGCGTGGTGGCCAACTCGTCGACGGTCGGCACGAGTTCGCCGGGGACGTCGTCCTTCGTCCCGTTCAGGCGCGTCGCGGTGTCATCGAGCTGCTTCCTCTGCTGAGCGAGGGGGTCGGCGTCGCCCTGGCCCGTGCCGGCGGAACCCGGCGACTGTGACGACTGGTCAGGGGCCGTCGTGTTCTCCCGGTCCGACGAGGTGCCGCTCGGTGCGGAGGTTCCGCCGTCCGGCGTGGGCGTGCCGCTCGGTGCGGAGGTGGTGCCGTCGGGCGTGGGCGTGCCGCTCGGCGTCGATGCGGGGGGCGGGATGTCCGGCGGTGAGGGAGGCGGTGTCGTCTCGACCGCCGACGTCCCGCTCGCGCCGGAGGCCCGGAGGACTGCCGCGCTCGTCAGACCCGCGGGGAACACGAGCGTCACGGCCAGGAGGGATGCGTTGACGTTGTGGACGGCGCGCCGCCTGGAGGGTCTGGCCATGATGGCTCCAGATGCGCTTCGCGTGGTGCTTGCTTCATCCGTTGCGGGCCCGCATATCCACTGTTCACCCGGTCGGAGCGCCCCGCAAACGCGGGCGCCGGGCCCGGTGGCGCTCGTAGGCTGAGGCGGACGTCGAGGCAGCGGGAGGGGCGGGGCATGGGCGGCTGGAGCGCGAAGGACATACCCGGGCAGCGGGGACGGGTCGCCGTCGTCACCGGGGCCAACGGCGGGCTCGGTCTCGTCACCGCGCGCGAACTGGCGCGCCACGGGGCCCGGGTGGTGCTCGCCTGCCGCGGCGAGACGCGCGGCAGGGCGGCGGCCGACCGGATCGCCGCCGAAGTGCCCGGCGCCGAGGTGGAGTCCGCCCGTCTCGACCTCGGGGACCTCGCGTCCGTGAGGGAGTTCGCGGACTCCTTCCCGTACGACCGTCTCGACCTGCTCGTGAACAACGCGGGCGTCATGGCGCTGCCGTACGGGACGACGGCGGACGGGTTCGAGACGCAGTTCGGGGTCAATCACCTGGGGCACTTCGCGCTCACCGGGCTGCTGTTCCCGGTGATCGCGAAGACCCCGGGCGCGCGGATCGTCACCGTGTCGAGCATGCTGCACGTCATGGCCGACCTCGATCCCGGCGACCCCGGCGGCGAGAGGGGGACCTACCGCAGGTGGATCGCCTACGGCCGGTCCAAGACCGCCAATCTCCTGTTCACGCACGAGCTCGCGCGGCGGCTGTCCGCCGCCGGATCCGATGTCGTCGCGGCCGCGGCGCACCCCGGCTACGCCTCCACCGGTCTACAGACCGCCGGGCCCCGGCTGGAGGGGCGCAGGGGAGCCGAACGGCTGATGGAGATCGGCAACCGCG
This sequence comes from Streptomyces populi, assembly GCF_002911015.1. Classification (GTDB taxonomy): domain Bacteria; phylum Actinomycetota; class Actinomycetes; order Streptomycetales; family Streptomycetaceae; genus Streptomyces; species Streptomyces populi. The sequence goes on from NZ_KZ626883.1 coordinate 64,167, forward strand.
TCCTCGGCCAGAGCGCCGAGGCCGGGGCGCTGCCGACCCTGTACGCGGCCACCGCGCCCGGCGTGCGGCCCGACACCTTCGTCGGACCGTCCTTCGCGATGTGGCGCGGGGCGCCTTCGACGTCCTGGCGGGCCGGCCGCACCCGCGACGACACCAGGGCGGAACTGCTCTGGGCGGCCTCGGAGCGGCTGACGGGCGTCTCCTACGAGGGGCTCGAGGGCTGACGGGACCGGGTGGCCGGACCGGCTCGGCCCGGCCGGTCCGGACCGGCTCAGGCGGCCCGCACCTCGTACGTCGCCACCCGTACGTCCTCGTCGTCCAGGCACTGCCCGGACTCCAGGTCGAAGCGCTGCTTGAGCAGCGGGGAGGCCACGAACGGGCGCCCCTGGTGGGTGCCGGTCAGTCCGCGGGAGAGCACCGCCGCCCCGGTGAACGGATCACGGTTGTCGATGGCGTACGTGCGTCCCGCGCGGTCGGTGAACAGGGCGGCTTGGCGGCCGTCCGGGAGGAGGGCGGCGACGCCCCTCCCCGGGGTCAGCAGGGACAGCTCGCAGACCGTGAACCAGTCCTCCTCCTCCAGCAGGAGCTGGAGCGTGAGGGCCGTCGCCGGCCGGGTCGTCTCGGGCGCCAGGGTCATCGCTGGGCACTTCCTTCGAGGGGTCGGGTGCCGATGGTCAGCAGCGGCAGGTCGGGCTTGATCTGGTCGCGCTCGGGGACGAACCCGACGACCGGGTCCGGGGTGTCGGGGGCGTTCACGAAGGACACGAACCGGGAGAGCTTCTCCGGGTCGTTGATGGTCTCGGCCCACTCGTCCCGGTAGTTCGCGACGTGCGCGGTCATCAGCGACTCCAGTTCCTCGCAGATGCCGAGGGAGTCCTCCACGACGACCTCGCGGACGTGGTCCAGGCCGCCGGGGATCCGCTCCAGCCAGGTCGAGGTGCGCTCCAGGCGGTCCGCGGTGCGGATGTAGAACATCAGGAAGCGGTCGATGAGCCGGACCAGTTCGGCGTCGCTCAGATCCTGGGCCAGCAGGTCCGCGTGACGCGGGGTCGCGCCGCCGTTGCCGCCGACGTACAGGTTCCAGCCGTTGGAGGTGGCGATGACGCCGAAGTCCTTCGACTGGGCCTCCGCGCACTCGCGGGCGCAGCCGGAGACCGCCGACTTCAGCTTGTGCGGGGAGCGCAGACCCCGGTAGCGCAGCTCCAGGTCGATCGCCATCCGGACCGAGTCCTGCACGCCGTAGCGGCACCAGGTCTGTCCGACGCAGGACTTCACCGTCCGCAGCGACTTGCCGTAGGCGTGCCCGGACTCGAAGCCCGCGTCCACCAGCCGGGCCCAGATCAGCGGCAGTTGTTCCACCCGGGCGCCGAACAGGTCGATCCGCTGACCACCGGTGATCTTCGTGTAGAGCCCGAAGTCCCGTGCCACCTCGCCGATCACGATGAGCTTCTCGGGGGTGATCTCGCCGCCCGGGATGCGCGGCACGATCGAGTACGAGCCGTTCTTCTGGAGGTTGGCGAGGAAGTGGTCGTTGGTGTCCTGGAGCGCGGCCTGTTCGCCGTCCAGGACGTAGCCCTCGGCGCCGATCGTCGGGGCGAGGGAGGCGATGATCGAGCCGACGGCGGGCTTGCAGACCTCGCAGCCGTCACCGCCCCGGGCGCCCTCGCGGCCGTACCGGTCCAGCAGCGTCCGGTACGAGGTGATCCTGAGCGCCAGGACGATCTCGTACAGCTCCTCGCGGGTCCGGCCGAAGCAGCCGCACAGGCCCTTGTCGACCTCGACGCCGCTCGCCTCCAGCTCGGCGGTGACCAGCTGGCCGAGGACCTTGACGCAACTGCCGCAGCCCGTACCGGCCTTGGTGCACTTCTTGACCTCGGGGACCGTCGTGCAGGAGTGCTCGGTGACCGCGCCGCGGATCGTGCCCTTGGTGACGTTGTGGCAGGAGCAGATCACCGCCTCGTCCGGCAGCGCGGACGGGCCGAGCTGTACGGGGGCGCCCGCCCCCGCCGGCAGGACCAGCGACTCCGGCGAGACGGGCGGGACCGAGCCGGTGAAGGCCCGCAGGGTGCCGTACGCCTCCGCGTCGCCGACCAGGATGCCGCCGAGCAGCGTGCCGTCCCGGCCGATGACCAGCTTCTTGTACAGGCCCGCGCGGGAGTCGGAGTAGACGACGTCCAGGCAGTCCTCGGTGGTGCCGTGGGCGTCGCCGAAGGACGCCACGTCGACGCCCAGCAGCTTGAGCTTGGTGGACAGGTCCGCGCCCGTGAACGACTTCTCGTCCTCGGCGATGGTCGCCGCGGCCGTCTCCGCCTGCTCGTAGCCGGGCGCCACCAGGCCGTACACCCGGCCGTCCGCCGCCAGCGCGCACTCGCCGATCGCGAACACGTGCGGGTCGGCGACCGTACGGCACTGCTCGTCGACCGTGATGCCGCCGCGCTCGCCGACCGTGAGGCCGCAGTCCCGGGCCAGCTGGTCGCGGGGGCGGACACCGGCGGAGAACACCACCAGGTCGGCGGCGAGTTCGGAGCCGTCGGAGAGCTTCATCCCGGTGACCGCGCCGTCCTCGCCGACCACGATCTCCTGCGTGCCGACCCCCGTGTGGACGGCCAGGCCCATGTCCTCGATCGTGCGCAGCAGCGCGGCCCCGCCGCCCTCGTCGACCTGCACCGGCATCAGCCGGGGCGCGAACTCCACGATGTGGCTGGTGAGTCCGAGGCCCTTGAGCGCGCCCGCGGCCTCCAGGCCCAGCAGACCGCCGCCGACGACGGCTCCGGTCGTCGCCCGGGACCTCGCGTACTCCTCGATGGCGAGCAGGTCCTCGATCGTGCGGTAGACGAAACAGCCCTCGGCGTCCTTGCCGGGGACCGGCGGGACGAAGGGGTAGGAGCCGGTGGCCAGCACGAGGACGTCGTAGCCGACGACGAGACCGGAGCGGGCCGTCACCTCGCGCGCCTCGCGGTCGACCTTCTCCGCCGGGTCCCCGACGTACAGCTCGATTCCGTGTTCGCGGATGAACTCCATGTCGGTCAGGGAGAGGTCCTCGGGGGTCTTCCCGGAGAAGTACGAGGTGAGGGCGACGCGGTCGTAGGCGGGGCGCGGTTCCTCGCACAGCACGACCACGCGGTGCGTGGCGGTCAGGCCGCGTTCGGCGAGCGCCTCCAGGAAGCGCTGGCCGACCATGCCGTGGCCGACGAGCACGATCGTGGGGGTGGCCCCCGGGGTGGCAGTCATCAGGAGCCTCCGTCGTTGGTGAGCAGGTGGAGCAGGGGAGCGCCGTCCGCGGGGAGCGGCTCCGCTCCCTCCCAGGCGCGGGCGAGCGCGCCGACGGTGCCGAGTTCGCCGACGAGGACCCCGCCGACCAGGCGGTCGTCGCGGACGACGACCTTGCGGTAGGTGCCGCGGGTGGCGTCGGTGAGCTGGACGACGTCGTCGCCGGGGCGCGGTTCGGTCTCGCCGAACGCGGCCAGGTCGAAGGGGGCGAGGCCGGAGGGCGCGGGACCGGTGGGGTCGTTCCGGCCGGTCAGGGTGAGCCGGGTCAGGGAACGGGTTCCGGTGTAGCGGCCGTTCGCGTCGCCCGCGAGCAACTCGGCCAGGACGTCCGCCTGTTCGAGGGCGGGGGCGGCGAGGCCGTAGACCGTGCCGTCGTGCTGGGCGCAGTCGCCGACGGCGCGGATGTGCGGGTCGGACGTGCGCAGTTCGTCGTCGACCAGGACGCCCTTGTGGACGGCGAGCCCGGCCTCCTTGGCGAGGCCCGCCCGCGGACGCACCCCGCAGGCCAGGACCACCAGGTCGGCGTCGAGCGCGTAGCCGTCGGCCAGTTCCACCGAGCGGACCGCGCCGCCCAGGCAGCGCACGTCCCGCACCCGGCACTCGGTGTGCACCTCGACGCCGAGGTCCCTCAGGTGCCGCAGCACCAGCTTCGAGGCGTTCGGGTCGAGCTGGCGTTCCATGAGCCGCTCGGCCTGCTGGGCGAGGACCACCTGGGCTCCGCGCACGGCGAGCGCGCGGGCCGCGGAGACCCCGAGCAGACCGCCGCCGACGACGACCGCCCGCACCCCCGGCCGCACCGCCTTCGACAGCCCCAGGCAGTCGTCCATGGTGCGGAACGCGTGGACGCCCTCGGGAAGTTCGTGGTCCGGCGAGAACAGACCGCGCAGCGGCGGCAGCACCGGGTTGGAGCCGGTGGCCAGGACCAGCGTGTCGTACGCGATCTCCGTACCGTCCGCGCAGCGCACGGTCCGCGCGAGGCGGTCGATGCCGGCGACCCTGGCGCGGACCAGCTCCGGCGGGGCCGGGAGCGAGATCACCTCCGGCTCGTAGCGCCCGGCCAGCACCTCGGCGAGCAGCACCCGGTTGTAGGGCCGGTGCTCCTCCTCGCCGACGACCAGCGCGGACCCGCCGAGCTCGCCGAGCCGCCGGGCGAGACGGACGCCCGCGAGGCCGGCGCCGATCACCACCACACGCGTATTCGAGGTCATGACCACACCGTGCGGTGCCGGTGTTACCCGGTGGCATCACCTCTGTTTCCCGGGAGGAACGCTGCCCTCAGCGGGGGCGGGGCGGCGGTGTGAGGGTTCGGGCGGCGGGCCCCGGACCCGGCGGACGGGGCGTGACGGGGCCCGGCCCGACGGCCGTGGCGGGATCCCGGTCCCGGGGCGGCTCGGCGCGCGAACCTCTGGAACACCTCAAGCCTCCCGGGGTCCGTGCATCGCACATCCACCGGTCCCATAGGGTCGCGATCATGCCTGACATATCGCTGACCGTGATTCTCGTCCTCTGCGCCGCCTCCCTGGCGGCCGGCTGGGTCGACGCCGTGGTCGGCGGAGGCGGGCTGCTCCTGCTGCCCGCCATGCTGCTCGGGCTGCCCGCCGGCACCCCGGCGGCGTACGCGCTCGGCACGAACAAGGCGGTCGCGATCGTCGGCACCACGGGAGCCGCGGTGACGTACGCGCGCAAGACGCCCGTGGACGTGCGGCTGGCCGTGCGGATCGGCCTCGCGGCCCTCGCCGGTTCGACGGCGGGCGCGTTCGTCGCGGCCGGGCTGAGCACCGACGTGCTCAAGCCGGTCGTCATGGTCGTCCTGCTCGCCGTCGGCACCTTCGTGATCCTGCGTCCCGCCTTCGGCACGGCGCCGCCGGCCACCCCGGTCAGCGCGCGCCGCGTCCTCGCCGCGATCGGGCTCGCGGGCCTCGGCATCGGCTTCTACGACGGGCTCGTCGGTCCCGGCACGGGCACGTTCCTCGTGCTCGCCCTCACCGCGCTGCTCCACCTCGACCTGGTGACCGCCTCCGCCACCGCCAAGATCGTCAACTGCTGCACCAACGCGGGCGCCCTCGCGACCTTCGCCTGGAAGGGCACGGTGTTCTGGCAGCTGGCCGCCCTGATGGCCCTGTTCAATCTGGCGGGCGGCATGGTGGGGGCGCGGACCGCCCTCAAGCAGGGCAGCGGGTTCGTCCGGGCGGTGCTGCTGACGGTGGTGTTCGCGCTGGTGGCGAACCTGGCGTACCAGCAGTGGCTCGCCTGAGCCCGAGCCCGGGTCCGAGCCCCCGGACTACCGGCGGCTGCCGGTGAGGTGGGCGAAGACGACCACG
>NZ_KZ626884.1 GCF_002911015.1 Streptomyces populi
GGCTGATCACGCCACCCGGACACGAGAGGGCGGGCCGGAGGAAAACCTCCGGCCCGCCCTCTCATGTCGTCACCGCGGTATCGAGTGAACCGGGCAGTGCCTAGAACGGCTCGAAGTCGTCGTACGCCTTCTCCGACTCGTCCCGCTCGGCCTGCTTGTCCCGGCGACGCTGGGTCGCGGGGCGCGGAGCGTCGAAGCGGTGGTCCTCACCGCGGCGGCCCAGCATCTCCGCACCGGCCATGACGGTGGGCTCCCAGTCGAAGACGACCGCGTTCTCCTCGGGGCCGATCGCGACGCCGTCGCCGGCGCGGGCGCCCGCCTTCATCAGCTCGGCCTCGACGCCGAGGCGGTTGAGCCGGTCGGCGAGGTAGCCGACGGCCTCGTCGTTGTTGAAGTCGGTCTGGCGCACCCAGCGCTCGGGCTTCTCGCCCCGCACGCGGAAGAGGCCGTCCTCCTCCTGCGTCACGGTGAAGCCGGCGTCGTCGACCGCCTTCGGACGGATGACGATCCGCGTCGCCTCCTCCTTGGGCTTCGCGGCCCGCGACTTCGCGACCGTGTCGGCGAGCGCGAAGGACAGCTCCTTCAGGCCCGTGTGGGCGACCGCGGACACCTCGAAGACGCGGTAGCCGCGGGCCTCCAGGTCCGGGCGCACCATCTCCGCCAGGTCCTTGCCGTCCGGCACGTCGATCTTGTTGAGGACGACCATGCGCGGACGGTTGTCGAGGCCGCCGTACTGCTTGAGCTCCTCCTCGATGATGTCGAGGTCGGAGACCGGGTCGCGCTCGGATTCGAGCGTGGCGGTGTCCAGGACGTGGACGAGCACGCTGCACCGCTCGACGTGGCGCAGGAACTCCAGACCGAGGCCCTTGCCCTGGCTGGCGCCGGGGATGAGGCCGGGCACGTCCGCGATGGTGTAGACGGTCTCGCCGGCGGTGACCACGCCCAGGTTCGGGACGAGGGTCGTGAAGGGGTAGTCCGCGATCTTCGGCTTGGCGGCGGACAGGACCGAGATGAGCGAGGACTTGCCGGCGCTCGGGTAGCCGACGAGGGCCACGTCGGCGACGGTCTTCAGCTCCAGGACGATGTCCTGGAGGTCCCCGGGCACGCCGAGCAGCGCGAAACCGGGCGCCTTGCGGCGGGCCGAGGCCAGCGCCGCGTTGCCGAGGCCGCCGCGGCCGCCCTCGGCGGCGACGTACGAGGTGCCGTGTCCGACGAGGTCCGCGAGGACGTTGCCCGCCTTGTCGAGCACGACGGTGCCGTCCGGCACGGGCAGGACCAGGTCCTGGCCGTCCTTGCCGGAGCGGTTGCCGCCCTCGCCGGGCTTGCCGTTGGTGGCCTTGCGGTGCGGCGAGTGGTGGTAGTCGAGCAGCGTGGTGACGGACTGGTCGACGACCAGGGTCACGTCACCGCCACGGCCGCCGTTGCCGCCGTCCGGGCCGCCGAGCGGCTTGAACTTCTCCCGGTGCACGGAGGCACAGCCGTGGCCTCCGCTACCCGCGGCGACGTGCAGCTCGACGCGGTCCACGAAGGTGGTCATGTGGGGTGCCTCCAGCACTTCGGTTACTTCGGTTCTTCGGCCGCATCAGTACGTACCGAATGTCTCTTGCGTAACACGCGAAAGGCGGACCCGCTTCCCCTGGGGGAAGTGAGGTCCGCCTCGCGAGGAACTCTGTTCTGCGGAGCCTGGGCCCCGAGGCGTTCGATCCCGTCCGAGAGGGGACCGGATCAGCCTCGACGGGACTCGATCAGGCGACCGGAACGATGTTCACGACCTTGCGGCCACGGTGGGTGCCGAACTCGACCGCACCGGCGTCCAGCGCGAACAGCGTGTCGTCCTTGCCACGGCCGACACCGGTGCCGGGGTGGAAGTGGGTGCCACGCTGGCGGACCAGAATCTCACCGGCGTTGACGGTCTGACCGCCGAAGCGCTTCACACCGAGCCGCTGAGCGTTGGAGTCGCGACCGTTCCGAGTGGACGATGCGCCCTTCTTGTGTGCCATGTCTCAGTCCCTACCCTTACTTCGCAGCCGCGGGGATCTCAGTGACCTTGATCGCCGTGTACTGCTGGCGGTGGCCCTGACGACGGCGGTAGCCGGTCTTGTTCTTGTAGCGAAGGATGTCGATCTTCGCGCCCTTGTGGTGGTCCACGACCTCGGCCTGGACCTTGATGCCGGCAAGGACCCAGGGGTCGCTCGTCACGGCTTCGCCGTCGACGACGAGCAGGGTCGAGAGCTCGACCGTGTCGCCAACCTTGGCGGTGGAAATCTTGTCAACCTCGACGATGTCGCCGACAGCAACCTTGTGCTGGCGACCACCGCTGCGCACGATGGCGTACACGCGGATCTCTCTTTCGCTCGGAACGGAACCCCGCAGTCCAGCCGACCGGGAACGAACACGGAAGGCCTCTCCCGGCCACCGGGGTGTCCGGGAGGAAGAGGTTTACGGGGATGCGGCGCGTCAGGGGACACGCCGACGGTCAAGGTTACGGGGCCGCGACCGAAAGGGTCAAACCAGGCCGGGCCCCGCGGGTGTGCCACCGGTCACGCGGTGTCCCCGGCCCGCTCGATACGCGGGCCGGGGACACCGTGCGGAGCCTCAGCCCTCGTCGGTGGACGCCGTGACGGTGGAGAGCGTCTGCTCAGCCGCCGCGGTCTTCTTCGCCGTGGACTTGACGGCCGCCTTCTTCGCGGTCGCCTTCTTGGCCGTGGTCTTCTTCGCGGCCGTCTTCTTCGCGGCGACGGTCTTCTTGGTGGCGGCCTTCTTCGCCGTCACCTTCTTGGCCGTCTTGCGGGCCGCCGCCTTCTTGGCGGCCGGTGCCTCGGCGTCGGCGTCGGCCTCGACCTCGGCGACCGGCTCGGCTGCCTCGGCGGCCGGTTCCGCGGCGGCCGACGGGACGACCACGACGGCCGCCTCCGCGGACGCGGTGGGCGCGGTGGCCTTGCGCACGGCACGGCGGCGCGGACGGGCCGGCGCGGCGCTCTCGGCGGGGGCCTCGGCCACCGGCTCGGGCGTCGCCTCGACCTCGGCGACGGTGGACGCCGGAGCCTCGGCGGCGGGCGCCGCGACCGGCTCCGTGACCGTCACGACGGCTTCCTCGGCCGACTTGGGCGAACCCGCCGGCGCCGACACCTTGCGGGTCGCACGACGGCGCGTACGGCCCGCGGGAGCGGCCTCGGCCTCCGCCACGGCGGCCGCGGGGGCCTCGACGGTCTCGGCCGGGGCCTCGGCGACCGGCTGCTCGGCGGCCGGCGCCTCGACGACCGGGTCCTCGACCGCGAACGGCTCGGCCTCGGCGGCCTCGCGGGACCGGGCGGCGGCCCGCTCGGCGCGCTCCTCGCGCCGGGTCCGGGGAGCGCGCTCCTCGGTCCTCGGCGCACCCGCCGGAGCGGACGCGCGCCGGGAGGCACGGCGACGCGAACGGCCACGGGTGGCCGCGGCCTCCGCCTCGGCGGCGCTGCCGTACAGCTCCTCGTCCGGCTGGAACTCGGTCTCGACCAGTGCGACGGGCGCGGCGACCTCGGCGGCCACCTCGGCCTCGGTCTCCGCCTCCGGCTCCTCGGCCGGCTCGTGCGTGAGCTCGTGGTCGTGCTCGTGGACCTGCTCGGCGCCGCCACGGCCGCGCTTCTTGCGCTTGCCGCCGCCACCGATGGAGGTCGGCTGCTCCATGTGCACGATGACGCCACGGCCGTTGCAGTGGACGCAGGTCTCGGAGAAGGACTCCAGCAGGCCCTGGCCGACCCGCTTGCGGGTCATCTGCACGAGGCCCAGCGAGGTCACCTCGGCCACCTGGTGCTTCGTGCGGTCGCGGCCCAGGCACTCCAGCAGGCGCCGCAGCACCAGGTCGCGGTTGGACTCCAGGACCATGTCGATGAAGTCGATGACGACGATGCCGCCGAGGTCGCGCAGCCGCAGCTGGCGCACGATCTCCTCGGCCGCCTCCAGGTTGTTCCTGGTGACGGTCTCCTCGAGGTTGCCGCCCTGGCCGGTGAACTTTCCGGTGTTGACGTCGACCACGATCATGGCCTCGGTCTTGTCGATCACCAGCGAGCCGCCGCTGGGCAGCCAGACCTTGCGGTCCAGCGCCTTCATCAACTGCTCGTCGATCCGGTAGGTGGCGAAGACGTCGACCTCGGAGGTCCACTTCGACAGCCGGTCGGTCAGGTCGGGCGCCACGTGCGAGACGTAGCCGTGGATGGTCTCCCACGCCTCGTCGCCGCTGACGATGACCTTGGAGAAGTCCTCGTTGAAGATGTCGCGGACGACCCGGACGGTCATGTCCGGCTCGCCGTAGAGCAGGGTCGGGGCGTTGCCGCTCTTCGCCTTCTTCTGGATGTCCTCCCACTGCGCCTGCAGGCGCTCGACGTCACGGCGCAGCTCGTCCTCGCTCGCGCCCTCGGCGGCGGTGCGCACGATGACGCCCGCGTCCTCGGGGACGATCTTCTTGAGGATGGTCTTCAGACGCGCGCGCTCGGTGTCGGGCAGCTTGCGGCTGATGCCGGTCATCGAGCCCTCGGGCACGTACACCAGGTACCGGCCCGGGAGGGAGACCTGGCTGGTCAGACGGGCGCCCTTGTGGCCGATCGGGTCCTTGGTGACCTGCACCAGGACGGACTGGCCGGACTTGAGGGCGGACTCGATGCGGCGCGGCCCGTTGGCCATGCCGAGCGCCTCGAAGTTGACCTCGCCGGCGTAGAGCACCGCGTTGCGGCCCTTGCCGATGTCGATGAAGGCCGCCTCCATCGACGGCAGCACGTTCTGGACCTTGCCCAGGTAGACGTTGCCGACGTACGAGGTCGCCTGCTCCTTGTTGACGTAGTGCTCGACGAGCACGTTGTCCTCGAGGACGCCGATCTGGGTGCGCTCGCCGCTCTGGCGGACGACCATCACCCGCTCGACGGCCTCGCGGCGGGCCAGGAACTCCGCCTCGGTGATGATCGGAACACGGCGGCGGCCCTGCTCGCGGCCCTCACGGCGGCGCTGCTTCTTCGCCTCCAGGCGGGTCGAGCCCTTGATGGACTGCACCTCGTCCGAGGGCTGCTCCTCGCGCCGGCCGCGCGGCTCGCGGACCTTGACGACGGTGCGCTCGGGGTCGTTCTCGCCGGGCTGCTCGGCGTCGCCACCGGAGTCACCGGCGCGACGACGGCGACGGCGCCGGCGACGGCTGCTGCTGGAACCGCCCGGCTCCTCGCGCTCCTCCGCCTCCTCGGCGTCCTCCTCGACCTGCTCGGCAGTGTCCTCGGCGTCCTGGACGGCCTGCTCGGCGGCGTACTCCTCCTCGGCGGACTCGCCGTCCGACTCGGCGGACTCGCCCCGGCGGCGACGACGGCCACCGCGACGGCGGCGGCGACGGGAGCCCGCGGACTCCTCCTCGCCCTCGTCGCCCTCGACGGCGTCCTCCGCGTCCTCGGCGGATTCCAGGTCCTCGGCGGGCTCGGTGTCCTCGACGGACTCCTGCGGCTCCTCGGCCACGGTTCCCGGCTCGTCCTCGAAGCCCCGGCGACGGCGGCGCCTGCGGGGGGCGGCCGGCTCCTGGGGGGTCTCGGCCGGCTCGGCGGCCTCAGCGGCCTCGGCGGCCTCAGCCGCCTCTGCGGCGGCCGCGGCAGCGGCCCGCTCGGGCGTCTGGAACATCGGCTCGGTGAAGACCGGCGCCTGGAACACGGCGACGGCCGGACGGGCGGGGCGCCGCGAGGACTCCTCGGTGTCCTTCTGCGTGGGCGCCGAGAAGCCGACGGCGGCCTTGCGGGTGGCGCGGCGGCGGGCACGACGCGGACCGCCGTCCTCACCCTGCGCGGCCTCGGTCTGCGCGGCCTCGGCCTCGACGGCCGCCGGCTGCGCGGGCTCCTCGGGCTTGCTCTCGCCGCTCGCGGGCGTCTCCGCGCGCTCGTCGGCACCGTCGCCCTCGGGCGCGCCGGCGGGGGCGGAGGCACGACGGGTGGCGCGACGGCGGGTCGTGCGGCGCGGGGCGGCCTCCTCGGCGGCGGGCGCTTCGGGCTCGGCCTCCGTGGTGGCGGGGGCGGCGGCCTGCTCGGCGGCGGTCGTCACGACCTCGACGGACTCGGCCGCGGCGGGCGCACCGGCGGGGGCGGAGGCGCGACGGGTGGCGCGACGACGGGGACGGCCGGCGGGGGCGGTCTCCTCCGCGGCGGCGGCCGGGGTCTCCTCGACGGTCCGGCTCTCGGGCTCGGCGACAGCGGCGGCGGGCGCCACGGTCTCGGCCACTGCGGCCTCGGCCTCGGCGGTCTCGGCCACGGCGGGCGCACCGGCGGGCGCGGAGGCCCGGCGGGTGGCACGGCGGCGCGTACGGCGCGGTGCGGCGTCTTCGGTGGTGACGGCGGCCTCGGCCTCGGCCGGAGCCTCCTCGGTCTCCTCGACCGCGACCTCTTCGGTCTCGTCCGTCTCCTCGGCCTCGGTGTCCGCGGAGGTCACGTCCCCCGCGGGGGCTTCCTCCGCCACGAGGTCGGCGGACGCGACGGCCGGTATGGCCGGCGCGGTGGTCTCGGCCGCGGCCTCGGAGGCGGCGGTCGGCGGACCGGCGGGGCGCGACGCGGCGCGGCGGCGGCGCCGCGGCGGCAGGGTGTCGCTGGGGGTGTTGTTGTTGTCGGAACCCTCGGTGGGTTCGGTCGGCTCGAGCATGCGGGTGGATCTCCCGTCAGGCTCCCGGGCGCCGCACCCGGTCCGGCGATGCCGGTGACGTCCGCGGCTCGCGCGGTGCGCGGTGCCGCCGTCCGGGGCGCGGGCGCCGCACGGGAGCTCTCTGTGTCCTGTCTCGCCGGTTCCGTACACCATGTGTGCGTACGGCCTGGCGAAAGTCTTAAGGTCGGTGCGCTGCCCGACCCAGGTGGCTCCCGGATACGAGGGCGGCGCTACGACATCTGTCCTTACGCGGGACCTTCCTTACGCCGACGCCTTCGCGGCGGCGGTCTCGGCGGCCCCTGCGCGATCGGCCGGGGCGGCTGCGACTGCCTCGCGGTCGGGCGCGAGCGGGTCGGTCACCGTGCCGGTCTCTTCATCGAACAGCCCCTGCGCCAGCCTGGTCACCGCAGCGGCGACCGGCGGCGCCAGGTCGGCCACGGCGCGAAGACCGGACAGGACGTCGTCGGGTCGAACGGCAGGCGTCACGTGCCGAACAACCAGCCGCAGTATCGCACAGGGCTGGTCGGTCGGCCTATCAGCCTGGGGACTGTGCGTCTCGGGGGCCGTCCCGAGGCTCGCCACGGCACCGCGGGCGTCGAACGTCCGCATGCCGTTCTTGGTCTTGCGGCTGACCTCGACGGTCTCGGCCGCGTTGAAGGCCTCCACCGCGCGCTCCGCTTCCGCCGGGTCCACGCCGTCGAGACGCATCTCCCACACGGAGGCGGTGAGCCGGTCGGCGAGACCCGAGACGCGGGCCTCGACCGCCTCGGTGATGTCGAGCCCCTGGGGCATCGACTCGTCGAGGAGCTCGCGCAGTTTCTCGGGGTCGCGCCTGTCGGTGAGCGCGATCTCCAGGTACTCCGCCTCACTGCCCGTGCCGGTGGGTGCGGCATTGGCGTACGACACCTTCGGATGGGGCGTGAACCCCGCCGAGTACGCCATGGGTACGGCGGCACGGCGCAGGGCACGCTCGAAGGCGCGCTGGAAGTCACGGTGGCTGGTGAACCGGAGGCGGCCGCGCTTGGTGTAGCGCAGTCGGATGCGCTGCACCGCGGGTGCGGGCGGCGGGCCTTCGGGCTGTCGCTTGCCCAGTGTCGCTCAGTCCTTCATGAGTGCGGTCGTACTGCTACCTAGAGTACGTGTCTCACCGGCCGCTGGTTCCCGCCGGGCGACCGGCTGTGGTTCCGCGGGGGTTCCGAAGAGCATCCGCCGGAAGTCGGCGCGGGCCTGCCGGGCGCTGTCCCGGGCGGCCTCCAAGGCCTGCCGTGCCGTCCGCCCGGCCGCGCGCGCCGCCTCGGCCGCGGGCCTGAGCACCAGATCGCGCACGGCGTGCCCGACCGGTGTCAGCACGGTCCGGTAGGCCCAGCGCGCCGGTTCCACGAAGGTCCACCGGAAAAGACGCGCGAGGAAGCGTCCGACGGCGAGCGAGACGTACCCGGCGATCCGCCACGCGTGCCCGAGGGCCTCGCCGATCTCCCTGGCCACGACGGCGAGGGCCCGTCCGACGGGCACGAGGACCCACCGCCACACCGCGAGGGCGGGAAGCACCAGCAGGACACGGGCGGTCCGGTGGAGAGCGGTCCCGATGCCCGTGAAGACCATCCGTACGATCCGCGCGAACCACCCGGCGAGGAAGGCGATCGCCCTGCCGACCGGGGTGAGCACCCACGTGTACAGCCACACGGCGGGAACCACGAGCAGATACCGGACCAGCCAGGCGACGGCGGTGTACGCCCCGAACGCGACGGCCGCGAGGACCATGCCGACGCCCTTGAACACCCAGGCCACGGCGCGCCCGACCGGCGTGAGCAGCCGCGCGTACACCCAGCCGCACACGGCCTCGACACCGCCGAGGATCCGGTCGAGCACGGTCAGGACGCCGCCGACGAACCACTTGAACGCGGTCAGGACTCCCGTGAGCACCAGGGCGAGCAGGGCGCCGGTCCTGCGGGCCGTCCAGGCGAGGGCGTGGCCGAGCGGGGTCAGGACCGTGCGGTACAGCCAGACCGCGGGGACGACGAGCAGCACGTGCCCGAGCCGGGCCAGCGCCTCGGCGACCGGCAGGACGACGTACCGCCACAGCGCCACCCAGGGCCAGACGAACAGCGCCCGCGCCACCCAGCCGAGGGCCCGCCCGAGCGGCCGGAACAGCGTGTTCTGAAGAAACCTTCCGCTCACGACGAGCGCGTCCCACACCATCCGTACCGGCACGACGAGGACGAGCACCACGATCCGCACCGGAACGCGGATCGCGACGGCGAGACATCCCTCGGCCTGCGCGGCGGGCCGGGCTGCGGACGGTTTTTCCAGATCCATACCTGCGTAGACGCACCGGCGGCCCCGATGGATGCGACGTGCCGGCACCTGACGGACACGACACGCCGGCCCCGGTGGTACGGCCGTCACCCCTCCCCCGGGCTCCCGGCCCGCCGCCCGTCGCCGCTCCCGCCCGGCCGGGACGCCCTCGGCCCGTCGGGAACGGGGGCCGGCGGGGGGACGGTGACGAGGCGCCGGACGGAGAACTCGCGGTTGATCCCGGTCTGGCGCCGGACCGCCTCGGGCAGGTCGGGCAGGGCCAGCAGCCGGTCGCAGGCCCGGACCGAGCCCGCGTGGTCGCCCACCCAGTAGGCGGTGATCGAGTACTCGAAGAGCAGGCCCCAGCGGTACACCCAGCTCCGGGTGAACAGCAGATCGTCGGGTTCGGGCCGGTCGAGGGCGGCGTCGAGCAGGGCGTGCGCGGTGCGGTACCGGCCCAGGACCCGCAGCCGGGAGGCCAGTTCGTAGCAGGCCTCGAGGCGTTGCGGACGCACCTCCCAGGCGCGGGAGAACGCGTCCATCGCCCCCGGCCAGTCCCCGGCCCTCTCGGCCTTGAGGACACCGGCCTCCAGGAGCGAGACGTAGACCTCCTCCGGCCAGCCGCCCATCGCCGCGCGCCGCTCGTACAGCGCGATCGCCTCCTCGGCGTTCCCGAGGTCGCGTTCGGTGTTGGCGAGGTAGAAGACCGTACGGGTGTTGGCGGGGTCGCGCTCCAGCTCGCCCCGCAGCAGGCGGGCGTCGCGTTCGAACTTGTCGGCGCGGCAGCCGCCGTCGGCGTGGTCCTCGATCACCAGCGCGTCCAGGTTCTCCTGGGCGTCGGGCCCGTCGGTGCACGGGTACTCGTGGGTGACGCCCTCGTAGCGCCAGTCCCGGTCCCCGCGCATCAGGTGCTTGAAGCGGTGCTGGGTGCCCGGGGTGTCGTAGCGCAGCATGTACGAGGTCGCCGTCAGCGACGGCAGCGGGGCGTCCTGGCGCAGCACGTGGTCGGCGTCGACCGTGAGCAGGAAGTCGGCCCTGCCGCGGGCGCGGCGGATGTTCCGGGTGCGGTTGTGGCCGAAGTCGACCCAGGGCTCCTCGTGGAGTTCGCCCGGGACGCCGGCGAGTGCCGCGCGGATCAGGTCCTGGGTGCCGTCCGTCGAGCCGGTGTCGGAGATCATCCAGGTGTCGATCAGGTGGCGGACCGAGCCGAGACAGCGTTCGATGACCCGCGACTCGTTCTTGACGATCATGCAGAGGCAGATGGTCTGCGGCTTCACGGCGGCCAATGTGGCACACGCCGGACGCCTGGAGGCGCTCCGCACGGGACCGGGTGCCGAAACAGCGCCCGATCGGCCGCAGGCGGGCCAACTGCGCGTCCGGGTCGGGCAATTGCCTCGCCGCGAGAGTGTCCCGATCGGACTGATCAGATGATGTTCGGGGTGCGTTTCGGTGGAGTGTGACGATCTTCCTGGTGCCGCCGGGTGAAGCCCGCGATCGGCTTCGGGGGGTTCCCCGCCGATCGACGGAGGAGTACCCGCAGATGGATCCCGAGCCCAGGAACGCACTCCGTCGGGGCCGTCGGCCCGCCACCGGCCGACGGCCCGACACGCACGAGGGGTGTCCGGCGGGACGCCGGCCGCTCTCCCGGACACCCCTCCCCCGCGTCCCGCTCGCCGAAGCCGCCCACGCGCATCCGACCGGGCACGGCAGGTCCAACGTCGGATCACCGGGCGACAATTGAGCAAGCGTCACCAGACAGTCACCAATTGGGCTGATTTGATGATATACATGGCGCGTTTCTCTGGAATGCGCCGGTCCGACCGGCGCCAACGGGTCAAGCTCACGATCGGCTTCAGGAAAATTCCACCGATCGATTCGAGGAGTGCCCCGTATGAATCCCGAGTCCCGGACCGCCTGCCTGCCGGGCCCGCCGGCCCGCGGCCGGTTCAAGAGGGCGGGTGTGGTCACGTCACTGACGCTGGTGATGGCGTCGGGGGTGGTCGGCCCCGCGACACCGGCGGACCTGGCCACGTCCGACCGTACGACGGCGGCTCCGGACGGCGGCGACAGGTGCAGGCCGCGCCGCGTCGAGGAGCAGGTCCCCACGAGCGAACCCGCCGACGGCCCGAGGGGGTGCAGAGGTCCACGGGGCCCGAGGGGCGCGACCGGACCCACCGGGCCGCAGGGCCTGCCCGGCCCGACCGGCGCCACCGGCCCCCAGGGCGAAACCGGCCCGACGGGCCCCTGCGTCGGGATCGACGCCGCGCAGGAATCGACGGACTTCGAGATCCGTCTCGCGCTGACGGGCGGAAGGACGTACGCGGGCATCCGCGACCAGCGCACCGGTGAACAGCAGATCGTCCTGTGGACCGACCTCAGCGGCCGTCCCGGCTATCCCGCCGGCGGCGCGGCCGGGCTGCCCTGCGACGTCACCGTCAACGCGCACAACCGGTCCACCACGGTGAAGCGCATCAAGTTCGACGTCATCACCACCACGGGCCAGGTCTGGGAAGCCGCCTGTGTCGCGTTCACCACCACCCACCCCGCGACCCTGAACTGCGCCGACCGCACGGGCCGTCCCAAGCCCTGGATCCTCGTCGCCCGGCAGCCGACGCCCGACGCCGTCAACGGCGGCGTATGACCGGCACGCACGAGGGGGCGCAGAGGGCCGACGACCGACGATCGGCGCCCTCACGGACACCCCTCTCGGACACCCTGCACGCACGACGGAGCCGCCCACCCGGATGTCCCGGGACGGGCGGCTCGGTCCGAGCGTTCAGAGATCGGAGTCGGTGGCGGCGACGTAGCATCTTGGGCCGCTGGACAACACCGGCCGGGGCCGGGGCGGGATTCGAACCCGCGTCGCTCTCGTTGCAGGAGAAGTAGCCGCAACCTGCGCACCTGAACGACGCCCATGGTAGCGCCGCCGACGGTCAGGGCACTCGAAATAGCGGCGGGGCCACGACCGGCGCCCCTCCCTGCCGGGTCACCAGGAGCGGACTACCCCCCGTCCGTGCCCGAGGACACCGGCATTCCCGGCTCGCTCTCCAGCGCCTGACGGTTGAACAGCAGCAGCCCGGCGAAGAACAGCCCGCCCGCGACGATCAGCCCCACGACGATCAGCGAGGGAACGAGCGCCTCCGACGGCGAGACCAGCATGACCAGGGACGCCACCGTCCACACCAGCGCGCAGATCGCGACCGGCAGCTCGAACCGTCCGAGGTCGAAGGCACCCTTGTTGCGGTCCAGTCGGCGGCGCACCGCGAGGTACAGGACGATCGTCGCACCGTAGACGAGCGCCGGAATGATGGTGCTCGCCGTGATCAGCTGGAGCAGCGCGTCGCCCGGCAGCGCCACCATCAGGGCGACGCCCATGACGAAGATCAGGATCGTCGCGGGGATCGGCGTGTGCGTGCGCGGGTCGACCCGGCGCATCAGCCGGTGGGCGGGGAACCGCCCGTCACGCGCCATCGCGAAGACGATCCGCGAGCACGAGGCCATCACCACGGTCCCGGCGCCGAAGAACGCGATCACGATCGCCCGCGCGGCACGGAACGGACGAAGAGCCCCTCCCCGCGGGAAGGGGCTCGGCCGGCTCCCCTCCACCACTGCCGACGTGTCCCCTCGGTTTTCCGTCCCACGACAAGGGAACCCGGCCGGTGGGATTCCGCGGAGGTACGAAGATGAGTGCCGGAGAACGGGCCAAGGCGAAGGCCGAGCAGGTCGTCGGAAAGACCGTGCGGAAGGCGGCCCACGCGATGCACAAGGAAACTCTCGCGGCGAAGGGCGCCGCCCTCGAGGCACGGGGCAGATTGCGCGGCACGAAGGAACAGGCCAAGGGCTCCTTCAAGCGCTGACAGGTCTCGTCACCGTGCGCACGCCCCGGTACGGCAGGCGGAGCGCGAGGTCCCGGCCGGGCAGGAACACGCACGCGCACGGCACGTGAGCGGCCGGGCGGGCCGTCTCCACCCGGAGCCGAGGAGGTACGGAGCCGGATCCCCGGACCGAGGCCGTGGACTCGACCGGCGCCGCGACCGCGTCCCCGTCGGGACACACCGAGCCGCGACCGCATCCCGATCGGGACGCACCGATGAGTTCCGCCGACCGGGCCGGTCTACCAGGACGTACGCCACCGAGCCACCGACTGGAGACCCACCATGACGCACCCCGCACACCCCGGCCGCATGCTGTTCGTGAACCTCCCCGTGGCGGACCTCGAGCTCAGCAAGGCGTTCTTCGCCAAGCTCGGGTTCGGCTTCAACCCGAAGTTCACCGACGAGACCGCCGCCTGCATGCTGGTCGGCGAGGACGCCTTCGTCATGCTGCTCACCCGCGAGAAGTTCGCGGAGTTCGCGAAACTGCCGATGGCCGATCCCACCACGCACACGTTGGCGCTGTACTGCTTCAGCGTGTCGTCCCGCGACGAGGTCGACGCGGTCAGCGCCACCGCGCTCGCGGCGGGCGGCACCGAGGTGGACGACGCCGAGGACTACGGCTTCATGTACTCACGCAGCTTCTACGACCTCGACGGCCACGGCTGGCAGGTCATGTGGATGGACCCCGCGGCGGCGGAGCAGGGCCCCGAGGCGTTCGCGGCCTCCACGCAGGACGCCGACACCCCGGCCTGACCCCGCCCGCTCCGCGCGTACACCGTCGCCGTGCGGCCGTCGGCCACGCCGAGGGCCCCCTCCCGGACAGCCGGACGGGAGGGGGTTCGAAGGCCCGACGGACGGGGAACCGGAACGTCGACGGCAGCCGGCGCAGCGACCACCTGGTCGAGGAGGACGTCCGGGCGGCACACCGGCGGGTGGTGGATCCGCCGACCGGATCGCGGAAGACGCCCTTCTCGTCACGGGCTTGCGTCGGACCACCCGTCAGGTCGTCCTGGCGGACAGCGCAGCCGCCGCCTCGTCCACGAGAGCGGCACGGTTTGTGGTGCTGCACCGCAGGATCCCGGCCAGGCCGATCACGCCTGCGCGGCGCCTTCGATCTTCTTGCTGAAGTGGAAGGAGTTGATGCCCATCCGCTCCCGCAGGTAGAAGCGATGGGCCTCCACCCGCTGTGTACCCGAGTCCAGGTCCAGCCTCCGGCACCCCGTCTCCCGCGCCCGCTCCTCCAGGTACGAGAGGAGGGCGCGGCCCACCCCGCCCGATCGAGCGGTCTCCGCGGTGACCAGGTCGTCCACGTACAGCTTGCGCACCGCGCTGGTGTTCACGATGACACGCCATCCGGCCACACCCACGCACGTTCCGTCGTCGCTGAACGCGGCGGTGAAGCGCAGCCCTTGCGCGTACCCCTCCTCGTACACCTCGCGGAAGAGGTCCTCGGTGAGGTGCGGACGCAACTCGCGCAGGACGGGCAGTATCAGGCCGAGCCGCAGGTCACCGGGGTTCAGATCCAAGATCTTCATGTCGGCACCCTAGCCCCGGCCACATCGGGTTTCCGCCTCGGTCCGCAGGCGAGGCGTTCCCTCGACCGCGCCACGACCGGCGGCCGACGTGCGGACGCGCCTCCCCACCAACTCACGCACCATCGAACGCCAGTGGCCGCTCGTGGCCGGCGCCGGACCCGCGTTCTCGACCGTCAGCGGCAGCACCTTCCAGCCCGTCGGACCGATTCGCATGGCCGTGTCCGTCTGCGGCAGACCAGAACGTCACCTCATGGGCCGCGCCGGAGCGAGGCCCATGAAGCCCGACTCAGTCCTCGGCCTTCGCGGCAGCGTCGATCTCGGCGATCAGGGCCTCGATGCGGACCTTGATCTCGTCCCGGATCGGGCGGACCGACTCGACGCCCTTGCCCGCCGGGTCCTCCAGCGCCCAGTCCAGGTACTTCTTGCCCGGGAAGATGGGGCACGCGTCGCCACAGCCCATGGTGATGACGTAGTCGGACGCCTGGACTGCCTCGGTGGTGAGGATCTTCGGCTCGGCCTCGGAGATGTCGACGCCGACCTCACTCATGGCCTCGACCGCGGCCGGGTTGACCCGGTCGCCCGGAATCGAGCCGGCGGAGCGGACCTCGACCCGGTCGCCCGCGAGGTGGGAGAGGAATCCGGCGGCCATCTGAGAACGGCCGGCGTTGTGAACGCAGACGAACAGCACGGAGGCGAGCGGGCTGGAGGACATCGGTTCTTCCTTCGCGAGCGGACCGAGCGGACCGAGCGGGCCCCTGCGGGTCGTCGCCGACGAGACGCCGGGAGACTGCCACTTGAGATCAGCCCGGACTGGTATCAGTTCAGACTGATGTGACAGTATCAGCCCATGCTGACGTCAGTCGACACTGATCTGATCCGGGTACTGGCCGACCCGCTGAGGCTCCAGATCGTCACCCTGCTCGCCAAGGAGACGCTCTGCACCACGCACCTGATGGAGGAGACGGGGGCCAGGCAGACCAACCTCTCCAACCACCTGAAGGTGCTGCGGGAGGCCGGGGTCGTGGAGACAGAACCGTGCGGCCGGTTCACGTACTACCGGCTCAAGCCAGAGGTCATCGCCTCGCTGGCCGGTCAGTTCGCCGACCTCGCGGAGACCGCGCGTGTCACCGCGGAGAACGACACCAAGCGCTCCTGCCCCTGAGTCCGCCGCACCCTTCGCCATCCGCACGCATCGAGGAGACCTGTTGAGCGCCACCGAGGCCGCTGAGCACGACAGAGCCGAGCCCCCCGCACCCCCGGTCACCGGACCGCAGCCCGCCCCAGGTGCCACCCCGCCCCAGGCTCCTCCACTGATCGCCAAGGCGCTGGCCGAACTCGTCGGCACGGCGGCGCTCGTGGCGATCGTGGTCGGCTCCGGTATCCAGGCCACGGAACTGACCAAGGACGTAGGTCTTCAACTGCTCGCCAACTCCACGGCCACCGTCTTCGGCCTCGGCGTCCTGATCACTCTGTTCGGCCCGGTGTCCGGCGCGCACTTCAACCCGGCGGTCACCCTGGCCGAGTGGTGGACCGCCCGGCGGGGCGGCGCCGGCGTGAGCGCGCGGGAGCTGGCCGTCTACGTTCCCGCGCAGATCGCCGGTGCGATCGCGGGCTCTTTCCTGGCCGATGCGATGTTCGGCGCACCGCTGGTGAAGTGGTCCACCCACGACCGTTCCAGCGGGAACCTGCTGCTCGGTGAGGTGGTCGCGACGGCGGGGCTGATCCTGCTCGTCTTCGGCCTGGCCCGCACCGACCGTCTTCGCTTCGCGCCCGTGGCGGTCGCCTCCTACATCGGTGCCGCGTACTGGTTCACGTCGTCCACGTCGTTCGCCAACCCGGCGGTGACGATCGGCCGCGCCTTCACCGACACGTTCGCGGGCATCGCCCCCGGCTCGGTGCCGGGCTTCATCGCCATGCAGTTGATCGGCGCCGCGGTGGGGCTCGCGCTGGTGGCCCTCATCTTCCAGTCCGGCCGGAAAGCCTCCGCCTGACACGGGTGGCCCGGGTGGTGATGATCGGCGGCGGCAGGGCAGTACCCGGCCGCCGCACCGGGCCGGGCGTCAGGCCGCAGCCGGCCCGAAGGCCAGCAGCTTGCCCATCGCCGCCAGTACCGAGGGCTCAACCCGGTAGTAGACCCACGTGCCGCGCCGCTCGGAGGTGAGCAGCCCGGCCTCCTTGAGCTTCTTCAGGTGGTGGGAGACGGTCGGCTGAGAGACCCCGACGTCGGAGATGTCGCACACGCACGCCTCGCCGCCCTCGTGGGAAGCCACGGCGGAGAACAGACGGAGCCGTACCGGGTCGCCCAGCGCCTTGAACATCCGCGCGGCCGTCTCGGCCTCATCGGCGCTGAAAGGGCGCTCCGTGAGCGGCGGGCAGCACGGCGCCGCGGCGGCGGCAGGCTCGGGCTCGATCAGCGGCAGCACGTTCGTGTTCGACATGCATCTATGTTGACATACGTCGAACCAAGGGCCGCGGGGGTCGACCACTCGCGGACGACAGGGGCCCGCCGCGCGCACGCCCGACCACCCGCCAGTGATCACTTCGCTTCGCACTCCGCATCGCCCATCTTGCTACTTCGATGAATGTCTATGTTGACGTTGATCGAAGCAAGTGCCATGCTGGCCGCGCAAGCCATCGACAAACGTCGAAACAAGCAAGGAGTCGCTGTGAACGCGCCCGTCCCCGCTGAGCTGCCCGTCGTCGTGATCGGAGCCGGACCCGCCGGTCTGGCCGCCGCCGCCCACCTGGTCGACCGCGGCATCGAGCCGCTGGTCCTGGAAGCCGGTCCGAGGGCCGGTGCAGCGGTGCGGGAGTGGTCGCACGTGCGGCTGTTCTCCACCTGGGGCGAGGTCACCGATCCGGCAGCGGAGAAGCTGCTCGCACCGACCGGGTGGACCAAGCCGGACCCGGCTTCCTACCCGTCGGGCGGGGACTGGGCCGGGCAGTACCTCCAGCCGCTCGCCGATGTCCTCGGTGACCGGGTCCGCACCGGAGCACGGGTGACCGGCGCGTCCCGGACCGGCCGAGACCGGATCGTCGACGCCGACCGCGAGTCACAGCCGTTCGTCGTCCACGTCGAGCACACGGACGGCCGCGAGGAGCGGCTGTTCGCCCGAGCGGTCATCGACGCATCCGGCACCTGGACCACCCCCAGCCCCGCCGGCGGCAGCGGCCTGCCCGCACTCGGCGAGCGTGCAGCCGCCGACAGGATCACCTACCGCGTCCCCGACCTGAAGGACCCGGCCGTACGTACCCGGCACGTCGGAAAGCGCACCGCCGTGATCGGCTCCGGGGCATCCGCCTTCACCGCGCTGGCCTACCTCGCCGACCTGGCCAAGGCCGACGACGGCACGGGCACCAAGGCCGTGTGGATTCTGCGCCGCGGCATCTCCGGCTCGACCTTCGGCGGCGGCACCAGCGACCAGCTCCCGGCCCGCGGCGCACTCGGTCTGGCCGCCAAGGCCGCAGTGGACGACGGATACGCGGACGCCGTCACGGGTTTCCGCACCGATGAGATCGAGCGTGACGACGCCGGCCGCCTGGTCCTCGTCGCCGAGGACGGCACTCGCCTGGAACCGGTGGACGAGCTGATCGTCCTGACCGGCTTCCGCCCGGACCTGTCGTTCCTGTCCGAGATCCGCCTCGGCCTGGACGAGCGCCTTCAGGCGCCGATCGAACTCGCGCCGCTGATCGACCCCAACCAGCACTCGTGCGGCACCGTCTACCCGCACGGCCACCGCGAACTCGCCCACCCCGAACACGGCATCTACCTGGTCGGCATGAAGTCCTACGGCCGCGCCCCGACCTTCCTCGCCATGACCGGCTATGAACAGGTCCGCTCCGTCGTCGCCGCCATCGCAGGCGACATCGACTCCGCCGACCGCGTCGAACTCACCCTCCCCGAAACCGGAGTCTGCGGCGGAGCAGGACTCTTCGACGCCCCCGAAGCGGACCAGGCCGAGGGCGGCTGCTGCGCCCCGGCACCGCAACTCATCCAGCTCGGCGCGAACACCGCCACGCAGGAAGCGCCGGCGGGCGGCTGCTGCGGCTCGTAACCACCCTCAACACCCCTAGACACGGGGCCGCGACGGGATCGGGGGATCGGTCGCGGCCCCGCTCGGTTCGACCCGCTCTGCCCGCCCCGCAAATCACCTGATGGGGCTTCATCTCGCCTCAGCGCGAAGCCCGTTCAGCGTTCGGCCGGGGGTAGCGATCCTAACTAAGCATATGTAGAGTTAGGGCATGGAGAGTCCTGGAAGGATCACCCCGGCTCTGCTCGACGTTCTGAAGGAACTCGTGGGAGCTGATGCCGAACTGCACGGCTTCGCGCTGTCCAAGGAGTGCGGGAGGCCAACGGGAAGCATCTACCCGATCCTGGCACGCCTCGAAGAAGCAGGGTGGGTGGCAAGCCGCTGGGAAGAATCCGCCATCGAAGGCAGGCCCCGAAAGCGCCTCTACCGCCTCAGCCCCGATGGGTTGATTGCGGCAAGAAGCTTGCTGGCAGAGCGTCACTCAACACGTGCAGCACGTTCGGCACGACGCCTGCTGCCTGGGCTGAGGGGCGCATTGGGGGCCAGCGAATGAACCCGTGGACCATCGCGACAGTGATTGTCGTACCGTTACTCCTCGCGGAGTTCGGCGAAGTAGCACCATGGATCGCCGTCAAGATCGTCCGGTGGGGTGCTCGATTTGTCGGCGACCACGAACGTACCGAGCGCTACAAAGAGGAATGGGCCGCAGGGCTGGACACGGTGCCCGGAAAGCTGTCCAAGCTCTTAAAGGCTCTGGGCATTCTCTGCTATGCGGTACCCAGGATGCGATTGCAGGTCAGGCGCGACGTCTACCGCTGGCGATGCTTCCGCGTACTCCACGCGGTAACGGCTTTATGCATGCCGCCTGTTGCCGCGAGGATGGCCAGGAAGCGAGCAGGAAACTACCAGATCTACGGGCTGGGGTCGTTCACCACCACTTTGCGCGCCCTAACGGAATGCCTTGAAGAGATCGTAGATGCAAGGCATGTGCGCTGGATCATTCCATGCGAACAGGTCCTCGTTCGCGAGCATTTCCGCGTCACCTTGGACCATAGGCAGGGGCGACTCTTGATGGAGTCGCTTGACAGTTCGACAACAGCGTAGCCATGGGGTCGACGGATCCTCGATTGACGCCGCAAGGCGGGCGCCGTTGCGCAGCCAGACCAGTGGACCCTCGAAATGCGGCACATGCAGATATCAGCGTGCTGCCCCTAAAGCCATCGCCTGCCTCCGCGAGGGCGGGTTCTGGCGTCACGCCGCCGGCCGAACCGGTTTGATGACTCCCTGACTCAGCTACGCAGGCGGTCCCAACGTCACTTGTGGGCCCACTCGCCGACGAGCCCCCTTCCCAGTCAGGGAAGGGGGCTCGCGGTCGTTCACGTCACGCAGAAGCCGATCTGGGCCTCAGACCCACTCCACCTCGGAAACGATGTGCAGCGAAGCCTCAGGGCCCGGCAGGGGCGTCCGGAGGGGTGCTGACGGCACCGACGGGCGCGGGACCGAGATGCCGGCCGCGGACAGCGCAACGCCAACCTCGTCCTCGCTCGCCCCCGCCAGAGCCTGAGCCACCCGATCGAGTGCCCCGCTCACGTCAGTGAGAGTGGCCGCTCGACGCCGGCGCCGGAGCTGCGTTCTTGACCGTCAGCGGCAGGAGCTTCTTACCGGTGGGGCCGATCTGGATGCTGGTGTCCATCTGCGGACAGACGCCGCAGTCGAAGCACGGTGTCCAGCGGCAGTCCTCGACCTCGGTCTCGTCGAGGGAGTCCTGCCAGTCCTCCCAGAGCCAGTCCTTGTCGAGGCCCGAGTCGAGGTGGTCCCAGGGGAGGACCTCCTCGTAGGTGCGCTCGCGGGTGGTGTACCAGTCGACGTCGACGCCGAAGGGGGCCAGGGCCTTGTCGGCGCAGGCCATCCAGCGGTCGTAGGAGAAGTGCTCGCGCCAGCCGTCGAAGCGGCCGCCGTCCTCGTAGACGGCGCGGATGACGGAGCCGATGCGGCGGTCGCCGCGGGAGAGCAGGCCCTCGACGATGCCCGGCTTGCCGTCGTGGTAGCGGAAGCCGATCGAGCGGCCGTACTTCTTGTCACCGCGGATCTTGTCGCGGAGCTTCTCCAGGCGGGCGTCCGTGTCCTCGGCGGAGAGCTGCGGCGCCCACTGGAAGGGGGTGTGGGGCTTGGGCACGAAGCCGCCGATGGACACCGTGCAGCGGATGTCGTTCTGGCCGGAGACCTTGCGGCCCTCGGCGATCACGTTCATCGCCATGTCGGCGATCTGCATGACGTCCTCGTCCGTCTCCGTCGGCAGGCCGCACATGAAGTACAGCTTCACCTGGCGCCAGCCGTTGCCGTAGGCGGTGGAGACGGTCCGGATGAGGTCCTCCTCCGAGACCATCTTGTTGATGACCTTGCGCATGCGCTCGGAGCCGCCCTCGGGGGCGAAGGTCAGGCCCGAGCGGCGGCCGTTGCGGGTCAGCTCGTTCGCGAGGTCGACGTTGAAGGCGTCCACGCGGGTGGAGGGGAGGGAGAGGCCGATCTTGTCTTCCTCGTAGCGGTCCGCCAGGCCCTTGGCGATGTCGCCGATCTCCGAGTGGTCGGCCGAGGAGAGGGACAGCAGGCCCACCTCCTCGAAGCCCGTGGCCTTCAGGCCCTTCTCGACCATCTCGCCGATGCCCGTGATGGAGCGCTCGCGCACCGGGCGGGTGATCATGCCCGCCTGGCAGAAGCGGCAGCCGCGCGTGCAGCCGCGGAAGATCTCCACGGACATGCGCTCGTGGACCGTCTCGGCCAGGGGCACGAGGGGCTGCTTCGGGTAGGGCCACTCGTCGAGGTCCATGACCGTGTGCTTGGACACGCGCCACGGGACGCCCGACTTGTTCGGGACCACGCGGCCGATGCGGCCGTCGGGGAGGTACTCGACGTCGTAGAAGGCGGGGACGTAGACGCTGCCCGTCTTCGCGAGGCGGAAGAGGACCTCCTCGCGGCCTCCGGGGCGGCCCTCCGCCTTCCAGGCGCGGATGATCTCGGTCATGTCGAGCACGGCCTGCTCGCCGTCGCCGATGATCGCCGCGTCGATGAAGTCGGCGATCGGCTCGGGGTTGAAGGCCGCGTGGCCGCCCGCGAGGACGATCGGGTCGTCGAGCGTGCGGTCCTTGGACTCCAGCGGGATGCCCGCCAGGTCCAGGGCGGTCAGCATGTTCGTGTAGCCCAGCTCCGTGGAGAAGGACAGGCCGAACACGTCGAAGGCCTTCACCGGGCGGTGGCTGTCCACGGTGAACTGCGGGACCCGGTGCTCGCGCATCAGTTCCTCGAGGTCCGGCCAGACGCTGTACGTGCGCTCGGCGAGGACGCCCTCGCGCTCGTTCAGCACCTCGTAGAGGATCATGACGCCCTGGTTGGGCAGGCCGACCTCGTAGGCGTCGGGGTACATCAGGGCCCAGCGGACGTCACAGGACTCCCAGGGCTTGACCGTGGAGTTGAGTTCTCCGCCGACGTACTGGATCGGCTTCTGCACATGCGGGAGCAGAGCTTCGAGCTGTGGGAAGACCGACACGGCGGTTTCGGCAGGCATCTCGCGAACCTTCGTGAGCTGATGGGGATGACCATCTAGCGTAACGCGATCGGAGGGGCTCGCCGCACCGCCGGACGGACACCGGGCTCCCGCCGCCTCCCGGTCCCCGCCTCCGGTGCCGCGCCGCCGGGCGGGCGCCGAGGCTCCGGTCCCGCCCGTGACCTGCGGCGACGCCGTCAGACCGTGGTCTGCGCCGCGATCTTCTCCCAGGCCTCCGGCAGGGCCGCCTCGGCCGCTGCGGCGCGCTGCTCCTCGCGGCCGTAGAGCACCCCGTAGGTGAACGAGCTCTCCCCCGCCGCGTGGGCCAGGGTCGCCAGTTCCCGCAGGGTCTCCCGGGTCATCACACTGTCCTGGTGGTCGCCGAGGAGGCTCTGCAGCGACTTCATCGACTTGACCAGGCCGGTGGCCGGTGCGCCCAGGGCCGGGGCCGCGGCCTCGGCGGCGTAGCGGGTGCGCTTGGCCTTCTTGCGGGCCTCGTGCATCGCGTGGTCGCGGTCGGTGCCCGGTGGCCGGTCGAGGGCCTGCTCGACGAGGTCGGAGACCTTTCCGAAGTCCTTGCGGACGGCCTTCGCGATCACCTTCCCGGGGTCGCCCCCGGCCGCCTCGAGCAGCGGCGGGTCGGTCACGAGCGCGTCGAGCGCGGTGAGCAGCGCCATGTACCGCTTGCCGTCCAGGACGGCGATCAGGCGGCGCCGGGAGCCGCCGCGGCGGGCGTTCGCCCAGGTGCGCAGCCGGGCGCGGACGGGGCCGGAGAGCAGGGTGCGGGGCAGTTCGCCGAGGGACTCGGTGAGCCGCTCGGTGAGGACTTCCTGGTCGCGGTCGACGCCGAGTTCGCCGGCCAGCCATTTCAGCTCGTCGCCGATCGGGTCGGTGACGGTTCGGTCGAGGACCTTCCGGTACGAGCGGAAGGTGCTGCGCATCCGGCGGGTGGCGACGCGCATGCTGTGCACGGAGTCGGGGAGGTCGCGGCGGACGGCGGGATCGAGTTCGACGATGGCGTCGTACTGGGCGCGGAGGTAGGCGAGGACGTGGTCGCCCGCGCCGGCCGGCTCCTTCTCGGGAGCGGGCTTCCCGGTGGGCTCCTCGGCGGGCTTCCCGGCTCGCTTCCCGGTCCTGGTCGCGCCCAGCGCCTTCGCCAGTTTGGAGGGCGAGGCGGAGCGTTTCAGTCCGGCCTTGCGGAGTTTCTTCTCGACCTTGTCGAGGAAGGCGGGGTCGCCGTCGTCGGCGAGTTCCACCTCGATCTCGGTCCAGGCCGCGGTGCCGTCGCCCGCGCCGATCCGGTCCGCGCGGACGCGGTCGAGGCTGACCTCGGCGAGCAGGGCGCCGGAGTCGTCGACGAGGTGGCGGACGTCGCGGGCCGAGCGCAGGCGTACGAGGGGGACGAGTTCGGCGTCGCGGACGCGAGAGCGGACGAGGCCCGTGAGCACGCGGGGCACGGTGTCGGAGAGGGGGGCCCGGATCTCGTCGCGCACGCCCTCGGAGACGGGGAGCTTGAGGTGCCAGCCGGCGTCGTCGC
This sequence comes from Streptomyces populi, assembly GCF_002911015.1. Taxonomy (GTDB): domain Bacteria; phylum Actinomycetota; class Actinomycetes; order Streptomycetales; family Streptomycetaceae; genus Streptomyces; species Streptomyces populi. The sequence continues at coordinate 23,448 of NZ_KZ626884.1, forward strand.
CACCGGTGCGGCGGCGCAGGGTGAGGGAGGCGGCGGCGAGGCGTTGGTCGGGGGTGTCGTAGTAGGTGGCGTCGAGTTCGGCGACGCCCTTGTCGACGACGCCCGCGACGCCCGGGACGCCGCTCAGGTCCGGCATCTCGGTTCCGCCCTCGGCGGCGGGGCCTTCGTACTTACGCTCGATCTCGCGCTTCGTGTCCGCCATGAACCGAATCTAGACGTGTTTGCGGGCCGTGGGCAGTAGCCGACCGGCCCGGTTTGGCCGGAGGTCTTCCTTTCCGGTCGGACCGGGTGTCACCTCGTGTTCTCCGGGGTGACACCCGGCCTCCGTCCGGGGGGTCGCCTAGGCCGACATCGGGCGCTGCACCCTGATCGATTGCAGGAGGCCGATCGCGACCCAGACCGCGAACATGGAGGATCCTCCGTAGGACACGAACGGGAGCGGCAGACCGGCGACCGGCATGATTCCCAGGGTCATGCCGACGTTCTCGAAGGACTGGAACGCGAACCAGGCGATGATTCCGGCGGCGACGATCGTGCCGTACAGCTCGGTCGTCTCGCGGGCGATGCGGCAGGCGCGCCAGAGGATGACGCCGAGGAGCAGCAGGATCAGGCCCGCGCCCACGAAGCCCAGTTCCTCGCCCGCGACCGTGAAGACGAAGTCGGTCTGCTGCTCGGGCACGAACTGGCCGGTGGTCTGCGAGCCGTGGCCGAGGCCGGTGCCGAAGAGGCCGCCGGAACCGATGGCGATACGGGCCTGGTTGGTGTTGTAGCCGACGCCGGCCGGGTCGAGGTCGGGGTTGGCGAAGGCCGCGAAGCGGTTGATCTGGTACTCGTCGAGGACGTGCAGGCGCCAGGCGGCGACCGCGCCGAGGGCGCCCGCGCCGATGAGGCCGAACACCCAGCGGTTGGAGGCGCCGGAGGAGAGGAGCACGCCGAGCACGATGACGACCGCGACCATGATCGTGCCGAGGTCGGGCATGAGCAGCACGATCATCATCGGGACGGCCGCGAGGCCCAGTGCCTGTACCACCGTGCGGTGGTCGGGGTACGTCTTGTCGCCGGCGTCCACCCGGGTGGCCAGCAGCATGGCCATGCCCAGGATGATCGTGATCTTGATGAACTCGGCGGGCTGGAGCGACAGTCCGCCCGCGACGAGCCAGTTGCGCTGGCCGTTGATCGTGGCGCCGAGCGGGGTCAGCACCAGCAGGATCATGAAGACCGAGATCCCGTACAGGATCGGCACGGCCGTGCGCAGGGTGCGGTGGCCGAGCCAGATCGTGCCGATCATCAGGGCGAAGCCGATGCCGGCGTTCATCAGATGGCGGATGAGGAAGAAGTACGGGTCGCCCTGGTTGATCTCGGTGCGGTTGCGGGTGGCCGAGTAGACGAGGGCCGATCCGATCGCCGAGAGCGCGACGGCCGACAGCAGTATCGGCCAGTCGAGCCTGCGGGCGATCGAGTCGCGGGCGAACAGGCGTGTCCAGCCCGCGCGCTCGGGTCCGTACCCGGAGACGGAGAAGTTGTTGGCTCCGGTCATGTCAGGATCCTCTTCCCCCGCCCCTTCGGCGGGCGGGCCGTACGCCTTCGGGTGACGCGGTTGCCGCCGGTGGGCGAGGCGGTGGTGCCGGCGGGCTGGTCCGGGCCGGGGGTGGCGTCCTTGGGGGCCTGGCTGGCCTGCTGGTCCTTGGCCGGGTCCTTGGAGATGCGGCCGGACTCGATCGTGCCGTCGGTCTGGATCTTCGGCAGGCCCTTCTGCGGGGTGGGCAGGAGGGCGTTCTTCTTGTCGATGCTGCCGTCGGCGGCGACGCCGTAGAGCGCGTTGTAGATCTTGCGCACGGCCTCACCGGACGCTCCCGAACCGGTACCGGCCTGGGAGATCGTCATGATGATCGCGTAGTCCTTGGAGTACGTGGCGAGCCACGACGTCGTCTGCTTGCCGTAGACCTCGGCGGTACCGGTCTTGGCGTGCAGCGGGATCTTGTCCTGGGGCCAGCCGCCGAACTTCCAGGCGGCGGTACCGCGGGTGACGACGCCCGCGAAGGCTTCGTTCATGCCCTTGAGCGTGGCCTTGCTGACCGGGAGCTTGCCGCTGACCTTGGGCTTGATCTCCTGGACGGTGCTGCCGTCGGCGCTGACGATCGCCTTGCCGATGGTCGGCGTGTACATGGTGCCGCCGTTGGAGACCGCGGAGTAGATGACGGCTTCCTGGATGGGGGTGACGAGGGTGTCACCCTGTCCGATGGAGTAGTTGATCGAGTCGCCCTCGCGCATCTTGTTGCCCTCGAGGCAGTTCTCGTACTCGATCTGCTGGACGTAGGTGCCGCCCTTCTTGCCGGACTTGCACCAGGCGTCCTTGTTGGCCTTCCAGTAGTTCTGCTTCCAGGTGCGGTCCGGGACGCGGCCGGTGACCTCGTTGGGGAGGTCGACGCCGGTCTCCTGGCCGAGTCCGAACTGGTGGGCCGTCTTGTAGAAGTAGTCCTTGGGCTTCTTCTTCGGGTTGATGCCGCCGTCCTTCTTCCACTCGTTGTCGGCGAGTCCGTAGAAGACGGTGTCGCAGGAGACCTCCAGCGCGCGGCCGAGCGAGATCGGGCCGAAGCTCTCCCCTTCGAAGTTCTTGAAGACCTGGCTGCCGACGGAGTACGAGCTGGTGCACGGGTAGTGCCCGTCGAACGGGTATCCGGCCTGGACCGCGGCGGCGGTGGAGACCACCTTGAACGTCGATCCGGGCGCCGACTGACCCTGTATGGCGCGGTTCAGCAGCGGGTAGTTGGACTTCTTGCCGGTGAGGGCGGTGTAGTCCTTGCCGGAGATGCCGCCGACCCAGGCGTTCGGGTCGTACGTCGGGGCGGACGCCATGGCGACCACGCGGCCGGTCTTGGCCTCCATGACCACGACGGCGCCGGAGTCGGCCTTGTAGTTCTCGCCGGTGATCTTGTCGAACTGGGTCCGGGCGACCTTCATCGCGTAGTCCAGCTCGTACTCGGCGACGCGCTGGACGCGGGCGTCGATGCTGGTGACGAGGTTGGCGCCGGGTTCGGCCTTGTCGCTCTTGGCCTTGCCGATGACCCGGCCGAGGTTGTCGACCTCGTAGCGGGTGACGCCGGCCTTGCCGCGCAGGGCCTTGTCGTACTGCCGCTCCAGGCCGGAGCGGCCGACCTGGTCGGAGCGCAGGTAGGGCGAGTCGGTGTCCTTGGCCTTGGTGATCTCGTCGTCGGTGACGGGCGAGAGGTAGCCGAGCACCTGCGCGGTGTTGGCCTTGCCGGGGGCGGCGTAGCGGCGCACGGCCTCCGGTTCGGCGGTGATGCCGGGGAAGTCCTCGGAGCGCTCGCGGATCTGCAGGGCCTGCCGGGCGGTGGCCTTGTCGGTGATGGGGATCGGCTGGTAGGGCGAGCCGTTCCAGCAGGGCTGCGGCGTCTTGGCGTCGCAGAGGCGGACCTTCTGGATGACGTCCTTCGGCTTGAGGCCGAGGACGCCGGCGAGCTTGGTGAGGACGCCCTTGCCGTCGTCGGCCATCTTCATCAGGTCCGTGCGCGAGGCGGAGACCACGAGCCGGGTCTCGTTGTCGGCGATCGGCACGCCCCGCGCGTCGAGGATCGAGCCGCGCACGGCGGGCTGGACGACCTGCTGGACGTGGTTGCCGGAGGCTTCCTTGGCGTACTCGTCGCCGTTGCGGATCTGGAGGAACCAGAGCCGTCCGCCGAGGGTGCCGAGGAGGGAGAGCACGAGAATCTGGATGACGACGAGACGGATCTGGACCCGTGGGGTCCGGCCGGTCTCAGGAATATTGGTCATGGGCGCAGCCCATCCGCTGGAAGGGTGGTGGTGGGCGACGGGTGGGCGGTCACTGCTGCTGCCTCCCCCTCTCAGTGTGTGTACGAGTCGTACGAATACACGGCGAACCTGTGCGCGGTGACACCGCGGCCGGTCAAGTGCCGTGCTGCCCGGGGCGCTTGAGCCGGCCGCGGGGCGGGGCTCGTCGCTGTGGTCACAGGCGCTTGACCCCCTTGATGCGTCCGGCGCGGGCGACCCGTGCCTTGGCCGCCTTCACGCGCAGTCCGCCGCGCTGGCTGCCGATGCGCAGGCCGGTGCCGGAGGACAGCCAGCCGGAGGAGACGTCGGCCGTCTTGGCGGACGGACCGCCGTCGGAGAGCGGATCGTTCTCGGCCCGCCGGGCCAGCGCCATCAGCACCGGGACGACGAAGGGCGCGAGCAGCAGGTCGTAGAGGGTGGCCGTGATGAGCAGGCTGCTGAGTCCGACGTGGCGGGCGGCGGTGTCGCCGACGAGTGCGCCGACGCCCGCGTACAGCACGGTGGAGCCGATCGCGGCGGCGACGACCACGGCCATGGGGCCGGTGGCCGACTTGAGCCGGCCGTTCTCGGGTCTGGCCAGGCCGGCGAGGTAGCCGACGACGCAGAGCACGAGGGCGTAGCGTCCGGCGGCGTGGTCGGCGGGCGGGGCGAGGTCGGAGAGCAGGCCCGCACCGAAGCCGATGAGCGCGCCGCCGACGTGGCCGTAGACCAGGGCGAGGGCGAGCACGGTCAGCAGCACCAGGTCGGGGACGGCGCCCGGGAGATGGAGTCGGGCGAGAACGCTCACCTGGATCACCAGGGCGACGACCACCAGGGTGACGGAGAGCAGCATCCGGTTGAAACGCATGGGATTCGGCTCCTCCTGCTTACTGCTGCTGGCCGAGGTCGGGGGCGCTCGCCGAGGGGGTGGCCGTCACGGTCACGGTCGGCGTGGGCGTCGGCTTGGGTTTCGGGGGCAGCACGGTGTCGCGGGGGTCGCTCTTGGGCGCCCCGACGACGACACCGACGATGTCGAGCTTGGTGAACGAGACGAACGGCGTCACGTAGATCGTGCGGGTCAGGTCGCCGCCGGAGGGGTCGACCCGGGAGACGACGCCGACGGGGACGCCGGGCACGAACGGCTTGTCGGACTGCGAGCCGAAGGTGACCAGCCGGTCGCCCTTCTTGATCTTCGCCTTGGCGTTGAGGAGTTCGACGCGCAGCGGGCGGTCGCCCTGCCCCGCGGCGAAGCCGAGTTCGTCGGTCGACTCCATGCGGGTGCCGACGGTGAAGTCGGGGTCGTTGGCGAGGAGCACGGTCGCGGTGTCCGGGCCGACGGTGGTGACGCGGCCGACCAGTCCGTCGCCGTTCAGGACGGTCATGTCGCGCCGGATGCCGTCGTTGGCGCCGACGTCGATGGTGACGGTCCAGGAGAAGCCCTGGGCTGCGCCTATGGCGATCACTTCGGCGCCCTTGATGCCGTACTGGCCCTCGCCCGCCACCTTGATCATCTTGTCGAGCTGCCTGAGGCGGCTCCGGTTGCGGTCGTCGCTGCCGAGCTTCGCCTTCAACGCCGCGTTGTCGTGCTCCAGTTGGGCGATGCGGCTGTGCCGGTCGTCCGAGTCGCGGACCGCGGAGATCGCGTTGCCGACGGGGTCGACCGCGGACGACACCCCGTTCTCGATCGGGCCGAAGACCGTCGCGGCGGCCTGGCGGGCACCGTCGACCGGTGAGTCCTGCCCGCCGCGGATGTCCACCGTGATCAGTGCGAACGCGATGGCGATCAGCAGCACCAGGAGCAGCCGGCTCTCTCGTGTGTCCCTCACGTGCGGCGGCCGTGCCTTCCTCGTCGTATTGGGTCAACAGGGGCGCACCCCGGGCGAAAAGGACGTCCACGGTGCGATGAGGCTGGGGTGGGGGGGTGAGACGGTGTGGCTGTTTTGGGGGAGGTTATGACTCTATGTCGCAGGAGTTTATGCCTCCATACCAACGATCCGCCGCACGAGAAGGGGTGATCTCGTACGGCGGAATCGAAGTGTTACGTCATCTGCGGGGCTGGGCGTCCAGGACCTGCTGGAGCGCCTCGAACTCCTCGACGCACTTGCCGGAGCCGAGCGCCACGCTGTCGAGCGGGTCCTCCGCGATGTGGATCGGCATGCCGGTCTCACGGCGCAGCCGCTCGTCCAGGCCACGCAACAGGGCTCCGCCACCGGTCAGGACGATGCCCCGGTCCATCACGTCGCCGGAGAGCTCGGGCGGACACTTGTCGAGCGTCGTCTTCACGGCGTCGACGATCGCGTTGACCGGCTCCTCGATCGCCTTGCGGACCTCCGCGGCGGAGATGACGACCGTCTTGGGCAGACCGGAGACCAGGTCCCGGCCGCGGATTTCGGTGTGCTCGTCAGTGTCGAGGTCGTACGCCGAACCGATCGTGATCTTGATCTGCTCGGCCGTCCGCTCACCGAGGAGGAGGCTGTACTCCTTCTTGATGTGCTGGATGATCGCGTTGTCCAGCTCGTCACCCGCGACGCGGATGGACTGGGCGGTGACGATGCCGCCGAGCGAGATGACCGCGACCTCCGTGGTGCCGCCGCCGATGTCCACCACCATGTTGCCCGTCGCCTCGTGGACCGGCAGGCCGGCGCCGATGGCCGCGGCCATGGGCTCCTCGATGATGTGCACCTGTCGGGCGCCGGCCTGGGACGACGCCTCGATGACGGCACGGCGCTCGACGCCCGTGATGCCCGAGGGCACACAGACGACGACACGGGGGCGGGCGAGGTAGCGCCGCTTGTGGATCTTCAGGATGAAGTAGCGGAGCATGCGCTCGGTGATCTCGAAGTCGGCGATGACGCCGTCCTTCAACGGGCGCACGGCGACGATGTTGCCCGGCGTCCGGCCGATCATCTTCTTGGCTTCCGCGCCCACCGCGAGGATCCCGCCGGTGTTGGTGTTGATCGCGACGACGGAAGGCTCGTTGAGTACGATCCCTCGACCCCTGACGTACACCAGCGTGTTGGCGGTCCCGAGGTCGACAGCCATGTCACGGCCGATGAACGACATTGAGTTCCCCATCAGGATTCGTCTGGCCTTCCCAAAGCGTGCTTTGACGGCTTTTTAGGGACGGCGCGAGGTTGGTGCAGCGACGTGAACGCTCCCATCGTAGACGCGCCTGCACGAACACTGCGCGATGGTCCTGGCCATTGTCGGCAGATGGCGGAGCGACTCGCTCGTGGAGACGCGCCATCGGGGTCACCCGTTCCCTCGATCAGCACGCATATGCCACGGGACGGCCGGATTTTTCACGGCCGTCCCAGGTCAGACTGTCGAAGCCGCACTGACGCAGCCTCAGAAAATTCTTTGAAAATGTACTGCCCGACAGGCTCCGGAGACGGTCACGGGCGGCCCCGGAGAGGCCGCCCGTGATCTCGGCGAGGCCGTCCGTACGCGAGACCGTGACCGTCCGTGCGCACGGACGCCGAGCGGAACCGTCGTCCGTGCGCTCAGGCGCGGCCGGGGAAGAAGATCTTCACCTCGCGCTCGGCGGACTCCTCGGAGTCGGAGGCGTGGATCAGGTTCTCGCGGACGATCACGCCGTAGTCGCCGCGGATGGAACCGGGGGCGGCGGCGATCGGGTCGGTCGGGCCGGCCAGGGCGCGCACGCCCTCGATGACCCGCTCGCCCTCGACGATCAGGGCCACGACCGGACCGGAGGCCATGAAGGCCACCAGCGGCTCGTAGAAGGGCTTGCCCTTGTGCTCGCCGTAGTGCTGCTCCAGCGTGTCCTGGTCCAGGGTCCGCAGCTCCAGCGCGGTGATCTGCCAGCCGGCCTTGCGCTCGATACGGCTGATGATCTCGCCGGTCAGGCCGCGACGGACGGCGTCGGGCTTGAGAAGGACGAGGGTGCGCTGGCTCACGGGAAAGCTCCTTCGGGTCACACTTGTGCGGATGACCGAGGCTACAGGGCGTGTCCGGGTGGCCGTCGCACAGCGTCAGGTGGTACGGGGGCACGCCTCCGCCCGCCGGTGCTGCGCGCTCGCGCGCCCCACGGACCGGGCGGGCCGCTGTCCGCCCGCCCCGGAACGGCCCCGGCCGGTCCGGGGCCGCCGCCTCGGGCCGGGTTCCGCCCCGGACCGGGTCGCCGCCTCAGGCCGGGTTGCCGCCGGGCTCGGTCTGCGCCTGCGCCTGCGCGGCGAACCTGGCCTTGGCCTCGTCGATCTTCCGGCCGTAGTGGACCGAGGCCCACCACAGGGCGGCGAAGGCCGCGCCCAGGATGAACATCGACGGCACGAAGACGCCGCCGGCGATCAGCAGGATCTGCAGCGCCCAGCCGAGCTGGACACCGCCGGGCCGCGTGATCATGCCGCACAGCAGCACGCTCAGCGCCATCAGGACCCCGCAGACCGTCCAGACCGTGGCCGTGGACAGATCGGGTTCCTTCATGGCGACGAGCCCGGCGAAACCGATGACGAAGAACTCGCCGATCAGCGTGGAAGCACAGAGCGTACGCACGTGGGTCAGCCCCTCCCCAGGAGCAGTCGGACCTCGCCGACCGTGATGACGGATCCGGTGACCAGTACGCCCCCGCCCGCGTACTCACCCTCTTCCTCGGCGAGCGTGATCGCGGCCTCCAGGGCGTCGTCCAGGCGCGGTTCGACCTGTACCCGGTCCTCGCCGAAGACCTCGACGGCGATCCCGGCGAGTTCGTCCGCGTCCATCGCGCGATGGCTGGAGTTCTGGGTCACGACGACCTCGGCGAAGATCGGCTCGAAGGCCTCGAGCACTCCGCGCACGTTCTTGTCGCCGCTCACGCCGACGACCCCGATCAGGCGGCTGAAGTCGAAGACCTCGCTCACCGCCTCGGCGGTGGCGCGGGCACCGGCGGGGTTGTGCGCGGCGTCGAGCACCACGGTGGGCGAGCGGCGCACGATCTCCAGCCGGCCCGGCGAGGTGACCGAGGCGAACGCCTTGCGCACGGTGTCGATGTCGAGCCGCTGGGCGTGCGCCGAGCCGACGCCGAAGAACGCCTCGACCGCGGCGAGCGCCACGGCGGCGTTGTGCGCCTGGTAGGCACCGTGCAGCGGCAGGAAGACCTCCTCGTACTCCCCGCCGAGGCCGCGCAGGGTCAGCAGCTGCCCGCCGACCGCGATCTGCCGTGACACGACCCCGAACTCGAGTCCCTCGCGGGCCACCGTCGCGTCGACCTCGACGGCCTTCTTCAGCAGCACCTGGGCCGCGTCGACCGGCTGCTGGGCGAGGATGACGGTGGCGTCCTGCTTGACGATGCCCGCCTTCTCGGCGGCGATCTCGGCGTGCGTCTCACCGAGCCGGTCGGTGTGGTCGAGGTCGATGGGGGTCACGACGGCGACGTCCCCGTCGATCACGTTGGTGGCGTCCCAGCTGCCGCCCATGCCGACCTCGACGACGGCGACGTCCACGGGCGCGTCGGCGAAGGCCGCGTACGCCATGCCGGTGAGCACCTCGAAGAAGGAGAGCCGGTACTCCTGCTGTCCGTCGACCATCTCGACGTAGGGCTTGATGTCGTTGTACGTCTCGACGAAGCTCTCGGCGGGAATCGGCGCCCCGTCCAGGCTGATCCGCTCGGTGATCGACTGCACGTGGGGGCTGGTGTAACGGCCGGTGCGCAGGTCGAAGGCGCCGAGCAGCGCCTCGACCATGCGGGCGGTGGAGGTCTTGCCGTTGGTGCCCGTGATGTGGATCGAGGGGTACGCGCGCTGCGGCTCGCCGAGGACGTCCATCAGCGCCGCGATCCTGCTGACGGACGGCTCCAGCTTGGTCTCGCCCCAGCGGGTGGCGAGTTCGGCCTCCACCTCGCGCAGCGCCTTGTCGACCTCGGGGTCGGCGGGCCGCGCGGGTACGTCGGCCTGGTGACCGCCGCCGCCCTGGGTGCGCAGGGTGCGGCTGCCGGCCTCGATCACCGCGAGGTCGGGGTCGCGCTCGGTCTCGTTCGCCACGATCTCCTCGAAGAGGCCGTGCGGGTCACGGTCTTCCGGCTCGTCGGACGCGCTGCTGTCGTGCGGGGGGAGGTCACTCACGGGGCCAGTCTACGGAGACGGCGGGGTGTGGGGGCGTGTGGGGCCCCATGGGGTTTTTCGCCCCCTCCGCCCCTACCCGTCCCGTCACGGGGTCGCTGCCCCCGGCCCCCGGGTACGGGTCGGGCAGGGGCGGAGGGGGCGAAGAAGGTCTGGCGGGTACGGGGAAGGCCCCCGGAACGGGATGGTTCCGGGGGCCTTCACCTGCCTCGGTGCGAGCGGCTACGCCTCGGGCAGGCGCTCCAGCTGGGTCTGGATGCGGGCGATGTCCTCGTCCGCCTTGGCGAGCCGGCCGCGGATCTTGTCCACGACGTTGTCCGGGGCCTTGGCGAGGAACGCCTCGTTGCCGAGCTTGGCGTTCGCCTGGGCCTTCTCCTTCTCGGCTGCGGCGAGGTCCTTGGCCAGACGCTTGCGCTCCGCGGCGACGTCGATCGTGCCCGACAGGTCGAGCGCGACCGAGGCGCCCGCGACCGGCAGGGTCGCCGTGGCCGAGAAGCCCTCGCCCTCCGGCTGGAGCCGCAGCAGCTGGCGGATGGCCGCCTCGTGCGGGGCCAGGGCGGTCCCGTCGAGGGTCAGCCGGGCCGGGACCCGCTGACCGGGCTGGAGGCCCTGGTCGGCACGGAAGCGGCGGACCTCCGTGATGACCTGCTGGAGCTGCTCGATCTCCTGCTCGGCGGCCTTGTCGCGGAAGCCGCTGTCCTTCGGCCAGTCGGCGACGACGACGGACTCGCCGCCGGTCAGCGTCGTCCACAGCGTCTCGGTGACGAAGGGGACGATCGGGTGGAGGAGGCGGAGGGTGACGTCCAGGACCTCGCCGAGGACCCGGCCGGAGACCTTCGCGGGCTCGCCGCCCGCCATGAACGTGGTCTTGGACAGCTCGACGTACCAGTCGAAGACCTCGTCCCACGCGAAGTGGTAGAGGGCGTCGGAGAGCTTCGCGAACTGGAAGTCCTCGTAGAACGCGTCGACTTCGGCGATGGTCTCGTTGAGCCGGGAGAGGATCCAGCGGTCGGTCGCCGACAGCTCTTCCGGCTCGGGCAGCGGACCCTCGACCGTCGCGCCGTTCATCAGCGCGAAGCGGGTGGCGTTCCAGATCTTATTGGCGAAGTTCCGGGAGGCCTGGACCCAGTCCTCGCCGATCGGCACGTCGGTACCGGGGTTGGCGCCCTTGGCGAGGGTGAAGCGGACGGCGTCGGAGCCGTACTTGTCCATCCAGTCGAGCGGGTCGACGACGTTGCCGAAGGACTTCGACATCTTCTTGCCGCGCTCGTCGCGGACCAGGCCGGTGAGGGCGATGGTCTTGAACGGGACCTCGCCGTCCATCGCGTACAGGCCGAACATCATCATCCGGGCGACCCAGAAGAAGATGATGTCGTGGCCGGTGAGCAGGACGTCCGTCGGATAGAACTTCTGCAGGTCGGGGGTGTTCTCCGGCCAGCCGAGGGTGGAGAACGGCCACAGGCCGGAGGAGAACCAGGTGTCGAGGACGTCGGTGTCCTGCGTCCAGCCCTCACCGGTCGGCGGCTCCTCGTCGGGACCGACGCAGACGACCTGCCCCTCCGGCCCGTACCAGACCGGGATGCGGTGGCCCCACCACAACTGGCGCGAGATGCACCAGTCGTGCATGTTGTCGACCCAGTCGAAGTAGCGCTTCGACATGTCGGCGGGGTGGATGGCGACCCGGCCGTCGCGGACCGCGTCACCGGCGGCCTGCGCCAGCGGGGCGACCTTGACCCACCACTGCATCGACAGGCGCGGCTCGACCGTCGTCCTACAGCGCGAGCAGTGGCCCACGGAGTGGACGTAGGGGCGCTTCTCGGCGACGATCCGGCCCTGCGAGCGCAGTGCGCCGACGATGGCGGAACGGGCCTCGAAGCGGTCGAGTCCCTGGAAGGGGCCGTGGACCGTGATGACGGCACGCTCGTCCATGACCGTGATCGACTCCAGGCCGTGGCGCTGGCCGATCGCGAAGTCGTTCGGGTCGTGGGCGGGGGTGACCTTGACGGCACCGGTGCCGAACTCGGGGTCGACGTGGGTGTCCGCGACGACGGGGATGGAGCGGTCGGTCAGCGGCAGCTTGATCCGCTTGCCCACGAGGTGCTTGTAGCGCTCGTCGTCCGGGTGGACGGCGACGGCGGTGTCACCGAGCATGGTCTCGGCACGGGTGGTGGCCACGACGAGGGTCTCGTCGCCCTCCCCGTACTTGATGGAGACGAGCTCGCCGTCGTCCTCCTGGTACTCGACCTCGATGTCCGAGATGGCGGTGAGACAGCGCGGACACCAGTTGATGATGCGCTCGGCGCGGTAGATCAGCTCGTCGTCGTACAGCTTCTTGAAGATGGTCTGGACGGCCTTGGACAGGCCCTCGTCCATGGTGAACCGCTCACGGTCCCAGTCCACGCCGTCCCCGAGCCGGCGCATCTGGCCGAGGATCTTGCCGCCGTACTCTTCCTTCCACTGCCAGACCCGCTCGACGAACTCCTCGCGGCCCAGGTCGTGGCGGGACTTGCCCTCTTCGGCGAGCTGCTGCTCGACCTTGTTCTGCGTGGCGATGCCGGCGTGGTCCATGCCGGGGAGCCAGAGCGCCTCGTACCCCTGCATGCGCTTACGGCGCGTCAGCGCGTCCATCAGCGTGTGCTGGAAGGCGTGCCCGAGGTGCAGGCTTCCGGTGACGTTCGGCGGCGGGATGACGATGGTGTACGGAGGCTTCTCGCTCTTCGCGTCGGCGGCGAAGTAACTCCGTTCTACCCAGCGCTCGTACAGCTTCCCCTCTACCTCGGCCGGCGCGTACTGGGTCGGCAGTTCGGTACTGGGCGCTGATGGCTGCTGCTGAGCGTTCTCGGTCACGGGATCAGTTTAGGGGCGTCACGCCCATGTCCCGAAACGGGATTACTTCGTAACGGTGTACCCCCTGCGGACCTGGGGGCCTGACCTGTGCGTCAGGATGTCAGGAACACATAAGGCATCTAAAGGGGAACCCAGAAATGAGCTACAACCAGCCGGGCCCGTACGGCGGGCAGCCCCAGCAGCCCGGACCCTACGGCCAGCCGGGTGGCCAGCCCGGCCCCTACGGCCAGCAGCCGCCGGCCCCCCAGCCCGGCTACGGCTACCCCCAGCAGGCCCCCCCGGCCCCCGGCTACGGCTACCCCCAGCAGGCTCCGGGTGTCCCGCCGCAGACTCCCCCGTACGGCCAGCAGCCCGCCTACGGGCAGCAGCCCCCCTACGGCACGGTCCCGATGCCGCCCGAGCCGACCGGCGGCAAGAAGAAGACGGCCCTGATCATCGGCGGCGCGGCCGTGGTGGTGGCGATCGCGGTGGGCGCTTATCTGGTGCTCGGCGGCAGCAACAGCAGCAGCTCCGTCGCCGACGACGGCCCGCACAAGCTGACGACGCCGGCGACGGTCCTCGGCGGCGAGTACAAGAAGGCCGACAACGCCGACGGCGCCGACGACGGCATGACCAAGGACGACCTGAAGGACGCCGAGGGCTGGGGTGTGAAGAACCCCAAGGACGTCAACGCGGCGTACCAGTCGGGCGACAAGAGCAACCCGCTCGCGATGAAGCAGATCACCTTCGGCGGTGTCTGGGGAACCATCGACGAGCCGGAGAAGGCCGTCGACAACATGTTCGCCGGCATGAAGAAGGAGCAGGAGAAGGAAGGCACCAAGGACGGCGAGTTCATCGGCAGTCCGAAGGCCTACACCCCGAGCGCGCTGGACGGTGCCGTCCTCAAGTGCCAGGAGATCAAGGTCAAGAACGACTCGTCGGGTTCGGGCGCGGCGGCCGGGCCCAAGGAGTTCACGATGCCGGTCTGCATCTGGGGCGACCACAGCACCCTCGGCCTGGTGATGCCGATCGACTTCGCGAGCATGATGGCCGGCAAGGGCAGCACGCCCGAGGCCGCGGCCGAGACCGCCGCGAAGCTGCGCAAGGACGTCCGCGAGAAGATCTGACGTCGCTCGTGGACGCGCTCGACACGAGGGGGCCCGGCCCGACGGCCGGGCCCCCTCACGTACGCGGCCCGGTCGTCCCGCGCCCCGACGGGGCGGATCGGGACCGGGCGGAAAAAGAGGGAGCCCGGCGAGCGGTCGCCGGGCTCTCCTTCGTCGCGGGTGCGGCGTCTAGGCCGTCTTCTGCTCCCCCGGGCCGCCGCGGCGGGCGTCCCTCGGGATCAGGGTGGGGTTGACGTTGCGCAGGACGACGTCGGCGGTGATGACGACGCGGGCCACGTCCTTGCGGGACGGGACCTCGTACATCACGGCCTGGAGGACTTCCTCCATGATGGCGCGCAGGCCGCGGGCGCCGGTCTGGCGCAGGATGGCCTGGTCGGCGATGGCCTCCAGCGCCTCGCGCTCGAAGTCCAGCTCCACGCCGTCGAGTTCGAAGAGGCGCTGGTACTGCTTGACCAGGGCGTTGCGGGGCTCGACCAGGATCTGCAGGAGCGCCTCGCGGTCCAGGTTGTGGACCGAGGTGATGACGGGCAGACGGCCGATGAACTCGGGGATCATGCCGAACTTGACCAGGTCCTCCGGCATGACGGCCTCGAACTGGTCCTTGGACTCCAACTCGCGCTTGGAGCGGATCGTCGCGCCGAAGCCGATGCCCTTCGCGCCCGCCCGGGACTCGATGAGCTTCTCCAGGCCCGCGAAGGCACCGCCCACGATGAACAGGACGTTCGTCGTGTCGATCTGGATGAACTCCTGGTGCGGGTGCTTGCGCCCGCCCTGCGGCGGCACCGAGGCCGTCGTGCCCTCGAGGATCTTGAGCAGGGCCTGCTGCACGCCCTCGCCGGAGACGTCGCGCGTGATCGACGGGTTTTCGCTCTTCCGGGCGACCTTGTCGATCTCGTCGATGTAGATGATCCCGGTCTCGGCCTTCTTGACGTCGTAGTCGGCGGCCTGGATCAGCTTCAGCAGGATGTTCTCGACGTCCTCACCGACGTATCCCGCCTCCGTCAGCGCCGTCGCGTCGGCGATGGCGAACGGGACGTTCAGCATGCGCGCGAGGGTCTGGGCGAGGAGCGTCTTGCCGGAGCCCGTGGGGCCCAGCAGAAGGATGTTGGACTTCGCGAGCTCGATGGCGTCCTCGCGGTTCTGGCCCGTGGCGTTCTCGCCGGCCTGGACGCGCTTGTAGTGGTTGTACACCGCGACGGAGAGGGCCTTCTTGGCCGACTCCTGGCCGACCACGTACCCCTCGAGGAACTCGTAGATCTCGCGGGGCTTGGGAAGTTCCTCCCAGCGCACCTCGCTCGTCTCGGCGAGCTCCTCCTCGATGATCTCGTTGCAGAGATCGATGCACTCGTCGCAGATGTACACACCGGGGCCTGCGATGAGCTTCTTGACCTGCTTCTGGCTCTTGCCGCAGAACGAGCACTTGAGCAGATCGCCGCCGTCACCGATGCGTGCCACGGTGTGCTTCCCCTTCGCCTGGGAGCCGCCTGGATCCAGCGGCTCCTGGTGCTGCCTTATGTCCGACGGTACCTTGCCGAGCCCCTCGTTCGGGCCCCCCTTGGCGCGGTTCACTTTGTCGTGAACCGCGCCAAGGGGCGGCAGACGATACAGCGATACGTCACACGACCGCGGAGTTGTTCATCTTGCGGGTGGAAATGATCTGGTCGATCAGGCCGTACGCCAGCGCGTCCTCGGCCGTGAGGATCTTGTCGCGCTCGATGTCCTCGCGGATCTTCTCGATCGGCGTGGTCGAGTGCTTGGCCAGCATGTCCTCCAGCTGACCGCGCATCCGGAGGATCTCGTTCGCGGCGATCTCGAGGTCCGAGACCTGACCGCGTCCGGTCTCGCTGTAGGGCTGGTGGATCAGCACGCGGGCGTTCGGGAGCGCCATGCGCTTGCCCGGGGTACCGGCGGCCAGCAGGATCGCGGCGGCCGAGGCGGCCTGGCCCATGCAGACCGTCTGGATGTCCGGCTTCACGAACTGCATCGTGTCGTAGATGGCCGTGAGGGCCGTGAACGAGCCGCCGGGGCTGTTGATGTAGACCGAGATGTCGCGGTCGGGGTCCATCGACTCCAGGCACAGCAGCTGCGCCATGACGTCGTTGGCGGAGGCGTCGTCGATCTGCACGCCGAGGAAGATCACGCGCTCCTCGAACAGCTTCGCGTACGGGTCGTACTCGCGCACGCCCTGCGAGGTGCGCTCGACGAAGCGCGGGATGACGTAGCGGGACTCCGCGCGAGGACCGGTGTACTCGGCCTGCGTGCGGGCGTAGAGGCCGCTGCCGGGGAAGTCGTTCACTGTGTCTCCTGGAAAACCTGAAAGGGCTGAGCGGTCGGCTGAGAGCACGCCGGGCGCCCGGTGCCACTCGGGGGCGGGAAGGGGCTCCGCGCCGCTCTCGGGGGCGCTGGAGGGGCTTACGACGCCCCGGTACCGCCACCGCCCGGCATTCCGGCAGCGGTAGGCACGATGTCGTCGATGAGGCCGTACTCCTTGGCCTCGATCGGGTCGAACCAGCGGTCGCGGTCCGAGTCGATGGTGACCTGCTCCACCGTCTGGCCGGTGTGGAAGGCGGTCAGCTCCGCCATCCGCTTCTTGGTGTGCAGCAGTCGCTCGGCGTGGATCTTGATGTCCGACGCGGAGCCCGCGAGACCCGCGGAGGGCTGGTGGATCAGGATCTCGGCGTTCGGCAGGGCGAAGCGCTTGCCGGGGGTGCCCGCGCTGAGCAGGAACTGCCCCATCGAGGCCGCCATGCCCATGGCGATCGTCACCACGTCGTTCTTGATGAACTGCATGGTGTCGTAGATCGCCATGCCGGCCGTGATCGATCCGCCGGGGCTGTTGATGTAGAGGTAGATGTCCTTGTCCGGGTCGGCGGCAAGGAGCAGCAGCTGCGCCGTGATCTTGTTGGCGATGTCATCGTCGACCGCCTGGCCGAGGAAGATGATCCGCTCGCCGAGCAGTCGGTTGTAGACCTGGTCGCCGAGGCCACCACCGATAGGGTCGCCGGCAGCTGTGGGCATCAGATTCGTCACGTATCCACCTGCTCGTCTTACGACGGCGCCGGGCCGTCTCACGTCTTCTGCAGGGCCTGGGACCCCGGGTTCCGCGCCGCCTCCCGACGACGTCCGGAGACTCCCCTGCCCTCGTATTCATGGACCCTAACGCGCGGGTCCCTCCGGGGAATCCCGCAGAGGGAACTGTTCGCTGTGAGCGCATGCGCTGCGCCGGCTCCACCAGGGTCCCGGGCCCGTTCCCGGGGGCGGCGGCCGGTGGCCCGCACCCTCGAAAGGCCGCACCCGCCGGGGGGCGGGAGGATCCGAGTGCGGCCGCGGGGCGGTGGGGGTCGCCCGCGCAGTTCCCCGCACCCCTGGGTAGGCCGACGGGGCCCGCGGGAGAAGGTCCCGTCGCTCCTCCCGGACAAGCCGACGGGCCCCCGGGGACTCGAAAGTCCCCGGGGGCCCGTCCGGGCTACTGCTGAGGCGATCAGGCCTCGGGCTCGTCCTCGGCCTCGGCGTCGGTGGCCTCGACGGTCTCGGCCGTCTCGTCCTCCTCGTCGTCCAGGTCGACGATCTCGCCGTTGGTGTCCTTGACCGTGGCGGCCTCGACGACGACCGCGAGGGCCTTGCCGCGGGCGACCTCGCCGACGAGCATCGGGACCTGGCCGCCCTCGACGACGGCCTGGGCGAACTGGTCGGGGGACATGCCGGAGGAGGCCGCGCGCCGCATGAGGTGCTCGGTGAGCTCCTCCTGGTTGACGTTCAGCTTCTCCTTGTTGACGAGCTCGTCGAGGACGAACTGCGTCTTGATGCCCTTGACCGCGGCTTCCTTGGTCTCGGCGTCGAACTCTTCCTCGGTCTTGCCCTGGATCTCCAGGTACTTCGCGAGGTCGAGGCCCATCTGGCCGAGCTGGTGGTGCTCGAGGTTGTGCTTGCGGGTGTTGATCTCGTCCTCGAGGAGCTTCTCGGGGACCGGCACCTCGACGAGCTCCAGCAGCTTCTCCAGGACGCGCTCCTGGGCCTGCGTGGCCTGGTCGTACTGCTTCATGTTCTCGAGGCGCTTGCGGCTGTCCGCCTTCAGCTCGTCGAGGGTGTCGAACTCGGAGGCGAGCTGCGCGAACTCGTCGTCCAGCTCGGGCAGTTCACGCGCGGCGACCTGGGTGACCTTGACGGTGACCTCGGCCTCCTTGCCGGCGGCGGAGCCGCCCTTGAGCTCGGAGGTGAAGGTGGCCTCGCCACCGGCCTCCAGGCCCTTCACGGCCTCGTCGATGCCGTCGAGCAGCTCGCCGGAGCCGATGGTGTACGAGACGCCGCTGGCGACACCGTCCTCCAGGACCTCGCCGTCGACCTTGGCCTCGAGGTCGATGGTGACGACGTCGGCGTCCTGGGCGGCGCGCTCGACCGGGGAGGTCGACGCGAAGCGCTCGCGCAGGTCGGAGACGGCCTTCTCGACGTCCTCGTCGCTGACCTCGACGGCGTCGACCTCGACCTCGATGCCGGAGTAGTCCGGGATCTCGATGGTCGGGCGGACGTCGACCTCGGCGGTGAAGTTCAGCGTCTCGCCGTCCTTCAGCTCGGTGATGTCGACCTCGGGCTGGCCGAGGACGTTCAGCTCAGCCTCGTTGACCGCTTCGGTGTAGAACTTCGGGAGAGCGTCGTTGACGGCCTCCTCGAGAACGGCGCCGCGACCGAACCGCTGGTCGATGACGCGCGCCGGGATCTTGCCCTTCCGGAAGCCCTTCACCGTGACCTGCTGGTTGATCTTCTTGTACGCCGCGTCGAGGCTGTCCTTGAGCTCCTCGAAGGGCACCTCGACAGTGAGCCGAACCCGGGTCGGGTTCAGGGTCTCCACGGCGCTCTTCACGGTTCGGTCTCCTTGTGGCTGACTTCTTGGGGGGTTCTGCTGCGTGCCGCTGCCGGCCGGGCAGAGCCCCGGGCGGATTCCGCTGCCCCGAGAGACGAACACTGCAGACATACGGGCACGCAGCTTGCATAGTAACCGCAGGCGGTACACGCCCCAAAAGGTGATCTTGTCCGAGCGAGCCCTTCGAGGGTCCTTCGCAGGTCCTGCTGATGGTCGGGGTGGCGGGATTTGAACCCACGGCCTTCCGCTCCCAAAGCGGACGCGCTACCAAGCTGCGCCACACCCCGTCGGTGCGACACGTAGGGTACATGCCCGCAGACGGTGCGACCGCCGCATTTCGCGAGCTCCGACGCGGGCGGGAATGGGGTGTGCATTGCGGGCCGTCGACCCGCTACGATGCATTCTGTGCCGCGGTCGCTGACCTGCGGCGCACGCTGTGCGGGCGTAGCTCAATGGTAGAGCACTAGTCTTCCAAACTAGCTACGCGGGTTCGATTCCCGTCGCCCGCTCCACATGACATAAGGCCAGGTCAGAGGGTAGATCCTCCGCCTGGCCTTTGTCGTGTCCAGAGGCTCCGGTCAGCCCTTCGCGCCCGCCGCGTGCCCGTCCGGCCCCCGCGGCTCCCGCCCCCGGCACAAAGGCCGGGGGGAGCCGCGCGGCCTTCCGGGCGCGGAGGGGTCCGCCACCGGCGCGCGGAGCCGGTGACGCGCGCCCGGCGCCGGCCGTGCCGCCCGCCGCGCGCCCGCCTCCGGAGGCGGGCACCGTTCGCCGTGTTCCGCTCAGAAGCTGATCGAGTTGATGGTCTGCGCTATCGAGTCGAGGAACCGGTTGATGGACGGGGCCATACCGGTCGACGCGAGGAAGAAGCCGAAGAGCACCGCGACGATGGCGGGCCCCGGCTTGATGGATCCCCCTCGGATCAGCACCACGAGGATGATCGCCAACAGCAGCACCACTGACAGCGAAATGGCCACAACTGATCACACCCTACGGTCGGTCCGCTCTCCCGGCCCGGGGGTCAGCCCCGCACACCCCCGCCAGAACCATCGTGCCACCAACCGGCCATTCGTATGCGACAGGTGACGCATCATCGGCCGGGGACAGCCCCGTGAGTGACCCGGCACCCCACCGGAACAACCCGGCACACGCCGCCCGGTCATACGGAAAAACGTCAACCGCACTGCTCCGCAACGCAATTCGACGGTGGGCCCGGACGGCGAATTCACGGCACCGATTGCCGTGTCCACACATCTCGTTCGCAGATATTTCGAATTACCGCCGCGGGTGCACCGCGAACGCGGGGCACGGGCGAACGAAACCTACTGAACCATGACATACCCCCAGAGTCGCCCGCGGGCGTTATGCACCGATTGATCACCACAGAACGGTACATAACACCAGTAATCGGCAAGGGAGTCCATGCGTGGAAGTCGTGCGAATCGACAGGCACACATCTCCGAATCCGGGGTAGGCGCAGGCGATAAGCAGGAATGAGATCGGGCGTTTCACGAGAACGCACAGACGACGCTAGGGTGCCTCAGATGTTCCACGCCGCCACGCCCCCCGTACACGCAGCGAGGTCCAGATCCTTCCCCCTGAGCTCTTGGCGGGAGTGCCTGTGACCAACTCGCTCCGACTCCACGACCACCAGGGATCACCGCGTCCGACGGACCCGCGTCCGACGGACCCGCGTCCGACGGGCCCGGCGGACGCGGTACCGGGCCCCCGCACGCCCCGGACCTCCGCGGCGGCCGCCACCGGCGCCGCGCCGGCCGGCGGCCCCGCCGAACAGCGCGACCCCTTCTTC
This sequence comes from Streptomyces populi, assembly GCF_002911015.1. Taxonomy (GTDB): domain Bacteria; phylum Actinomycetota; class Actinomycetes; order Streptomycetales; family Streptomycetaceae; genus Streptomyces; species Streptomyces populi. Next base: position 43,908 of record NZ_KZ626884.1, read on the forward strand.
GACAACGCCAAGTACCTGGCGATCGTGCTCGTGGCCATGGGTCACGTGTGGGATCCGCTGAAGGGCCAGAGCCGGCTCCTGGAAGCGCTGTACATGGTCGTGTACGCCTTCCACATGCCGGCCTTCATCGTCATCTCCGGCTACTTCTCCCGTAACTTCGACATGCGCCCCGACCGCCTGAAGCGGCTGGTCACCGGCGTTCTCGTGCCGTACGTCCTCTTCGAGACGGCGTACTCCCTCTTCAGCCGCTGGGTCGGCGGCTCGGACCTGACGGTCAGCCTGCTCGACCCCTGGTACCTCACCTGGTTCCTGGCCGCGCTGTTCGTCTGGCGGCTGACGACCCCCCTGTGGAAGCTGGTCCGCCGGCCGCTTCCGCTGACCCTGTGCATCGGCCTGGCCGCGTCCGTCTCGCCGGAGATCGGTGACGACCTGGACCTCCAGCGGGTGTTGCAGTACCTGCCGTTCTTCGTCCTCGGCCTGTGCCTGAAGCCCGAACACTTCCAGCTCGCACGCCGCCGTGAGGTGCGCGTGCTGTCGGTACCCGTCATGGTCGCGGCGCTGGTCGTGGGCTACTGGGCGGCCCCCCGGATGAACGCCGCCTGGTTCTTCCACCGCGACAGCGCACAGGAGCTGGGGGTCCCCTGGTGGACGGGTGTCCTCATGACGCTCGCGCTCTACTGCTGCTCGCTGCTGCTCACCACGTGCTTCTTCGCCTGGGTGCCGCGGCGCAGGTTCTGGTTCACGGCGCTCGGCGCGGGCACGCTGTGCGGCTACCTGCTGCACGGCCTTGTCTTCAAGGGCTGCGAGTACGCGGGGTGGTTCGACCAGTCCTGGCTGCGCGAGCCGCTCGGGGAGGTCTTCGCGACGGTCGTCGCGGCCGCGCTCGTCACCGCCCTGTGCACACGGCCCGTCCGGCGGATCTTCCGGTTCTCGATGGAGCCGAGGATGGAATGGGCGTTCAAGCGGGACGCGACGGAGGTGGCCCGGGACCGGGCGAAGGCCGACGCTCGGCCGGCCGACGCGCAGCCGACCGCGGCACGGCCGGCCGACGCTCGGCCGACGGGCCGCGCGTGACCGACCGGCGTACGGGTGAGGGCGGGTCCGGAGAACCGGGCCCGCCCTCACCTCGTGTCGGCACGCTCTCCCCCGGCACCGGCCCGCCCGGGGGCCGCCGGCCGGGAGCACCCGGCGAGGAGGGCGGCGGGAAGCGGCCGAGGACGTCCTCGCTCAGCCCGGCGGCAGCCCCAGCAGCGCCCGCATCGTCGCGTACTTCCTCGTCAGACGGATCCGGGTGAGCTCGTCGAGGACCGCGAGACGGAGCGGGTCGGAGTTGTGCGCCAGGTCGGAGGCCTTGACCAGCAGGGCGCCCCGGGTGGTGCGGACGCGTCGCGCGTACGACTCCGGGGACTCGCCGTCCGCCTTGGTGAGCGCCCGCACGATGTCCTTCGTGCGGGGGCTCAGCGCGGCCTCCTCCAGCCAGTCCTCGGAGAGGGCGTCGTCCTCGACGGCGTCGTGCAGCCAGGCCGCGGCGATCTGGTCGTCGTCGCCCCCGCGCTCCCGGACGCCGTCCGCGACGGCCTGGAGGTGCTCGGCGTACGGACGGCCGGCCTTGTCGGTCTGGGTCGCGTGCGCCGCGCGGGCGAGCGCCTCGACTTCGGCCAGGGTCAGGAGAGGTCGGGTCACGCGATCAGTGTCTCCTCGGTACGGGCCGCCGCCCCGGCCGCCGGAATCCGCGGGGCGCGGTCAGCGTACCGGCGCCAGACCGTCGCGGCAGATGAGCAGGAGGGCCCGGTCGTCGTTGACGTCCCTGGCCACCGCCTCGATGAGGTGCCAGGCGGCGCCGTGGAAGCCTCCGGCGACGTAGCGGTCGGCCTCCCCCGTGAGCCGGTCGATGCCCTCGACGATGTCCCGGTCGGCGGTCTCGACCAGACCGTCCGTGAACAGCATGAGCACGTCCCCGGGCCGCAGCGATCCCTTCACCGGGTCGAACTGGGCACCGTCGTACACCCCCAGCAGGGGGCCCTCGGCGGCCTTCTCCTCCCAGCGTCCGCTGCCCGCGCTGAGCTGGAGGCCCGGCGGGTGTCCGGCCGAGAAGAGTTCGTAGTCGCCCGAGTCGAGGTCGAGCACCAGGTGGATCGAGGTGGCGAAGCCCTCGTCCCAGTCCTGGCGCAGCAGATAGCCGTTCGCGGCGGGCAGGAAGGCGTGCGGCGGCAGCGAGCCGAGGAGGCCGCCGAAGGCCCCGGACAGCAGCAGGGCGCGGGAGCCCGCGTCCATTCCCTTGCCGGAGACGTCCGTGAGGACGACTTCGAGGGTCCGGCCGCCGTTCGTCCGGGCGGCCACGACGAAGTCCCCGGAGAAGGACTGGCCGCCCGCCGGGCGCAGCGCCATCTCGCGGTGCCAGCCCACCGGCAGTTTCGGCAGCTTGCTCTGCACGCGGATGCGTTCGCGCAGGTCGAAGAGCATGGTGCCGCCGCGACGCCAGGGCACGCCCACCCGGCTGCGGAACTGCGCGATCAGCAGTCCGAAGAAGCCGCAGGCCGCGACGACCAGGACCACGCCCGGCGTGACCCGGGAGGGTCCCTCCGTGTACGGGCCGAGCTTCACGGACTCCACGATCAGCGCGGTGGCGGCGGCCGCGTACAGCCCGAGCAGGCTGGCGGGCCGCAGCAGCAGTCCGCCGGCCACGATCGGCAGGACCAGGGCGGCGGGCGAGCACCACACCGAGTTGACCAGGGTCGTGGAGGCGATCACCGGGATCATGATCAGCAGTCCGGCCAGCGCGATCCAGTCGGAACCGTCCCCGCGGAAGTAGTCGACGGCGGATCTGCGCAGCGCTGTGCGGGCCCGGTGCCATTGCATCTTCAACCGGGCCGTGAACGTATCGGCTTCAGCGCGCCGCTCTCGTCCTGCTGCCATTAGTTCGGGACCCTATCCATCGGACCAGGCGCTTGGCACGGGAGGTCCCACTTGTCCCCCTCCGAGCGCTCAACTTCACAGAGAACCGCACCGGAACATTCCGGTCGGGGGCCGTCGCGGCCGGGCGAAATTCCCTCGCTCGTACCGCATTGCCCTGGTAGGCATGGGCTATGACGACTGACGTCCGCGTACTGCGGCAGGCCGACTGGGACGAATGGTACGAAAACCTGATCCGCGCGTTCGGAGGTGTGGCGGAGTCGTCCGAGGAGCGCGAACTGTGGAACGCGCTCACAGAGTACGACCGTTCGCTGGGGGTGTGGGACGGGGAGAACTGCGTGGGTACGGCGGGGGCCTTCTCCTTCCGTGTCACGGTCCCCGGCGGCGCCTCGGTACCGGCGGCCGGGATCACGATGGTGAGCGTCGCGGCCACGCACCGGCGGCGCGGGGTGCTCACCTCGATGATGCGCCGCCAGCTGGACGACATCCGTGCCGGGAGCGAGCCGCTCGCCGTCCTGGTCGCGTCGGAGCCGGGGATCTACGGGCGGTTCGGCTACGGCATCGGGAGCCTGTCGGTCAGCGCGGAGATCGACACCGCCCGGGTCCGGCTGTCCGTGCCCCCCGGGACCGACGGCGTACGGCTGCGCTACGCGGCGCCGGCCGAGGTGCTGGACGCGTGCGAGGCGGTGTACGCGCGGCTCGTGCCGGAGCGGCCCGGGATGCTGGCCCGGCAGCCCGGCTGGCAGCGGCTCATGCTCCTCGACCCGGCGGACGAGCGGAACGGCGCCTCGCCGTTGCAGTGCGTGGTCGCCGAGCGGGACGGCGAGGTCGTCGGGTACACGCGCTTCCGGGTCAAGCCGGAGTGGGGTCCGGCCGGGTCCGACGGGGTGGTGACGATGGTGGACCTGGAGGGGCTGGACCCGGCGGCGCGGGCCGCGCTGTGGCGGTTCCTCTTCGACGTCGACCTGACGTCCACGCTGCGGACCCGGGGCCGGCCCGTGGACGACGCCTGGCAGCACATGGTCTCCGACATCCGCCGCTGTCAGCTGCGGACGAAGGACTCGCTGCACGTACGGCTCGTCGACGTCGGGGCCGCGCTGGAGGCCCGGACCTACCAGGCCCCGGTGGACGTGGTGTTCGAGGTCGAGGACTCCTTCTGCCCCTGGAACGAGGGGCGTTGGCGGCTCACCGGCGACGCCAAGGGCGCGGTGTGCGCCCGCACCGAGGACGCTCCTGATCTCGCCCTGTCCGTGCGGGAGTTGGGGGCCGCCTATCTGGGCGGCGTGTCCCTGGCCTCGCTCGCGGCCGCGGGCAGGGTGCGTGAACTGCGGGGAGGAGCGCTGGCGGAGGCCTCGACGGCGTTCACCTCGACGCTCGCGCCCTGGCTGCCGCACGGGTTCTAGGACCCGGCGCCCTCGCGGGTCACAGGTTCCAGGACCCGGCTCCTTCGCGGGGTTCAGGCCTTCTGGCAGGCCGGGCACCAGAAGAGGTTGCGGGCGGCGAGATCGGCGGTGCTGATCTCGCCGCCACAGATGTGACAGGGCAGATCGGCCCTGCGGTAGACGTAGACCTCGCCGCCGTGGTCGTCCACGCGCGGCGGGCGGCCCATCGCCTCGGGGGTGTGTTCCGGCCGGACCGTGTCGATGCGGTTGTTGCGGACGCCCTCGCGCATGAGGTCCACGAGGTCGGCCCAGATCGCGTCCCACTCCGCGGCGGCGAGGTCCCTGCCCGCGCGGTACGGGTCGATGCCGTGCCGGAAGAGGACCTCCGCGCGGTAGACGTTGCCCACGCCCGCGATGACCTTCTGGTCCATGAGCAGCGCGGCGATCGTCGTGCGGCTGCGGGAGACCCGGCGGTAGGCCGCCGACGGATCGGCGTCCGGGCGCAGCGGGTCCGGACCGAGGCGGTCGTGTATCGCGCGCTTCTCGTCGTCCGTGATCAGGGCGCAGGTGGTGGGGCCGCGGAGGTCGACGTACGCCGTCTCGTTCACGAGGCGCAGCCGGACGGTGTCCGTGGGCGGCGGGGCGGGTGTGCCGCCGAATCCGACCTTGCCGAAGAGACCGAGGTGGATGTGGACCCACCGTCCCGGACCGAACCCGAGGAAGAGGTGCTTGCCGTGGGCCTGCGTCGCGGTCAGGACCGATCCGTCGAGGAGGGCCGCGGCGTCACCGAACTTGCCCTGGGGGCTGGTGACCCGGACGCCGCGGCCACCGAACGCGGCGAGGTAGTCCTCCGCGAGCCGGTGAATGGTGTGCCCCTCGGGCACCGTTCCTCCCGCTGTCTCTCTCGCCCGGCGGCCCGGAGGCCCGCCGGTTCGTCGATCCCGTCGGCCCGTCGATCCCGCGGGCCCGTGGGCCCGTGGGCCCGTGGGCCCGTGGGCCCGCGGTCCGATCGGTGCCGGTCCTACGGCTGCTGCGGGTGGTGGGCCGGGATCGGCGGGAGTTCCCGGGTCGTCTCGTAGTCCGCGAGCATCTCGATGCGGCGGACGTGGCGCTCCTCGCCGGTGAACGGCGTGCCGAGGAAGGTCTCGACGAACTTCGTCGCCTCTTCCTGGGTGTGCATGCGGGCGCCGACGGAGATGACGTTCGCGTTGTTGTGCTCGCGGCCCAGCGCGGCGGTCTGCTCGCTCCAGGCGAGCACGGCCCGTACGCCGGCGACCTTGTTCGCGGCGATCTGCTCGCCGTTGCCGGAGCCGCCGATGACGATCCCGAAGGCACCCGGGTCGGCCACGGTGCGCTCCGCCGCGCGGAGGCAGAACGGCGGGTAGTCGTCCTGGGCGTCGTAGATGTGGGGCCCGCAGTCGACGGGCTCGTGGCCGGCGGCCTTGAGCCACTCGACGAGGTGGTTCTTCAGTTCGAGACCGGCATGGTCGGATCCGAGATACACGCGCATGGTCCGAGTGTGACACGGCCGTCCCGCGTGGGCCGCGCCGGGGCCCGCACGAGAAAACTGTGAGCAAGCCTACAGAACCTCAAGAAAACCTCAAGTAACAATATGGATTCGAAGGTTCACGAACTCATCCACCTCCGTTTCACTGGACACGCTTGTACAGCGGTCCTCACGAAGGACCGTCGCGTGCCCCGTACACCGCTCGTACGGGGCGGGCGCCCTGTACCGCGATCTGCTCATACGGCGCAAAGGAATCCCCCTTCATGACCTCGCAGCCGACCCCCACGAAGGCCGCACAGGCCCCCGGAGAACCCGGTGGCGGCCTCCAGGCAGGACTCAAGAACCGTCATCTGTCGATGATCGCCATCGGCGGTGTCATCGGAGCCGGGCTCTTCGTCGGCTCCAGCTCCGGCATCGCCACCGCGGGCCCCGGCATCCTCCTCTCGTACGCCCTCGTCGGCACGCTCGTGGTGCTGGTGATGCGGATGCTCGGCGAGATGTCCGCCGCCAATCCGACCTCGGGCTCGTTCTCCGCGCACGCCGACCGGGCGCTCGGCCGCTGGGCGGGCTTCTCCATCGGCTGGCTGTACTGGTTCTTCTGGGTCGTGGTGCTGGCCGTGGAGGCCACCGCCGGTGCCAAGATCCTCGAAGGATGGATGCCCGCCGTACCGCAGTGGGGCTGGGCGCTCATCGTGATGGTGGTGCTGACGGCCACCAACCTGGTCTCCGTCGGCTCCTACGGCGAGTTCGAGTTCTGGTTCGCCGGGATCAAGGTCGTGGCGATCGGCGCGTTCATCGTGGTCGGCGCCCTCGCGATCCTCGGAGTGCTGCCGGGCGTGGAGGCCCAGAAGGCCGGGCTGGACAACCTGACCGGTCACGGCGGCTTCCTGCCGCACGGCCCCGGCGCGATCCTCACCGGCGTGCTGCTGGTCGTCTTCTCCTTCATGGGAAGCGAGATCGCGACGCTCGCCGCCGGCGAGTCCGAGGACCCGCAGCGCGCCGTGACCAAGTCGACCAACAGCATCATCTGGCGCATCGCCGTCTTCTACCTGGGCTCGATCCTCGTCGTCGTCGCCCTGCTGCCCTGGAACGACCCGTCGATCAAGGACAAGGGCTCGTACGTCGCCGCCCTGGACTCCCTCGGCATCGCGCACGCCGGTCAGATCATGAACGTCATCGTGCTGACGTCCGTGCTGTCCTGCCTCAACTCCGGCCTCTACACGGCCTCCCGGATGGCGTTCTCGCTCGGTCAGCGCGGTGACGCGCCCAAGGCGTTCGCCCGCACCACGGGGCGCGGCGTGCCGATGACCGCCATCCTCGTCTCGGTCGCGTTCGGCTTCGTGGCCGTCTTCTTCAACTACAAGTTCCCGGACTCGGTCTTCCTCTTCCTGGTCAACTCCTCCGGTGCGGTGGCCCTGTTCGTGTGGCTCGCCATCTGCTTCTCGCAGCTGCGGATGCGGAAGATCATCCAGCGCGAGGCGCCGGAGAAGCTCGTCGTGCGGATGTGGCTCTACCCGTACCTGACCTGGGCGACGGCCGCGATGATCGTCTTCGTGCTCGGCTACATGCTGACCGACACCGAACACGACGGCCGGGAGACCGTGCTGCTGTCGCTGCTCGTCGCGGCGATCGTGCTGGTCATCGCCTTCGTCCGGCAGAACGTCGGCGCGGGCGCCCGCTCCTCCGGGCAGCCGGTCGAGAGCGGCTCTCCCGAGGAGACCCGGGCCGAGGTCGGCGCCTGACCCGCCACCGACGCCTGAGCGGGAGAGGGGCCCGCGGCTGATCGCCGCGGGCCCCTCTCCCGTTCTCCTCCCACCCGCGCCTCCCCTCGTCCACCGCGAAGCGTGACGACGGCCGACCGGCCCCCGGCCCAGGTCCTGGGCCGGGGGCCGGCTTTGGAGGCCGGGGGCCGGAGGCCCGGAGGGTAGGACCGGTGGACCGGGGCCGGGGCCGGGGCCGGAGGTCATGGGCCAGGGCTGAGGCCAGGGGCCGGGGCCGGGATCGGGGCCGGGGCCGGAGGTCGGGGTGGGGTGTTGTCGGCCGGAGTGGCCGGGGCGGTGTCGGCCGGAGTGGCCGGGCGGTGTCGGCCGGGGTGGGGAAAGCGTGAAGGCCCGCCGGGCGGGACCAGAAAACGGCCCGGCGAGCCTCTCGCGCAGAACGACGACGGCTCGGACACGAGACACGAGCGTCGGCTGGGTGATGACGTCGTCCGGCCGGTGGGGTCCAGGACCCCACCGGCATGGCGTCACTTCTTGTCGACGAGCTTCCAGGCGCCCGGCAGGATGCCCATCGCCAGGGCGGCCTTGAGGGCGTCGCCGATCAGGAACGGGGTGAGGCCCGCCGCGACGGCCGCGCTCGCCGACATGCCAGTGGCCAGGGCCAGGTAGGGAACGCCGACCGCGTAGATGATCGCCTCGCCGAGCAGCATCGTGCCCGCCATGCGCAGCACGGAGCGGTCGGCGCCACGGCGGGCCAGGGCGCCCACGACGGTCGACGCGAGCAGCATGCCGAGGATGTAGCCGAAGGACGGGGCCGAGGCACCGGAGCCGCCCCCCGCGAACCACGGGACGCCGGCCATGCCCACCAGCGCGTACACCGCGAGCGACAGGAAGCCGCGGCGCGCGCCGAGCGCCGTGCCGACGAGCAGCGCGGCGAAGGTCTGGCCGGTCACCGGCACCGGGGAACCCGGGACGGGCAGCGAGATCTGGGCGGCAAGGCCGGTGAGCGCGGCACCGCCGAGCACGAGGACGGCGTCACGGACGCGGGAGGCCGGAAGAAGGTCGGCGAGGACCTCACCGGGGCGGGAGGGCGTGGCGACAGCGGTGCTCATGAGGACTCCGGCGAACGGGGATGCCCCTTGGCCCACGGGGCCGGGGGGAGGACAGGTCGGAACACGGCGACGCTATCCCAGCGGCTTACGGGTGATCACCGTCAGTGCTCGACAAAGCGCGGATCAGCGCCATGGTGGGCTCCTTACAAAGAGTGCCTGGTACACCTGCTCAAGGGTGATGCTGGTCACTGAGGTGAAGTCGTTTCCGCTACGGGGCGGTCCGGGGTCGGCACTGTGGGGACTCACCAAAGACTCCACCGAGCGTCCGAACCGGTCCGGAACCGGCCGGAGCGGGAACGTGCCGGGGCTGTCCGGTCCTTGGGCGTATCTGGCGGCGCCCCCGGTCGGCCCCCTACCCTTCACCGCATGGTTCCCCAGGCCCTGAACTTCGCGTCGCGTCGCTATGTCGACCTGCGACGCCAGGGCACGGCCACCTGTCGCCGCCCGTCCTGAGGCGGGGCGGAGCGGATCCGGCTCGCCGAGACCACAGCGGACCACACCAGACGCACGCCGCGCACGCCGCGGCGGGGCGTACGTGACGGCGCTCGGCCGGACCAGCTCCCGAGGAAGAACTTCCATGGCCAGTACGGTGGCACCCCCTTCCCTGTCCCCTCCTTCCCCCGTCCTCGCCCGGCGCCGGGCGAGCGCCAGCGTGATCCTGCGGTCCGTGCTGGAGCACGGGCCGGTCGCCCGCAGCACCATCTCCCGGCTGACCGGGCTCTCCCCCGCGTCGGTGACCGACTACTGCGCCCGGTTCACCGAACGGGGTCTGATCCGGGAGGCCGCCGCTCCCCTCCGGTCGGGCGGGGTCGGGCGGCCGCACCTCCCGGTCGACCTGGACCACTCCCGTTTCGTGGTCGGCGGGGTGCACGTGGCCGTGCCGTACACGACCGTCGCGCTGCTGGACCTGCGCGGGCGGGTCCTCGCCGAGAAGCGGCTGCGGCACGACGGCACCGAACCGGGCCCCGTCCTCGCGAACGCCGCCGACGCGATCGCCGCTCTCCTCGCCGGCGTCCCCGGCCGGACCGCCCTCGGCATCGGCGTGGCGGCCGGCGGCTGGGTGGACCCGGACTCCGGCACGATCGTGGAGCACCCGATGCTGGGCTGGCGTGACGTGGACGTGCGGGAGGCCGTCGGGGCCCGCACGGGGCTGCCGGTCCACGTGGACGGCCACGCGCGGGCGTTGGTCAACGGGGAGCGGCTGTTCGGGCGGGCCAGGGGCAGCCGGAGCGTGCTGCATCTCTTCGCCGGCAACGTGGTGGACGCCGCCTTCGCCACCCACGACCAGGTGCACTACGGACCCCGCTCGCAGGCCGGGGCGATCGCCCATCTGCCCCTGCCGGGCGGGGCGGAGCGGTGCGACTGCGGCCGGACGGGGTGCCTCCAGGCCGAGCTGAGCGAACGGACGCTGTGCCGACGGGCCCGGGAACGGGGGGTCACGGACGGCTCGAACCCGATGCACGTGGTCTTCGCCGCGGCCGCCGGGGACCCACTGGCCGTGGAGTTGCTGACGGAGCGTTCCCGGATGGTCGGGCGGGCGGCGGGGCTGCTGCTCGACGTGCTCAACCCGGAGACGGTCGTCGTCACCGAGATAGGCGCCATACACCGGGAGGACTGCCTCGGCGCGCTGCGCGAGGCGGTGGGACCGGAACGGGCGTCCGCGGTCGTCCCGACCAGCTTCCCCGATTCGGTGCTGGCCGTGGCGGGCGGGTCGGTCGTGCTCGACGTCCTCTACCGCGATCCGCTGGGCTCTCCGGGCTCCCCACCGGGGGCTAATTAATTCAGAAAGTCGGAATGTTGACAGGGTTCCTTCCCGGACAGGAGCATCGTGTGCATGAGCAGCGCGCGGGTGCAGGTTCCGCTCACCAAGTGCCGTGTGGTCGACCTGATGCGGGTCGCACGCACACGTTGTTGCTGACCGCCTGTCACTGACCGGCCGTCACCGACACCCCGTCACCGACGTTCCGTCACGGACGCGTGGTCGTCGGCGCCTCGTCGCCGATCCTCCGGGACGTTGATCCGCCGGTGCGCTGATCCCTCGGTGCACTGATCCGTCGTACGCGGGACCGGCTGTCCGACGCCGGCGCGGCACGGACCGTCCGGCCGTCGTCCCCGTCGGCCCGTCTCCTTCGGCACGCCACCGGCGTGTGTCCTCTACGGCACGCCACCGGCGTGTGTCCTCTTCGGCGCGCCCGCCTCTCCTCCGGCTTCGCCCTGCCCGGAACCCCGCGCGCTCTCCCGCCCCTGGAATCTCCGGAGCCTCCCATGCCACCACTGTCCGCACGGTCAACGCGTGCCTCCTCGTCCCCCTCTCCCTCCCTCTCCCCCTCCCCGTCCGGTGTCGACCGGCGCGTGTTCCTGTCCTCCCTGCTCGGCGCCGCGGCCGTGGCCGGGCTGAGCGGCTGCACCGCCGCCGGCGCGGCCGACAGCCGGTCCGCGGGAGACCTGTCGGCGCCCCTGGCCGACAAGGTGCCGCAGGGCACCAAGCTCTCGATCGCCTCGTACCAAGGCGTCCAGGAACTCCAGTTCAAGCTGGCGGGGCTGGCCGGGCTGCCGTTCACCGTGTCCGACTGGGTGAACATCGGCGCCGGGCCCGACGTCATCAACGCCTTCCGCGCCAAGTCCCTGGAGGTCGGGAACAACGCGGGCATCCCGCCGATCCAGGCGCACTTCCAGGGCTTCGACGCGAAGATCGTCGCGATCAACATCACCAGGAAGCCCAACTACCTGTTCGCCACCAAGCCCGGCAGCGACATCAAGGACGTCCAGGGCTTCAAGGGGAAGAAACTGGCCTTCTCCCAGGGACAGGCGCAGGGTGTCGTCCTGCTGCGCGCCCTGAAGCAGGCGGGTCTGTCCTACGACGACGTGAACCTCGTGCCGCTGACCAGCAACCAGTTCCTCACCGCGCTCCAGGCCGGGCAGGTGGACATAGCCCCGCTCGCCAACAGCCAGGCACCCGCCTATCTCAAGCAGTACGGGTCCAAGGGCGCCCACACCATCGACACCGACGTGGTGGACCTGCTCAACCTGCTCTGGGCGCCCACCTCGGTGCTGGCCGACCGGGCGAAGGCGGCCGCGGTCGCCGCGTACATCCCGCGCTGGGCGAAGGGCCAGGTGTGGGCGTACGAGCACCCCGACGAGTGGAACGAGGAGTTCTACGTCAAGACGCAGAACCTGACCCTCGCGCAGGCCCGGTCGATCACCGCGCTCGCCAACAAGCCCCTCTTCCCGCCGAGTTGGGACGAGGCCGTCAAGTGGGAGCAGGAGACCGCCGATCTGCTGGCGGAGGGCGGCTTCGTGAAGAGGTTCAAGGTCGGCTCGCTCTTCGACCGGCGCTTCGAGGCCATCGCGGCCAGGGCCGTCCCCGCGGAATACCGGAGGTGACGGCCGTGACGAGCAGGACTTCGACCGAGGACCGGTCCACGACCGGGTCCGCGCCCGCCTCTCCCCCGGCCGGGACCACGCCCCCGTCGGCCTCGGCCACGACCTCGACCACGACCTCGACCACGGCCGACACCGCCCCGGCCTCCGCCGCCGCGTCACCCGCCGGCGTCGGCACCGAGCCGCCCCCGGCCGTACCGGTCGCGGCGGAGGCGGTCGGCGCGGGAACGGCCGGCGGGGCCGGAGCCGGCGGCCGCCCGTTCCGGCGGGCTCCCCGGACCCGGCGCCGCACCCTCGCGCCCGGCAGGCGGCTGCCCGCCTCCCGGATCGTCGGTCCGGCCCTGTTCCTGGCCCTGTGGGCCGTCGCGTCCGCCGCCGGACAGCTGGATCCCGGCGCGATCCCCGCGCCCTGGACGGTGCTGAGGACCACCGGTGACCTGTGGACCGACGGCACCCTGCCCACCGATGTGCTGACGTCGCTGGAACGCGCGGGGTACGGGTTCGCGTTCGGCCTGACCGCCGGTGTCGTCCTCGCCCTCGCCTCCGGGCTCAGCCGGGTCGGGGAGGCGCTGATCGACGGGACCGTACAGCTCAACCGGGCGATCCCGACCCTCGGCCTGATCCCGCTGTTCATCCTCTGGCTCGGCATCGGCGAGACCTTCAAGATCGCGATCATCGCCATCGTCGTCTACATCCCGATCTACCTGAACCTGCACTCCGCCCTGTCCGGCATCGACAACCGGTTCGTGGAACTCGCCGAGGTCCAGGGGTTGTCGAGGATCCGCTTCATCCGTCAGATCGTGATCCCCGGCGCGCTGCCCGGCTTCTTCGTCGGACTGCGGCTCGGGGTGACCGGCTCCTGGCTCTCCCTGGTCGTCCTGGAGCAGATCAACGCCACCAGCGGCCTCGGCTACATGATGTTCCAGGCCCAGAACTACGGCCGGACCGACATCATCCTCGTCGGCCTGCTGGTCTACGGCATCTTCGGGCTCGTCTCCGACAGCGCGGTTCGTCTCGTCGAACGAAAGGTGCTGTCGTGGCGACGCACACTCAGCAGCTGACCCGCTCCCACACGGTCCGCCTGCGCGGGCTCACCAGGTCGTTCGAGGGCCGCACGGTGCTCGACGGCATCGACCTCGACCTTCCGGCGGGCCAGTTCACCGCCCTGCTGGGGCACAGCGGCTCCGGCAAGAGCACGCTGCTGCGCGCCATCGCCGGCCTCGATCACGACGTCGCCGGCAGCGGGGAGCTCACCGCCCCGGAAAGGGTGTCCGTCGTCTTCCAGGACTCCCGGCTGCTCCCCTGGCGCCGCGTCCTCGACAACGTCCTGCTCGGCACCGACGGCCGGGACGCCGCGGAGAGGGGCCGCTCCGCCCTCGCCGAGGTGGGACTCGCGGGGCGCGAACGGGCCTGGCCCAATGAACTGTCCGGCGGCGAGGCACAACGCGCCGCCCTGGCCCGCTCCCTCGTCCGCGAGCCCGAACTGCTCCTGGCCGACGAACCGTTCGGGGCGCTGGACGCGCTCACCCGGATCCGGATGCACGTGCTGCTGCGCGAACTGTGGGAACGCCACCGGCCGTCCGTGCTGCTCGTCACGCACGACGTGGACGAGGCGATCGTGCTGGCCGACCGGGTGCTCGTGCTCGACCACGGCCGCATCGGCCTCGACCTGTCCATCGACCGTCCGCACCCGCGCTCGTACCGCGATCCCCTGCTCGGCGAATACCGCGAACGGCTGCTGAACGCCCTCGGGGTGACCGAGGACGTGACGGGGACGACGGCGAGGACGGGGTCCGGGACGACGGCACGCCCCGCGACCGGCCCGGACACGACGGCGGACGACGGCGCCGGGCACGGCGCGTCCGCACACCAGGAGGAGAAGCACCCGTGACCAGCCCGCGCCGGCTCCATCTCAACGCCTTCCTGATGAACACCGGGCACCACGAGGCGTCCTGGCGGCTCCCGGAGAGCGACCCGTACGCCCACGTCGAGACGGCCCACTACGTGCGTCTCGCGCGGATCGCCGAACGCGGCACCTTCGACTCGCTCTTCCTCGCCGACGGCCCGGTCCTGTTCAACAGCGTGGGCCAACGCCCCTCCGGGGCGCTCGAACCCATCACCCTGCTCACCGCGCTGGCCACCGCCACCGAGCACATCGGCCTGATCGCCACCGCCTCCACGTCCTACAACTCCCCCTACAACCTGGCCCGCAGACTCGCCTCCCTCGACCACATCAGCGGCGGCCGCGCGGGCTGGAACATCGTCACCACCGCGGGCGCCGAGGCCGCCCGCAACTTCGGCCTCGAGGACGAGCCCGCGCACGCCACCCGGTACGAGCGCGCCGCCGAGTTCCTGGACGTGGCGCTCAAGCTCTGGGACAGCTGGGAGGACGACCTCGTCGTCGCCGACAAGGCGGCGGGCGTCTGGGGCGACCCCGGCAAGATCCACCCCGCGCGCCACAAGGGGACGTACTTCAGCGTGGAGGGCGCCCTCAACGTGCCCCGCACACCGCAGGGTCACCCGCTCCTCGTGCAGGCGGGCTCCTCCGAGGACGGCAGACGGTTCGCGGCCCGGTACGCGGAGGCGGTGTTCACCGCCCAGCAGACCCTCGCGGGCGCCCAGAAGTTCTACGCCAGCCTCAAGTCCCTCACCGGGCGGGCCGGCCGGAACCCGGACCACGTCAAGGTCCTGCCCGGCATCGTCCCGGTCGTCGGCTCGACCGAGGCGGAGGCGCGCGCCCACGAGCGGGTCCTGGAGGACCACATCGTGTACGAGCACGGGCTGAACCGGCTGGAGCACCTGCTCCGCCTGGAGCCCGGCACGCTCGCCCTCGACGCGCCGCTGCCCGACGACCTGCCGCCGGAGAGCGCGATCGAGGGGGCCAAGAGCCGCTACACCCTCGTCGTGGAGCTCGCCCGGAGCGAGCGGCTGACCGTCCGCGAGCTGATCGGCCGGCTCGGCGGCGGGCGGGGCCACCTGACCTTCGCCGGAACGCCCGAACAGGTCGCCGGCACGATCGAGGAGTGGTTCCGCGGCGGCGCCGCCGACGGCTTCAACATCATGCCCGCCGTGCTGCCGTCCGGCCTCGGCCTCTTCGTGGACCACGTGGTGCCGATCCTGCGCGAGAGGGGCCTGCTCCGCCGGGAGTACGGGCCCCGGCAGACCCTGCGGGAGCGCTACGGGCTGCCGCGCCCGGCCAACCGGTACGCGACCGCGCCGACCGTCCCCGCACCCGCACCCGCCCCGGCGACCGCGTCCGTGAACGCGACCGCCCTCGCCTGAACCGCTCGCACATCCCCCGAACCCGCTCGCACATCCCCGAACCGCCCAGCCGAAAGGACCCGTACCCCATGACGGACATCGAGATCCAGAAGGTCACCGCGCACATCGGCGCCCGTGTCCTGGGCGTCGACGTCTCCAAGCCCCTGGACGACATCACCGTCGCCGCCCTGCGCACCGCCCTCGACGAGCACAAGGCGCTGGTCTTCGACGACGTCGACCTGGACGACGAGGGCCAGCAGGCCTTCGCCCGTCACTTCGGCGACCTCACCACCGCGCACCCCACCGTGCCCGCCGTGGACGGCGCCCCGAACGTGCTGCCCGTCGACAGCGAGCGGGGCCGCGCCAACCACTGGCACACCGACGTGACCTTCGTGCTCAACCCGCCGCAGGCCAGCACCCTGCGCAGCATCACGGTCCCGCCGTACGGCGGCGAGACGCTCATCGCCAACGCCGCGGCCGCCTACCGCGATCTGCCCGAACCGCTCCGGGCGTTCGCCGACACCCTGTGGGCCGAGCACACCAACGACTACGACTACGCGGTGCCGGACGAGAGCGTGGACGAGGACCAGGCCGCGCAGCGCGCCCAGTTCACGTCCATCACGTTCCGTACCGCGCACCCGGTCGTCCGGGTCCACCCGCTGACCGGGGAGCGCGGCCTGTTCATCGGCGGGTTCGCGCAGCGGATCGTCGGACTGTCGGTGGGCGAGTCCCGCAAGATCCTCGACCTGCTCCAGGCGTACGTCACCCGGCCCGAGAACGTCCTGCGCTGGCGCTGGTCCCCGAACCAGCTCGTGCTGTTCGACAACCGGATCACCCAGCACTACGCGATCGACAACTACGACGGCCTGCCCCGTCGGCTGAACCGGGTGACGGTCGCCGGTGACGTGCCGGTCGGCATCGACGGCACGCGGAGCCACTCGATCCAGGGCGACGCCTCGCACTACACGTCGGTGGCCGGCTGACGCCCCCGCCCGACGAGCACCGGGACGGCCCCCGCGGGGAAACCCCTCGCGGGGGCCGTCCCGTCACGGTCCGCACGGCACGTTGAGCGAGACCAGGGCGGCCGCCCCGTCCTCCATCCGGAGTTCGGTGACCGCCGCGTTGCGCAGGCTCGGCAGGACCCGGCGGTACTCGCCCAGCGGGATGGACAGGGCGGTGCACAGCACCAGGCGCAGCAGGGTGTTGTGGGAGACGACCAGCACGCGTTCGCCGGGGTGGGTGTCGGCGATGCGGCGCAGGGCGTGCGTTCCCCGGGCCGCCGCCGTGCGCGGGTCCTCCGCCTCGGGGAAGGGGTAGGACACCGGGTCGACGCGGTACGCCTTGGCGCGGGCCGGGTTCTCCTGTTCGAACTCGGCGAGCGTGCGGCCCTCCAGCACCCCGAAGTCGCATTCGCGCAGGGTGGGTTCACGCCGTGCGACCAGCCCGAGGGCGCGGCACGCGGGCTCGGCGGTGGCGACGGCGCGGGACATGGTCGAGGTCCAGATCGCGTCGACGGGGTGCGCGGCGGCCCAGCGGCCGAGGGCCTCCGCCTGGGCGCGGCCCTCCTCGGTGAGGTGGACGTCGCTCACTCCGGCGTAGCGGTTCTCCGCGTGCCGGACGGTCTGCCCGTGCCGGACCAGGAGGAGGGTCGTGCGGCGGCTCGTAGTACTCATGAATCCGCAGTATCCAGGTCCGGGCCGGGCCCGTGGGTGCGCCACGGGAGGTCCTGGGCGCGGCGAACCGTTTCGTCCCGCCGCCGGTCCCGTGAGCGCATGCGCTCACGGGACCGGTTCCCCCACGGACGGCTTCCCGGGGTCCGGGGTCACGCAGCCGGGGCCGGGGCCGGGACGACCGGAACGCCTACAGGTTGCTGAAGTCCGGTCCCGCCGTACGCGTGCGCTTGATCTCGTAGAAGCCCGGCACCGAGGCGACCATGAGCGTGCCGTCCCAGAGCTTGGCGGCCTCCTCGCCCTTGGGGGCCGGGGTGACGACCGGACCGAAGAAGGCGAGCTGCTCGCCGTCGGAGCCGGGCACGGCGATGACCGGGGTGCCGACGTCCTGGCCGACCTTGTCGATGCCCTCCTTGTGGGAGGCGCGCAGCTCGGCGTCGAACTCGAAGTTCTCCTGGTCGGCGTAGTCGATCAGGTCGGCGGGCAGTCCCACCTCCTCGAGGGCGCCGGCGATCGCCTCCTTGGTCGCGCCCAGACCGTCGTTGTGGAAGCGGGTGCCGAGCGCGGTGTACAGCGGGCCGAGGACGTCGTCGCCGTGCTTCTGCCAGGCGGCGGTGACCACCCGGACGGGCTGCCACGCCGTGGTCGCGAGCATCTCGCGGTAGTGGTCGGGAAGCTCGTCCAGCTTGGGCTCGTTCAGGACGGCGAGGCTCATGATGTGCCAGCGGACCTCGATGTCGCGGACCTTCTCCACTTCCAGCACCCAGCGCGAGGTCATCCAGGCCCAGGGGCACAGCGGGTCGAACCAGAAGTCGACGGGGGTCTTGCCGGAACTGGTCTGAGCGGTCTGCTCGGGCATGGCTCTCCTCGGAACGCGGTGTTTCCCGTGGGAACACCGGCGTACGTCCGCACCATTCCCGCGCATCCGTGCGATTCCAGGGTCGGTAGGGGGATTCCCCTGTGTCGCCGTCGTCACGGCACCCTCCGTAAGGAGCGCATGGCAGGATCGGCCCTGTTCACACATGTCCATGCCGCCATGAGGGAGTGCAGCCGTGCCCGGTGAGAACCTGTCCCGCGACGAGGCCCAGGAGCGGGCGGCATTGCTGTCCGTGGACAGCTACGACGTCTTCCTCGACCTGCGTTCGGCCGTCGGGGGGACGGAGCCCGGCGCGGCGGCCGGGGAGCCCCGCACGTTCCGCTCGGTCACCACGCTCCGCTTCCGCTGCGCCGAGCCGGGCGCGGCGAGCTTCGCGGACCTGGTCGCGCCGAGTGTGACGGCCGTCTCGCTCAACGGCCGGGACCTCGACCCCGGTGAGGTCTTCGACGGCTCCCGGATCCGGCTGGAGGACCTCGCCGCCGAGAACGAGCTGGTCGTGGACGCGCAGTGCGCCTACTCCCGCACCGGCGAGGGCATGCACCGCTTCGTCGACCCCGAGGACGGCGAGGTGTACCTGTACACGCAGTACGAGCCCGCCGACTCGCGCCGCGTCTTCGCGAACTTCGAGCAGCCGGACCTCAAGGCCCCGTTCCGCTTCGAGGCGAGGGCCCCCGAGGGCTGGACCGTCTGGAGCAACGGCGTCGGCGAACTCGTGGACGGCGTGTGGAGGTTCGCCGAGACGAAGCCGATCTCGACGTACATCACCGCGGTCGTGGCGGGCCCGTACCACTACGTGACGGACTCCTACTCCCGCACCTTCGACGACGGTACGACGCTGGAGATCCCCCTCGGCGCGATGTGCCGCAAGGGCCTGGCCCCCCACTTCGACGCCGACGACGTGTTCCTGGTGACCAAGCAGGGCCTGGACTTCTTCCACGACCACTTCGACTACCCGTACCCCTTCGGGAAGTACGACCAGGCGTTCGTGCCCGAGTACAACCTCGGCGCGATGGAGAACCCGGGCCTCGTCACCTTCCGCGAGGAGTACATCTTCCGCGGCAAGGTGACGCAGACGTCGTACGAGGCGCGGGCGAACGTCATCCTGCACGAGATGGCGCACATGTGGTTCGGCGACCTCGTCACCATGGTCTGGTGGGACGACCTGTGGCTGAAGGAGTCCTTCGCCGACTTCATGGGCACGTTCGCGAACGTCGGCGCGACCCGCTTCACCGACGCCTGGATCACGTTCGCCAACCGCCGCAAGGCCTGGGCCTACCGCGCGGACCAGCTCCCGTCCACCCACCCGATCACGGCCGACATCCGTGACCTGCAGGACGCCAAGCTGAACTTCGACGGCATCACCTACGCCAAGGGCGCCTCCGTCCTCAAGCAGCTGGTGGCCTACGCCGGACAGGACGCCTTCCTGGAGGGCGCCCGCCGCTACTTCAAGCGCAACGCGTACGGCAACACCCGCCTCGGCGATCTGCTGTCGGCCCTGGAGGAGACGAGCGGACGGGACATGGCCGCCTGGTCCCGGTCCTGGCTCCAGACCGCGGGCGTCAACTCGCTGACCCCGCAGGTGATCCTGGACGCCGAGGGCCGCGTCGCCGAGCTGGCGGTGCTCCAGGAGGCTCCCGAGTCCCACCCCGAACTGCGCCCGCACCGCGTGGCCGTCGGCCTGTACCGGCGCGAGGGGGGCACCGGTCCGCTCGTGCGGTACGCGCGCGCCGAGGTGGACGTCGACGGGCCGCGCACGATCGTGACCGAACTGGCCGGCGCCGGGGCTCCCGAGCTGGTCCTCGTCAACGACGACGACCTCACGTACTGCAAGATCCGCTTCGACGAGAACTCGCTGGCCACGCTGCGGGAGGCGCTCGGAGAGATCACCGACCCGCTCGCCCGGGCCCTGTGCTGGTCCGCGCTGTGGAACCTCACGCGCGACGCGATCCTGCCCGCCCGGGACTTCGTCGCCCTGGTGCTGCGCTTCGCGGGCCGCGAGTCCGACATCGGCGTCCTCCAGATGCTCCAGGCCTGGGCGAACTCCGCGCTCGTCAACTACGTGGCGCCCGACTGGCGCGAGCAGGGCGGAGCGCTGCTCGCCGAGGGCGCGCTGAGGGAACTGCGGCTCGCCGAGCCGGGCGGCGAGCACCAGCTCGCCTGGGCCCGCTTCTTCGCCGTCGTCGCCTGCGGCGAGGCCGATCTCCAGCTGCTCCAGGGCCTGCTGGAGGGGACGGCGAAGATCGACGGCCTCGAGGTCGACCAGGAGCTGCGCTGGGCGTTCCTGGAGCCGCTGGCCGCGCGGGGCGCCGCCGACGAGTCCGTCCTCGCCGCCGAGCTCGCCCGCGACGACACGGCCTCCGGCAAGCGGCACCAGGTCCGCTGCCTCGCGGCCCGCCCCTCGGCGGAGGTCAAGGCCCAGGCCTGGGCCGCCGTCGTGGAGTCCGACGCGCTGTCCAACGCCCTCGTCGAGGCGACGATCTCCGGCTTCGGCCAGCCGTCCCGGCGGGACCTGCTGGAGCCGTACACCGCCAAGTACTTCGCCGCCGTCGACCGCGTCTGGGCGGAGCGCTCCATCCAGATCGGCATGGACGTGGTCAGGGGACTGTTCCCCTCGCTCCAGGACTCCCCGGAGACCCTGGCGGCCACGGACGCGTGGCTCGCGGCGCACGAGGACGCTCCGCCCGCGCTGCGCCGGCTGGTGCTGGAGTCGCGGGACGATCTGGCGCGGGCGCTGCGGGGACAGGCCCGCGACATCGCCGCCGCGGGCTGACCACCCGTCCCGGGCACCCGTCCCGGGCGGACCCGACCGCAGGGGGCACCGGCGCCGAGGGCGTCCGGTGCCCCCTGCGGTGTGCCGGTCCGGCGACGCCCCCGGTGAACCGGTCCGGCACGCACCGACGGGCCTGCCGGTGAACCGGTCCGGCGCGCGCACCGGTCGGCTGATCGGACGCGTGCGTCGATCCACTGATCCGATACCGCGCCGGTCGGCTGATCCGATGCGCGCATTGGTTACGAAATGCAGGTATGCAGACCCGTAACCCCTATGAACGCCCACCCGGACCAGCGGCTTTCCCCGGTCGAACATCCGTGCTTTCGGGCGTGGTTGTCCCGATTCTCCGACGAGCGGGTAACAGCGGTTAGAGGGCCGCACCCGGGCGGGCATCCCCGGTCCATGAACCACAGCACCCCGCTCTCCCCCCGCACCCTGCACCACCCGTCCCCCGTACAGCACCGGGTCCTGACCGCCGCCCAGTTGCGCGACCACGGCGTGACCACCACGGACGCCGGCGAGCGGTGTCGGCCCGGCGGCCCCTGGCAGCGGCTCCTCCCCGGCGTCTTCCTCCTGCACCCCGGCCCGCCTACTCCCGAGGAGCGGCTGCACGCGGCCCTGCTCTACACCGCCCGTCCCCCTTCCTCCCGCCCGGCACCCCGCATCCCCGCCCAGCCGGGCACCCCGGGACCGCACACCCCCCGGCCCGTCGCGGACGCGCTGATCACCGGCCTGGCGGCGCTGGCCCTGCACGGCTTCTCCTGCGCCCCGCCGCTGCCCTCCCTCGACACGATCGACGTGCTGGTCCCCCGTATGCGCCGGCTGCGCTCGACCGGCTGCGTCCGCATCGTGCGCACGACCGTGCTGCCGCCCCCCGTGTTCGTGGCCGGACTCCCGGTCGCGGCCGTCCCCCGCGCGCTGGCCGACGCGGTCGCGGAGCTGACCGACGGGGAGACCGTGCGCGGTCTGCTGACGGAGGCGGTGCGCCGCGGCCTGTGCGAACCGCGCTCGGTCGTGGAGGAGCTGACGGCGGCCCGGCTGCTGGAGCGTCCGCACGTGATCGACGCCGTGGACTCGCTGGTGGCGGAGGGCAGGGCGATCGCGGAGAACCGCCTGTACCGGATGGTCCTCGAACACGGTCTGCCCGACCCGGTCTGGAACGTCGGTCTGCGGCTGCCCGGAGGCCCGCACCTCGGTGCGGTGGACGCGTACTGGCCCGAGCAGGCGGTGGCGGTCGAGCTGGACACCCGGCCCCTGCTCCGGGGCGCGGAGGCCGGGCGCTCGGAGCAGGCCCGCAGACGCGAGCGGCTGGAGCGGCTCGGCGTCACCGTCGTCCACATCGCCCCGCGCAGGCTCAGGGACGCGATGGAGGAGCAGGCCGTGATCGTGCGGACCGCGCTCATGGCCGCGAACGACCGCGATCCGGCCGCGTACGTCCTGGTGCTGCCGCGGTAGTGACGGACCGGGCCGCGCCGGAGGGGAGGGAGAGGGCCCGCGGGCCGTTCGCACGGGCCCTCTCCCTGGTTCCGCCGGCGTTGTCGGTGCGGCGAACTACTGTGGTACGGGCTGGAGTTCCACGGACGGACCCGCCCGCCACGAGGAGCCGGACGGAAGACGGGTCCGGACAGGAGACAGGAGAGCGTGATGACGACCCTGCCCGATCGCCCGAACACGGCGCTGCTGGTGATCGACATGCAGCACGGAGCGGTGGACGGCGCCCACGACCTCGCGGGTGTGATCGCGAACATCGACACGCTGGTCGCCAGAGCTCGCGCCGAGGCCGTGCCGGTGATCTGGGTGCAGCACTCCGACGATCACATGAAGTACGGCAGCGACTCCTGGCAGTACGTGCCGGAGCTGGTCCGCCAGGACCCGGAGCCGGTCGTCCACAAGAACTACGGCGACTCTTTCGAGGCCACCGAGCTGGAGGACCTGCTCGCCGAGCGTGCCGTCGGCCACGTCGTGGTCACCGGCGCCCAGACGGACATGTGCGTCCGCTCCACCCTCCACGGTGCCTTCACCCGCGGGTACGACGTCACGCTGGTCGGCGACGCCCACACCACGGAGGACCTCACCGCGTACGGCGCCCCCGCCCCGGCCGAGGTCGTCGCGCACACCAACCTGTACTGGAAGGAACAGCGCGCGCCCGGCCGGCGCGGGAACACCGTCGAGGCGGCGAAGGTGAGCTTCACCGCCGGGGCCGCCGGCTAGAGCCTGTCGGACAGGCTCGGGGACAGGCCCTGGGAGGGGCTCGCCGCGGGCGGCCGCGTCCCGCAGAACTCCGCCTCGACGACCGCCTCGACGTCGCCCGTCCAGTCGCCGTTGAGGTTGAAGGCGAGGGAGTGGCGGCCGTCCGTGGTGGTGACGGCCACGGAGATCGAGCCGTGGATGCCGCCGTCATGGCCCCAGACCTGGACTCCGCAGCTCAGCTTCCGCTCCAGGAGGCCGAGGCCGTAACCGCCGTCGGGGAAGCCGTCGATCCGGACCGTCGACTTCATCTCCTCGAGCTGCTCGCGCGGCAGGAGCCTGCCGCGCAGGAGGGCGGTGTAGAAGCGGTTCAGGTCGGCGCTGTCGGAGATCATCTCCCCCGCGGAGGAACCCCAGGAGGGGTTCAGGGAGGTGACGTCGTAGGTCGGTCCGGTCGTCGTCTCGGCCAGCTTGGAGTACGCCCTGCTGTGCGGCCCGGGAACCGTCACCCGGGTGCCCGGCAGGGACGTGGCGTGCAGGTGGAGGGGCTTGATGATCCGGTCGCGGATCTGCGAGGCGTAGGAACGGCCGGTGACCTTCTCGATCACCATGCCGGCCAGGACGTAGTTGGTGTTGGAGTAGTTCCATGACGTGCCCGGAGCAAAGTCCGGCTTGTGGGACAGGGCGACGGCGACGAGCTGCTCCGGCGTCACCGTGTCGTAGCGGTGGCGGAGGAATCCGTCCTTGGCCAGGTACGTGGCGCCGAAGTCCTCGTCGGCCGTGTAGTTGAAGATCCCGCTGGTGTGGTTGAGGAGCTGGCGGACGGTGATCCTGGTCCCGTCGTTGCCGTTGCCGCTCACCACTCCGGGCAGCCAGGTGTCCACGGTGTCGTCCAGTGACAGCCGTTTCTCCGCCTCCAGCTGGAGCAGGACGGTGGAGATGAACGTCTTGGTGATGCTGCCCACGCGGTAGTGGTCCGCCGTGGAGCGCGGTGTGCCGGTCCGCAGGTCTCCCGTGCCCGCGGTGGCGGACCAGGTGCCGTGCCGGTCCACGGCCGTCGCCGTCACCCCCGGCACGCCGTCGCGCACGGCCGCCTCCACGGCCCCCCGTGCCGGCGCGTGGCCGCCTCCCCCGGGCGCCGCCGCCGCGACGCCCGCCTGCGTCACCGCGGCCGCCGCGGCGATCGCCCCCACCAGTGCCGTACGTACCCTCATGTCTTCCCCGTCTCGCTGTGGGACTCGGTCGGGGGGAGGGACCCGAGGGCGCGTCGGCGGGTTGCCCGGACGGCGTGGGTTGATCCTCTTTCAGCCCTTCTTGAGGATCAGCTCGGTGTTGCGGTCGCGCGAGCGGCCCGCCAGGTCGGTGCGGGA
>NZ_KZ626885.1 GCF_002911015.1 Streptomyces populi
CGGGCGGCCCGGCCCGCGCCCCCGCACGCACCGCTGCCGCGCTCCCGGGCCGCCTCCCTGCGCATTCCCTCCCTGGGCATCGACGCGCCGGTCATCGGTCTGAGGCTGGACCGCGAACGACGGCTCACCGCGCCGCCAGTGGACGATCCGAAACCCGTCGGCTGGTACACGGACGGACCCACGCCGGGCGAACGCGGCACGGCCCTGGTCGTCGGCCATCGCGACACCCGGACGGGACCCGCCGTCTTCGCCCCGATCGAACGGATCCGTACCGGAGCGCGTGTCGAGGCGCGGCGCGTGGACGGACGGACCGCCGTCTATACGGTGTATGCCGTACGCACGTACGCGAAGGCCCACTTCCCCGACCAGGAGGTGTACGGCGACCGGGGGCGCCCCGAACTCCGGCTGATCACCTGCGGCGGCGCCTACGACCACAAGGCCGGATACGTGGCGAACGTCATCGCCTTCGCCCACCTCACGGAGATCCGGGAGCGGGCCGGCGCCCGCTGAGACGGACCGCGGGACGGCGGGCCGGGGACGGACCGGGGGCCGCCGGTGCCGGACCCCGGTCCGACCGGTATCCGATCGTCCGTTTCCGCCCGTACCGAACCCGCCCGTCCGATACCGCCATGTGTCTTCCCCCGGACGTGTGCGGTCCGTTAGCTTCCGTGACTCAAGGTCCCGTACGACCCGTACGGGACGACCGGCCGCGGAGCACCAGCGCCTTGCACGCCCCCGGGGGCACCTGTCATGACACGCGCCATCTCCCTGCACCACGTCAGCAAGTCCTACGCCCGCGGGCCCCGTGTGGTGGAACGGCTGTCGCTGGACATCCGGCCCGGCGAATTCCTCGTGCTGCTCGGCCCCTCGGGCTGCGGCAAGTCGACCGTGCTGAGGATGATCGCGGGACTCGAGGAGGTCAGCGAGGGCGAGGTGCGGCTGGACGGCGAGTACGCCAACGACCTGCCGCCCTCCGAACGGAACATGGCGATGGTCTTCCAGAACTTCGCCCTCTATCCGAGCATGACCAGCCGCGACAACATCGGCTTCCCGCTGCGCATCGAGACACCCGGAGCGGACCCCCGGGCCCGGGTGGACGCCACCGCCCGGATGCTCGGCATCCAGGACCTCCTCGACCGCTTCCCCAACCAGCTCTCCGGCGGCGAGCGGCAGCGCGTCGCGATGGGCCGGGCGATAGCGCGCCACCCCTCCGCCTTCCTGATGGACGAACCGCTGTCCAACCTCGACGCCAAACTCCGCAACCACCTGCGGGCCGAGATCTCCAAGCTCACCAGGGACCTGGGCGCGACCACGGTCTACGTCACCCACGACCAGGCCGAGGCCATGTCGCTCGGCGACCGGGTCGCCGTGATGCGCGGCGGGGTCCTCCAGCAACTGGGCACGCCCCGCACGGTCTACGGGCTGCCCGCGAACGTCTTCGTCGCCGCCTTCATCGGCACCCCGCGCATCAATCTGCTGCGCGGAATCGTCCGGGCCCCGCTCGACGGCGCCATGACGATCAGTCTCGGCAAGCAGTTCCTGCGTCTGCCCGAACCCCTGTGCCTGGACCACCAGTTGCTCCGGGTGCAGCAGGGCCGCGAGGTCATCGTCGGACTGCGCTCGGAGGCCGTGCGGCTCGCCCGGGCGTCCGAGGCCCGGCCGGGCGAGGTGGCGATCACCGGTCTGGTCGAGCACGTGGAGTTCCAGGGGCACGAGGTCCTCGTCCACTTCGACACCGGTTCACGGCCCGCCCTCGTGCCCGAGCTGGAGTCCCCGCGCCCGTCCCGTCCGACGCGTCGGCGGCGCCGGGACGGCACCGTCCTGGACCGGCTGCGGGGACGCGCCGGGGCGCTGCGGGCCGGGCCGGTCGTGGTCCTCGACCGTCCCGCGGACGACGAGGCCGACCACCCCGGGCAGACGCCGCCCGAGGGGCGGCTGCCCGGCGATCTCGTCGTGCGCACCACGCCCGACATCGACCTCCGCCACGGCATGCAGATCCCGCTCCTCGTGGACCTCGCCCACCTGTTCGTCTTCGACCGGAACGGCGAACGGATCTGTCCGGCACCGGAGCGGCTGCCCGACCTGGACGAGTGACTTCCCGGGACGGGCGCGGCACGGACCGCCGGGGACACCGGGAGCCGCCGTGCGGCAGGTCACCCTGGCGCCGCAAAACTATCATCGCTAGTTTAGGTCCCGGACGACGCTGCCCCGCCCGGGAGGAACACGATGAAGGCACATGACGGCATGTACATCGGCGGGGCGTGGCGCCCCGCCGCCGGACGGGACACGATCGAGGTCGTGAACCCGGTCGACGAGCAGGTGATGGGCCACGTCCCGGCGGGCACGGCCGAGGACGTCGACGCCGCCGTACGCGCCGCCCGTGCCGCGTTCCCCGGCTGGGCCGCGACGGCGCCCGCCGAACGGGCCGCCCGCCTCGCGGCCCTCAGGGACGTCCTGGCCGCGCGCAAGGACGAGATCGCCGAGACCGTCACCGCCGAGCTCGGGGCGCCCCTCGCGTTCTCGCAGGCGGTGCACGCCGGTGTCCCGGTGCTGGTCGCCGGCTCCTACGCCGAGCTGGCGGCGGCGTACGCCTTCGAGGAGAAGGTCGGCAACTCGACCGTCTACCAGGAGCCCGTCGGGGTCGTCGGCGCGATCACGCCCTGGAACTACCCGCTCCACCAGATCGTCGCCAAGGTCGCCCCCGCCCTCGCCGCCGGCTGCACGGTGGTGCTGAAGCCCGCCGAGGACACCCCGCTGACCGCGCAGCTCTTCGCCGAGGCCGTGGCCGAGGCGGGCGTGCCGGCCGGTGTCTTCAACCTGGTCACCGGCCTCGGCCCGGTCGCGGGCCAGGCCCTCGCCGAGCACCCGGACGTCGACCTGGTCTCCTTCACCGGCTCCACCGCCGTCGGCCGGCGGATCGGCGCGACCGCGGGCGCCGCGGTCAAGCGCGTCGCCCTCGAACTCGGCGGCAAGTCCGCCAACGTCATCCTGCCGAGCGCCGACCTCGCCAAGGCGGTGAACGTCGGCGTCGCCAACGTGATGTCCAACTCCGGCCAGACGTGCAGTGCCTGGACCCGCATGCTGGTTCCCGCCGACCGCTACGACGAGGCGGTCGAGCTGGCAGCGGCCGCCGCCGCGAAGTACGGCGACCGCATCGGCCCCGTCGTCAACGCCAAGCAGCGCGACCGGGTGCGCGGTTACATCGAGAAGGGCGTCGCCGAGGGTGCGCGGCTCGTCGCCGGTGGCCCCGAATCCCCACGTGAACAGGGGTACTTCGTCAGCCCCACCGTCTTCGCCGACGTCACCGAGGAGATGACGATCGCGCAGGAGGAGATCTTCGGCCCGGTCCTCTCGATCCTGCGCTACGAGGACGAGGAGGACGCCCTGCGGATCGCCAACGGCACCGTGTACGGGCTCGCGGGCGCGGTGTGGGCGGGCGAGGAGTCCGAGGCGGTCGCCTTCGCGCGGCGGCTCGACACCGGTCAGGTCGACATCAACGGGGGGCGCTTCAACCCCCTGGCCCCCTTCGGGGGTTACAAGCAGTCGGGCGTGGGGCGCGAACTCGGCACCCACGGCCTGTCCGAGTACCTCCAGACCAAGTCCCTCCAGTTCTAGGAGCGTTCACGTGGTTCGCGCCGCCGTCCTGCCCGCCGTTGGTGCCCCGCTGGAGATCGCCGAGATCGAGCTCCCCGACCCCGGACCGGGTCAGGTCCGGGTGAGGCTCGCCGCCGCCGGGGTCTGCCACTCCGACCTGTCCCTGTCCAACGGCACGATGCGGGTGCCGGTACCCGCCGTGCTCGGCCACGAGGGCGCCGGTACCGTCGTCGCCGTCGGCGAGGGCGTGACCCAGGTCGCCCCCGGCTCCCGTGTCGTCCTCAACTGGGCTCCTTCCTGCGGGAGTTGTCACGCCTGTTCGCTGGGCGAGGTGTGGCTGTGCGCGAACGCGCTCACCGGCGCCGGAAACGTGTACGCCCGCCGCGCCTCCGACGGGAGCGATCTGCACCCCGGCCTGAACGTCGCCGCGTTCGCGGAGGAGACGGTGGTGCCGGTGTCCTGCGTCCTGCCCGCCCCCGACGGCATCCCGCTCACCGAGGCCGCCCTGCTCGGCTGCGCCGTCCTCACCGGCTACGGCGCCGTCCACCACTCCGCCCAGGTCCAGCCCGGCGAGAGCGTCGCCGTGTTCGGGGCCGGCGGGGTCGGGCTCGCCGTCCTGCAGGCCGCCCGGATCGCGGGCGCCGCGCAGATCGTCGCGGTCGACGTCTCGCCCGAGAAGGAGCCGCTCGCCCGGGAGGCCGGGGCCACCGACTACGTCGTCGCCTCCGAGGCCACCGCCCGCGAGGTCCGCGCCCTGACCGGCGGCAACGGCGTCGACGTGGCCGTCGAGTGCGTCGGCCGCGCCGTCACCATCCGCGCCGCCTGGGAGTCGACCCGGCGCGGCGGCCGCACCACCGTCGTCGGCATCGGCGGCAAGGACCAGCAGGTCACCTTCAACGCCCTGGAGATCTTCCACTGGGGCAGGACCCTCGCGGGCTGCGTGTACGGCAACTCCGACCCGGCACGCGATCTCCCGGTGCTCGCGGAGCACGTCCGCGCGGGCCGCCTCGACCTCGGCGGCCTGGTCACCGACCGCATCGCCCTGGACGGCATCCCGGCGGCCTTCGACAACATGATCGCGGGCAAGGGGGGCCGGGCGCTGGTGGTCTTCTAGGGGCGCCGGGCAGGCGCTTCGGGGCCGCCCGGGCGGGTGCGGACACCCGCCGGGGCGGCCGGCGCCGGTGCGGGCCGGAGTCAGGCCCGTTCGGCCCGTTCGCCGGTCTCCGCGGCCGTCGCCGGCTCCGGGGCGCCGGCGGGAGAGGTGGCCGTGACCGGCGCCGACGCGGGCGCCGTGCCGGGTGCCGCGGACGGGTCGGCGGCACCCGGCACGGGCGCCCCCGCCGACGCCGGTTCCCGGCGCGGCCGGGAGCGCGACACCGCGACGCCCGCCAGACACAGCGCCCCGCCCGCCAGCGTCAGCAGCCCCGGGACCTCGTCGAGGAAGAGCCAGGACATCAGCACCACCAGGGCGGGCACCGCGTACGTCGTCGCGCCCATGCGGCTGGCGCTCGTCCGCGCGAGGGCGTACCCCCAGGTCGTGAAGGCCAGCGCGGTCGGGAAGACGCCCAGGTAGACCATGTCGAGCGTGGCCGTGAGGGGAGCGGCGGCGGCGTCGTGGACGAGCTGCCCGGCGAACGGCAGGCACACCACGGCCCCGATCAGACAGCCGAACGTCGTCACCTGGAGCGAACTCGCCCGCCCGAGCGCCGGCTTCTGCGCGACCACCCCGGCGGCGTACGCGACGGCGGCGAGCAGGCACAGGACGACCCCGAGCACCGAAGAGCCGCCGCCGCCGGACATCGACAGCCCCACCGCGACCGCTCCCGCGAACGACACCGCCATTCCCGCCAGCAGCCGCGGCGGCATCGCGTCCCCCAGCAGCCTCGCGCCCAGCAGGGCGATCAGGATCGGGCCGATGTTCACCACCAGCGCCGCCGTACCGGCGTCCACCTGCTGTTCGCCCCAGTTCAGGGCCACCATGTAGAACCCGAACCACAGCACCCCGGATATCGCGATGCCGCGCCAGGCGCCGCGCGGCGGCAGCCCCTCACCCCGCACGGCGCAGACGACGCCGAGCACCAGGACTCCCGCCAGCAGTCGTCCGAGCGCGAGCGCTCCGGGTGAGTACGCGGCGCCCGCGCTGCGGATCGCGACGAACGCGGAGGCCCACAGTCCGACGGTGACGGCCGCCGCGCCGGCGGCGAGCGACTGCGCACGCCGACCGGGCGGCGCGATACGGGAGGTGTTCATCATGCTCCCGAGGCTATGCGGGGCGCGTCCGCAGGTCGCGCGGATTTCGGACCCGCAGGTGGACGTGCGTCCGGACCCGGTGGCGTGTCCGGTGCCGGGTCCGGAGGCGTGCCGGGAACCCGGCCCGGTGCCGTACCGGGGCCGCCCCGCTCAGCCCTCCCGTACCAGTTCCGCGTACTGCACCGCGAGACCGTCCAGCAGTGCTCCGAGCCCCGTCTCGAAGGCCCGCTCGTCGATCTTCTCCTGCTGTTCGGCGAGGAGGTGAGCCTGCCCCAGGTGCGGATAGTCGGCCGGGTCGTAGGCGCTCTCGTCGTCCACGAAGCCCCCGGCGAAGGACCCCAGCGCGGACCCCATGATGAAGTACCGCATCAGCGCCCCGATCGAGGTGGCCTGGGCCGGCGGCCAGCCGGCTCCGACCATGGCCCCGAAGACGGCGTCGGCGAGCCGGAGGCCGGCCGGTCTGCGGCCCGGGCCGCGCGCGAGGACCGGGACGATGTTCGGGTGGTCGCGCAGGGCGGTGCGGTAGGAGACGGCCCAGTCGTGCAGCGCGGTCCGCCAGTCGCGTCCGTCCTCGAACATCGACAGCTCCACCTGCGCGCTCACCGAGTCCGCGACCGCCTCCAGGATCTGGTCCTTGGTGCGGAAGTGGTTGTAGAGGGAGGGCCCGCTGACCCCCAGTTCCGCCGCGAGCCGGCGCGTCGAGACGGCCGCGAGGCCCTCGGCGTCCACCAGCGCCCGTGCCGTCTCGACGATGCGGTCGGTGCTGAGAAGGGGCTTGCGCGGTCGGGCCATGGCGCACATAGTAGGGCTGCACCGTGAAACTAGCAGTGCTAATTTAAATGTACGGCTTTCACAGTCCGTTGTCCGCAGGCCGTCGTCCGTAGGCCGCTATCTGTGGGGTGACCCGGCATGAACCTCGGGCTCAGCGATGAGCAGACCGCCGTCCGGCAGCTCGCCAAGGACTTCGTGCACCGCGAGATCGCCCCGCACGCCGTCGCGTGGGACCGCGCGGAGGACGTCGACCGGTCGATCGTGAAGAAGCTCGGCGAGGTCGGCTTCCTCGGCCTCACCATCGACGAGGAGTACGGCGGCAGCGGCGGCGACCACCTCGCGTACTGCCTGGTCACCGAGGAGCTCGGGCGCGGTGACTCCTCCGTGCGCGGGATCGTCTCCGTCTCGCTCGGGCTCGTCGCCAAGTCGATCGCGCACTGGGGGAGCGAGGAGCAGAAGCGGCGCTGGCTGCCGGGGCTGACCGCCGGCGAGTACGTCGGCTGCTTCGGGCTCACCGAACCGGGCACCGGCTCCGACGCGGGGCAGCTCTCGACCCGCGCCGTGCGCGACGGGGACGACTACGTCATCAACGGCAGCAAGATGTTCATCACGAACGGCACCTGGGCCGATGTCGTGCTGCTCTTCGCCCGTTCCACCGACGCCCCGGGCCACAAGGGCGTCTCCGCCTTCCTGGTGCCCACCGACACCCCCGGCCTGACCCGTCGTGCCGTCCACGGCAAGCTCGGGCTGCGCGGCCAGGCCACCGCCGAACTCGTCCTCGAGGACGTGCGCGTGCCGGCGAGCGCCATGATGGCGCCCGAGGGCAAGGGCTTCGCGGTGGCCATGTCGGCGCTCGCGAAGGGCCGGATGTCGGTGGCCGCGGGGTGCGTCGGCATCGCCCAGGCCGCGCTGGACGCGGCGGTGACGTACGCGACCGAGCGGGAGCAGTTCGGGAAGACGATCGCGCACCACCAGCTCGTCCAGGAACTGATCAGCGACATCGCCGTCGACGTGGACGCGGCACGGCTGCTGACCTGGCGGGTGGCCGATCTGGTGGACCGCGGGCTGCCGTTCGCGACCGAGTCCTCGAAGGCCAAGCTCTTCGCCTCCGAGGCCGCCGTGCGCGCGGCGAACAACGCCCTCCAGGTGTACGGCGGTTACGGCTACATCGACGAGTACCCGGTCGGCAAACTCCTGCGCGACGCCCGGGTGATGACCCTCTACGAGGGCACCAGCCAGATACAGAAGCTGGTCATCGGACGCGCCCTGACGGGTGTCTCGGCTTTCTGACCCTGAGTACGTCTCTGAGTACGACGGCGGATGTGGCGGGGGCCACATCCGCCGATCCTTGTGCCCATGAGTGAGACACCCGTCAAGCAGCAGAGCACGACCGCCTTCTACGGTCAGGCCGTCGCCTCCTTCGCCATCGCCATGGCGGCCACGTCCATCGGTATCTACCGGCTGGACACCGATGCCTGGGTCCGGGCCTTCCTGGCCATCGCGGTCCTGTACCTCGTCACCTCCGCCTTCACCCTGGCCAAGGTGATCAGGGACCGGCAGGAGGCCGGTCAGATCGTGAGCCGGGTCGACCAGGCGCGGCTGGAGAAGCTCCTCGCCGAGCACGACCCTTTCGAGAAGATCTGAGCAGGCACGCTAAGCGACCGCTCACCCTCGGCGGTATGGTGTAGCTCCTGTCACCGAGAAGGGCGAGTGAGCGATGAGCACGGCGCAGGAGACGCCCGGCGGCGAGATGCAGCCGTGGGCCGAGGTGACCCCGGACGCGGCGCGGCGGCTGCTGATCGCCGCGGTGGAGGCCTTCGCCGAGCGCGGGTACCACGCGACGACGACCCGGGACATCGCGGGCCGCGCGGGCATGAGCCCGGCCGCGCTGTACATCCACTACAAGACCAAGGAAGAGCTGCTCCACCGGATCAGCCGCATCGGCCACGACAAGGCGCTGGACATCGTGCGCACCGCGGCGGCGGGCGAGGGCACCCCCGCCGAGCGGCTCTCCGACGCCGTCCGGTCCTTCGTGCGGTGGCACGCGGGCCAGCACACCACCGCGCGCGTGGTCCAGTACGAGCTGGAGGCCCTCGGGCCCGACGCGCGCGCGGAGATCATCGGGCTGCGCCGCCAAGTCGACGCCGAGGTCCGCGGCATCATCCAGGACGGTGTCGCGACGGGCGAGTTCGACGTCCCGGACGTTCCCGGCACCACCGTCGCCGTGCTGTCCCTGTGCATCGACGTGGCCCGCTGGTTCAACGTCGAGGGCCCCCGCACGCCGGACGAGGTCGGAGCGCTCTACGCCGACCTGGTCCGGCGGATGGTGGGCTTCAAGGGGTAGCCCCGGCCCGTCCCGGACGCGCCGGGGCGGGACTTCGGGCCCCTGGCTCAGAGGTAGTAGCGCGAGACCGACTCCGCGACGCAGACCGGCTTGTCGCCGCCCTCGCGCTCCACGGTGAAGGCGACGGAGACCTGCACGCCGCCGGGCACGTCGTCCACCGCGGTGATCGTCCCGGTGGCGCGCAGCCGTGAGCCCACCGGGACGGGGGCGGGGAAGCGGACCTTGTTCGTCCCGTAGTTGACGCCCATCTTCACGCCTTCGACGCTGATGAGCTGCGGGCCGAAGAGCGGCAGCAGCGACAGGGTGAGATAGCCGTGCGCGATCGTGGTGCCGAACGGACCCGTCGCGGCCATCTCGGGGTCGACGTGGATCCACTGGTGGTCGCCGGTCGCCTCCGCGAAGAGGTCGATCCGCTTCTGCTCGATCTCGACCCAGTCCGTGTGTCCCAGCTGCTCGCCCACGGCGCTCCGCAGCTCCTCGACCGTCGCGAACGTCCTCGGCTCTGCCATGTCCCCGGCCTCCCGCATCTCATAGTCTAAGCGACTGCTTAGCATGGTCCGCCGGGCGGCGCATGTCAACGGACCGGACGGGTGACGCGGTAGGTAGGTTGGGGGAGTGCCCCAGATCCCCGAGACGGTTCACGAGCTGACCGTCGGACAGTTGTCGGCCCGCAGCGGCGCGGCCGTCTCCGCCCTGCACTTCTACGAGTCCAAGGGCCTGATCAGCAGCCGCCGCACCTCGGGCAACCAGCGCCGCTACCACCGTGACGCGCTGCGCCGTGTCGCCTTCGTGCGGGCCGCCCAGCGCGTCGGCATCCCGCTCGCCACCATCCGCGAGGCGCTCGCCGAACTCCCCGAGGAGCGCACCCCGACACGGGAGGACTGGGCCCGGCTCTCCCGGGCCTGGCGCTCCGAGCTGGACGAACGCATCAAGCAGCTCGGCCGGCTGCGCGACCACCTCACGGACTGCATCGGCTGCGGCTGCCTCTCCCTGGAGACCTGTGTGCTCTCCAATCCCGACGACGTCCTCGGCGAGCGCCGGGCCGGCTCCCGGCTCATGGTGGAACGGGCCGGCACGCAGCCGGCGCCGGCGCCGCGGGAGCGGGGGCCGGCGGCCGCGTGCGAGCCAGGTCCGGGCCGGGAACCGGCGGCGGGGGACCGCTGCTGACGCGCCGTCCCCACTCCTGGAACTCCGGGCGGGAGCGGGGCCCGCCGGGCCCCGCTCCCGCCCGGAGCCCCTTACTCGTACTCGGTGCCGCCCTTGCGGGTCAGGTAGGCCGGGCTGACCGCCTTGGCTATCGCCCGGCCGCCCGTCACCGGGCTGTACCGCTCGGCGGCGACGAAGGTCCCCTCCGGCCCGTCGGGGGCGGGAGCGCCGGGGCGGATCACGACCCCCTCGCGCAGATGCAGCGCGCGGCCGGACATGGTCTCCCGGCCGGAGGCGATCCCGAGGACGCGCTCGACGTCGTACGGCCCCTCGTACAGCCTCGGTACGAGCGGGAGTTCACCGGACAGCAGCTCCTCGGCGTCCAGCCAGCGGACCACACCGTCGATCTCCGCGGACACGTCGAAGACGGCGTAACCGATCGTGTCGCGGCGTCCGTCGGCGCCGTACGTCAGGTCCTGCACGCCCGCCCCGTACACCTCGCCGAAGATGCCGACGCGGCGCGCGTCGAGGCGTCCGGCGATACGGGCGGCGGCCTCGGCGACCCCGTGTCCGCGCACCGCGCGCCAGTACAGATTGCGCGGATCCTCCTTCAGGGCCAGGGACTTGGCGCCGAAGCCCTTCGAGGACACGTGGACGCGGTCCTCGTCGGCGAGGTAGGTCAGCAGACAGGCCGAGCCGTGCAGCTTCTCCGTCACGACGACGGGCTCGCCGGGCGTGAAGATGTCCGGGTGGCGCTGGATGTTCTCGATGTCGACCCAGGGCAGCAGATCGGGCGCCGCCTCCACGTCGCCGTTCATCGTGGGAGGGATCGGCGGGACCCACTTCACGATGCCGAGGAGCTCCGCGAAGTCCGTGCCCTCCTCGGCGGCCCGCGCCAGGTCCACGCCCGCCAGCGCCTCCGGACGGCACACGATGCCCTGCGACAGCTCGCCGCGCAGCCGCACCGCCCTGACCCGGTCCGCCGAGCTGCCCGCCAGACGCCCCGTCAGCCCCAGTTCCTCGATCAGCGGGGCCGGCAGCACGGACTGCTCCGGGATGTAGAGCGCCCACTCGCCGGTGCGGTACGCGCCCTTGGCGACCACGGCCCGGTACAGGCCCACCTGGGCCAGTTCGAGCGCGTCGGCGTTCGGGTGCTCGTGGACGGTCAGCGCTTCGGCGGTGACGCGCAGCGTCGACATGGGGGACTCCTCGGTTGCTCAGCCGTGTTCCATCGCCCCCAACTGTCCGCGGGAGAAACGGCTGGAACCAGCGGATTTACGGCTGCTACCGTCACCGCCCCACGATCCCGGCGCGAGCCGGTCCGCCCTTGCCGGACGAGCCCCCGCACCACCGGTCGTCCTCCGGGCGACTCCCGCTTCCCCGCGGGGTGGAAGGACGTCCCGGGCGGCATCGGCACGACGGTGCCGCCGTGCCGATCCGGGCTCCGTCCGGACGGACCCGCACCGAGTCCCTGAAGGCGCGGGACACTCCCGGCCGTCGTGGCACCGGGAACCGCGTACCCGGCCACGGGCCTTCCGCGGCCGACGGTTCACCCCTTGGTTCCGCCGCCCGGCACCGCCCGGCCGGGCGGGGTGTTCACGCGGACACGAGCAGCCGGCCGCGCCTGGCGCCGGCCAGTGCCACCGGGGTCAGGACGGGCCGCGGCACCACGATTCCGCAGCTCGTGCAGACGGGGCCCGACGACGGTTCGTGGGCCAGGTCGTGCATCCAGACGAGGCGCTCGCCGGAGCACACCGGGCAGACGGCGCCCGGCTCGCGCTCCAGTGCCGCGATCAGCCGGCGCAGCACCTCGGCCAGTGGTTCATGGGGGTGGACACGGGGGTCGTCGCACCAGGCGACGCCGAAGCCGCCCCAGGTCAGCCGGTGCCAGTCGTCGACACTGCCCGGTCTGCGCAGCCCGTCGTGCTTCTCCTTCTTGCGGCGCTCGGCGAACTCGGCCTCGTAGGCGAGCCAGACGGAGCGGGCCTCCTCCAGTTCGTCCAGTGCGGCCACGAGCCGCGCCGGATCGGGGGAACGGTCCTCGGGTTCGAATCCGGCCCGGGAACACAGATGGTCCCAGGTCGCCCGATGCCCGTAAGGGGCGAACCTCTCCAGGCACTTGCGCAGCGAGTACCGCCGCAGTGCCAGATCACACCTCGGATCTCGCGCCTGTCTCGCCAGACTTCGGAAACCGGCCATCGTCCTGCACCTCCGTCACACCTGCACCTGTACTCCGGTCACTTCGGCGCCGTCCGTACGGACGTCGTCGAGTAGACGTATCGACAAGCGATTCGGCTCCATCCAATTTTTCGACGACCCCCGCGAGCCACCCGCCGAGTGTCCTTGGCCTGCCCTCCGTCGCCGTCGGCCGGCCGTTCACCGGCCCTTCGGCGCACCGCCGTTCACTGTGAATCCCAAAAACTGACGCATGTTCATCTTCAAACTCGGGGATACCGGCGGTAACGTCCGGCCACCCCCATCGGTAGGAGCCGACATGCCACCGAGCACCCCACGCACCACCTCGGACAGACAGAGAACTCCCCGCGGATTCCCCAAGTTCCTCAAGGCAGCATCCCTATGCGTGCTCATTGCCGGTCTTTTGTCGCCGCTTTCCCCGGCGGCCGCCGCGGACACCTCGGCGGCGGCGGCCGCGAACGACTACTGCGGCGGCCAGTGCTCCGACATCCTGCCGCCCGGTGAGAACGGCAACGCCACCCTCGCCCAGATCCTGCTCAACCAGGTCTTCGGTACCCAGCCCGGTCACGCCGAGGACCAGCTCGGCCTCTACGGCAACCTGCCCTCCGGCTACTCGACCCTCACCGACGCCAAGATCAACGACTTCTTCAACGACGCCTCCTTCGGCGTCGCCTCGGGCCAGGTCGAGTCGACCACCAAGCCCGGCGGCCGCACCGACGTGACGATCGTCCGCGACAAGAAGACGGGCGTCCCGCACATCACCGGCACCACCCGCTACGGCACCGAGTACGGCGCCGGATACGCCGCCGCCCAGGACCGGCTGTGGCTGATGGACGTCTTCCGGCACGTCGGACGCGGCCAGCTGACCAGCTTCGCGGGCGGCGCGCCCTCCAACCAGGGCCTGGAGCAGGAGTTCTGGCGCAACGCGCCCTACACCGAGGCCGATCTCCAGGCCCAGATCGACGAGGCGACCGGCAGGGCCGGATCCCGGGGCACCCAGGCCCTCGCCGACGCCAACGCCTACATCGACGGCATCAACGCCTACATCGACGCCTCCGACAGCGGCCGGTACTTCCCCGGCGAGTACGTCCTGACCGGCCACAAGGACTCCATCACCAACGCCGGCACCATCGACCACTTCAAGCTCACCGACCTGGTCGCGCTGGCCTCCGTCATCGGCTCGCTCTTCGGCTCCGGAGGCGGCGGAGAGGTCAACAACGCCCTCTCCCTGCTCGCCGCCCAGTCCAAGTACGGCGTCACCGAGGGCACCAAGGTCTGGGAGTCCTTCCGCGAGCGCAACGACCCGGAAGCGGCGCTCACCGTGCACGGCGGCGAGAGCTTCCCGTACGCCTCCAAGCCCGACAGCGCGCAGGGCCAGGCCCTGCCCGACGCCGGATCGGTGACCCAGGAACCGCTGGTCTACGACCGCACCGGCAGCGCGGTCGGCGCGAGCGCCACCAGCGCCTCGGCGGCGGCCGCCAAGACCTCCCTCACGTCCGCCAGGCGCGGGATGTCCAACGCCCTCGTGGTGAGCGGGAAGCACACCGCCAGCGGCCACCCGATCGCCGTCTTCGGCCCGCAGACCGGCTATTTCGCGCCACAGCTGCTCATGCTCCAGGAGATCCAGGGACCGGGCATCAGCGCGCGCGGCGCCTCCTTCGCGGGCCTGAGCATGTACGTCGAGCTCGGCCGCGGCCAGGACTACTCCTGGAGCGCGACGACCTCCGGCCAGGACATCATCGACACCTACGCCGTCGAACTGTGCCAGGACGACTACCACTACCTGTACCACGGCACCTGCACGGCGATGGACAAGGTCGAGCGGACCAACTCCTGGAAGCCGACCACCGCCGACGGCACCGCCGCCGGCTCGTACCGGATGCAGGTCTACCGCACCAAGTACGGGCCCGTGGAGTACCGCGCGACGGTGGGCGGCAAGAAGGTCGCGTACACCACCCTGCGCACGTCCTTCATGCACGAGGCCGACTCGATCATCGGTTTCCAGATGCTCAACGACCCGGACTTCGTGAAGAACCCGGCGACCTTCCAGAGCGCGGTGCAGAACATCAACTACACCTTCAACTGGTTCTACGCCGACTCGGCGCACACCGCCTACTACAACAGCGGTGACAACCCGGTGCGGGCGAGCGGGGTCGACGCCGAGTTCCCCGTGTGGGCGCAGTCCGCGTACGAGTGGCGGAACTGGGACCCGGCCACGAACACCGCCTCCTACACCCCGGCGTCCGCGCACCCGAACTCGGTGGACCAGGACTACTACATCTCCTGGAACAACAAGCAGGCCAAGGACTACACCACGGCCTCCTGGGGCGACGGCTCGGTGCACCGCGGGGACCTGCTGGAGGACCGGGTCTCCAAACTGGTCGCGGCGGGCGGAGTGACCAGGTCCGCGCTGGTGAAGGCGATGGCCGACGCGGCACTGGCCGACCTGCGGGCCGAGGACGTGCTCCCGGAGCTCCTCAAGGTCGTCAACAGCTCCCCGGTCACGGACTCCACGGCGGCCGCGGCCGTGAGCAAGCTGTCCGCGTGGGTGACGGCGGGGGCCAGGCGCAAGGAGACCTCCTCGGGTTCGCACACCTACGCCGACGCCGACGCGATCCGCATCCTGGACGCCTGGTGGCCGCTGCTGGTCAAGGCGGAATTCCAGCCGGGGCTCGGGGGTGACCTGTACACCGCCTTCGGCAACAACCTCCCCGTCGACGAGGCGCCGTCCGCCGGCCACGGACCGACCGGCTCGCACGCCGGAAGCTCCTTCCAGTACGGCTGGTGGAGCTATGTCGACAAGGACATCCGGGCGGTGCTCGGGGAGCCCGTGCAGGGCGGCCTGTCGCAGAAGTACTGCGGCGGCGGCAGCCTCAGTGCCTGCCGGGACCTCCTGATCAGCTCGCTGAAGGAGGCGGCCGGCAAGACCGCGGCCACCGTCTACCCCGGCGACGACCAGTGCTCGGCGGGCGACCAGTGGTGCGCCGACTCGATCGTCCAGCGGACGCTCGGCGGCATCAAGCACGGCAAGATCACCTGGCAGAACCGGCCGACCTTCCAGCAGGTCGTCGAGTACACCTCGCACCGATGAGCGCGCAGCGGCGCCGCCGGGCCCGTCCCTAGGGGCGGGCGGCGCCGACCTGGCGGCGGGTCACCTGACGCGGCCCGCCGCCAGCACCAGCTGGGCCAGCTCGCGGTGGCAGATGTCGCTGTGCGCGCCCGCCGGGGCGCCGCCCCGGCACACCACCGAGGCGGCGTCGACGTTCACGCACCCCGAGGCGGGCAGCCGGGCGCGCAGGGCCTCGGCGAGCGTGAACGACTTCGTCCCCGGCACCGCCTGCACCCCGTCATGGCCCATCGCGCCCCACTGCGCGCCGAGCACGCCGCCGATGCCGAAGTCCGCCACGACGGACCGGTTGTCCCCCGCCATCCGCGAGGCCAGCGGGTAGACGCTGCCGAGCGCCGAGTCGAAGCGGGAGTAGCAGCACACCAGCGGGCCGTCGATGCGGTGGTACTGCCCGTCCAGCACCCCGCTCGCGCGCGGGTCGTGGGGCAGCCGCGGGGCGAACGCGTAGTGCGAGAAGGCCCCTTGGAGCAGCGTCACCGACTTCACCGCGCGCACCCCGGGGGGCAGGCCGCGCAGCGCGAAGGAGACCAGCCGGCCGCCGAAGCTGTGCCCGACCAGGTGCACGCGCACGCCCGGTGCCGCCGCCGCGAGCTGGCCGACCGCCCGTCCGAGCCCGCGCTCGCCGACGGTGCCCGCGCGTCTCTTCATGGCGTAGTACGTGGCCTGGCGCAGCAGTTCGAGGGCTCCGTCCCACAGCCGGGGCAGCGCGAACGCGGGCGCTTCCTCCCCGGCGAGCGCCTGCGCGAACTCGGCGCACACCGTCGCGGTGTCCCCGAAGAGCATCTCGGGATCGCTCTCCGGTACGCCCTCCGCGAGGGTGTCCGCCGCGAAGGAGGTCTGCGGACCCTGCGGCCGGACCTCGACGAGCAGCCGTACGAGACGGCCGAACTCCTCCAGCGAGGCTCCCTCGTCCGGTTGCTGGTCGAGCAGCCGGGCGATCTGCTCGACCACGGTGGCGCGTCCCGGGAACACCTCCAGGAGGGCGTGCCGGGTGTTCTTGCCGAGCGGCGAGGCGCTGTCGTCGGTGACGTCCGCGGCCGCCGACGGGGGGAAGCCGGGGATCGGTTCGTCCGAGAACCGCATCGACGGCCAGACCACCCCCACGTATCCGAGGCGCGCGGTGGGCGCGAGGCCGGGGACGGGTTCGAAGAACTGGCTGAACATACGGGTGGCCGTCGAACGGTCGTTGTTCCAGCCGTGCGCGAACACGATCAGGTCGCGGACACCCCGTCGCGGCACCTGGTCGAGCAGCCGGTCGCGTTCGCGGCCGTCCACGTCCCCGTCCGCGTCGAAGGTGAGCTCCCAGTAGGGAGAGACACTCACTGCCGGTTCCGTCATGTCAGGCCCCCTGACCCCGCGGGCGGTGCGATATGGGCGCATCGTCCACCCGGCGGGGAAAGTTGGCCATACGTCACGACCTATCCGTCACGCACAAGTCACTCGTTCGTGCAAGAGGGCCCCGGCTCACCTGTAGGTGAGGTAGTGCGCGCGCACCCTGCGGAACGCCTCCAGCTCGTCCCCCCAGGCCGCGACGATCTCGTCGGGGCCCGCGCCCGCATCGGTCATCGTGCGCACCAGCGTCGAGCCCGTCAGCTTGTCGATCCAGTTGTCGGAGCGCCAGGCGAAGCCGCTCCAGACCCTCTTCGCGGTCACCAGGAGGGCGATCCCGGTGCGGACGGGGTCGTACGCCGCCCGGTCGTGCACATGGATCTGGACGCCCCCGATGGTCTTTCCCTGGAACTTGGAGAAGGTGGGAGCGAAGTACGCCTCTCTGAAGTGCACGCCGGGCAGGCCCAGTTCACCGGCCGCCGCGGCCCAGCGCCCGTCGAGGCCCTCGGCGCCGAGCAGTTCGAACGGGCGCGTCGTGCCCCGCCCCTCCGACAGGTTCGTCCCCTCGAAGAGACAGGTCCCGGAGTACACCAGCGCCGTGTCCGCCGTCGGCATGTTCGGGCTCGGCGGCACCCAGGGCAGCCCCGAGGCGTCGTAGAAGTCCCCGCGCCTCCAGCCCGACATCAGCACGGTGTCCAGTTCCACCGGCGCCGTGAGGAACTCCCCGTTGAAGAGCCGGGCCAGCTCCGCCACCGTCATCCCGTGCGCCTGCGCGATCGGCTGCCGCCCGACGAACGTCGCGAACTCCTTGTGCAGGACCGGTCCCCGGGCCGCCCGCCCGGTGACCGGGTTCGGCCGGTCGAGCACCACGAACCGCCTGCCGGCGAGCCGCGCCGCCTCCATGCAGTCGTACAGCGTCCAGATGTACGTGTAGAAGCGCGCCCCCACGTCCTGGATGTCGAAGACGATCGTGTCCACGCCGGACGCGGCGAAGACGTCCGCGAGCGCCTGACCGCTCTTCAGGTACGTGTCGTAGACGGGCAGTCCGGTCGCCGGGTCGTCGTAACGGCCCTCGGACCCGCCCGCCTGGGCGGTGCCCCGGAAGCCGTGCTCGGGGCCGAAGACCGCCGTCAGGTCCACGCGGGCGTCGGCGTGCATGACGTCGACGACGTGCCGGACGTCGCGGGTGACGCCCGTGGGGTTGGTGACGATCCCGACGCGTCCGCCGCCGAGCCGGGCGTACCCGTCCTCCGCCAGGCGCTCGAAGCCGGTGTGCAGCCGGGTGCCGGGGTTCGCGGCCGCCGCGGCCCCGGCGGGCAGCGGGGCCAGGGCGGCCGCGGCGGTGCCGGCCGTGAGCAGTGACCGTCGGGACATGCGCATGGTGGAACCTCCGTGATCGCGGAAGGCTGGCACGGGCACGCTAAGGGCTCCCGGGGGAAGTTCACAGGCCGCGGATCCCGTCGGCCTGTCGCGGCCCGTCACGGGGACGCCCGCGCGGTGGCCGGGAGCCCTTCCCTTGTTACATACCGACTGGTTAGTCTGGTGCCGCAGCAGAGCCGTGTCACATCGCGTCGAAGGAGACCCGTGGTGGAAACCGTGCAGGGTGCGGGAGTCGTCGTCACCGGAGCGGGGGGCGGGATCGGGGCCGCGCTGGCCCGCCGGTTCGCCGCCGGGGGAGCGCGGGTCGTGGTCAACGACCTCGACGCCGACAGGGCGAAGGCCGTGGCCGACGAGATCGGCGGCATCGCGGTCGCGGGCGACGCCTCCCTGATCGTGGCCGAGGCCCGCGACGCCCTCGGCGGCACCGTCGACGTCTACTGCGCCAACGCGGGAGTCGGCTCGGGCGGCTCCGAGGCCGCCGACGAGAGCGTGTGGGCCCTGGCCTGGGACGTCAACGTGATGGCCCATGTGCGCGCCGCCCACGCCCTGCTCCCGGACTGGCTGGAGCGCGGCGGCGGCCGGTTCGTCTCGACCGTCTCGGCCGCCGGACTGCTCACGATGATCGGCGCCGCGCCGTACAGCGTCACCAAGCACGGCGCCTACGCCTTCGCCGAGTGGCTGTCCCTGACGTACCGCCACCGCGGCGTGAAGGTGCACGCGATCTGCCCCCAGGGCGTGCGCACCGACATGCTGGAGGCCACCGGAAGCGCGGGCGACCTGGTGCTCCAGCCCACCGCCATCGAGCCCGAGGCCGTCGCCGACGCGCTCATGAAGGGCATCGAGGAGGACCGCTTCCTGATCCTGCCGCACCCCGAGGTCGCCGCCTACTACCAGGCGCGGGCCGCCGACCCCGACCGCTGGATGACGAACATGAACCACCTCCAGCAGAAGTGGGAGACCGCCGAGTGACCCGCTACTCCGACCGGCCCTGGACGGCGCTGCTCAACGAGGCGCAGCGCGGCCCGGTGAACCCCGCCGACACCCTCGTGCACGCCCTCGCCGACGCGGTCGCCCGCACCCCGGA
The DNA here is from genome assembly GCF_002911015.1 of Streptomyces populi. Classification (GTDB taxonomy): domain Bacteria; phylum Actinomycetota; class Actinomycetes; order Streptomycetales; family Streptomycetaceae; genus Streptomyces; species Streptomyces populi. Next base: position 19,222 of record NZ_KZ626885.1, read on the forward strand.
CCGCACCGCGCTCGCCTACTTCGACGGGCGGATGGGCTACCGCGAGCTCGACGAGCTGAGCGGCTCCGTGGCCGGGCACCTCGCCGCCCGTGGCGTGGAGCGGGGCGACCGCGTGGCGGTCATGCTCCAGAACTCCCCGCACTTCGTGCTCGCCCTGTTCGGCGCGTGGAAGGCCGGCGCGACGGTCGTGCCGGTCAACCCGATGTACAAGTCCGGCGAGGTCCGGCACGTCCTGCACGACGCCGGGGCGGCCGCCCTCGTCTGCTCCGACCGCGCCTGGGACGGCTATCTGCGCGAGGCCGCCGCCGACTCGCCCGTGCGGGTCGTCCTGACGGCCTGCGAACGCGACCTCCAGACCCGCGACGACCCGCGCGTGCTGGCCTTCGAGCGCCTGCCCCTCGACGAGGGAGCCGACGACCTGGTCGCCGTCGCCCGGCAGGGACACGGGGCACCCGCCGACCGGGTCCTCGGCCCGTCCGACATCGCGCTGATCAGCTACACCTCGGGCACCAGCGGCACCCCCAAGGGGGCCACCAACACCCACGGCAACATCATGTACAACGCCGAGCGGCAGCGGACCGGCCTCGCGCTGCCCGAGGCACCCGTGTACTTCGCGCTGGCGCCCCTGTTCCACATCACGGGGATGGTCTGCCAGCTCGCCGCCTGTCTGAACAGCGCGGGCACCCTGGTCCTCGCCTACCGCTTCGAGGCCGGGGTCGTCCTCGAGGCCTTCGCCGAGCACCGGCCGCTCTACACCGTCGGCCCCTCGACCGCCTTCATGGCGCTGGCCGCCCACCCGGACGTCACGCCGGAGCACTTCTCGTCCTTCGCCAACATCTCCTCCGGCGGCGCTCCGCTGCCGCCCGCCCTCGTCGAGCGGTTCCGGGCCGGCTTCGGGCCGTACATACGCAACGGCTACGGGCTCACCGAGTGCACCGCGCCCTGCGCCTCCGTGCCCCCGGGGCTGGAGGCGCCGGTGGACCCGGCCTCCGGGACGCTCGCCGTGGGCGTGCCCGGCCCGGAGTCGGTGGTGCGCATCGTCGACGAGACGGGCCAGGAGGTCCCCTTCGGAGAGCAGGGCGAGATCCTCGTCAGCGGCCCGCAGGTGGTCCCCGGCTACTGGCGCCGCCCCGAGGCGACCGCCGAGACCTTCCCGGACGGCGAGCTGCGCACCGGCGACATCGGCTTCATGGACGAGGACGGCTGGCTCTACGTGGTCGACCGGAAGAAGGACATGATCAACGCGTCCGGCTTCAAGGTCTGGCCGCGCGAGGTCGAGGACGTCCTGCACACCCACCCCGCGGTCCGCGAGGCGGCCGTCGTCGGGATCCCGGACGGCTACCGGGGCGAGACCGTCATGGCGTACATCAGCCTGCGGCCGGGGGCCACCGAGGACCCCGGCGCGCTGGCCGCGTACTGCAAGGAGAGACTGGCCGCCTACAAGTATCCGCGGCGGGTGGAGATCCTGCCCGACCTGCCGAAGACGGCGAGTGGGAAGATCCTCCGTCGGGAACTGCGTTCCCGGTCCAAGGACTCCGGGTAGTCTCCAGGACTCCCCGCGGACGACTCACATCGAAGCGAACGCACGAAAGGCAGGTGGCGGCAGTGCCCAGGACGACGGACGGTGACGGGACCCCTGTTCCGCAGAGACTCCTTGCCGCCGCCACCCGGCTCTTCGCCGAGCAGGGCTACGACCGCACCTCGGTGCAGGAGATCGTCGAGGCGGCGGGCGTCACCAAGGGGGCGCTCTACCACTACTTCGGCTCCAAGGACGACCTCCTGCACGAGGTCTACGCCCGCGTGCTGCGCCTCCAGCAGGAGCGGCTGGACGCCTTCGCGGACGCGGACGCGCCCGTCGAGGAGCGGCTGCGGCGCGCCGCGGCCGACGTGGTCGTCACGACCATCGACAACCTCGACGACGCCTCGATCTTCTTCCGGTCGATGCACCACCTCGGCCCCGAGAAGCTCAAGCAGGTGCGCTCCGAGCGGCGCCGCTACCACGAGCGCTTCCGCGCCCTGGTCGAGGAGGGCCAGAAGAAGGGCGTCTTCTCCACGGCCACTCCCGCCGACCTGGTCGTCGACTACCACTTCGGCTCGGTCCACCACCTGTCGACGTGGTACCGCCCCGACGGCCCCCTCGCCCCCCAGCAGGTCGCCGACCACCTCGCCGACCTGCTGCTGCGCGCCCTGCGCCCGTAGGCAGGAACGCGGCTCGGGACAGCCCTTAGTCGATGATCTCCTTGAAGAAAAGAACGGCGGAGGCGGCCGAGCCACTGCCGACGCTCACCGCGACGGGCCACCCTTTGTCGGACAGCACCGTCAGGACGGTGGCGCCGATACCGACGAGCGCTGCCAGCAGGAACACGATCGCGGCGCGCTGGGTGAGCAGTGGCCCATCCCGGTCGGGCTGCGGGCGGTCGGGCTCCGACACTCGACTGCTCCTCAGCCGGTTTCACGGGATCGGGCGCCCACCGGTTCCCGGGCGGTCCAGCCGGCGTGGTCCGGCAGTTCCCACGGGTCCTGGGCGGGACGCAGGAGCGTGAACTCCGTGCGGCCGTCCCCGTCCACCCGGACGCCGTGAACGGCCGGTTCCGGCAGCGAGTTGTAGTGGAACGGCGTCGAGAAGTAGTAGGCGCCGGTGTCCGGGACGACGACGAGGTCGCCGGGTTCGAGCGACGGCAGCGCACGGTCGCGCGCCAGCAGGTCACCGGCGAAGCAGGCGGGGCCCGCGACGTCCTGGCGCACGAGCCGGCCCTGTTTGGCCCTTCCGCTGCCGTGGTGCGCCTCGATCCGTACGGGCCAGGCCTCGGGGCCGAACACGGTCCGGGTGGCGACGTGCACGCCGGCGTGGGTGATGGCGATCGGCCGGCCTCCCGCGCTCTTGGTGTACTCGACGTACGCCGCCATGAAGCCGTTCTTCGCGAGGACGGAGCGCCCGAACTCGGTGACCACCCGGTACCCGCGCTCGAAGAGCGCCGGGGCGTGCGCGCGCAGGTGCGCGACGTAGGTGTCGAAGGTGGGGCTGATCTCGTCGTCGGCGAAGTTGACGGGCAGCCCGCCGCCGATGTCGATGCCGACGATCCGACGCTCGCCGAGGACGGCGTCGACCTCCTCGGCGAACTCCACGGCCTGCGCCACCCCACGGGCCATGAGGTCGAGCGGGCAGCCCTGTGATCCGGCATGCGTGTGGATCCACGTCAGCCACGGGTAGTCCCGGAACGCCTGTAGCAATCGTCGCCGGACCCCCGGGTCCGACAATGGAACACCGAACTTCGAGGTGCTCGTGGCCGTGCTCATCGCGGCGATGGCACCGCCGCCGACCTGGGAGTTGATGCGCACCCCGAGGTGCGACAGGGGAGGCCGGCCGTCGAGCATCCGGTCGATCCTCGCCAGTTCCTGGAAGTTGTCCGCGTTGACGGCCACACCCAGGCCCAGGGCGCGCTCGAGTTCCCCGCGCGTCTTGGCGGGGGAGTCGAAGACGATCCGCTCGGGCGGGAAACCGGCTGCCAGCGCCCGTGCCAGCTCGCCCGCGGTGGCGACCTCGCAGCCCATGCCCGCGCGTTCCAGTTCCGCCAGGACGGGCACGAGGGAGTTCGCCTTGGCCGCGAAGGAGTGGAGGACGGGGACCGAGCCGGGAAAGGCACGGTGCAGGCCACCCACCGTCGCCTCGACGCCGTCCAGGTCGACGAAGGCGGCCAGCAGGGACTGCTCGGGGTCCAGCAGGCCCTGCCGCACGGCCGCCTGAAGAATGCGTTCACGCCGCACGGCGGCATGGGTCGGACCGGTCATGTGAGCCCTCCGGGGTCGGGTTCGCGGAGCCCGGGGAACCCCGGGCGGAGTACCAGGCTGCTCGCCGCGACCGGACGCCGTCTTCGGCGGGGCGTCAAACGATCCGCCGCGCAGGGCGCGACCGGACCCGCTGTCCGGGCACGAGGGGCCACGCCGTTGTGCGCACCGACGAAGACGACACCGCTCGGTGATGCCATCGGACAAGCGCCGGACCGGGCGGCCCCGCCTCACTGCCGCGGGGCCGGACCGCTTCCCGTCCCGTCGCCGGGGTCCAGCAGGCGCAGTTGCAGTTCCGCCAGCAAGCGGGCGCCGGAGTCGTCGAGGTCCAGTCCCGAGACCTCCGTGATCCGGCGCAGCCGGTGCCGCAGGCTGTTGGGGTGCACCGCGAGCACGCGTGAGGCGGCGGTCACGTCGCCGAAGTGGTCCAGGTACGCCCGCAGGCTCGGGACGAGTCGGCTGCCGCCGTGCTCGGCGTCGAACGCGGCCAGCCGCGCCACCGACGTCCCGGGCGGCAGCGTCACCGCCCCCAGCGCCTCGACGACCGCCATGATGCCGACCGTGTCCGCGACGTCCTCGGCGCGCGCGACAGTGCGCGGCCCCGCGGTCCGGGTGAGCGCTTTGAGGGCCAGCTCCGCCGACCGGCGGGACTCGGCAGCCTGTGCCGGCCCGGGGGCGACGTCTCCCAACCCGACCCTCACCGGGGCGTCCGTCGTGGACGACAGCTCTCTGGCCAGCGCTTCTCCCAGGCGTGCCAGCTGTTCACGGGAGCGGCGGGGGTTCTCGTCGAGCCGGCTCACCAGCACGAGGATTCTGCCGCCCGCCGGAACGACCACCGCCCGGTGTCCGAACACGGCGCAGCGCAGGGCGAGCAGCGCGTGGAGCCTCGGCAGGTCGTCGTCACCGTGGGTGCCGGACCCCAGGCCCACCGCCAGCACGGCGCAGGGCTCCCTCGCCGGCAGCGAGGCGCGTTCGGCCAGTACCTCGGGTGAGCCGCGGCCCTCCATCAGCGCGCGCGCCGCGTCCTCCGCCAGACGGTCGTCCGCACCGCGCGTGCGGGCGTGGAGCAGGTGTGCGGCGGCGGTGTGGGTCGCCGCGCGCAGGGCCTCGGAGGCTCCGGGGGGCAGCGGACGTCCCGCGACGGCGGCCACCCAGATGGATCCCAGCACCTCACCACCCGCCCTGACGGCACCGACCAGCCGCTCGGGGATCTCGTCCTGGGCTCGTCGGTGCAGGACGTCGTCCGTCCCCCACAGGGCCCGGAAGAACCCGGCTTCGCGCATGGCCGCCACCCGCCACGGGGGAACCCGCCGGCCGAGGATGGTGAGCCGGCGGATCTCGTCCACGTTCTCCTCGGTCGAGGAGTAGGCCAGCACCCGGGACTCGGTGTCCTCGATGGTCACCGCGCCTCCGACCAGCACGGCCACCGCGTCGGCGAGTCCATTGAGGTCACCCGGTACCAGGCCCCGGGTGGCGGGCACCGGCGGAGCACCCGCCGCGGCCAGCCCCGCTCGCAGCAGGCCGACCAGTTGGGCCCAGGTGCACCAGGCGGTGCGGGAAAGCACCGCGGTGCCGCTCTCCTCGGCGACCGTCCGCAGTTCCTTCGCCGCCCGCTCGGAGCGGCCCGGCCCGAACACCACGCCCGCCACGCCGGCGTCACCTGCCCGGCGCAGCAGGTCCACCGCGTGCGCCGACTCCGCGTCGACGCCGACCGCGAGGAGTAACTCCCGCGGCAGGAACTGGGGTTCCAGCACATCGAGGACGGCGACGCCGGCGACGGCCCCGGCCAGGCCGCCAGGAGCGGTGTCCAGCTCCAGCGCTCCGGGGCCCACGACGGACAGCAGTCGTTCCAGAGTCACCCGCGACTCCGCCGCAGCGCCCCACTCCGGCGCTTCCCGCAGGTTCGTCACCGTTCCCCCGATCCCTCGTACGAGCCGTCGGCCGCTGTCGGCCGATTCCGAGAGACGTACGACACCACATGCGCGGTCCGCACTCAACGGCGCACGAGGGCACGGGGAAGCACCGGCGCGTCACCGCGTCAGACGTACCTCTTGATCTCCCGGTGGGCCAGCGAGCGCTGGTGGACCTCGTCGGGACCGTCCGCGAGCTTCAGCGTCCGCGCCGAGGCCCACAGCTCGGCCAGCGGGAAGTCCTGACTGACACCGCCCGCGCCGTGCAGCTGGACCGCCTTGTCGAGGATGTCCACGACCGTCCGCGGAGTGGCGATCTTGATGGCCTGGATCTCGGTGTGGGCGCCCTTGTTGCCCACCGTGTCCATCATCCAGGCCGTCTTCAGCACCAGCAGCCGCAGCTGCTCGACGGCCACCCGGGCGTCGGCGATCCAGTTCTGCACGACACCCTGCTGGGCCAGCGGCTTGCCGAACGCCGTACGGGACACCGCCCGGCGGCACATCAGCTCGATGGCCCGCTCGGCCATGCCGATCAGCCGCATGCAGTGGTGGATCCGGCCCGGACCGAGCCGCGCCTGCGCGATGGCGAAACCGCCGCCCTCCTCGCCGACCAGGTTGCTCACCGGGACCCGGACGCGGTCGAGGACGACCTCCGCGTGCCCGCCGTGGGAGTGGTCCTCGTAGCCGTACACCTGCATCGCGCGCCGGACCTCCAGGCCCGGGGTGTCGCGCGGGACCAGGACCATCGACTGCTGGCGGCGGATGTCCGCGCCGTCCGGGTCGGTCTTGCCCATCACGATGAAGATCTTGCAGTCGGGGTTCATCGCCCCGGAGATGTACCACTTGCGGCCGGTGATGACGTAGTCGTCGCCGTCGCGCTCGATGAGCGTGGTGATGTTCGTGGCGTCGGAGGAGGCGACCTCGGGCTCCGTCATCGCGAACGCGGAGCGGATCTCCCCGGCGAGCAGCGGCTCCAGCCACTGCTTGCGCTGGCGCTCGTCACCGAACTGGGCGAGCACCTCCATGTTCCCGGTGTCCGGGGCGGCGCAGTTCAGCGCGGTGGGCGCCAGGTGCGGGCTGCGGCCGGTGATCTCGGCGAGCGGCGCGTACTGGAGGTTGGTCAGCCCGGCGCCGTACTCGGAGTCCGGCAGGAACAGGTTCCACAGACCCTGCCTGCGGGCCTCGGCCTTCAGCTCGCCCACCACGGCGGGCGTGTCCCACGGCGAGGCCAGCAGGGCGCGCTGCTCCTCCGCGACGGCCTCCGCCGGATAGACGTACTCGTCCATGAAGGCGAGCAGCTTCCCGCGCAGTTCTTCGGTGCGCGCGTCGAATGCGAAGTCCATGGCGGATCAGCCTTCCTGGAGGGTGGTCAGGCCGTGCTCGATGAAGACGGGCACCAGCTCGCCGATGCGGTCGAAGCCCGCGCCGACCGTCTGGCCCTTGGTGTAGCGGTAGTGGATGCCCTCCAGGATCACGGCCAGCTTGAACCAGGCGAAGGCCGTGTACCAGGAGACCGCGGAGACGTCGCGCCCCGAGCGCGCGGCGTACCGTTCGACGATCTCGCTCGCCGGCGGGTGGCCCGCGGCCGAGGCGGTCGTGCTGATGGGGGAGTTCGGCAGCTCCAGGCGCGTGCTGTACATGACGAGCAGCCCGAGGTCGGTGAGCGGGTCGCCGAGCGTGGACATCTCCCAGTCCAGGATCGCCCTGATCCGGTCGTCGGGCCCGATCAGCACGTTGTCGAGCCGGTAGTCGCCGTGCACGACGGTGGGCGCGGGGGAGGAGGGCAGTTCCCGGCCCAGCGCCGCGTGCAGTTCGTCGATGCCGGTGAGCTCGCGGTTGCGGGAGGCGTCCAGCTGCTTGCCCCAGCGCCGCAGCTGCCGGTCGAGGAAACCCTCGGGGCGGCCGAAGTCGGCGAGGCCGACCTCGGCGGGGTCCACCGCGTGCAGTTCGACCAGAGTGTCCACCAGGCCGAGCACCGCGTCGCGGGTGCGCTGCGGACCGAGCGGGGCGAGCTGGTCCGCGGTGCGGTAGGGGGTGCCCTCCATGAACTCCATGACGTAGAAGGGCGCGCCGAGCACCGACTCGTCCTCGCACAGGAGCACGGGGTCGGGGACCGGCACGGCCGTCGGGTGCAGCGCGCTGATCACCCGGTGCTCGCGCTTCATGTCGTGCGCCGTGGCCAGCACGTGGCCGAGCGGGGGCCGTCGTACGACCCAACGGCCGGTGCCGTCGGAGACCGCGTACGTGAGGTTCGACCGTCCGCCCTCGATCAGCCGGCCCGTCAGTGGGCCGTTCACGAGTCCGGGCCGCTCACGGTCGAGCAGTCCGCGCAGCCGGTCGAGATCGAGACCTGGCGGGTGGTCCGGGCTCATCATTGCTCCTCAGCACACGGGAACGGGACAGGACCATGATGCCGACCAGTCGGTATGTCGTCCAGCGGCTGCGCGAAACGTGATCGGCGTCTCGCCGGACGATCCGGACGGCACGCCCTAGAAAACCAGCGCCACCGCGAACACGGCCAGCGCCACCGTGCACAGCGCCGCCGCCGTGGCGTGCCGGGGCGCGAGCGCGGAGGGGCCCGCCGGGCCCGCGGCCGCCAGGATCCGGATGCGGCGGTGGGCGAGGGCCAGGAAGGCCAGCCAGAGGACGCAGCAGAACGCGAACGCCACGATCCCGGCGGCCGAGTCCCGCTCGTGCAGGGCCGCCTTCGCGGCGAGCACCGCGGCGACGGTGCAGGAGAGGGTCGTACGGCGCCAGGCCAGCCGGGTGCGTTCCGGCTGGAGGCCCGGGTCGCGCTCCTCCCGGAGGGGGGTGGTCATCCCGCCCAGCCGACGAGGACGACGACGACCATCGCGACCGCGACGACCGCGACGACGATGCTCAGCACCGCCGGGAAGCGCGACACCGGCAGGTCCTCGCCGCGCCGCATCGCCCGTTCGCAGCGTATCCAGTGGTTGACGGCCCGCAGCGCGCAGAGCACGCCCGCCGCCAGCAGCGCCAGGGCGAGGCCCGCCCGCCAGGCCCAGCGCAGGTCCGGCAGGAACTGGTCCACGGCGAAGCCGCCGCCGATGAGCGCGAGCGCGGTGCGCAGCCAGGCCAGGAAGGTCCGCTCGTTGGCCAGGGAGAACCGGTAGTCAGGGGTCTTGCCCTCGTGCCGGATCTCCTGCGGCGCGAACCACAGCCGGACATTGCGCACGAGCTCGATCACGCCCAGGACCCTACCGGGGAGCTTCGCGCGGGGCTCCCCGGGTACCGCCCGAGGGGGGCCGGACGGTTCAGTCCATCGCGCGGTAGTCCGTGAGCCGTTCGTAGGCCGCGAGGCCGTCCGGCACCCACGTCCACTCGTCCAGGCGGCGCTCCACCTCGTCCTCGGTGAGGAAGTCGTGCCAGGCGACCTCCTCCACCTGCGGGTTCACCTCGAGCTCGCAGCGGACCTCGTACACGGCCGACCACCAGGTCGCGCCGGCCCCGTTGTCGTACAGGAACTTGAACAGGGGGGTCGGCCGGGGGAGGCCGGAGACGCCGAGCTCCTCCTCGGCCTCGCGGAGCGCCGCGTCGTCGTAGGACTCGCCCGCGCCCACGACTCCGCCCACGAACATGTCGTAGAACGAGGGGAACACCAGCTTGGTGGGGGTACGCCGGTGGACGAAGAGCCGGCCCCGGGCGTCCCGGGCCTCGATGAACACGGCCCGGTGGCGCAGCCCGCGCGCGTACGCCTCCCCGCGCGGGGACTGCCCGATGACCTCGTCGTTCTCGTCCACGATGTCGAGGATCTCGTCAGCGGCACTCATGGGGTCCATCCAAGCAGTTTCCGGCCCCGCGCAGGGGCGCTCACGGCCGTCCGGGTGGTGCGCGGGGTGCCGGGGCGGCGCCGGAGGAAAACCGCCGACGGTGGTGCGCCGGGGGCCGTTCAGTGCGGCTGGAGGTCTCGCGAGTGTTCCGGTTCCGCCGTGCCCGAGGGCATCGCCGGGTGCATGCCCAGCAGGACGATCCCCGTCACGACGCCCGCGAGCCCCGCGGCCTGCCAGGCCAGCGCGCCGGGGTCGGTGCGGAGCTGGTCCCCGAGGAAGCCCACCCCGCAGGCGATGCCGGCCAGGGGCTGGGCGGCGGTGAGGGCGGGCAGCGACATCCGCAGCGGCGCGGTCTCGAAGGCGCTCTGGACGAGGATCAGCCCGGTCACCCCGAGGACGAGCACCGCGTACGGCTGCCAGCCCGTGAGCAGCTCGCCCAGTCCGCCGGCGCTGAACCGCTGCCCGCTGATGCGGGTGAGCGCGTCCTGCAGCCCGTACAGGAGCCCCGCGGCGGTGGCGAGCAACACGGGTCCGGCGCTGAGCCGGGACCGTTTCGCGAGGGTGGTGAGCAGGAGGGCGAGACCGACCACGATCCCGATGATCAGCCAGTGCCGCAGCGGGTCGCTGACCGCCTCGCCGCCCTGGGGCTGCCCGGCCACGATGAACGCCGTGACCCCGCCCGCGAGCAGCAGGAGTCCGGCCCAGCCCTGCCGGCCGAGCGGCTGTTTCGTCTGGTGGCGGGAGAGTGCGAGCGCGAACAGGAGGTTGGTCGCCAGGAGCGGTTCCACCAGCGAGAGCTCGCCGTTGCCGAGCGCGATCGCCCCGAGGACCATGCCGCACACCATGAGCCCGATGCCGCCCAGCCAGCGCGGTACCCGGATGAGGTCGAGCAGGATGCGGGGGGAGAGGAAGTCGCTCAGCGGCGCGTGCGAGGCGGCGTTCTGCTGGAGCACGAAGCCGAAGCCGAGGCAGCAGGCCGCGCTCACGGCGAGGACCAGAACCAGTACCGACACGCTGGGTACCTCGATGCGTCAGGAGTCGGGGCGGGCCAGTGGTGCGTATCCCGCCGACTGTAGTGCCATGGTCCGCGCGCCCGCCCCCGGGAACAACCGGAACCGGGCGGTTGACTCGGTCACCTTTCGTGCCGAAGGATTCGGACCGATCAGTAACAAGTGCTGGTCGGCCGCACGGCCGGCCGGTATCGATGTCCCACCAACCAGCGACGCCGCCGATCGGTCCGTGACAGACGTCATCAGGTCGTCCCCCGTGACGCCGGGCCCGACCGGGCCCGTCGGAATGCCGAGAGGACGGGCCCATGGCCTACGACGCAGATGTGATCGTCATCGGAGCGGGGCTCGCGGGCCTCGCGGCGACCGCGGAGCTCGTCGACGCCGGCCGCAAGGTGATCCTCCTCGACCAGGAGCCCGAGCAGTCGATCGGCGGCCAGGCGCACTGGTCCTTCGGCGGGCTCTTCTTCGTCGACTCGCCCGAGCAGCGCCGCATGCGGATCAAGGACACGCACGAGCTGGCCCTCCAGGACTGGATGGGCACGGCCGCCTTCGACCGGCCCGAGGACCACTGGCCGCGCCGGTGGGCCGAGGCCTACGTCGACTTCGCGGCCGGCGAGAAGCGGCCCTGGCTGCACGCGCAGGGCGTGCGCTTCTTCCCGGTGGTGGGCTGGGCCGAGCGCGGCGGCTACGACGCCAACGGGCACGGCAACTCGGTGCCGCGCTTCCACATCACCTGGGGGACCGGGCCCGGCCTCGTCGCGCCCTTCGAGCGGCGGGTGCGGGAGGGGGGCGCCCGCGGTCTGGTCGAGCTGCGGTTCCGGCACCGGGTCACCGGCCTGTCCCGCAGCGCGGGCTCCGTCGACACCGTCACCGGGGAGGTCCTGGAGCCGTCCGGCATCGAGCGCGGCCGGGCCAGCAGCCGTACGGTCACCGGCGCCTTCGAGCTCAGGGCCCAGGCGGTGATCGTGACCTCCGGCGGCATCGGCGGCAACCACGACCTCGTGCGCGCCAACTGGCCCGAGCGCCTCGGCACCCCGCCCGAGCGGATGATCTCCGGTGTCCCCGCGCACGTCGACGGCGCCATGCTCGGGATCACGGAGGAGGCCGGCGCCCGCCTCATCAACCGCGACCGGATGTGGCACTACACCGAGGGCATCCAGAACTGGAACCCCATCTGGGACAAGCACGGCATCCGCATCCTGCCGGGCCCCTCCTCCCTCTGGCTGGACGCGCGCGGCAACCGGCTGCCGGTACCGCTCTTCCCGGGCTTCGACACGCTCGGCACCCTCGAGCACATCATGAGGACCGGGTACGACTACACCTGGTTCGTGCTGGATCAGAAGATCATCGGCAAGGAGTTCGCGCTCTCCGGCTCCGAGCAGAACCCCGACCTGACCGGCAAGTCGGTCCGGGGCGTCCTCGGCCGGGCCCGCGCGGACGTGCCCGGACCGGTCAAGGCGTTCATGGACAACGGCGTCGACTTCGTCGTCGAGAAGGACCTGGGCGCGCTGGTGCGCGGGATGAACGCGCTCACCGAGAAGCCGCTCATCGACGAGGCGGCGCTGCGCCGCGAGATCGTCGCCCGGGACCGGGAGATCGCCAACCCCTTCACCAAGGACCTCCAGGTCATGTCGATCCGCGGGGCCCGCAACTACCTCGGCGACAAGCTGATCCGCACGGCGCCCCCGCACCGCATCCTCGACCCCGCTGCCGGCCCGCTGATCGCGGTGCGGCTCAACATCCTCACCCGCAAGACCCTCGGAGGTCTGGAGACGGACCTCTCCTCGCGGGTGCTGACCGAGGGCGGCGACCCGCTGGAGGGTGTGTACGCCGCCGGTGAGGCCGCCGGGTTCGGCGGCGGCGGAGTCCACGGATACCGGGCGCTGGAGGGCACCTTCCTCGGCGGCTGCCTCTTCTCCGGCCGCGCGGCGGGCCGGGCGGCGGCCGGGGCGGTGAGCTGACGCCTCCGGGGACCGGCGGCCGTCCGGCGGGTGACGCCGGGCGGCCGTTCAGGCCATCGCTCCGGGACGGCGGACCGGCACGCTCCGGCGCGGCCGCCGTCCAGGCGGAAAACGCAAGACGGCTGTTCACGTCGTGTGCAAGCGGCGGCCCTTCGGGGCGTTCACAGCGGGGTGCATTCAACTGTGGCGCACACAGAGGCAGTTGACACGTGTAGCGACTTGGCCGGAGCTTGACTTGAACCGGTGGCTCCGGGTTTGCTGTGCGTGATCACCCATTGACGAACCGCGCCTGTGAGGTTGAGCAGCGGTGTCACCACCCCCACCCCTGGGCCGCGGCCGCAAGCGGACGTCCCAGGCCTTCGACGCCGCCCTCGACGACGCCGAACTCGCAGTCGCACGTACCTCGTTGAACCAGGGGCGGTGGACCGACGTCCGCGACCTGCTCGCGGCGACCGGCGACGACTGGGACCGCCGCGGTCATCGCGTCACCGTCCTCGCGCAGGAGTCCGCGGCCCTCGCCTGGACCCGCGACTGGCAGCTCGCCGAACCGGAGTCCGTCGACGCGGCCGTGCTGCTCGGCTGCGCCACCGTCGAGCGCGCCCTGCACGGCAAGGAACGCCCGGACACCGCCCGCGAGGCCTGCCGCCGGGCGGCGGACCTGGCGCCGCACGACCCGACGCCCTGGCTCGGCCTCCTCCTCCTGGAGCGCATGCTGGGGGCCGAGGACGACGTGGTCCGCCTCTTCGACGAGGTGCGCCACCGGCACGCCGTCCACCACCACGCGCACCACCTGATGGTCGCCCGGCTCGCCGAGCGCCGCGCCGACGCGGGCCAGGACCCGCTCCACGAGGTGTACGACTTCGCCAACTGGTCGGCCGAGCAGGCGCCGGCCGACTCGCCGCTCGCGATCCTCCCGGTCGTCGCGCACGCCGAGCGCTTCCGTGTGCTCGCCGGCGCCGGGAACGGGCCCGCCGACCCGGTCGCCTCCGGACACTGGGCCGGACGCCGGGCCCGCCAGGTGATGAAGGCCGCCTTCGACTGGTGGCTGGAGTGGGAGCACGGCGACCATCCGCGCCGGCTCGTCGACCTCAACTTCCTCGCCCACGCCAAGATCTGCGAGGGCAGGGACGGCGAGGCCGCCGCCCTGTTCCTCCGCATCGCGGAGCATCCGACCGCGGCTCCGTGGTCCTACCCGGACCGCGACGGGTACCAAGCCTTCCGTGCCGCGCGCGACCGCGTGCTCGGCACGGTGTGAACGCCCCCCGAAGACCGACCATCCGAAAGGACGACCCCGCGATGACGACGGGCAGTTCGAGCACACCGAGTACGTCGAGCACGGGAAGACCGGACGCCGGCGGCGCCGGCATCAGCACGTTCAAGGGGCAGGACCGGGCCCTGCGCGCCGGCCGGCTGGGCACGGCCGGCCTGCTGCTGTCCGTCCTCGCGGCGACCGCCCCGCTCATGGTGGTCGCGGGTGTCATGCCCACCACATTCGCGGTGATGGGCATCGTCGGACAGCCGCTGCTCTTCGTCATCCTCGGCATCGTCCTCGTGCTCTTCAGCATCGGGTACGCCGAGATGAGCCGGCACGTCCACAACGCGGGCGCCTTCTACGCGTACATCTCGCGCGGACTCGGCGGCACCCCCGGAGCGGGCGCCGCCGCGGTCGCCCTCGTCGCCTACAGCGCGCTCCAGGTCGGCATCTACGGCCTCTTCGGCTTCGAGGTCTCCGGGCTGTTCGCCACCTACCTCGACACCGAGGTCGTCTGGTGGATACCGGCGTTGGCCGCCGTGCTCGTCGTGGGCGCGCTGGCCTGGCTCAAGATCGACGTCAACGCCTGGGTGCTCGGCGTGCTGCTGGTCATCGAGGTGACCCTCGTCGTCGTCTTCGACGTCGCGGCCGTCGGCGACCCGGCCGGGGCCGGCCTGTCGCTGCACGCCTTCAACCCGGACACGCTCACCGGGGCGGGCGTCGGCACCGCGCTGTGCTTCTGCATCGCGGCCTTCACCGGCTTCGAACAGGCCCCGGTGTACGCCGAGGAGACCAGCCGCCCGCACATCCTCGTGCCGCGCGTGATGTTCCTGGCGATCGGATTCGTCGCCGTCTTCTTCGCGATCAGCTCCTGGGCCCTCACCGTCGCCACCGGACCCTCCGCGATCGTGGGCACGTCCCAGAAGCAGAGCGCCGGACTCCTGTTCTTCCTCACCGAGTCGCGGCTCGGCTCCACCTTCACCGACGTCCTGCACGTGCTGTTCGTGACCGGCATGTTCGCGGCGCTGCTCAGCTTCCACAACGTCGTCGCCCGGTACGCCTTCGCCATGGGCCGCGAGGGTCTGCTGCCCAGGGCCTTCGGCCGCACCTCCGAGGCCAGCGGCGCCCCCGGCACCGGCTCGCTCCTGCACACCGTCGTCTCCCTGGTCGTGGTCGGCGGCTTCGCCCTGTCCGACGACAAGCCGGCCGGCGACCCGACCGCGCCCGTGCTCCGGCTGTTCACCTGGGGCGGCAACGTGGGAGCGCTCGGCGTCACCCTCCTGATGGCGGCCGCCTCGCTCTCGGTCGTCGTGTTCTTCGTCCGCCGCGGCGCGGCCCGCGCCCAGTCCTGGCGCCTGGTCACCTCCGCGCTCGCGGGCCTCGCCCTGCTCGTCATCGCGGTCTACACGGTCAAGGACTTCGACGTGCTCGTCGGCTCGGGCCCCGACTCCGTCCTGAACGTGCTGCTGCCCGCCGTCATCGGGGCCGCGCTGGTCGTCGGACTGGTCCAGGGTCTGGTGCTGCGCTCCCGCAAGCCCGAGGCGCACGCCCGGATCGGCCTCGGCAACGAGGCGTTCCAGTTGGACAAGGCGGCCGAGTCCGCCTCCTGACGGGGCCCCGCCGTCCTCTTCGCGGCCCACACCCCCGGACCGTGGGTGAGAAGAGATGACGGAACGCTGACGAGCACCCGCGACCCCTGGCTTTTTGGGGGTCGCGGGTGCTCGAATCAAGAGGTGAACACTGAAAGGTCCGGGGGATCGGACCCGGAGCGACCGAGGCCGGGAGAGCGGGAGCGGCCGGAGCCCCGCGAGCCGGAACGTCCCGAGCGGCGTGCTCCGGAAGACGGCGACGCCCGTGAAACCCGTGAAGCACGCGAGGACCGTGGGGCCGGTGAGGCCCACGGGGACCGCGGAGCCCACGAGGCCCGCGAAGTCCGTGCGGAGCGCGAGGAACACGAGGCGTTCGCGGAGCACGGCAGACCCATCGGCCGCCGGGTGCTGCTCGGCACGCTCGGGCTCGGCGCCCTCGGCGTCCTGACCGCCCCCGCGCTCCAGCGCGCGACGGACGCGTTCCTCGCCGGAGCCTCCCAGAAGGACCCCACGGGCCTGACGGGACTGCTGCCCAACGGCGGCGGTTTCCGCTACTACTCGGTGACCGCCTCCGTCCCCCACAAGAACGAGACGAACTACCGCCTCACCGTCGACGGCCTGGTCGACCGCCCCACCAGCTACACCCTCGCCGACCTGCGCGCCCTGCCCCAGACCCGTCTGGTGCACGATGTCCAGTGCGTCACCGGCTGGCGGGTGCCGAGCACCCCCTTCGAGGGCGTACGCCTGTCGCACCTCCTCGACGCCGCCGGAGTGCGTCCCTCGGCCGGGGCGATCCGCTTCACCTGCTTCGACGGGGCGTACACGGAGAGCCTCAGCCTGCGCCAGGCCTACCGCCCGGACGTCCTGGTGGCCCTGCGCATGCAGGACAAGCCCGTCGGCCACAACCACGGCGGTCCCGTCCGCCTCTACGTGGCCCCGATGTACTTCTACAAATCCGCCAAGTGGCTCTCCGGCATCACGGTCACCGAGGACGTCCGTCCCGGGTACTGGGAGAAGCGGGGGTACGACGTCGACGCCTGGGTCGGCCGCTCGAACGGACGCGACGATGAACCCACGAGCTGACGGGGTGCCGGCCGTGTCCGCGCACTCCTCCCGCGTACGGCGCTTCACCCGTGCCGAGCACTGGGTGCACCGGGTCACCGCCGCGCTGATGGGGGTGTGCGTGGCCACCGCGGCCTGCCTCTACATCCCCCAGTTCGCCGAACTCGTCGGCCGCCGCGAGCTCGTCGTCCGTGTCCACGAGCTGGCCGGTGTGGCGCTCCCGCTGCCGGTCCTGGCGGGTCTGGCCTCCCGCGCGTTCCGCCGCGACCTGGGTTTCCTGAACCGCTTCGGCCCGCACGACCGGGTGTGGCTGAAGGCGGCGCTGCGCCGCGACAAGGACCACGCCTCCCGCCCGGCGGGCAAGTTCAACGCCGGGCAGAAGATCTACGCGGCCTGGATCGCCGGGGCCACGCTGGTGATGCTGGGCACCGGCCTGCTGATGTGGTTCACCCATCTCGCCCCGCTGACGTGGCGCACGTCGGCGACCTTCGTCCACGACTGGCTGGCCCTCACCGTCGGCATCGTCCTCGGGGGCCACATCGGCATGGCGCTGGGCGACCCGGAGGCCCGGCGGGGCCTGCGCACGGGATCGGTGAGCCGTCAGTGGGCCGATCGCGAGCATCCGCTGTGGCGGCCGTGAGCGGACACCGACGACGACCGGGGTACGGCCGGGTGCCGGCGGCGACCGGGCCGTGACCGGACCCGAGGACGACGAGCGGGCCGTGGGGAGGGCCGGACCCGGCTCTCCCCACGGCCCGCCCGGTCACGGTCCGGGCGTCCCTAGATGACGAGGGACAGCAGCAGCACCAGTCCTCCGGCCACCACCGAGATGATCGTCTCCATGACGGACCAGGTCTTGACCGTCTGGCCGACGTCCAGGCCGAAGTACTCCTTCACCAGCCAGAAGCCGGCGTCGTTGACGTGGCTGAAGAAGAGCGAGCCCGCGCCGATCGCGAGGACGAGCAGCGAGGTGTGCGTGGTCGACATGTCGGCCGCGAGCGGCGCGACCAGACCGGCCGCCGAGATGGTGGCGACGGTCGCCGAACCGGTCGCGAGCCGGATCGCCACCGCGATCAGCCAGGCCAGCAGCAGCGCGGGGATCGACCAGTCCTCGGAGATCTCCAGGATCATCCGGCCCACACCGGAGTCGATCAGCGTCTGCTTGAAGCCGCCGCCCGCGCCGACGATGAGCAGGATGCCGGCGATGGGCGCGAGGGACTTCTCGGTGGTCTCCGCGATCCGGTCCTTGGTGAAGCCGGCCGCACGGCCCAGCGTGAACATGCCCACGATCACCGCCGCGAGCAGCGCGATCAGCGGCGCTCCGACGACGTCGAAGACGCGCTGCGTCATGTCCGCCGGATCGTCGACGACGATGTCCACCAGAGCCTTGGCCAGCATCAGCACCACCGGGAGCAGCATGGTGGCGAGGGTGGCGCCGAAGCTCGGACGCTTCTCCAGGTCCTCCGAGGCACGCGCCGGGACCATGCGGTCGGGAGCCTGGACGTCCACCCAGCGGGCCGCGTACCGGGAGAACACCGGACCGGCGACGATCACCGTGGGGACGGCGACCAGGACGCCGAGCGCGAGGGTGAGGCCCAGGTTCGCCTCGACCGCGTCGATCGCGACCAGCGGGCCGGGGTGCGGGGGAATCAGACCGTGCATCACCGACAGGCCCGCGAGCGCCGGGATGCCGATGCGCATCAGCGAGTAGTTGCCGCGCCTGGCGACCATCAGGACCACCGGGATCAGCAGCACGATGCCGACCTCGAAGAACAGCGGCAGGCCGATCACCGAGGCGATCAGCACCATCGCCCACGGCATGGCGCGCCCGCCCGCCTTCGCCAGGATCGTGTCGACGATCTGGTCGGCGCCGCCCGAGTCGGCGAGCAGCCTGCCGAGGATCGCGCCGAGGGCGATCAGGACACCGACGCCGGCCACGGTCGAGCCGAGTCCGGTGGTGAAGCTGACGATGGCCTTGTCGAGCGGGGCGCCGGCGAACGCGCCGAGGGCCAGCGAGCCGATGGTCAGGGCGAGGAAGGCGTGCAGCTTGAACCTGGTGATGAGCAGGACGATGACGGCTATGCCCAGCAGCACGGCTATGCCCAGTCGAGCGTGGCCCGCCGAGGTGATCGGTTCGACGGTGTCCGCTGCCAGCATCTCGACACTGAGTCTGGTCACGGTTGTTTCCTTGCTTGAGGAACGGACGAGGGGAGGATGGTGCGCGCTGCCGCCGGGGTGACAGCGTTGTCGTGGGTTACGGGGTAGGGGGGTGCGCCGCGGGCACGACGGCGGGGCCCGGGGTGCCGGGGCCCTGCGCGCGGGGTGCTACGGCCGGTCCGGCCCGAGGGCGCCGAGCGCCGCCACGGCCCGCTCGCTGATCTCGGCGGGCTCGCCGGACACGTCCACCTCGACGCCCGCCTCGTCCGCGGCCAGCGGCTGGAGCGTGGCGAACTGCGAGTCCAGGAGCGCCGTGGGCATGAAGTGCCCCGTGCGGTGCGACATCCGGTCCTCGATGAGTTCACGGGTACCGGTCAGGTGGACGAAGACGATCCCGGGCGCCGCCGCCCGCAGCCGGTCCCGGTAGGCGCGCTTGAGCGCCGAGCTGCTGACCACGCCGCCGAGCCCGGCCCGGTCGTGCGCCCAGTGCCCGATGGCGTCCAGCCACGGCCACCGGTCCTCGTCGGTCAGCGGCGTCCCGGCCGACATCTTGGCGATGTTGGCCCGCGGGTGGAAGTCGTCGCCCTCGGCGTAGGGCACGCCGAGCCGGGCCGCGAGCAACGGCCCGATGGTGGTCTTCCCGGTGCCTGCGACGCCCATGACCACGACGACATGGGGGGTGGGACTGTGCTGCATCACGTTCTCGCTGTCTTCGTCGACATCCGATGTCGACGACACTGAAACGCATTAGGTACGACGAATACAAGAGTGTGTGACATATAAGTCTGACTTTTTGTTCCCGGTGTCGACCTCGTACGCTGACTCCATGACCACAGGGGGCCGGGGGCTGCACGGACACGTACTGGAAACCCTCGGACCGGCGATCACGGCAGGCGACTACCCGCCGGGGAGCGTGCTGCGCACCGACGAACTCGCGCAGCGCTTCGAGGTGTCCCGTTCCGTGATGCGCGAGGCCGTCCGGGTGCTCGAATCCATGTACCTGGTCGAGTCCCGCCGCCGCGTGGGCGTGACGGTGCGCCCCAAGGCCGAGTGGAACGTCTACGACCCCCAGGTCATCCGCTGGCGGCTGGCCGGCGCCGACCGCCCCCACCAGCTGCGTTCCCTCACCGTCCTGCGCTCGGCGATCGAGCCCGTCGCCGCGGGACTGGCCGCCCGGCACGCCACCGCGGAGCAGTGCGCGGAACTCACCGAGTGCGCGCTCGGCATGGTCGCCACCTCACGCGGGCACCAGCTCGAGGGATATCTCGTCCACGACGTCGCCTTCCACCGGGTGATCCTCAAGGCGTCGGGCAACGAGATGTTCGCCCGTCTGGGAGACGTCGTCGCGGAGGTCCTGTCCGGCCGCACCCATCACGACGTCATGTTCGAGGACCCCGACCCCGCCGCCGTCACCCTGCACGTCCAGCTCGCCGAAGCCGTCCGCGAGGGCGACGCGGAGCGCGCCGAGCGGCTCACCCGCGAGATCACGGCCGGCGCCCTCCAGGAACTGGACGTCCTGGCTCCCTGACGGCCCGCCCCGGGGCGGGCCGGGTCAGTCCAGGAACTCCCCGTCCACGTACACCCAGGCCCCGTCCACCCGCTCGAACCGGCTCCGCTCGTGCAGCGAACCGCCCCGCCAGGAGGCCCGGAAGGTCACGGTCCCCGTGGTGTGGAACGCCGAGCCCTGGCCCGTGTCCAGGATCTCCAGGCCCGTCCACCGCGTCCCTGGGTCGAACTCCACCCGGGCCGGCCGCGTCCGCGGATGCCAGGTGCGCAGGAGGTACCCCTCGTCCTCCTTCACGAAGGCGCAGTAACGCGACCGCATGAGCGCCTCGGCGCTCGGCGCCGCGGCCTCGCCGCGATGGAAGCGCCCGCAGCAGCGCGCGTACGGCTCGGGGAGCCCGCAAGGGCAGGAACGGCTGGTCATCGCGTCATTCTCCCCGGACCCGGGCCGGGTCCGCGTTCGCGGGCGGATACGTGGGCGGGTGGGCGGGCCGGGCCGGCGGCTGCACGGCGGGCCCCGGCAGCGGCGGCAGTGCCGTCTCGTACAGCCACGCCGTGAACAGGTCGTCCAGCGGCTCGGCCGCGTAGCGCGAGACGTGCGAGGTGAAGACCGACGTGGTGACCGTGCCGCCCCGGTGCAGCGTCGCCCAGCCGCGCAGCATGCGGAAGAAGGCCTCGTCGCCCATCGCGCACCGGATCGCGTGCACCGTGAGCCCGCCGCGCTCGTAGAGCCGGTCGTCGAACATCAGCTTGCGGCCCGGGTCCGACAGCAGCAGATCCTGCGGCAGCGCGGCCAGCTTCCGGTGCGCGCCCGCCGCGAGCTGGTGCGCCGGGCGTCCGCCGGAGCGTTCCGACCACAGCCACTCGGCGTACTTCGCGAGCCCCTCGTTCAGCCAGATGTGCCGCCAGTCCGCGATCGTCACGCTGTTGCCGAACCACTGGTGCGCCAGCTCGTGCGCGATCAGCCGCTCCGAACCCCGCGCCCCGTCCACGTGATTGGAGCCGAACAGCGAAAGACCCTGCGCCTCGACCGGGACGTCGAGCTCCTCCTCGGTCACCACCACGGCGTACTCGCCGAACGGATACGGCCCGAACAGGTCCTGGAACAGCCCCATCATCGCGGGCTGGCGCGCGAAGTCCCGGGAGAACTCCGGAAGCAGCTGCGCGGGCAGGTACCCGGACTGCGGCACGCCCCCGAGGCCCGGGTCGCCGAGCAGCACCGTCTGGTACTTGCCGATCGACAGGCCCACCAGATAGCTGGAGGTCGGCGCGGGCTGCTCGTACACCCAGGTCGTCGTCGACGCCTTCGCCGTCCGCGTCAGCAGACGCCCGCCGGCCACCACCGCGTACGCGGACGGCGTGGTGACCGAGATCTGGTAAGCGGCCTTGTCGGCCGGCCGGTCGTTGCACGGGTACCAGGACGGCGAACCGACCGGCTGGCTCGCCACCAGCGCCCCGTCCTCCAGCTCCTCCCAGCCGAGCCCGCCCCAGGGGCTGCTCACCGGCCTGGGATTGCCCGACCAGTGCACCTCGACGGTGAACGCGGCGCCTGCCCGCACCGGCTTCGGCGGACGTATCCGCAGCCTGCCGCCCCGGTGCGTGTAGTGCGGGGCCTTGCCGTCGACCCGGACCCGGCCGATCCGGAAGTCGGCCAGGTTCAGCTGGAACTCGGTCAGCGCGGAACGGCCCGCTATGGCGTTGATCCGTGCGGTGCCGGAGAGCCGGTTCGGGCCGGGGCGGTAGTCCAGCGCGAGCTCGTACCGGTGCACCCGGTAACGGGGATCTCCGTTGGCCGGGAAATAGGGGTCCGGTCCCGCTGTCTGCTGAACGCTCACTGCCGCGACTGCTCCCTGCCCTGTGCTCGACGTGCCGCCGTACCGCCCTTCGTGTCCGATCAGGTCAATTCTGCTACGAACGCCAGGCCTCGATCGGGTTGCCCAGCCAGCGGGTGTCGTCGGGAACGGACTCCGCCGCCATCACCAGCGACGCGGGACCCAGGGTGGAACGGGCCCCGACGGTGCTGCCGGGCAGGACGATTCCGCCCGGACCCAGAGTGGCGCCCTCACGGAGGACCACAGTATCCGTCCGCAAGATCCGGTCGTGGAAGAGGTGGGTCTGCAGGACACAGCCCCGGTTCACCGTGGCCGCGTCCCCCAGCGTCACCAGATCCGACTCCGGCAGCCAGTAGCTCTCCACCCACGCACCCCTGCCGATCCGGGCGCCGAGCCCCCGCAGCCACGCCGTCATCAGCGGCGTACCGGGCACGGATCCCGCCAGCCACGGCACGGCCACGACCTCCACGAAGGTGTCCGCCAGCTCGTTGCGCCACACGAAACCGCTCCACAGCGGATGCTCGCCGGAACGGTGCCGGCCCACCAGCAGCCACTTCGCCACGACGGAGACCAGACACCCGAGCACACCCGCGGCGAGC
This sequence comes from Streptomyces populi, assembly GCF_002911015.1. GTDB lineage: Bacteria > Actinomycetota > Actinomycetes > Streptomycetales > Streptomycetaceae > Streptomyces > Streptomyces populi. The sequence continues at coordinate 41,674 of NZ_KZ626885.1, forward strand.
AGCACCGTGCCCGAGAACACCCACGCCCACGGCCCCAGCGCGCACAGCGCGGCGACCGTCAGCACGGCCAGCGCCGCCGAGCAGAACACCGGAACCAGCCGGCACAGCTCCACCAGCCCCCGCGCCCACAGCAGCCGGGCCGGCGGTTCGTACGTACGGCTCCGGTCGCCGCCCTGCGCCGCGCGCGGCAGCCGCACCGGCGGCAGCCCCAGGTACGAACTGCCCTTCTTCGCCTTCTTCGGCGTCGCCGACAGCACACCGACCAGACCGCCGTCCGGCACACTGCGGCCCGGAGCCGTCATCCCCGAATTGCCGAGGAAGGCCCGCCGCCCGATCTCCGCCCGCCCGATGCGCATCCAGCCGCCACCGAGCTCGTACGGCGCCGTCAGCGTGTCGTCGGCGAGGAACGCGCCGTCGCCGACCGTCGTCAGACTCGGCAGCGCGAGCACGGTCGACACCTCGGCGCCCCGGCCGACCCGCATGCCGAGCAGCCGCAGCCACACCGGTGTGATCAGCCCCGCGTACAGCGGGAACAGCGTCTCCCGGGAGCGGTCCATCAGCTGGGTGACCGTCCACGCCTGCCAGCCGATCCGGCTGTGCGTCGGGTGCGTGCCCTCGCGCAGCCCGAGGCTCAGCAGCCGTACGGCGACCAGGAGCAGCAGCGCGTACGCCAGGCCGAACGCGAGCGTCGCCGGAACCAGGGCGAGCGCCGCCCCGCGCAGCGCCTCGCCGAGACCGGCGTCCGCGCCCACGAACACCCGGGCCACGAACAGCGCCGCGACGGCGGCCGGCACCGGCAGCACGCTCAGCCCGAACCCGGTCGCGCCGTACATCACCCGCCAGTACGTGCCCCGCTGCGGCCGGTCCCCCGGCCACGCCCGCTTCGCCTTGCCGAGCTTGACCGCCGGCGCCCCGGCCCAGCGCTGCCCGGTCGGGATCTGCCCCGTCACGGCGGAACCCGGCGCCACCTCGGCACGCTTGCCCACCCGGGACCCGGGGAAGAGGACGCTGCGCGTGCCGACCACGGCACCGGCGCCCACCTTCACCGCGCCGATCTCCAGCCGGTCGCCGTCCAGCCAGTACCCCGACAGGTCCACCTCGGACTCGACGGCGGCACCCCGGCCCATCTTGAGCAGGCCGGTCACCGGCGGCAGCGAGTGCAGGTCCACGTCCTGGCCGATCCGGGCGCCCAGGGCCCGCGCGTACCGCTCCAGCCAGGACCCGGTCAGCGAGGTCGCCCCGCTGAAGGCGGCGAGCCGCTCGGCCGTCCACAGCCGCAGATGGACGCTCCCGCCGCGCGGGTACCGGCCGGCCCTCACCCCGCGCAGCAACAGCCGCGCACCGCCCGCCGCGACGGCGAGCCGCCCCGGCGGGCTGTAGAGGACGAGCGCGCCGGCGCCCACCAGCCACCACGAGGCGCCCGGCGCCCACGGGTACGGGCCGAACCGGTGCAGCACGTTGCCGAGCGCGGCCAGCGCCACCGTCCAGCGCAGCCCGAGCAGCGCGAACAGCGGGACCAGCACGAGCAGCTGGACCAGCTTGGCGCGCAGCGGGACCGGCGCGACGACCCGCTCCGCGCCGTCGTCCTGGCCGGAGCGCTCCAGATGGCGGGCCAGCTTGCGCAGCACGGGCTGCTGGTAGATGTCGAGCACGGCGACGCTCGGGTAGCGGGTGCGCAGCCGCGTGGTCAGCTGGGCGGCTCCGAGACTGGAGCCGCCGATCGCGAAGAAGTCGTCGCCGGCGCTCCTGACGGGGACGCCGAGGACCTCGGCCCACTGCTCGGCGAGCCAGGCCTCCGTGCCGTACAGCTCCTCCTTCGCCCCGCCGCTCTCCAGGCCCTCCAGCGGCCAGGGCAGCGCGTCGCGGTCGACCTTGCCCGACGTCCGGGTCGGCAGGTCCTCGACCGGCGCGATCAGCGGAACCAGCGCGGCCGGCAGTTCGGCCCGCAGTTTCTCGACCGCCACAGCCTGGTCCCAGCCGTCCTGGGTGACCACATAGCCGACGAGCAGCTGATTGCCGCCGCGCGCGGTCCGCACGGCCGCCGCGGCGCCCGCGACCCCGGGCAGCGCCTGGAGCGCCGCGTCCACCTCGCCCAGCTCGATCCGGCGCCCGCCGAGCTTGATCTGCTCGTCGGCCCGCCCGAGGAAGACCAGCCCCTCGGGCTCGGCCTTCACCAGGTCACCGCTGCGGTACGCCCGCTCCCAGCCCAGTGACGTGAGCGGCGCGTACTTCTCGGCGTCCTTCTCCGCGTCCAGGTACCGGGCGAGCCCGACGCCGCCGATCACCAGCTGGCCGCTGCCGCCCATACGGACCGGCTCGCCCGCCTCGTCGACGACCGCGAGCTCCCAGCCGTTCAGCGGCAGCCCGATCCGGATGGGCTCCTCGCCGGTCAGCAGCGCGGCGCAGGCCACCACGGTCGCCTCGGTGGGCCCGTACGTGTTCCACACCTCCCGGCCCTCGGTCACCAGGCGCTGGGTCAGCTCGGGCGGGCAGGCCTCGCCGCCGAAGATCAGCAGCCGGACCTCGTTCAGGGTCTCCGGCTCCCACAGCGCGGCGAGCGTGGGTACGGTCGAGACGACGGTGATCTCCTGCTCGACCAGCCAGGGGCCGAGATCGGCGCCGCTGCGCACCTGGGAGCGCGGCACGGGCACCAGACAGGCCCCGTACCGCCAGGCCAGCCACATCTCCTCGCAGGAGGCGTCGAAGGCGACGGACAGACCCGCCATGACCCGGTCACCGGGGCCGATCGGCTCCTCGGTCAGGAACAGGCCCGCCTCCGCGTCCACGAAGGCGGCGGCGCTGCGGTGGCTCACGGCCACACCCTTGGGCCTGCCGGTGGAACCCGAGGTGAAGATGATCCACGCGTCGTGCTCGACGCCCGGCCGTCCGGCCGGGACCCCGGAGCGGCCGGTGACGGTCACCTCGTGCCCGGCGCCGACGACCGCGCGCACCCCGGCCTCGCCGAAGACCAGCTCGGCCCGTTCGTCCGGGTCCTCGGCGTCCACCGGCACGTAGGCGGCCCCGGCCGCGAGGACGCCGAGGATCGCCACGTACAGCTCGTTCGTGCCGGACGGCACCCGTACGCCGACCCGGTCGCCGAGACCGACCCCGGCCTCCGCGAGCCGTGACCGCATCGCGCCCACCTCGGCCGCCAGGGCCCGGTAGGTGAGGGCGCGCCGGCCGTCGTCGAGGGCGGGCTCGTCGGGGTACGCCCGTACGGAGGCGTCGAGGATGTCGACGAGCGTGCGCGGCGAGGCGGCGGAGGCGGCGGAGAAGCGGGCCTGGTCACCGAACTCCGCACGCACCTCGTCGTCGGACAACGCGAGTGCGGGGCTTTGCTGGAGGGCTGCCATCGGGTCCTCACGTGTTGTTCCCGGATGCTCCGGGGAGCCGGTGGGCCCGCAGGTACGCCTGGGGATATTCCGGTCCAGCTCCGAACAAGCCTGGAATTTTAGTACGACGCTAGCTTCGGACCTGGGGATCAGCGATGCGAGGCCCCTCCGAGCGAGGTGTCCGGCCCCTTGCCCCGGCGCTGTGACATGGGGCTACGTCAGCGTGACGAGATCTGTTTCACATCTTTGCGTGACGTCGCGAACACGGTGAGCGAAAGTCCTGGGCTGATGGCGGGGCCCTCGTCGTACCGGGCGGGTGAGGGCGGCGCGGCGGCTCGTGGCCGCCGCGCCGGGAGCGCTGTTCCTCGGTGCGGCGCGGTGGGTCAGCCCGCGGCGCAGGAGACCGTCGGCCACGTCCAGGTGCCGTTGGTCCGAACGGTGACGCCGAAGGTGTTGCCGCTGCCGTCGGGCTTGGCCGTCAGGACCTGCGCGGAGGGGTAGGCGGCCATGGTGTTCCAGGTGGCGATGATCTTCTCCGGGGACGGCACGTTCATCGTCACGGTCCAGTTGCTCGACCCGGTGACCGTGACGTTCAGGTTGTACCGGTCGCTCCACTGCTGTCCCGCGGACAGCGTCGCGGTGCACCCGCCACCGCCACCGCCGCCACCGCCCGTGCCGCCGTCGGGGGCCACGGCGCGGCCGGTCCCCGGGGAGATCATCCCGGCGCACAGGCCGCGGGCGGCCAGGCCCTGCGCGATGCGCGGGATCGCGGCGATCGTGTTGGCCGGCCAGTCGTGCATGAGGATGACCTGCCCGTTGGTGAGCCGGCCCGCCGCCTGCACGATCGCGTCGGTGCTCGCGCCGTTCCAGTCCTGCGAGTCGACGTCCCAGATGATCTCGGTCAGGCCGTACTTGGCCTCGACCGACTTCACCGTCGCGTCGGTCTCCCCGTACGGGGGACGGAACAGCTTCGGCGTCCCGCCCCCGGCGGCGGCGACGGCCTGCTGGGTCCGGGAGATCTCCGAGTCGATCTGCGCCTGGCTCTGCTGGACGAGATGCGGGTGGGTGTAGCTGTGGTTGCCCACCCACATTCCGGCGTCGACCTGGGCCCGTACCTGTGCGGGGTTGGAGGCCGCGTACTGGCCCTCGTTGAACATCGTGGCCCGCAGGCCGTTCTGCCGGAGGGCGGCGAGCAGGCTCGACGTGCTGCTCGACGGTCCGTCGTCGAAGGTGAGTCCGACGTACCCGGCGCAGGTCGCGGCGTGCGCCGCTCCGGTGCCGAGGGCGAGTGGCCCGGCGACCGCCGTCGCCGCGACGGCCAGTCCCGTGACCAGCGAGCGTAACGAGCGCCGCGGTCCGGAACGCGTGCGAAGTCTCGTGCGGAATCTCATGAGGTGGTCCTTCGGCCGTGTGGGGGGCGGGGGTCAGCTCGCGTTGCAGGAGACCGTGGGCCAGGTCCAGTTGCCGTTGGGCTGGATCGTGACGCCGAAGGTGTTGCCGCTGCCGTTGGGCTTGGCCGTCAGGACCTGCGCGCTGGGGTAACCGGCGCTGATGTTCCAGGTCGAGAGGATCTTCGCCGGGGACGGCACGTTCATCGTCACGGTCCAGTTGCTCGATCCGGTGACCGCGACGTTGAGGTTGTAGCGGTCGTTCCACTGCTGTCCCGCGGACAGGGCCGCCGAGCACCCGCCGGATCCTCCGCCGCCCCCGGAACCGCCGCCCGATCCCGCGTCACCCACGGTGATGTTGGAGTTCCCGCTGCTCTGGTAACCCTCGGTGGCGAGGATCATGTAGTAGTTGAAGCTGCCCAGGTTCATCCCGGCGCGGGCCCAGGCGTCGAAGTGGTTGCCGGTGGTGATGGTCCCGCCGGTGCGCTTCGACTGCCGGACGCTCCAGTACTGGTCGAAGGTGCGGGTTCCTTCGACGGAGGGCGCGTTGGTCCGCGTCGTCTTGTAGATGTCGTACGTGCCGCCGTCGGTGGTGACGGTGCCCTTGTACGTTCCCGTGGGCCGGTAGGTGCCCCAGTTGTCGACGATGTAGTACTCGACGAGCGGGTTGGACGTCCATCCGTAGAGCGCCAGGTAGGCGTTGCCGGACGGGTTGAAGGTGCCCGAGTAGGTCACGCTCCTGCGTCCCCCGTTGCTCCAGCCCTTGCCGGCGACGAAGTTCCCGGTGTTGCTCCAGGAGGTGCCGTAGTTGCCGCCGGAGCCCAGGTTCATGGACACCGTTCCGGCGCTGTCGGTCCAGAACGAGTAGTAGTACCCGTTGTTGGTGCCGGTCTGGTTCGAGGTGACGACCGTGTCGGCCTCGGCGGTCCCGGGCAGGGTCATCGCGGCCACGGCGACCAGCAGCATGGTGCAGACACCGCTGATGAGCAGCCTGAGGTGACGGAAGGTCCCCGGGCGAAGGCCGCGGCGGCCCGGCGGATGTGCGGATGCGTCGGTCATGTGCGTCTTTCCTCCTCGTTCTCGTGAGGCGGAGCGCGGGTGAAATCGCGAACAGTTTTGAACTGGGCCTGTCAACTGTCAATAGTTTCGACGTCTGATCCGAAACATTCGCGCAAACGATGAGGAGGGGTGGTTGCGTTTTGCCTGTTCAGATAGGTCGAATGGCCTGTCGCCGGAAGGGGTGATCGCTCACCGGGGTGTCGTCGAGATTTTCGAGAGGTCAATCCATCGAAAGATTTCGAGAATTTTCCCGATCGTGGACCCTCTCGTCCGCGAACCCGGAAACGCAAAAGACCCCACGTGAAGTGGGGTCTCAGCTGGTGTCCGAGGGGGGACTTGAACCCCCACGCCCGATAAAGGGCACTAGCACCTCAAGCTAGCGCGTCTGCCATTCCGCCACCCGGACAAGGTGTCTGTCGTGCGGGGTTTCCCTCGCGGCGACAGGTGAAACATTACCAGGCTTTCGAGGGGTCTCCGATCACCCCCGCCGCGGCGTGAAGTGTGTGTGGCGGGGCCGGGGCCGCCCTTGGGCAGGAGGACGGGTCGGAGAGAGGATGAGGGAGACCACCAGCGGCGACAGCGGGAGGAAGCGGCGTGAGCGAGAGCGGCACGACCAGGAACGTCACGGGCGAGGACGAGGTCGTGGACCTCTGCCGTGACCTGATCCGGATCGACACCAGCAACTACGGGGACCACTCGGGCCCGGGCGAGCGCGAGGCCGCGGAGTACGTCGCAGAGAAGCTCGCCGAGGTCGGACTGGAACCGCGGATCTTCGAGTCGCACAAGGGGCGCGCCTCCACGGTGGCCCGCATCGAGGGCGAGGACCCCTCGCGGCCGGCGCTGCTCATCCACGGCCACACCGATGTCGTACCGGCCAACGCGGCGGACTGGACCCACCACCCCTTCTCCGGCGAGATCGCCGACGGGATGGTCTGGGGCCGCGGCGCGGTCGACATGAAGGACATGGACGCCATGACCCTGGCGGTCGTACGGGAGCGGATGCGCACCGGCCGCAAGCCCCCGCGCGACATCGTCCTCGCCTTCCTCGCGGACGAGGAGGCGGGCGGGACGTTCGGCGCCCGGCACCTGGTCGACAACCACCCCGACCTCTTCGAGGGCGTCACCGAGGCGATCGGCGAGGTCGGCGGGTTCTCCTTCACGGTCAACGAGAAGCTGCGGCTGTACCTCGTCGAGACCGCGCAGAAGGGCATGCACTGGATGAAGCTGACCGTGGACGGCACCGCCGGGCACGGTTCGATGATCCACAAGGACAACGCGATCACCGAGCTGTCGGAGGCCGTCGGACGGCTCGGCCGGCACAAGTTCCCGGTGCGGGTGACGAAGACGCTGCGGCACTTCCTCGACGAGCTCGGCGACGCCCTGGGCACCGAGCTCGACCCGGAGAACATGGACGAGACGCTCGCCAAGCTCGGCGGCATCGCCAAGCTCATCGGCGCCTCCCTGCAGAACACCGCCAACCCGACCCAGCTGGGCGCCGGCTACAAGGTCAACGTCATTCCGGGGCAGGCCACCGCCCACGTCGACGGCCGCTACCTGCCGGGCTACGAGGAGGAGTTCCTCGCCGACCTCGACCGGATCCTCGGCCCCCGGGTCAAGCGCGAGGACGTGCACGCGGACAAGGCCCTGGAGACCGGCTTCGACGGCGCCCTCGTCGACGCCATGCAGACCGCTCTCTCGGCGGAGGACCCGATCGCGCGCGCGGTGCCCTACATGCTCTCGGCCGGCACCGACGCCAAGTCCTTCGCCGACCTCGGTATCCGCTGCTTCGGCTTCGCTCCGCTGAAGCTGCCCCCGGAGCTGGACTTCGCGGGCATGTTCCACGGGGTCGACGAGCGGGTGCCGGTGGACGCGCTCCAGTTCGGCGTTCGCGTACTGGACCGGTTCATCGACGCGTCGTGACGTGCCGACGGCGGCCGTCCCCGGCACGGCCTCGACGGGCCGTGCCGCCGTCCCGCCGTGCCGCCGTCCCGCCGACGGGTGCGGGGTGTTGACGCCCGCATTCGCCCGCGCGTGCGGGGATCGCCCGGGACGGGTGAATGCGACCATAAGCCCATAGCTCTAGTACTCCGTCCTCGTTACAGGTGTTGCGATCCGCTGCTTTGGACCGCATTTGCCTACGAGGAGGAACAATGATCAAGAAGATCGTCGCCGCCGCGGCCGCCACGGGTGGTCTGGTTCTCGCGGGTGCGGGTCTGGCCGTCGCCGACTCGGGCGCCCAGGGTGCCGCCGTGGGTTCCCCGGGCGTCGCCTCCGGCAACGTCGTTCAGGTGCCCGTCCACGTTCCCGTGAACGTCTGCGGCAACACGATCTCCGTGATCGGGCTGCTGAACCCCGCTTTCGGCAACGCCTGCCTCAACCACTGACGCCGCGCCCCGTCCCATGAGGGGGACCCCGGGGGTCACCTCATGAGGATCACTTCGTGAAGGTCCGAGTCCGTCGGCCCCGGAGCGCGCGCCATGCGCTCCGGGGCCGACCGGCTTTCCCCGCGCACGTCCCGCGGCGTGCGCGTGTTCTCGATGGTCCACGTCCCAAGGACTGAAGGCAGGATTTCAGCTATGCGACAGGTCACCCGCAAAGGCTTGATGACCGTGGCGGCGGCCGGTGGTGTGCTCGCGGTCACCGGCGTCTCCGCACACGCCGACTCGGGCGCGATCGGCTCCACGTCGGACTCTCCCGGCGTGCTGTCGGGCAACACGGTGCAGGCGCCGGTGCACGTGCCGGTCAACGTCTGCGGAAACACCGTGAACGTGGTCGGGCTGCTCAACCCGGCGTCGGGCAACACCTGCGTCGACCACGGCGGCCGGGGCGGTTCGTCCGGCGGCCGGGACGGCCACGGCGGCCACACCGGCCGAGGGGCCCGGTCGGGCGGCGGCTCGCACGCCGACGGCGGCGCCACCCACTCGCCGGGTGTGGGATCCGGGAACCACGTACAGGTGCCGGTCGACGTCCCGGTGAACGTCTGCGGCAACAGCGTGGACGTCGTGGGGATCGGCAACGCGGCGGCGGGCGACGACTGTGCGAACGGCGGGTCCACCGGCGGTCACGAGACCCGTCACCCGGGCCATCCCGGTCACCCGGGTCACCCCGGTCATCACGGTCACTGTGAGCACCCCGGTCACCCGGGCCAGCCGGGAACTCCCGGACAGCCTGGTCAGCCCGGAACCCCCGGAACCCCTGGTCACCCGGGCACCCCCGGAACCCCTGGTCACCCCGGCACCCCCCGAACCCCTGGTCACCCCGGCACGTCCACCTCGGGCGGGGGTGAGCACCGCGGTGGGACCGTGCAGGTCGGCCGGCCCGGCCCGGGGGCCGTCGTGCGGACACCGGCCACGGACTCCGCCGCCCAACTGGCCCACACGGGCAGTGAGCTGCCGGTCGGAGCGGCCGTGTCGGCGGGAGCCGCCGCGCTGCTGGCCGGCGCCGTGCTCTACCGCCGGGCGCGCTCCGCGGCGTGACGCGGCGACAGCGTGATGATCGTATCGAGATGATGATCGCATCGAGGGGCGAGGCGTGGACGTGGACAGATGCGCGCAGGTGTGATCGCCGCGCGGCACGGCTGCGACCGAGGCGCCACGGCCTTTCCCCGTGACGTGATGAGCGACGGTGGGGTCCCGCGACGGCGGGACCCCACCGTTCAGCGGTCTTCTGTCACCACGTGGCGCGTACCTGGCGGATGATCCGTCGGCGCAGCCGCACTCTGCGGCTGCCGTCACGGAGCAGGCTCAGGCGGTCCAACTCCCAGTGTCCGTACTCGGCATGGTCCGTCAGCAGACGTGTCGTCTCCTTGCGGGAGACCCCGCGAGGTACGTACACGTCGACAAATTCGTATTCCGGCATCGCATCTATTGTGCGGGCAGAGGCCCGGTACGGATAGCGTCTGCACTATGTCTGATGCTGTGCAGCCCACCGCTGCCGAGGTACGCGCCGCCGCAGAGGCTGTCAAAGCCGCACTCGACCGCCACCTGGCGGCGGTCGAGCGCAGGACGGGCGACGACGACCCGGACGTCTACGAGGCTTTCAACGAGCTCGCCGCGGCGGCCGAGGAGTACGACGAACTCCTCTACGACCGCTATGACGAGGTCACGCCCTTCGAGATCCCCGGCGGTGACGACACGCTGCCTCCTTACACCGGGCCCGAGGAGCCGAACGCCCTGAGCGTGGTGATCCGCCGGGACTACGCGGTGGTGGAGCCGCAGCGACTGCTGGCGCAGGCCCAGCGGGTGGAGGCGGTGGAGGAGGACGGCGCCACCGCCTCCGAGGGCTTCGACGCGGCGGCCGGCACCGTTCACGGCGCGCTCGGGATCCTCTTCGGGGAGTTCGAGCCGGACGAGATCGCCACCCGGCACAAGGAGTTCGGACTGGAGGAGGGCGACTCCACGCTCTGGGTGACCGCGGCGGACGAACCCGCCGAGCCGGGCGAATGGCTGGAGACGCCCTTCGAGTCGATCGACCCGCAGCGTGTCGTCTGCCGCTTCGACGTCAGCGCGGTGTTCGACGAGGAGTCGGACGACGACGATCTGGACGACGACCTCGGCCCCGACGGGGAGACCGACTCCCCGGGCCCGCTGGACGCGGATCGCTGAGACCGCCCGGCACGGAGCGGCTTGCACGGGTGGCGGTCACCGGGATCCGGTGACCGCCACCCGCGTGTTCCCGCCCCGGGGCGCACGGTCCGGCGACCGTACGACGGTGACCGTTCTGTCCGGCGATCACAGGGCTTCGGAGTCCGCACGGCCCGGCGACCCCCGGGCTTCGGAGTCCGCACGGCCCGGCGACCGCACGGTCCCGTGAACGCCAGGGCCGGGCGGCCGCGCGGGCCTGGCGTTCACAAGAACGCGGTGCCGATCAGTCCGCCGTCGGAGTCTGCGCCTTCAGCAGAGCCTGTAGACGCGTCGTGCGCGGCTTCTGCGGGACCTCCGCCACCGCGCGCGGCAGCGCCTGCTCCACCCCGTGCACGACGGACAGATGACGCTCGGCCCGCCCGAAGGCCGTGTAGACCCACGGCCGGGTCAGGGCCGCCGCGGCGTCGCCCGGGAGCACCACGACCACGGCGGGCCAGCGCAGCCCCACCGCCTGGTGGGCGGTGAGCGCCCAGCCGTGCCGCACGGTCCGCTCCACCTGCTCCCTCGGTACGACGACGGGGGTGCCCGAACAGTCCAGGTGCAGCCCCTCGGTATCGGCCCTCACCACACGGCCCGGCAGCGCCCGGCCCGGCGCGGGGGAGTGGACGATCCGGTCGCCCGGGTCGAAGCCGCCGAAACGGCCCGGACCGGGGTTCAGCCGCTCCTTGAGCGCGGTGTTCAGGGCGCGGGTGCCCACCGCGCCGCCGTGCCCCGGGGTGATGACCTGCGTCTGCTCGGCCGGGACGCCGATCGCGCGCGGCACCGAGTCCGCGACGAGCTGGACCGTCCGGTGGACCGCCTCGCCCGCGTCGCGCACCGGGACGATCACGACCTCCTTGCCGGGCGCCTCGACCTGGCCCAGCTCGCCGATGCCGATCCCGGAGACCAGCTCGCCGATGGGCCCGGGGTCGGGGGTCCGCGAGGCCACCTGCGGGCAGACGCGGGCGGCGAGCAGGTCCGCGAAGACCCGGCCGGGACCCGCCGACCACAGCACACCGGGATCACCGCTCAGCACGAGCCGCGCCCCGTCCGGCAGCGACTCGGCGAGCATCGCCGCCGTCTCGACGTCGAGCTGCGGCGCGTCGAGGACGACCAGGACGTCCAGGTCCAGGGCGCCGTCCGCGTCCCGGGCCGGCCCTTCGGCGCCGGAGAGCAGTCCGGCGACGGTGGCCGCACCGGTCGCCGTACCGGTCGCGGAGCCGTCCGCCGGCTCCTGCCGGGCCAGCCGGTCCGCGAAGCCGTCCCGTCCGCCGGAGGTGTGCGCGGCGGCCCAGCCGCGCAGGCCGAGCGCGCGTGCCGCGTGCAGCAGCGCCGCCGCCTCGGACCGCGAGGCCTCGCCGCCGGTGTGCAGCACCAGGCCGTGAGTGGCGGCCGTGCGGATCAGCTCCCCGGCCGAGCGGGGCGCCGAGGCCGCTTCCCGTTCCCAGTCGGCGGCCGAACCGTCCTCCTTCGGCACCGAGTTCATCAGCCGGGCGAGTCCGTCGGCGAGGCTCTCCTCGGCCAGCGCGTACCGCTCCAGGCCGATCAGGATCCGCACCGGACGCTCCTGCGGCTCCTCCGCGTCGTCCTGGGACGCGGGGGCCGGGGGAGCGGCGGCCGGGGCGTCCTGGAAGACCAGGGCCTCGCCCTCCGCGAGAGCGCTCTGCACGGCCGCGTCCGGGTCCGGCACCGAACGCTGGGAGAGCGCCGCGGTGAGGGCCGGGGCGTCCAGCGCGGTGTGCCCGGCGACGGCCGCCTGCTCCAGCAGCCACACGGTCAGCGCCGTGCCACGGCGTTCGTCGTCCGGGCCGCACTCCGCGCCGAGCAGCGCCCGGGCGAACCCGTCGGCCTGCTCGGGCCGCACCCCGGGCACCCGGAGCAGTTGCCAGGGGTCCTCCCGCAGCCGGTCGCCGGCGCCCTCGCCCAGGACCGCGACGACCGGTGCCGCGAGCGCTTCGGGAGCACCGGCCCCGGTCAGCACGGCACGGACGGCGGCGACGGCCTCCGGCGCGGCGGCCTGTGCCGGTGCGGCCGGCGCCGTGACCGGCCGCGGTTGCCGTACGGGCTCCGGCGCGGTCCCGCGGGGCGCGGGCTCCGGCTCGCGGAAGGCGGCGGCGACGGGCTTCTCGCCGCTCTCCACGGCCCGCACCGCCGCGAGCAGGTCCGCTGCCGTGCCGCTGAGCTTGCCCCCGGCCTCGATCGGGGCCTGCTTCTCCGCCTTCCGGCGCTCGATCCGCTCCCGCTCCACGCGCTGGGCCGCCAGCTCGGCGGCGGCCTCGGACAACTGGGCGGCGCCCTCGGCGGACCCGGTCCCCTCCGTGCCCGTACCACCGTCCGTGCCGGAGCTCTCGGAGCCCTCCCCGGAAACGTCCCCTTCCCCGGAGACGTCGCCCTCGCCGGAGGGACCGTCCACCCGGTCCACGCCCTCGCCCGCCGGCTCAGGGGCGACGGCGGCCGCGTCCGCGCCCGGCGTCCCCGGCTCCGCGTCCTGAGTGGTCTCGGGCTCCGTGCTCACAGCGTGCTCCAGTCGTGATCGGGATAGTGGTGCACCGGGGCCGACACGTCGTCGAGCGCCCGGCAGATCTCGTCAGGAAGACTAAGGGTCTCCACTGACAGAGCGGCCGTGAGCTGCTGCGCGTTGCGCGCGCCGACGATGGGGGCGACCACCCCGGGCCGGTCGCGGACCCAGGCGAGCGCCACCTGGAGCGCGGACACGGCGAGGCCGTCCGCCGCGGTCGTCACCGCCTCGACGACACCGCTCGCCGTGTCGTCGAGGTACGGCGCCACGAAGGGCGCGAGGTGCTCCGAGCCGCCACGGGAGTCGGCCGGGGTCCCGCCCCGGTACTTGCCGGTGAGCACACCGCGTCCGAGCGGCGAGGAGGGCAGCAGTCCGACGCCCAGGTCGAGGGCGGCCGGCAGCACCTCCCGCTCGATGCCGCGCTGCAACAGGGAGTACTCCATCTGCGTACTGGCCAGCCGGGTGCGTATGCCGGGCGCCGCGAGCTGCCAGGTGGCGGCCTTGGCGAGCTGCCAGCCGCAGAAGTTGGACACGCCCGCGTAGCGCGCGCGGCCGCTGCTGACGGCCAGGTCGAGGGCCTGGAGGGTCTCGTCGAGAGGAGTGTCGGGGTCGTAGGCGTGCACGTGCCACACGTCCACGTAGTCGGTGCCCAGGCGGGCGAGCGAGGCGTCCAGGGCCGACAGCAGATGACCGCGCGAACCGTCGAAGCGGCGGTCCGGGTCGCGCACGCTCCCCGCCTTCGTCGAGATGACCAGGTCCTGGCGCGGAACGAGTCCCTCCAGCAGCCGCCCGAGGAGGTACTCGGCCTCCCCGTCGCCGTACACGTCCGCCGTGTCGACGAGGTTCCCGCCCGCTTCCCAGAACGTCTTCAAGAGGTCCGCGGCGTCATGCTCGTCGGTGTCCCGGCCCCATGTGAGGGTGCCGAGTCCGATCCGGGAAACACGCAGGCCGGTACGGCCGAGATGCCTCTGCTCCATGGACGCCGAGATTACTGTCCGGCACCGGCGGTGTGGGGACCTGTGGACGACGGAAATCCCGGTGGGACCGCACGTGACGCCGGGCGCGGAGGGCCGGGGCGGCCCGCGCGGCGGAGCGCCGTACCCGTACCGGCGAGGAGAACGTGCCGCTCCCCGCCCGGGGCGCCCGCACGCTAGGGTCTCGGGCACAAGGGACGTTACTGATCGGTAAGGGGATCGGCCATGCAGCTCGGCATCAATCTCGGCTACTGGGGCGCCGGAATGGACGCGGACAACCTCGCCGTCGCCCAGGAGGCCGACCGGCTCGGATACGCCGTCTGCTGGGCCGCCGAGGCCTACGGCTCCGACGCGGCCACCGTGCTCAGCTGGGTCGCCGCCCAGACCGAGCGCATCGACGTCGGTTCGGCCATCTTCCAGATCCCGGCCCGCCAGCCGGCGATGACCGCGATGACCGCCGCGACGCTGGACTCGCTGTCGGGGGGCCGCTTCCGCCTCGGCCTCGGCGTCTCCGGACCGCAGGTGTCCGAGGGCTGGTACGGCGTCAAGTTCGACAGGCCGCTGGCCCGCACCCGCGAGTACGTGGAGATCGTCCGCAAGGCCATGACGCGCGAGCGGCTGTCCTACGAGGGCGAGCACTGGACCCTGCCGCTGCCGGGCGGTCCGGGCAAGCCGCTCAAGCTGACCGTGCACCCCGAGCGCGAGCACATCCCGCTGTACATCGCCGCGATCGGCCCGAAGAACCTGGAGCAGACCGGCGAGATCGCGGACGGCGCGCTGCTCATCTTCCCCTCGGCCGAGCACCTCGAGGACACCGCGGTCCGGCACCTGCGCGCGGGCCGCGAGAAGGCGGGGAAGACGATGGAGGGCTTCGACGTCTGCCCGACCCTTCCGCTCGCCGTCGGCGCCGACAAGGACGTCCCCGCGCTCGCCGACATGTTCCGCCCGTACACCGCGCTGTACGTCGGCGGCATGGGCAGCTTCAAGCAGAACTTCTACAACCAGCTCGCCCGGCGCATGGGCTACGAGAAGGAAGCCGCCGAGATCCAGGAGAAGTACCTGGCCGGCGACAAGGAGGGCGCGGCCGCCGCGATCCCGCACAGCCTGATCGACCAGACGACCCTGCTCGGTTCCGTGGACCGCATCGCCGACCGCATGAAGGCGTACGCCGCGGCCGGCGTCACCACGCTCACGCTGGCCCCCGCGGGCTTCACCCTGGAGGACCGGATCGCCTCGCTGCGGGCCGGCACCGACGCCCTGGAGCGGGCCGGACTCGCGTAACCCGGCCGGAGGAGCAGCTCGGAAAGTTCTGCGGCCGTGGTGGGGGCTCGGGGGTCTTCCCCGCCACGGCCGTCACGAGGAACAACGCGCAGCGGAGCCCTTGGTTACGCGCCCGGACCCGCCGCGCCGTCCGTCGTTCGGCGGATTTGTCGGACACATCGGGTTGCCTGGTGGCAAGCAACCCATTTGACTCGTTTTCTGCACAACTCTGCAGAGAGGGTGTCAAAGATGTTGTCCGCCAAGAGCCTGTTCCAGGAAATCCTCGACAACGACGAGTCGTACCGCCTCTTCTGCTCCATCGCCGCCAGCGGGGAGTCGCAGGGCGGCTGGGAGAACGCCCGGATCGCCGCACTGGTCCCGGCGGACGAACGCGCCCTCGCCCCCAAGATCGCCCGGCACGGCGCCGACGAGGACAAGCACGGCCGGATCTTCAACGCCCTCCTGAGGAGGCGCGGCCTCGAACCCGTCGAGGTGCCGCCCGACACCGACTACACGATGCTCCTGGAACGGCACGGCATCGGCCTGGCGCACGACAAGCTCAAGGACGACCAGCCGCTCACCGTCCAGGACATCGTCACCTACCTGGCCCACAGCAGGGTCACCGAACAGCGCGCCTCCGAGCAGATGGACCTGCTGCGCAGGCACTTCGCCGGCCACCCCGACATCGGCCGCGCGGTGCGGATGATCTCGGCCGACGAGGACAACCACCTCGCCTACTGCCACGAGGAACTGCTGCGCTTCGCCCACGCCGGCCACGGCCGCGCCATCCAGCGCGCCCTGCGCGAGTGCGCGCTCGCCGAGATCCGCATCTACCGGGACGTCAGCCTCGCCGTGATGGCCCGCATGGGCCGCGTCCTCGGCTGGTCCCGCGCCAAGGCCGCCGTCCTCGCCGCGGGCATCCACGCCGTGTACGCCTACGAGCGGGCCGCGGGCTGGCACCGGATGGTCACCCTGAAGATGCCCGAGCGGCGCGGCGCCCTGAACGGCCCCGCCACCACGGCACCGGAATTCGCCTGAACCGCGCGGACCTACAGCCAGCCCCGGCGCTTGAAGAGCCGGAACAGCAGGATCTCCAGGGCGGCCATCAGGACGATCACCGCCGGATACCCCCACCGCCAGTGCAGCTCCGGAATGTGATCGAAGTTCATGCCGTAGATCCCCGCGATCATCGTGGGGACCGCCGCCATCGCCGCCCACGCCGAGATCTTCCGCATGTCGTCGTTCTGTCGCACGCTCATCTGCGCCAGGTGCGCCGAGAGGATGTCGGACACGAGCCGGTCCAGGGCCTCCACGGACTCGTTGACCCTCAGCAGGTGGTCGTTGACGTCACGGAAGAACGGCTGCGCCTCGTCGTCCACGAACGGCACGTCCGCCGTCCTCAGGCCCGAGCCCGAGAGCCGGGCCAGCGGTACCGCCAGCGGCACCGTCGCCCTGCGGAACTCCTGGACCTGCCGCTTGAACGCGTAGATCCGCGACGCGGTGTTCCGCGAGCCGCCGAGATGCGGCGAGAAGACCTCCGCCTCCAACTCCTCCAGGTCGGTGCCGAGCTCGGTCGACACGTCCAGGTAGTGGTCCACCGTGGCGTCCGCGATCGAGTGGAGCACCGCCGTCGGCCCGTGCCGCAGCGTCTCGGGATCCGACTCCAGCCGCTGCCGGACCCCCGCCAGGGGCGACTCCTCGCCGTGCCGCACGGTCACCACGAACGAGTCGCCCACGAAGACCATGACCTCGCCGGAGGTGACCGTGTCGCTCCGCGGCTCGTACGACACCGGCTTGAGGACCACGAAGAGCGAGTCCTCGTACACCTCCAGCTTGGGCCGCTGATGGGCCTTGAGGGCGTCCTCGACCGCCAGCGGATGGAGCCCGAACTCCTCCGTGACCAGGTCGAACTCCTTCTCCGTCGGCTCGTACAGGCCGATCCACACGAAGGCGTGGCCCCCGGCCCGGCACCGCGCCAGGGCCTCGGAGAGGTCGTCGGCTCCTCCGGCCCGGCGCCCGTCGCGGTAGATGGCGCAGTCGACGATCACAGTGCGCGTCCTCCCGTCGTCATGACCTTGGTGTACCCCGTGGGCCGCTTTCCACAGGGCCCGCCGCCTTCCGGGGCCGTCCGTCTACGCTGGGCCGCATGCCCACGCTGATCCTCGTCCGGCACGGACGCTCCACCGCCAACACCGCGGGACTGCTCGCCGGCTGGACGCCGGGCGTCGCGCTCGACGAGCGCGGTACGCAGCAGGCCGCGGCCCTGCCCGGCCGGCTCGCCGGGCTGCCGATCGCCGAGGTCGTCACCAGCCCCCTCCAGCGCTGCCAGGAGACCGTCCAGCCACTGCTGGAGGCCCGTCCCGAGGTCCCCGCGCACACCGAGGAACGGATAGGGGAGGCCCACTACGGAGACTGGTCGGGCCGCAAGCTCTCCGAACTCAAGGACGAGCCGCTGATGGACGTCGTCCAGGCGCATCCGTCCGCGGCCGCGTTCCCGGGCGGCGAATCGATGCGGGCCATGCAGACCCGCGCCGCCGAGGCGGTGCGCGAGTGGAACGCGCGCGTGGAGCGCGACCACGGCGGGGACGCGGTCTACCTCATGTGTTCGCACGGCGACATCATCAAGTCGCTCGTCGCCGACGCACTCGGACTTCATCTCGACCTCTTTCAGCGGATCTCCGTCGAACCGTGTTCCATCACCGCGATCCGTTACACCCGGCTGAGGCCGTTTCTCGTGCGTCTCGGGGACACCGGCGACCTCGCCTCCCTGGCCCCGCGCGAGGAACCCCCGGGCGGCGACGCTCCGGTCGGGGGTGGTGCGGGCGCACCGTGATCGTCGGCCGCAGTAGGGTGAAGCGGTCGAACCAGCACAGCAGTTGTCAACCCGTTCTCAGCCGATGCGGACCGGCGCGGTCAGCCGGCCCCCATGCCGATTCAATGGAGACAGGACGTGTCCCGTCAGGTGTTCCTCTACGACCCCCCGGACCGTTTCGTGGCCGGTACGGTCGGGTTGCCCGGACGCCGTACCTTCTTCCTACAGGCATCCTCCGGCCCCCGGGTGACGAGTGTGGCTCTGGAGAAGACCCAGGTCGCCGCACTCGCCGAGCGGATGGACGAACTCCTCGACGAGGTCGTCCGGCGCACCGGGGGCAGCGCCCCGGTCCCGGCGATGGCCTCGACCGAGGTGTCCGACACCGCGCCCCTCGACACACCCGTGGAGGAGGAGTTCCGGGTCGGCACCATGGCGCTGGCCTGGGACGGTGAGGAACAGCGCATGATCGTCGAGGCGCAGGCCCTCGTGGAGGTCGAGGCGGAGTCCGACGAGGACCTCGCCGAGGCCGAGGAGCGGCTGCTCCAGGACGAGGAGAACGGCCCGCCGATGCTCCGCGTCCGGCTCACCGGCGCGCAGGCCAGAGCCTTCGCCAAGCGCGCGCTCGACGTCGTCAACGCCGGCCGGCCCCCCTGCCCGCTGTGCAGCCTCCCGCTCGACCCGGAAGGACACGTATGTCCGCGCCAGAACGGATACCGTCGCGGAGCGTGACGGCCGCCGAACTGCTCGCCCGGGGCGAGCTGAAGGTACGCGGACGGATCCGCGAGGCCTCGAACGCGGTGCTGTACTGCTCCGTGTCCTACGAGGGCCGCGAGGCCCACTGCGTCTACAAGCCCGTCGCCGGGGAGCGGCCGCTGTGGGACTTCCCCGACGGCACGCTCGCCCAGCGCGAGGTCGCGGCGTACGAGGTCTCCGAGGCGACCGGCTGGGGGCTCGTGCCCACCACCGTGCTGCGTGACGGTCCGTACGGCGAGGGCATGTGCCAGATGTGGATCGAGCCGTCGGCCGCCGAGGACGGGGACGGGCTGCTCGCGCTCGTGGAGGGCGAGGAGCCCGCCGAGGGCTGGAAGGCCATCGGTTTCGCCGAGGTCGGCGAGGGCGAGACGGCCCTGCTCGTGCACGCCGACGACACCCGGCTGCGCCGCCTCGCCGTCCTCGACGCCGTGATCAACAACGCCGACCGCAAGGGCGGCCACCTGCTGCCCGCGCAGGAGGGCCGTCTCTACGGCATCGACCACGGGGTCACCTTCAACGCCGAGAACAAGCTGCGCACCCTGCTGTGGGGCTGGGCGGGGGAGCCGCTCACGGACGAGGCACTACGGGTCCTGGCCTCCCTGCGCGACGCCCTGGCGCCCGGCGCACCGCTGGCCACCCGCTTGGCCGAACTCGTCACCGCCGTCGAGATCGAGGCCACCCGCGCGCGGGTCGAGGCGATGCTCGCCTCCGGGAAGCACCCGGAACCGAGCGGGGACTGGCCCGCGATCCCCTGGCCCCCGGTGTAGCGCGGCGCGCGTCCGCGCCGCGCGGGACGGCCCGTAGCACAACGGGGTCCTTCCGGACGTCAGATGCCGCCCGGTTCGTATGCGGAAGTCCCGTCCGGTTAGGCTCATGACATGTATGCCTGGCCCGCTTCTGAGGTCCCCGCCCTGCCTGGTGAGGGCCGCGACCTCCGGATCCACGACACCGCGACCGGTGGGCTCGTCACCCTCGACCCCGGTCCCGTCGCCCGTATCTACGTCTGCGGCATCACGCCGTACGACGCCACCCACATGGGACACGCGGCGACCTACAACGCGTTCGACCTCGTGCAGCGCGTGTGGCTCGACACCAAGCGGCAGGTTCACTACGTCCAGAACGTGACGGACGTCGACGACCCGCTGCTGGAGCGGGCCGAGCGCGACGGCGTCGACTGGGTGGGACTCGCCGAGAAGGAGACCGCCCTCTTCCGCGAGGACATGACGGCCCTGCGGATGCTGCCGCCGCGCCACTACATAGGCGCCGTCGAGGCGATACCCGGCATCGTGCCGCTCGTCGAACGGCTGCGGGACGCCGGAGCCGCCTACGAACTCGAAGGCGACGTCTACTTCTCCGTCGAGGCCGACCCCGCCTTCGGCAAGGTGTCCAACCTGGACGCCGCGGCGATGCGCCTGCTCTCCGCCGAGCGCGGCGGCGACCCGGACCGGCCCGGCAAGAAGAACCCCCTCGACCCGATGCTGTGGATGGCCGCCCGCGACGGCGAGCCGAGCTGGGACGGCGGCTCGCTGGGCCGCGGCCGGCCCGGCTGGCACATCGAGTGCGTCGCCATCGCCCTCGACCATCTGGGCATGGGCTTCGACGTCCAGGGCGGCGGTTCCGACCTCGCCTTCCCGCACCACGAGATGGGCGCCTCGCACGCCCAGGTGCTGACCGGCGAGTTCCCGATGGCCAAGGCGTACGTCCACGCCGGCATGGTCGCGCTGCACGGCGAGAAGATGTCGAAGTCCAAGGGCAACCTCGTCTTCGTGTCCCGGCTGCGGCGTGACGGGGTCGACCCCGCCGCCATCCGGCTGGCGCTGCTCGCGCACCACTACCGGTCCGACTGGGAGTGGACGGACACCGTCCTCGAGGAGGCCGTCGCGCGCCTGGACGACTGGCGGGCCGCGGTCTCCCGGCCCGACGGGCCGCCGGCCGACGCGCTCGTCGAGGAGATCCGCGCCGCGCTCGCCGACGACCTCGACGCACCGGCCGCGCTCGCCGCGGTCGACCGCTGGGCCGCGCTCCAGCACGAGAAGGGCGGCACGGACGAGAGCGCCCCCGGCATCGTCTCGCGGGCCGTCGACGCCCTCATGGGCGTGGCGCTGTAACCGGTCGCCGTACGCGGTCGGGCGCCGGGCGGAGTGATCCGCCCGGCGCCCTGCACGTGGAGCCGTCCGCCGCGCGCCGGTTCTACTGCCGGTTCACGATCACGGCCTGGACGGAGCCGGTGCCCGAGTCGTAGATCCCGATGACCTGCTGCCCGAAGGCGAAGGCCTCCTGGACCCCGTCATGGGTGACCTGGTTGGGGTTCACCAACTGGCGCCAGCCGTTGTCGATGAACAGGTAGAGGATCGACGGCTGCCCCGGCAGCGGGGTGACGACGTCCCAGAACCTCGTGGCGACGCCGCTCACGAGCGCCGCGCGTTCGACGGCGCTCGGCAGCACGAGCGGCTGTCCCGGCGCTTGCGCCTGCTGGCCGCCGAGCTGCTGGAGAAGGTGCTGGAAGGGCTGCTGCTGGCCGAGTTGCTGGAGCTGCTGCTGCAGGTGCGGCGGAATGTGCTGCTGCGGGATCTGCTGGCCCATGCCCTGCTGCCCCATGCCCTGCTGGAGGGGCTGCTGCATCTGCTGACCGATGACCTGCGGCCCGTACGGCTGCTGTGCCTGCGGGCCGAACGGCTGCTGCTGGAACATGCCCTGCTGCGGCCCGGACTGCTGCGCCCCGAACTGCTGCGGGGGCGCCGTGCCGGGGCCCTGCTGCCCCTGGTACTGGCTCTGCTGTCCCTGCTGTCCCTGCTGGCTCATCTGCGGGGTCGTGCTCATGCGCGGTGCCACCTTCCATCCATGGTTGGTTGCGTTCCGTCTCGGTCCGGTGGGACGCGTCCTCAGCCCGTGACGACCAGGCCGACGATCTCCTCGTCCGCGAACCAGACCCGTACGTCGGGCCGTCCTCCCGCGAAGGCGGAGTGCACCGCCCGGCGGATCTCGGGGGACGGGTCGTCGAGGCTGCGCCAGGCACCGGACACGTACAGCCGGAGCCTCGGCGGGAGTTCGCGCGGATACGGCAGCAGCTCGTCCCAGTACCGTTCGGCCTGGCCCGAGCCGACCGCCTCCGGCAGCAGACGGGCCACCGCCGCCTTGATGTCGGGCCGGCTGCCGATCCGCTGGGAGGCGGGCCGGCCCGGCGCGTCCTGCTGCGGGGAACCGGTGGCCCGCAGCAGGACGCGCGCACGCTCCGGGGACATCGGCGCCTGGCCCGCGGCCTTGAGCATGCCCTGGAGCGCGGCCAGGGCGCCGACCACCACCGGGGAGGCGGAAGAGGTCCCGGAGAACGTGTCCGTGTACCAGGCGATCTCCTCGGCCCCGCCCTGCAGATCGCCGGGCCGGTCCCAGAAGCCGCCGGTGGTCGTGACCTCGCGGCCCCAGCCCTGCGCGTCCACGCGCGCGCCGTGGTTGGAGAACGCGAGCCGTGAACGGTCCGGACCGTGGTCGCGGCCGTGCGTTCCGGGCGGCGGCGCGCCCGCGCCGACCAGGATCGCCCCCGAGGACGGGTTGGAGGGGTTGAACGGGTTGCGCCACCACTCGGGGAACTCCGCGGGCCGGCGTTCGTAGAGCGCGTCGTCGAGCGACTCGGCGCCGTTCCCGGCCGCGGCCACCACCAGAACGCCCCGGGCGGTCGCGTCCTGCACGGCGGCGAAGTCGTCGGGCCACCACTCCAGCGGGATGTAGCCCGCCTGGCTGTCGCGCTCCTCGAAGTCGAACCGGGGCCCCGGGGCGTGCAGTTCGACCAGGATGATGTCTCCCGGGCTCAGCCGCTCCGCCGCCGCGTGGATCGCCGCGGCCGTCCCGATGCCCTGGACGGACGCGGCCGCGGTCACGGCGTCCGGCACGATCCCGGTGATCCCGTGCCCGTCGCGGTCGCCGCCGATGACACCGATGACGGCGGTACCGTGGTTGCGCCAGGCGAGGTCCGTGTGCGGGGTGCCGACGACGACCCCGGCGAGCTTCGACGCCAGGTCCTCGTGCCCGAGCTGCCAGGCGCCCTCCACGTCGATCACGGTGACGCCCCGGCCCGAACCGCCCGGCCGCTGCCACGCCCAGTACGCGTCGACCCCCTCGGGCGCCGGGCGCAGATAGCCCTGCCTGCCGGTGAAGTCGGGGGTGACCGGCGCCCCTTCCTTCGTCCGCCTGCCGTCGTCGGTGCTCCGGCCGGTCCACGGCGCCGTCTCCCGCGACGCGGGA
>NZ_KZ626886.1 GCF_002911015.1 Streptomyces populi
GTTAAGGCTCCCAGTAGACGACTGGGTTGATAGGCCAGATCTGGAAGCCCGGTAACGGGTGGAGGTGACTGGTACTAATAGGCCGAGGGCTTGTCCTCAGTTGCTCGCGTCCACTGTGTAGTTCCCAGACAACGAACGGTTGTGCTGGCTGAACAGTTCCACTTAATCAATTGAAAAGTGTGCTTGTTCGCTGCCCGTTCGAGACCTCGTTTCACCACGAGGTGTCTGACAGGGTTTCGGTGGTCATAGCGTGAGGGAAACGCCCGGTTACATTCCGAACCCGGAAGCTAAGCCTCACAGCGCCGATGGTACTGCAGGGGGGACCCTGTGGGAGAGTAGGACGCCGCCGAACTAATTTTGGAGGACCCTTGGTCCCAGCGACTCGCTGGGACCAAGGGTCCTTTTTTGTTTTTCCGAAGCGCGCCGGGTACCCGGCTGCGCGAGAATGACTTGCGGTACCGAAGACAGGAGTCACCCATGTCCACCAACTCTCCCGACGAGCGACCGGAGCGCGACCAGCGCCGTCGTGACAGTGGTGACCGCGGTGACTACCGCGGCGGCCCACGCCGAGACAACGACCGTGGTGGCTCCGGCCGGCGTGACGATCGCCGTGACGGTGACCGCGGCGGCGACCGTGGTGGTTTCCGTCGTGACGACAGTCGTGGCGGCAGCGGTGGCGGTGGCTACCGTGGCCGCGACGACCGTGGCCGCGACGACCGTCGTGAGGGCGACCGGGGTGGCCGGCCGCCGTTCCGTCGTGACGACCGCCAGGGCGGCCCGCGTCGCGACGACCGCGGTGGCAGCGGCGGCGGATTCCGTAGGGACGGAGACCGTCCTGCCTTCAACCGCGACGATCGGCCCAGCAGCCCGCGCCGTGACGACGACCGCGGCGGGTACCGCCGTGACGAGCGTGGCGGCGGCGGTGACCGTGGTGGTTTCCGTCGCGACGACAGCCGTGGCGGCAGCGGTGGCGGTGGCTACCGTGGCCGTGACGACCGTGGTGGCAGTGGTGGCAGTGGTGGCGGCGGCTTCCGTCGTGACGACCGTGGTGGCAGCGGTGGCGGTGGCTACCGTGGCCGCGACGACCGCGGCGGCAGCGGTGACCGTGGTGGTTTCCGTCGCGACGACAGCCGCAGCGGCAGCGGTGGCGGCTTCCGCCGCGACGACCGTGGTGACTTCCGTCGTGATGAGCGTCGGGGCGACGACCGTGGCGGGTTCCGCCGTGACGCGGACCGTCCGTCCTTCCGCCGTGACGATCGGCCCAGCAGCCCGCGTCGTGACGACGACCGCGGTGGCTACCGCGGCCGCGACGACCGTGGCGACTTCCGGCGCGACGACCGTCGTGACGAGCGGCCGCACAGCCCGCGTCGTGACGACGACCGTGGTGGTTTCCGCCGTGACGACAGCCGTGGCGGCGGTGACTTCCGTCGTGACGAGCGTCGGGGCGACGACCGTGGCGGGTTCCGTCGTGACGAGCGGTCCCACAGCCCGCGTCGTGATGACGACCGTGGTGGTTTCCGTCGTGACGACAGCCGTGGCGGCGGTGACTTCCGCCGTGACGAGCGCAGGGACAGCGACCGTCCGCCCTTCCGGCGCGACGACCGTGGCGACTTCCGGCGCGACGACCGCCGTGACGAGCGGCCGCACAGCCCGCGTCGTGACGACGACCGTGGTGGTTTCCGCCGTGACGACAGCCGTGGCGGCAGCGGCGGCGGCTTCCGTGGCCGTGACGACCGGGGACGCGACGACCGAGGCCGTGGTGGACCGCGCCGTGACGACCGGGGCGGGCGCCCCGGCGGCTTCCGCGGCCGCGACGACCGCGGGGGCGACGACCGGCGCGGTGGCGGCCGCTACCGCGACGAGCGGGACCGGGACCGCGAGCCGATCAAGCGGCTGCCGATCCCGGACGACGTCACGGGCGAGGAGATCGACCAGGACGTGCGCCAGGAACTCCTGAGCCTGCCCAAGGGCCTCGCCGAGGACGTCTCCCGCAACCTGGTGATGGTCGCCCGTCTCATCGACGAGGACCCCGAGGGCGCCTACGCGTACTCGAGGATCGCCCTGCGGCTCGCGTCCCGTGTCGCCGCCGTGCGCGAGGCGGCCGGTTTCGCCGCGTACGCGAACCAGAAGTACAGCGAGGCGCTCGCCGAGTTCCGCGCCGCGCGCCGGATGACCGGCAGCGTGGAGCTGTGGCCCGTGATGGCCGACTGCGAGCGCGGTCTCGGTCGGCCCGAGAAGGCGCTCGAGATGGCCGGGGCGCCCGAGGTGCAGAAGCTGGACAAGGCCGGCCAGGTCGAGATGCGTCTCGTGGCGGCCGGTGCCCGGCGTGACATGGACCAGCTCGACGCCGCCATCGTCACCCTCCAGAGCCCGGAGCTCGCCTCGAACTCCGTCCAGCCCTGGACCGCGCGGCTGAGGTACGCCTACGCCGACGCGCTCCTCGCCGCCGGGCGTGAGGGCGAGGCGCGCGAGTGGTTCGCCAAGACCGTCGAGTCCGACAAGGACGGCAGCACGGACGCCTCCGACCGGCTCGCCGAGATGGACGGCGTCGAGTTCGTCGACGCCCTCGTCGAGGACGACGAGGCCGGCAGCGAGGACACGACCGCGGCCGAGGCCAAGACCGAGACGGACATCCGCGCCGAGGACGAGCACCAGGACGAGGACGACGACGACGAGGACGGGACCGAGTCCGGCTCCACGGACGGGATCGCGGACGACGTCGACGACCTCGGCAACGAGGACAAGGACGAGGACGGCGCTCCTCACCGTCCGCAGGACTGACGCCGGTCACCACGGCGCAAACACGTGGGCGGCGGGACACCGGAAGGTGTGCCGCCGCCCACGTGGCGTTCGCGGGGACCGTGCCCCTTCAGGGAGTGAGCGCCCGCAGGACCAGCCCGGACGCCGGCTTCGGCCCGAAGGAGGTCGACTTGCGCGGCATCGTGACCCCTTGGCGCGCGAGATCGCGTACGACTTCCTCGTGGACCGGGTGCATCAGGACGGCCGTGCCTCCGTCGCGCTCCGCCTTCTCGACCGTGGCGCCCGCGTCGTGGATGTACGCGATGTGCGCGGGGGAGTCCTCCGGGATGCCCCACACGTGCTCCAGGAGCGTGGCGTGCAGGACCGTGGCGTCCAGCGCGCGCCAGGCCTCCGGATGCCCGGCCGGGACCGTGCGGGCCAGGAGGTCCGGAGCGGGGCGGTCGACCAGATGGAAGGCGCCGTCGCCGGCGAGGAGGAAGGCGTTCCCCTCGGCCGCCGCCGAGGCGAGGGCCTCCAGTGCCTCTGCGAGGGGCACGGCGAGGTGGCGTACGCGGAAGGAGTCCTCGAGGGCGGCCAGCGCCTCGGCGATCGGGAGGCGGTGCAGCAGGCGGTGGATGGCCCGGACGCGCAGCGGGTAACGGACGGTGTCCACCAGGAGGACCAGGCCGTAGTCCCAGGGGCTCGGAGAAGGGTGCTCCGCGCGTAGACGCAGATATGTCGCCCACCGGTGGTGACCGTCGGCGATCAGGGCCTGGTGCCGGCCGAGGTCCGTGCGGATCTCGGAGAGTTCCGCCGGGTCCGTGACCGCCCACAGACGATGGCTGATGCCGTCCTCGGTGGTGGTGGACAGCAGCGGCGGCAGGCCGACGGTGCGTTCGATGACGGCGGCGGCGCCGTACCCGGAACCGTTGCCGCGGTAGGTCAGCAGCAGGGGTTCGAGGTTGGCGGACGTGGCGCGCATCAGGGCCGCGCGGTCCGCGATGACGTGCGGCATCACGTCCTCGTGCGGGAGCACGACACCGTCGGCCGGATCGGACAGGCGCAGATTGCCGATCACGCCCCGCTGTAGCAGGTCGCCGTCGCGCTGCTCGTACACGTACAGGCCCGGCTCGGGATCGGTGGCCAGCACGCCTTCGGACAGCCAGCGGTCCAGGGTGTCGGCGGCCTGCCGGTTGCGCGCCTCGGGGCTGCCGTCCTGCGGGAGGATCAGCCGGACGATGTTGTACGGGTCGGCCGATTCGAGTTCGAGCAGTCCGTCGGGCCGGACGATCACGTCGTACGGCGGGGACGTCACGGCGGCCAGACTGCCGACCCGGTCGGGGTCGTAGCGCAGGCCTCGGAACGGGGTGAGTTCGAGGCCGCTCCCAGCCGGGGTCTCCGCCTCGGGACCTGCATAGTTCATTGGGGCATCGTAAGTGCGTCGGCGGCATGCGCGATGATCGGGGGAAAGGGATCGAACGAGGAGCGATGCGCAATGAGCCAGACCGTCAGGACGCGGCCCGAGGGCAGTGGGCAGGCACTGAGCGAGGCGTACGACACCGCGCTGCTGGACCTGGACGGTGTGGTGTACGCGGGCGGGGACGCCATCGCCCACGCGGTGGACTCGCTGGCGACGGCCCGCGCGGGCGGAATGCACCTCGCGTACGTCACCAACAACGCGCTGCGCACCCCGGACGCGGTCGCCGGGCACCTCACGGAGCTGGGCATACCGACGGTGGCGTCGGACGTCATCACCTCGGCGCAGGCCGTGGCCCGGCTCATCAGCGAGCAGGTGCCGACGGGCGCGCGGATCCTGGTCGTCGGCGGCGAGGGGCTGCGGGTCGCGCTGCGCGAGCGCGGTCTGGAGCCGGTCGACTCGGCGGAGGACGAGCCCGTCGCGGTCGTCCAGGGGTACGGCGGTCCCGATCTGACCTGGTCCCGTTTCGCGGAGGCGTGCTACGCCATCGCGCGCGGGGTCCCCTGGTTCGCGTCCAACACGGACCTGACGATTCCGGGCGCGCGCGGGATCGCGCCCGGCAACGGCGCGGCGGTGGAGGTCGTCCGCATCGCCACGGGTGCCGAGCCGCAGGTCGCGGGCAAGCCGCTGCCCCCGATGCACCGCGAGACGATCCTGCGGACCGGGGCCGAGCGGCCGCTGGTGGTCGGGGACCGGCTGGACACGGACATCGAGGGCGCGTTCAACGGAGAGGTGGACTCGCTGCTCGTCCTCACCGGGGTGACCGACGGCGCGCAGCTCCTCGCCGCGCCGCCGCAGCACCGGCCGACGTACGTCGACGCCGACCTGCGCGGCATGCTCACCGGGCAGCCCGAGGTCGTCGAGGCGGGCGACGGGTTCCGCTGCGGCGGCTGGACGGCGACGGCGGGCGGCGAGGAGCTGGAACTGACCGGCGAGGGCGAGGCCCTCGACGGACTGCGGGCCCTGTGCGCGGCGGCCTGGACGGCCGCGGGCGGGGGCACGTGCGAGCTGGACGGGGGGAAGGCGCTGGCGCGGCTGGGCCTCTAGCGCTCGGGCGGGCGAGAGGGGTGTGCGAACGCCGGACGCCGGTACCGGCGTCCGGCGTCCGGCCTTCGTCGGAGGTGGCGCCGGTGGCGGTGGCGGCCTCGTCCCGAGCGGGTGCGGGTGCCGACGAAGGCTCCCTCCCGCCGGGGCGGGGGAGCCGGGGCGGTGCTCGGCGACGAGGGCGGGCCGGGGGTGGCTGACCAGGGCTTCGGCGCGGGCCCGGGCGCGCGGACACATCGAAAGACAACGCGAGGGTAGGCTAACCTAACCTCGTGTTGGTCGACAGTCCTCCTGAACAGTGCGCGGAAACCGCCCCCGCGCTCCCAACCCGCCGGGCGATACGGACCCTTGGACTGCTCATCTCCGTGGGCGTCCTGCTGCTGGTCGCGCTGGCGAGCGTCGCGATCGGCGCGAAGGCGCTGCCGCCGGCCCAGGTGTGGCACGGCCTCTTCCACGACTCGGGGACGTACGCGGACGTCGTGATCGGCGACCGGATCTCGCGCACCGTGCTCGGGCTGCTGGTGGGCGCCGCGCTCGGGCTGTCCGGCGCCGTCCTCCAGGCGCTCACCCGCAATCCGCTGGCCGATCCCGGTCTGCTCGGGATCAACGCGGGCGCGTCCGCCGCGGTCGTCACCGCGATCACCTACTTCGGTGTCACCTCACTGAGCGGCTACGTCTGGTTCGCCTTCTTCGGCGCGGCCGCGGTCGGGGCGCTCGTCTGGTTCCTGGGCGGCAGCCGGGGCGCGACCCCGGTGCGGCTCGCGCTCGCCGGGACCGCCATCAGCGCCGCGCTGTACGGCTATCTGCAGGCCGTGATGATCATGGACGACGCGGCGCTCGGCAAGATGCGCTTCTGGACGGTCGGTTCGCTCGCTTCGGCGACCGACTCGACGATCGAGCAGGTGGCGCCGTTCCTCGCGGTCGGCACCGTTCTCGCGCTGGCCCTCGCCCGGCCGCTGAACGCGGTGGCCATGGGCGACGACACCGCCCGCGCGCTCGGCGCGAACCTGAACCGGACCCGCGCGCTGTCCATGGCCGCCGCGACCGTGCTGTGCGGCGCCGCGACCGCCGCCTGCGGGCCGATCGTGTTCGTCGGGCTGATGGTCCCGCACGCCGTCCGCTCCTTCACCGGGCCCGACCTGCGCTGGATCCTGCCGTACGCCACCGTCCTGTCGCCCGTGCTGCTGCTCGGCGCCGACGTCCTCGGGCGGATGGTCGCCCGGCCGGCGGAGCTCCAGGTCGGCATCGTCACCGCGGTGCTGGGCGGCCCGGTCTTCATCTTTCTCGTACGGCGACGGAGGACGGCGCAGCTGTGACGACCCCACGTGTCCGAAGCATCCGAACCGCCCGCGGCCGAGGCGCCCCGGCGCTTCCCGCGCGCCGCGTCCGGGCCGTCCGCACCGGCGGGCTGTCCGTCCGCCTCGACGTCCGCGCGTTCACCGTGACCGTCCTGCTGCTGGTGGCCGCGGCCGCGGCGAGCGTGGTGCTCATCGGCACCGGCGACTTCCCGATCCCGGCCGGGGACGTGCTCAGGACCCTGGCCGGCGACGGAAGCCCCAGCCAGGAGTTCATCGTCAACGACCTCCGGCTCCCGCGCGTTCTCGTCGGACTGCTGGTGGGGGCCTCGCTCGGGCTGGCCGGAGCGCTCTTCCAGTCCGTCTCCCGCAATCCGCTGGGCAGCCCCGACGTGCTCGGGCTCGGGCAGGGGGCCACGGCCGGCGCGCTCATCATGATCGTGCTGTTCTCGGGCAGCGCGACCGAGGTCGCTCTCGGGGCGCTCGTCGGCGGACTCCTGACCGGGCTCGCCATCTACCTGCTCGCCTGGAAGCGGGGCGTGCACGGCTATCGGCTGGTCCTGGTCGGCATCGGTGTCTCCGCGATCGTCACGGCGGTCAACGGCTATCTCCTCACCAAGGCCGACCTCGTCGACGCGGCCCGCGCCGTCGTCTGGATGACCGGTTCCCTCAACGGCCGGGACTGGGCGCAGGTCTGGCCCCTGCTGATCATGTGCGCCGTCCTCGTCCCCCTCGTCCTCGGCAACGCGCGCGGGCTGCGGATGATGGAGATGGGCGACGACGTGTCGTACGCCCTCGGAGTGAGCGTCGAGCGGACGCGGCTGCTGCTGATGGTGGCCGCCGTCCTGCTCACCGCGGGTGCCACCGCCGCCGCGGGCCCGGTCGGTTTCGTGGCGCTCACCGCCCCGCAGCTGGCCCGGCGGCTCACCCGGTCGCCCGGACCGAACCTGGTGCCGTCGATGTGCATGGGCGCGACCCTGCTCATCGTCGCGGACTGGGCCTCGCAGCGCGCCTTCGGTGCCGACCAGCTGCCCGTCGGCGTCGTGACCGGCGTCCTCGGCGGCGTCTACCTGCTGTGGCTGCTGGTCACCGAGCGCAAGGCGGGCCGGATATGAGCGGCCCGGCGGACGCGGCCGTGAGCGGCCCGGTGAAGCCGGCCGCGCCGGGCCCGAAGAACGCGGCGCGTGCGAACGACCAGGCGCACGAGAACACCCCAAGGAGCACTGTGAACCGCCTGTCCGCCGACAACGTCACCCTCGGCTACGACCAGCGCGTCATCGCGGAGAAGCTGTCGGTGGAGATTCCCGACCACTCCTTCACGGTGATCGTCGGTCCGAACGCCTGCGGCAAGTCCACCCTGCTGCGCGCCCTCTCCCGCATGCTGAAGCCCTCGGCCGGACGGGTGCTGCTCGACGGGCAGACGATCCAGTCGATGCCGGCGAAGAAGGTGGCGCGCGCCCTCGGGCTGCTGCCGCAGTCGTCGATCGCACCGGACGGGATCACGGTCGGCGACCTCGTCGGCCGGGGCCGCTACCCGCACCAGGGACTGCTGCGCCAGTGGTCGGCGGAGGACGAGCGGGTGGTCCGGGAGTCGATGGCCTCCACCGGGGTCGCCGAACTCGCCGACCGCTACGTCGACGAACTGTCGGGCGGCCAGCGTCAGCGCGTGTGGATCGCGATGGCGCTCGCGCAGCAGACCCCGCTGCTCCTGCTGGACGAGCCGACGACCTACCTCGACATCCAGCACCAGATCGACGTCCTCGACCTGTGCGCCGAACTCCACGAGACGCAGGGCCGCACCCTGGTCGCCGTACTGCACGACCTCAACCACGCGGCCCGCTACGCCACTCATCTGATCGCCCTGCGCGGCGGCGAGGTCATCGCGGAGGGAGCCCCGAACGACATCGTCACGGCCGAGCTGGTGGAGGAGGTCTTCGGGCTGCGCTGCCAGGTCATCGAGGACCCCGAGACCGGGACACCGCTCGTGGTGCCGGCGGCACGCAAGGCCAGGGTGCGTGCCGCCGCGGCGGCCGTGGAGGGGTCCTGAGCCGCGGCAGGCCGTCGCGGAAGGGTCCGCCTCCTACAGGAGGGTCCTGAGCCGCAGCAGGTCGCGCAGGCCCGCCTCCAGCTTCACCCGGCCCGAGCCCCAGGCCCTGGCGAAGTTCAGCTCGCCGTCGACCATCGACACGAGGTCGTCGCCCTTCATGGTCAGACGGATCTGGGCCCGCTCGGGGGGCGGGCCCTGGAGCGTGTCGAGCACCTCGATCCGGCCGTCCTTGAGCCGGCCGACGAAGGTGATGTCCAGGTCGGTGATACGGCAGCTCAGCGAGCGGTCCAGGGCCGCGGCGGCCCGTACGTTCCCGTCGGCGCCCGCCATGTTGTCGGAAAGCTTGTCGAGTGCGGCGCGGCACTCCTCAGTCGTCGCCATCGTGATCGACGGTACCGCAGCCCTTCGCGGTAGCGTCGGGGCATGAACGACTCAGTCCCCGAGGAAGAGCTCCCCGAGGCCATGACCGCGGGGGAGCCCGGCCCGCCCGCGGAGGCGGAACCGGAACCCGCGCACGACCCCGCCGCACCGGCCCCGCTGAACGTCCCGCGGGTCCCGACGGGCGACGGGGACGTCGACGCGGGGCTCGGCCGACTGGCCGACGCCGACCACCTGGCCACGGACGGACACCTCGAGGTGTACGAGGATGTCCACCGGGGGTTGCGCGACGCGCTCACCGCGCTCGACGTCCGCCCGGGGGCTCCGGCTCCCGCCGGTCGCCCGCCCGCCGCCGCCCAATGAGATCCTTCGGGGCGTCCGGAGAACCTTCCGGGCAGCCTTTCCCATCGCCGTACGACCGCAGGAGCTGAACCGAACGTGGCAGGAGTGGCACGCCGCCGCCTCGACGCCGAGCTGGTCCGCAGGAAGCTCGCCCGCTCGCGCGAGCACGCCGGACAGCTGATCGCCGCGGGCAGGGTCAGTGTGGGCAAGACCCTCGCGACCAAGCCCGCCACACAGGTCGAGACCGCCGCGGCGATCGTGGTCAGCAAGGACGACAGCGACCCCGACTACGTCTCGCGCGGCGGTCACAAGCTCGCCGGCGCGCTCGCCGTCTTCGGGCCGCAGGGCCTGAAGGTCGGGGGACGGCGGGCGCTGGACGCCGGCGCGTCCACCGGAGGCTTCACCGACGTGCTGCTGCGCGCGGGCGCCGCCCATGTCGTCGCCGTGGACGTCGGATACGGACAACTCGCGTGGTCTCTCCAGAGCGATGAACGCGTCACCGTCAAGGACCGTACGAACGTACGCGAGTTGACGTTGGAGGCGATCGATGGGGAGCCCGTGGACCTTGTTGTCGGGGATCTGTCCTTCATCCCGCTCGGACTGGTGCTGCCCGCCCTCGCGCGGTGCACGGCGCCGGATGCCGATCTGGTGATGATGGTCAAGCCGCAGTTCGAGGTGGGGAAGGACCGGCTGGGCAGCGGCGGCGTCGTGCGCAGTCCGGAGCTGCGCGCCGAGAGCGTGCGCGGCGTGGCGGCGCGAGCCCAGGAGCTGGGGCTCGGAGTGAAGGGCGTGACAGCGAGCCCGTTGCCCGGACCGTCGGGCAACGTCGAGTACTTTCTGTGGCTGCGTGCCGGGGCGCCCGAACTCGACCCGGCCGACGTTGACCGTGCAGTGGCGGAGGGGCCGCGTTGACACAGACCCGAGCTCGTACTGTTTTCCTGCTGGCCCACACCGGGCGGCCGGCAGCCATCCGCAGCGCCGAACTGGTCGTCCAGGGGCTGCTGCGTTCCGGGATCGGCGTACGGGTCCTCGCGGCCGAGGCCGCCGACCTGCCGCTGCCGGACGAGGTGGAGCTGGTCCAGGAGGCGACTCCGCAGTGCCTGGACGGCTGCGAGCTGCTCATCGTCCTGGGCGGTGACGGAACGCTGCTGCGCGGCGCCGAGTTCGCCCGCGCCTCCGGCGTGCCGATGCTCGGCGTCAACCTCGGAAGGGTCGGCTTCCTCGCCGAGGCCGAGCGCGACGACCTGGACAAGGTCGTCGACCGGGTCGTCACCAAGGCCTACGAGGTCGAGGAACGCATGACGGTCGACGTGGTCGTGCACCGCAACGGCGACATCGTGCACACCGACTGGGCGCTGAACGAGGCGGCCGTGCAGAAGGTGTCCGCCGAGAAGCTCCTCGAAGTGGTGCTGGAGATCGACGGGCGGCCCGTCACCGGCTTCGGCTGCGACGGGATCGTCTGCGCGACCCCGACCGGGTCGACGGCGTACGCCTTCTCCGCGGGCGGTCCCGTGGTCTGGCCCGAGGTCGAGGCGCTGCTGATGGTGCCGATCAGCGCGCACGCCCTGTTCGCCAAGCCGCTGGTCACCTCGCCGGACTCGGTGCTCGCGGTGGAGGTGCTGCCGCACATTCCGCCGGGCGTGCTGTGGTGCGACGGGCGGCGCACGGTGGAGCTGCCGCCGGGCGCGCGGGTCGAGGTGCGGCGCGGGGCCGTGCCCGTGCGGCTCGCCCGGCTGCACCACGCGTCCTTCACCGACCGGCTCGTCGCCAAGTTCGCACTCCCGGTCGCAGGGTGGCGCGGGGCACCGCACTAGGGCAGCACCGGGGCAGCCCCTTCGGGGCATGCCCGGCACCCGGCTTCCGTCCGGGTGCCGGGCCGCCTCCGCACGAGGCGTCGGCGAACGAGGACGCCTCCCGAAAGTAACGCTCGGTTCTCTTTGCGGGGGGCGGCGTCGCACGGCGCCGGGAAAACCTCGTATGGTCGGGGACGTGTTGGAGGAGATGCGGATACGGTCGCTCGGAGTCATCGACGACGCGGTCGTCGAGCTGTCACCCGGCTTCACCGCCGTGACCGGTGAGACCGGTGCGGGCAAGACGATGGTGGTCACCAGCCTCGGGCTGCTGCTGGGCGGGCGCGCGGACCCGGCCCTCGTGCGGATCGGCGCCAAGAGCGCGGTCGTGGAAGGGCGGATCAGCGTACCGGCGGACGGGACGGCCGTCGTACGGGCCGAGGAGGCCGGCGCCGAGCTCGACGAGGGCGTGCTGCTGATCAGCCGTACCGTTTCGGCCGAGGGGCGTTCCCGCGCGCATCTGGGCGGACGCTCGGTGCCGGTGGGCGTGCTCGCCGAACTCGCCGACGAACTCGTCGCGGTGCACGGCCAGACCGACCAGCAGGGGCTGCTCAAGCTGTCCCGGCAGCGGGGGGCCCTGGACCGGTACGCGGGTGACGCGGTCGCCGTGCCGCTGGCCAAGTACGCGGGCGCCTACCGCCGGCTGCGGGCCGTCTCGGCCGAACTGGACGAGATCACGACGCGCGCGCGGGAACGGGCCCAGGAAGCCGACATGCTGCGCTTCGGACTCGACGAGATCGCGGCCGTGGAGCCGCGGGCGGGCGAGGACGCGGAGCTGGCGGCGGAGGCGGAGCGGCTCGGTCACGCGGAGGCGCTGGCGTCGGCCGCCACGGCCGCGCACGCCGCGCTGGCGGGCAATCCCGAGGACCCGGAGGGCATCGACGCGGCCACGCTCGTCGCGGGCGCCCACCGGGCGCTGGAGGCCGTGCGGTCGCACGACTCGGCCCTCGCCACGCTGTCCGGGCGGATCGGGGAGATCAACATCCTGCTCGGCGACGTCGCGGGCGAACTCGCGGGCTACGCCGACGATCTCGACGCCGACCCGCTGCGGCTGGCGGCGGTCGAGGAGCGCAGGGCCGCGCTCACCCAGCTGACCCGCAAGTACGGCGAGGACATCGACGCCGTGATCGCCTGGGCCGAGCGGAGCGCCGAGCGGCTCACCGAACTCGACGGCGACGACGACCGGATCGAGGAGCTGACCGCCGAGCGGGACGCGCTGCGCGGTGAACTGGGCGGTCTCGCCCAGGCGCTGACGGACGCCCGTACGGAGGCCGCCGAGCGGTTCGCCGCCGCCGTCACCGCCGAACTGGCCTCGCTGGCGATGCCGCACGCGCGCGTGTCCTTCGACATCCGGCAGACCGACGACCCGGAGGGGGTCGAGGTCGGCGGGCGCCCGGTGGCCTACGGCCCGGCCGGCGCCGACGAGGTGGAGCTCCTGCTCGCCCCGCACCCCGGGGCGCCGCCGCGGCCCATCGCCAAGGGGGCGTCCGGCGGTGAGCTCTCGCGCGTGATGCTCGCGGTGGAGGTCGTGTTCGCGGGGACCGACCCCGTGCCGACGTATCTCTTCGACGAGGTCGACGCGGGTGTCGGCGGCAAGGCCGCGGTCGAGATCGGGCGACGGCTGGCGAAGCTCGCCCGGACCGCGCAGGTCGTCGTCGTCACGCACCTGCCGCAGGTGGCCGCCTTCGCCGACCGGCAGCTGCTGGTCGAGAAGACGAACGACGGCTCGGTGACCCGCTCGGGCGTGAAGGTGCTGGAGGGCGAGGAGCGGATCCGCGAACTGTCCCGGATGCTCGCCGGCCAGGAGGACTCCGAGACGGCCCGGGCCCATGCGGAGGAACTGCTGGCGGCGGCCCGGGCGGACGCCTAACGGCAGTCCTGCCCCCCCGGCGGGGGTGGTCCTGCCCCTGGCGGGGGCGGTTCCGCCCCCCAGCCAGGGAGTCCACCCGGGCTCCGTGGCCGTTGGGCCTGCTCTTTTCGCCCCCTCCGTCCCTGCCCTTCCCACCTCTGGGGCTCCGCCCCGGACCCCGCTCCTCGAACGCCGGAGGGGCCGAAACTTTCCCCGCACCCGAAGGACGGGGCGGAGGGCCGGGGCCCTGGCCCATGTCCGGAAGACGGGCCGGGGCGCGGCCTCTCGGACGCGCCGTGCGGGGGTGGTGCGCGCCGTTCGGTGCGCGGGTGCACCCTCGGCACGGGGTGGCGAACGACACGGTGGGAGCCCGTTGGCCTCGGGGCGGCCCGCAGGGCGCGGGGAGTCACGGGCGCCGCACGGGTTCCGTGTGGTCCCACCCTCCCCGGAACGGGCCATTCATCACTCGTGCGGGTGACCGTCGTCGCCGGGTTGCCCTGTCTGACGTGCCCTCGTCGTGATGGCGGTGCCGGAAGGCCCGGACGGCCTGGCATCCTTGGCGTAGTACGCGGTGCACGACGTGCGGTACCCCCTCCTCCGCACGACCCCTCTGTACGTTTCCCCGTGACCGTCCGACGCCGAACCAGGAGCCCCGGCCACGTGAGCCACGTGAGCAGCCACCCGCCGCACGGCCAGTCGCCGCTGCACACCGTGCAGGTGCTCGGCGGCGGAAGCGCGGGCAGCAGCACGCACGTGCGGTCGCTGGCCGCGGGTCTGGTCGCCCGCGGGGTACGGGTCACCGTCTGCGCTCCCGCCGAGACGGACCGCGTGTACGGGTTCAGCAGTGTCGGCGCGCACCACGTTCCCGTGCCCCGCAGCAGCGACCCCGCCTCGGTGTCCGCGTTGCGGGCGGCCTGCGCGGACGCCGATCTCGTGCACGCGCACGGGCTCCACGCGGCGCTGCGGGCGATGCTGGCGCTCAGCGGGCGAAGCGTTCCCCTCGTCGTCACCTGGCACACCCGTCCGGAGGCCGACGGCGCCCGGGTCCACGTACTGCGGCTCCTGGAGCGCCGGGTCGCCAGGGCCGCCGCCGTGGTGCTCGGGACCTCGTCCGACCTGGTGGACCGGGCCCGCAGGAGGGGAGCGCGGGACGCGCGGCTCGCCGCCGTCGCGCTCGCGGCTCCGCGCCCGCCCGCCGACCCCGTGGAACCCGACCGGTTCCGGCACAAGGCACGGGCCGAACTCGGCGCGACCGACCGGGCGTTGCTCATCGCGGTCGGATCGCTCGACCGGCACCGCGGCTACCACACCCTCCTGGACGCCTCGCGCGCGTGGTGCCGACTCGATCCGGTGCCCCTGCTGGTCGTCGCGGGGGAGGGGCCGCTGCGCCCCGTCCTCCAGCGCCGGATCGAGGACGAGGAGCTGCCGGTCCGGCTCGTCGGGCGGCGCGAGGACGTCACGGAACTGCTCGCCGCGGCCGACCTCGTCCTGCTGCCCAGCAGATGGGAGTCGCGCCCGGTGCTGGCGCACGAGGCCCTCCACGCGCGCGTCCCGCTCGTCGCCACCGCGGTCGGGGGCGTCCCCGAGATGGTCGGCGACGCGGCCGAACTCGTCCCGTACGGGAACGCGAAGGCGATCGCCGACGCCGTCGTGCGGCTGCTCGCCGATCCGGCGCGCCAGGAGGTCCTGCGGGAGAAAGGCGTCCGGCAGGCCGCCACGTGGCCGACCGAGGACGAGACGGTCGCCCAGGTGCTCAGCGTCTACGACGAGTTCACGCGGTTCAGGCCGTTGATCTGACACCGGTCGGCCGGCGGCCCTCACGGAACGTGTCTGCGTGCCCGTAGCGCCAGGCTCAACGCCAGTACCGTCTGCGGGTCGTCCAGGTCCATGCCCAGCAGCTCGCCGATCCGGGCGAGGCGGTTGTAGAGGGTCTGCCGGTTGAGGTGCAGTTCGCGGGCGGTCTCCGCCTTGCGGCCCGCGTGCGCCAAGTAGGTCTGCAGGGTGGGCAGCAGGGGCGGCTTGGAGCGGACGTCGTGGTCGCGGAGCGGGCCGATCGCCCGCTCCACGAAGGCGGCCAGGTCGGGGTGCTCGCGCAGTCGCCACAGCAGCAGGTCGATGTCCAGACGGCGGGCGTCGTACCAGGGCCGGTCCGACAGGCCCTGCGCGGCCGTCGCCGTCTCCGCCGCGTGCCGCAGTCCCGCCGACGCGGCCGCCCAGCCGCCGGCCACCCCGACCACCACCACCGGCGGCTGTGCCCCGGGCCGCTGCATGCCCGCACGTTCCACCCCGGCGCGCAGCGCCGCCGCGACGCGGTCCGCGACGGCCGCCCGTTCCGACTCCGAGCGCAGGCCGAGCAGCAGCGGTACCCGGCCCTCGACGGGACGTACGCCCAGCAGGACCGGGACGCCCACCGAGGCCAGTTCCTCGGCCACGGCACGGGCCAGGACGGCCCAGCCGCCACCGGGGGCGAGGCCGTCGGCCAGTCGCATCACGACCGGCAGGAGCGGGCCGGAGCCGGGCTTGAAGCCGAGCACACGGGCCTGCGCCGGCGCGTCCTCGGCCTCGATACGGCCCTCGGCGAGGTCGGTCAGGAAGTCGCCGCGCCCCCGCGCGGCCAGTTCCTCCTCCTGGCGGGCCTGCATCAGCACGACGGCCAGGATGCCCGCGGCCCGCTCGGCGGCGATCCGGTGCACCGGGGCGACCGGCGCGCCGACGGGCAGCAGCACCAGGCGGGCGCGTACGGAGCCGGTGCCGGGACCGCCGCCGGGCACGTCCACCAGGGTCGTCCCCGTGGGCGGCTCCTCCTTGTGCTGGCCGCGCAGCCCCTCCCAGACCTGGAGCGGATCGGCGCCGGCGGAGCCGGCCCCGGCGGCGTACAGCAGCTGTCCGTCGGCCGTCTCCAGGAAGACCGGGTTGCCGCTGAAGTCCGCGAGGATGCGCAGGACCTGGGGCACCCCGCCGCCGCCGAGCAGGGCCTCGGTGCAGCGCCGGTGCACCTCCTCGGCCTGCTGGAGCAGTGCGTAGTGGCCGTTGACGATCTCGGTGTGGATCTCCTCGGTGACCGTCACGAAGGGCACCTCGCGGTGCAGCTGCACCAGCGGCAGACCGGTGGAACGGGCCGTCTCCACGAGCGCGGCGGGAAGCCGGGCGAAGCGCGGGCCGAGCTCCACGACGAGCGCCGCGATCCCGCGCTCGGCGAGGGTGCGGACGAACGCGCGCTGGTCGGCCGGGCGGGTGCCGAGACCGTACCCCGTGGTCAGCAGCAGTTCGCCGCCCTTGAGCAGCGAGGCGATGTTCGGCACCTCGCCCGCGTGCACCCAGCGCACGGTCCGGTGCAGCCGGTCGGCCCCCGCGACGATCTCCGGCAGCCCGCTGCGCAGTCCGGGCAGTTCGAGGGCCCGCTGCACGGTGATTCCGGCGCCTTGGGTGTCGTAACGGCTGTCCATGCAGCGGACGCTACCCGCGGACGGTTCGGGGAGGCATCCCGGGCCGTCCGCGTGCGACGCCGGGGCCGCCGCGGGCGGTGTCCGGCGAGCGCCGGGGTCAGGCGCCGGCCGGTACCGGGGTGATGTTGTGGTTGAAGCGGAAGACGTTGTCCGGGTCGTACTCGGCCTTCACCGCGGCCAGCCGCCGCATGTTGTCCTCACCGAGGCCGGCCGCCACGCGGTCCGTGCCCTCGTCCCCGATGAAGTTCAGGTAGACCGCGCCGGTGCTCCACGGCCGGACGTCCTCGCGGACCTTCCTGACCCACTCGACGCACCGCTCGTCGTCGGCCGCGTCCTCCCAGATCCCGAAGGGGTGCACGGCCCAGGACGCGTCGCGGTACGGGACGGGGAAGCGGGACGGTCCCGAGGCGATGGCGCCGCCCTGCGGGAACAGCACGTGCTGGGTGCCGGTGGGGACCGGCATGGCGTCGCCGAGGGCGCAGAAGACGTCCACGAAGTCGTCGGGCGCGCCGGTCAGGTACTCCGCCGACCAGTAGTTCCGCATGCCGGGCGGGTCGTCGATCATGCACTGGAAGTCGGCGTAGGGCAGGGCCGTGACGATCTCGACCTCGTGCGGCAGCGCCAGCAGCGGCTGGGCGGTCTTGCGCATGTCCTCCTCGCCGCCCGCGTACGCGACCAGGGCACCGCAGAGCAGCTTGCCCACCAGCTCCGGGGGCACGAACTCCTCGGGCGGGCCGGTGAGGTAGAGGATGCCACCGCTCGCCTCCGGCGGTCCGGTCGCGATGATCTCGCGGTAGACGCGGATCACCTCGGGGCCGTGTTCCGGCAGGTACATCAGCAGGGCGATGGAGAACTCGGGCAGCGGGTGCAGCTTGAGGGTCAGCGCGGTGGCGACCCCGAAGTTCCCGCCGCCGCCGTGCAGGGCCCAGAACAGCTCCGGGTTCTCCTGCTCGGTGGCGAGTACCGGCGAACCGTCGGCGGTCACCAGTTCGACGCCGAGCAGATTGTCGACGGCGAGGCCGCAGGACCGGTCCAGCCAGCCGCTGCCGCCGCCGAGGACGAAGCCGCCGACCCCGGTCGTGGAGGCGCGGCCGCCGGTGGTCGCGAGGCCGTAGGGCTGGGTGGCCCGGTCGAGGTGGCTCATCAGCGCTCCGCCCTCGACCCGGACCGTCTCGGACCCGGGGTGGACGGTGACCGCGTGCATGCGGCTGAGG
Organism: Streptomyces populi; assembly: GCF_002911015.1. Taxonomy (GTDB): domain Bacteria; phylum Actinomycetota; class Actinomycetes; order Streptomycetales; family Streptomycetaceae; genus Streptomyces; species Streptomyces populi. Next base: position 17,682 of record NZ_KZ626886.1, read on the forward strand.
TCGACGACGAGCCCGCCGTCGTTGAGCGCCATGCCGGCGACGCTGTGACCGCCGCCGCGGACGGCGATCGGCAGGTCCAGCTCACGCGCGAAGCGCACCGCGCGGGTCACGTCGGCCTCGCTCTCGCACCGCGCGATGACGGCGGGCCGCCGGTCGATCATCGCGTTGAAGACCGTCCGGGCCTCGTCGTACCCGGGGTCGTCCGGGGTGAGCGCGTCGCCGGACAGACCCGCGCGGAGCGCGGCCAGTGCCGCGCCGGCCTTCGAAAGGGGAGCCATGGAAGCCGCCCCCTTCCATGAGGGGACAGGACTCCTTCCAGGCTAGGCGGGCACGGCGCATCGGGCGCGTCGGGGAAGGTCCCCCACGCGCCCGGCGCGCGGCGGCTCAGCCGCCGTAGGCCCCGCTCGCCGTCAGCCTGAGGGCCGTGTCGATCAGCGGGACGTGGCTGAAGGCCTGCGGGAAGTTCCCGACCTGGCGCTGGAGGCGCGGGTCCCACTCCTCGGCCAGCAGACCGAGGTCGTTGCGCAGGGCCAGCAGGCGCTCGAAGAGCTTGCGGGCCTCGTCGACCCGGCCGATCATCGCGAGGTCGTCGGCCATCCAGAACGAGCAGGCGAGGAACGCGCCCTCGTCGCCCTCGAGACCGTCCACGCCCGCGTGTTCGCCGGAGGTCGGGTAGCGCAGGATGAAGCCGTCGGAGGTGGACAGCTCGCGCTGGATCGCCTCGATGGTGCCGATCACGCGCTTGTCGTCCGGCGGCAGGAAGCCCATCTGCGGGATGAGCAGCAGCGAGGCGTCGAGCTCCTTCGAGCCGTAGGACTGCGTGAAGGTGTTCCGCTCCTGGTCGTAGCCCTTCTCGCACACGTCCCGGTGGATGTCGTCGCGCAGCTCGCGCCACTTCTCCAGCGGGCCGTCCGCGTCCCCGGACTCGATGAGCTTGATGGTGCGGTCGACGGCGACCCAGGCCATCACCTTGGAGTGCACGAAGTGCCGCCGAGGGCCCCGGACTTCCCAGATCCCCTCGTCCGGCTGGTTCCAGTGGGTCTCCAGGTAGCGGATCAGCTTCAGCTGGAGCAGCGAGGCGTAGTCGTTGCGGGACAGGCCCGTCATGTGGGCCAGGTGCAGGGCCTCGGTGACCTCGCCGTAGACGTCGAGCTGGAGCTGGTGCGCGGCACCGTTGCCGACCCGGACGGGCGCCGAATTCTCGTACCCGGGAAGCCAGTCGAGTTCGGCCTCGCCCAACTCCCGTTCCCCCGCGATGCCGTACATGATCTGGAGGTTCTCCGGGTCGCCGGCGACCGCGCGCAGCAGCCACTCGCGCCAGGCGCGGGCCTCCTCGCGGTAGCCGGTGCGCAGCAGCGAGGAGAGGGTGATGGCCGCGTCGCGCAGCCAGGTGTAGCGGTAGTCCCAGTTGCGCACGCCGCCGATCTCCTCCGGCAGGGAGGTGGTGGGCGCGGCGACGATGCCGCCCGTGGGCGCGTAGGTCAGGGCCTTCAGCGTGATCAGGGAGCGGACGACGGCCTCGCGGTAGGGGCCGTGGTACGTGCACTGGTCGACCCAGTCGCGCCAGAACTCCTCGGTCGCCTCCAGGGACTGCTCCGGCTCGGGCAGTGCCGGCGGCTGCTTGTGCGAGGGCTCCCACGACACGGTGAAGGCGATGCGCTCGCCCGGCGCCACGGTGAAGTCGGCGTACGTGGTCAGGTCCTTGCCGTACGTCTGACAGTCGGTGTCGAACCAGACCGAGTCGGGTCCGGCGACGGCGACCGTGCGCCCCTCGTGCCGGCGCACCCAGGGCACGACGCGGCCGTACGAGAACCGCATGCGCAGCGCGGAGGTCATCTGCACCCGGCCGCTCACGCCCTCGACGATCCGGATCAGCTGCGGCGCGCCGTCGCGCGGGGGCATGAAATCGGTGACCCGGACCGTGCCGCGCGGGGTGTCCCACTCGGATTCGAGGATCAGCGAGTCGCCGCGGTACCGGCGGCGCGACGCCGCGGGCGGCTGCTCCTCGGGCGCGTGCGCGGGACCGAGCCGCCAGAATCCGTGATCCTCCGTGCCGAGCAGTCCCGCGAAGATGGCATGGGAGTCGAAGCGGGGCAGGCACAGCCAGTCGACTGTGCCGTCCCGGCAGACCAGCGCGGCTGTCTGCATGTCTCCGATGAGTGCGTAGTCTTCGATGCGCCCGGCCACGTGCATCTCCAGTCGAACGGCCACGTCGCCCCTTCGCGGGGCGGTCGCTCTTGCGGTCAAAGGGAACGTAGGTACTGCAAAACAGTAAGCAATGGGAGTCGGTCACTGCGGAACGTCGATGATGGGGGACGTCCGCCGTACGTCGCTGCAAAACGCCGGTTGTGGGTGCGATGGGCGATGCGATTGTCGTTTCGAACGAACTGACAGGCCCTCTTTGTTCCGGTTGCGTGCGGGATGATGCCGTGTGCCGGAGGGGCTCGGCAGCGAGTGTCCGAGCAGGATACGACGCACGTGGAAGATCCGCGTGCCGCTCCGGACAACCCGGCTGGGCCGATCGGGTGAGCGGTGGGCGGCGCGCGCCGGGCGGAGTGCCCGGGTGTGTGCGGAGCGTGGCCGGAAGCGGCCTCCTCCGGTCGCTGATACCCTGGTAGCCCGTGGACCGGTGGGCGAGAAACCCCCGAACCGCAGCGACGGCACCCCCGGAAATCTCCGGGCCCCACGCCGGCACGCACCCCCAGACCGACCACGGGAGCCCCCTCTTGGCCATGCCGCCCAGTGCTTTTCGAAACAGCACAGCCACGACGACCAAGCACATCTTCGTCACCGGGGGTGTCGCCTCTTCCCTCGGCAAGGGCCTGACCGCCTCCAGCCTGGGCGCGCTGCTCAAGGCACGGGGTCTGCGCGTCACCATGCAGAAGCTCGACCCGTACCTGAACGTCGACCCGGGCACCATGAACCCGTTCCAGCACGGCGAGGTGTTCGTCACCAACGACGGCGCGGAGACGGACCTGGACATCGGGCACTACGAGCGCTTCCTCGACGTGGACCTGGACGGCTCGGCCAACGTGACCACCGGTCAGGTGTACTCCACCGTCATCGCCAAGGAGCGGCGCGGCGAGTACCTCGGTGACACCGTGCAGGTCATCCCGCACATCACCAACGAGATCAAGCACCGCATCCGCCGCATGGCCACCGACGACGTCGACGTGGTCATCACCGAGGTCGGCGGCACGGTCGGCGACATCGAGTCGCTGCCCTTCCTGGAGACGGTCCGCCAGGTCCGGCACGAGGTCGGCCGCGACAACGTCTTCGTCGTGCACATCTCGCTCCTGCCCTACATCGGTCCGTCCGGCGAGCTGAAGACCAAGCCCACGCAGCACTCGGTCGCGGCGCTGCGCAACATCGGTATCCAGCCGGACGCGATCGTGCTGCGGGCCGACCGCGAGGTCCCCACCGCCATCAAGCGCAAGATCTCGCTGATGTGCGACGTCGACGAGGCCGCCGTGGTCGCGGCGATCGACGCCAAGTCGATCTACGACATCCCGAAGGTCCTGCACACCGAGGGCCTGGACGCCTACGTCGTCCGCAAGCTGGACCTGCCGTTCCGTGACGTGGACTGGGCGACCTGGGACGACCTGCTCGACCGCGTCCACAACCCGGTCCACGAGATCACCATGGCGCTCGTCGGCAAGTACATCGACCTGCCCGACGCCTACCTCTCGGTCACCGAGGCGCTGCGCGCCGGCGGTTTCGCCAACAAGGCCCGCGTCAAGATCAAGTGGGTCACCTCGGACGACTGCAAGACCCCGGCGGGCGCGGCCAAGCAGCTCGGCGACGTCGACGCGATCTGCATCCCCGGCGGCTTCGGCGACCGGGGCGTGTCCGGCAAGGTCGGCGCGATCCAGTACGCCCGCGAGAACCGCGTCCCGCTGCTCGGCCTGTGCCTGGGCCTGCAGTGCATCGTGATCGAGGCCGCGCGGAACCTGGCCGACATCCCCGACGCCAACTCCACCGAGTTCGACTCCGGCACCGGTCACCCGGTCATCTCCACGATGGCCGAGCAGCTCGACATCGTGGCGGGCGAGGGCGACATGGGCGGCACCATGCGTCTGGGCATGTACCCGGCCAAGCTCGCCGAGGGCTCGATCGTGCGCGAGGTGTACGACGGCAAGGAGTACGTCGAGGAGCGCCACCGCCACCGCTACGAGGTGAACAACGCCTACCGCGCCGAGCTGGAGAAGAAGGCCGGTCTGCAGTTCTCCGGCACTTCCCCGGACGGCAAGCTCGTCGAGTACGTCGAGTACCCGCGCGACGTCCACCCGTACCTGGTCGCGACCCAGGCGCACCCCGAGCTGCGCTCCCGTCCGACCCGGCCGCACCCGCTCTTCGCGGGCCTGGTCAAGGCCGCGGTGGCACGCAAGACGGGCAAGTAGCACAGGGCTGTACGGTGACCGGGGTGCGGGTCCGCGGGTGTTCCCGCCGGGTGCGCACCCCGGTCCCGTCACCGGACCGGCTTCTTTTCGCACGTGTGGGAGGACAGGCCATGACGTTCAAGGACACCCCCGAGGAGTGGGAGGTCCGGGCGACCGAGACCCCCTTCAAGGGCAACAAGACCTCGGTGCGCACCGACGACGTGGTCATGCCCGGCGGATCCGTCGTCCGCCGCGACTACCAGGTCCACCCGGGCTCCGTGGCCGTGCTCGCCCTGGACGAGGAGGGCCGTGTCCTGGTCCTGCGCCAGTACCGCCACCCCGTGCGCCACAAGCTGTGGGAGATCCCGGCCGGCCTGCTCGACGTCCCCGGCGAGAACCCGCTGCACGCCGCCCAGCGCGAGCTCTACGAGGAGGCGCACGTCAGGGCGGAGACCTGGCGCGTGCTGACCGACGTCTACACCACGCCCGGCGGCTGCGACGAGGCCGTCCGGATCTTCCTGGCCCGCGACCTCTCCCCGGTGGAGGGCGAGCGGTTCGAGGTGGAGGACGAGGAGGCCGACATGGAGCTGGCCCGCGTCCCCCTCGACGAACTCGTCAGCGGGGTGCTCGCCGGAGACCTGCACAACAACTGCCTGGTCGTGGGCGTCCTCTCGCTCGTCGCCGCGCAGCAGGGCGCCGGACTCGACGCCCTGCGCCCGGCCGAGGCGGCCTGGCCCGCACGTCCCTTCGAGGCCTGACCCCGCCCCCGGGGCGGCCGTGCCGTCCGGCCGCCCCGTTCCGGACGGGCCGTGTACGCCCATCAGGGGAGGCCGGTCCTACGATCAGCTGATCCGATCGGGGGACGTCGCCGTCGCGCTCCGCCCGGATCGTCGCAGAGCGTGAACTAGGCTCTGGAAGCGCCCGTACCGGAGTCCCGGCGGGCTTGCGCGTGCAGTGGAACGGGAGCGTGGCCCGTGGCGGATCAGGCGGTGGACGGCGGCGGCACCAAGGTGTCGCCCAAGGGGCAGCGCCCGGCTGCCGGGTCCCCTCCTGCGGGCAGTCACTTCCTGGGCCGTGCAAGAGAGTTGAAGGAACTCCGGGCGGACATCGAGCGTGCGGGACTCGACACCATCGCCGGCCGCAAGGCCCCCCGCGCGCGGGTGCTGCTCATCGCGGGCAGGCCCGGATCCGGCCGCACCGCGCTCGCCGACCGGCTCGCCGCGCAGGTCGCCGAGAGTTACCCCGACGGCATACTGCGCGCCCGGCTCACCGAACCCGACGGCACACCGGTGCCCACCGAGGCCACCGCGCGGGACCTGCTCACCGCCCTCGGGCTGTCCGCGCCCCCCGGAGCCGGGGCCGACGACCTCGGCGAACGGTTGCGCGAGGCCTTCGCGATCCGCCGGGCGGTGCTCCTGCTCGACGACGCGGCCGACGCCGAGCAGGTCGACGCGCTGCTGCCGGACTCCCCGGACTGCCTGGTCGTCGCCGTCTCCGGCGGGCCGCTGACCGGCATCGCGGACGTCCGCCCCTGCACGCTGGGCGGCCTGGACACCAAGTCCGCCCTCGAACTCCTCGGCCACTTCACCGGCTCGGTGCGCATCACCGTCGACCCGCTCGCCGCCGAAGGGCTGGTCGAACTGTGCGCGGGCCAGCCGACCGCCCTGGTGCTGGCCGGCGGCTGGCTCGCCGCGCGTCCCGCCGCCGCCGTCGCCGACCTCGCCAAGCACCTGCGCACCGAGGGCGAGGACGGCACACCGCTGGACCGCGTCTTCCGGCTCTCGTACGCATCCTTGCCGGGCGCCGCCGCGCGGATGCTGCGACTGCTCTCGCTGGCCCCCGCGGGCCTCGTCGACCCGCACACGGCCTCCGCGCTGGCCGGCTGCTCGGTCCAGGAGGCGCACACCACGCTGGACGAGTTCACCGGCCTCGGCCTGCTGCGCGCCGTCCCCTCGCCGCTGCCGCAGTACGAGGTGCCCGGCTGCCTCCATCCCCTGCTCCGGGCGCTCGTCGACACCCACGACCGGCCCGCCGAGGTCCAGCTGGCCCGCGCCCGGATGCTGGAGCGGACCGTACGGCTCCTGGTGTCCTGCCGCGCCATCACCGAGACCGACAGCTCGCCCGCCCGGGAGAAGCTCGCGGCGATGCCGCGGGCCCTGCGCTTCCCCAGCCCCCGGGCGGCCGAGGACTGGCTGCGCGTCCGCCGGCCCGCGCTGCTCGCCTCGGCCCGGGCGGCGGTCGCCGACGGGGAACTGGACACCCTCGCCCGGCGGCTGATGGCCGCCCTGGTGCGGGCGATGGCCGCCCACTTCGGCACCCGGGCCGCGGCGCCCGACCTGTACGGCATCCACCGTCTCGTCCTGGACGTCGCCGAACGCCGGGACCTGCCCCGTGAGAAGGCGGCGGCCCTGCTCAACCTCGCCGACCTGGACGCGCAGACCGGCCGCGGGGCCGACGCCCTCGCCCGCTACCGGGCCGCGCTCGACGCCGGACGCGAGGCGAACGACCCCTACGCGACCGGCCGCGCGATGGAATCCGTAGGCGGCGCCCACCAGGAACTCGGGGACCACGACCGCGCCGCCGACTGGTACGGCAGGGCGCTCGCCCAGCGGCTCGCGCGCGACGAGCGCGTGGACGTCGCCCGGCTGTACGGGCGCATCGCCACCGCCCACACCTACGCGGGCCGTTACGGCGAGGCGCAGGTCAACTGGCGCGCCGCGGTCGCCTGGCACCGCAAGAACAATGATGTCGCCTCCCAGGCAAGGGCGTTGAGCGAGATGGCCCGGGTCCAGGAGTACGCCGGACGGCCCGAGGAGTCGCTGCGCACCTGCCAGGAGGCCGTCGAGTGGGCGCGCCGCGCGGACGACGTACGGCTCCAGGCCGCGCTCCAGGTCAGGCTGGCCGACACCCTGGAGCGGCTCGGCGACCCGGCCGCCGCCCGGCTGCACCGCGCGGCGGCCGAGCGCATGCTGGGAGATGAGCTGCCGGAGAACGTATCCGTCATGGAACACCCCGCTAACGCCTACGAAATCCGCAGTGCACCCGCTGAAGATTGATGCATTGAAAGGCTAGACACCGAGAATCCCTTCATTAGACTGGCTCCACCGCGTTCTTTCGTGGTGTATCCCGGTGTGCCCCCGTACATCGGGTATGTCATGCATTGCCTGGCTTGCATCGCCTCGGCACGCATAGCCCCAGAGCCCTCTGAGTCAAGGACCGTGATCGACGTGAAGGTCGGCATCCCCCGCGAGGTCAAGAACAACGAGTTCCGGGTGGCCATCACCCCCGCCGGTGTGCACGAGCTCGTGCGCCACGGCCACCAGGTCTTCGTCGAGCAGAACGCCGGTGTCGGCTCCTCGATCACGGACGAGGAGTACGTCTCCGCCGGTGCGCAGATCCTGCCCACCGCCGACGAGGTCTGGGCCGTCGCCGACCTGCTGCTGAAGGTCAAGGAGCCCATCGCGGAGGAGTACCACCGCCTCCGCAAGGACCAGACGCTCTTCACCTACCTGCACCTGGCCGCGTCCAAGGAGTGCACGGACGCCCTCCTGGAGTCCGGCACCACCGCGATCGCCTACGAGACCGTCGAGCTGCCGAGCCGTGCGCTGCCGCTGCTCGCCCCGATGTCCGAGGTCGCGGGCCGGCTCGCCCCGCAGGTCGGCGCCTACCACCTGATGCGCGCCAACGGCGGCCGCGGCGTCCTGCCCGGCGGTGTCCCGGGCGTGCTGCCGGCCAAGGCCGTCGTGATCGGCGGCGGTGTCTCCGGCTGGAACGCCGCGCAGATCGCCATCGGCATGGGCTTCGACGTGACGCTGCTCGACCGCGACATCAACAAGCTGCGCGAGGCCGACAAGATCTTCGGCACGAAGATCAAGGCCGTCATGTCCAACTCCTTCGAGCTGGAGAAGGCCTGCCTCGAGGCCGACCTCGTGATCGGCGCCGTGCTGATCCCCGGCGCCAAGGCGCCGAAGCTGGTCACCAACGAGCTCGTCTCCCGGATGAAGCCGGGGAGTGTCCTTGTCGACATCGCGATCGACCAGGGCGGCTGCTTCGAGGACTCGCGTCCCACCACGCACGCCGAGCCGACCTTCCCGGTCCACAACTCGGTCTTCTACTGCGTCGCCAACATGCCCGGCGCGGTGCCCAACACCTCGACGTACGCGCTGACCAACGCCACGCTGCCGTACATCGTCGAGCTCGCGAACCGCGGCTGGACCGAGGCGCTGCGCCGGGACAACGCACTGGCCAAGGGTCTCAACACCCATGACGGCAAGGTTGTTTACCGTGAGGTCGCCGAGGCCCACGGGCTGGAGCACGTCGCGCTGGAGAGCCTGCTCGGCTGAGTTTTCCGGCGGCCCCGGAGCCCGGCGCTCCGGGGCCGACTCCGCTCCGGCAAAAGGCGATACGTCAACACGGTCGTCAACACCTCGCACCAGGCCGGACCTTGCCCGACAAGGTCCGGCCTGGTGTGTGTCAGGTCACTTCGGGGCACTCGTTCAACTCGCCACGAACGTAACTCTTCAACCGATTCGCACACCGGTGAAACCTGCCGTGCGACGGCCTTACGCCCTTGACAGTGGGGTGTTCGGTTGCCGACACATCGGGTCGGGTCCGGCGGATTGTGTTGCTGCGGAGCGGTGACACGCCATAGAGTCGCCAACCGTCGGCATGGTGCCACGCTGACCTATCGAGAAGTTTCCTGGTCACCAAGGAGGTAAGACGACTTGTGAATGAGTCGACATTTACTCCCGGGGGTGGTCAACCAGGAATGCCGGCGCGGGGCCAGGACACCACGGGGCTCGAGGCTGTCGGCTCCGTCGCTGTCCGCACCTTCGCAGCCCACCAGAGTCCCCGGACGACTCAGACAGCACACCCGAGCATGGATGGCCATCACGTGAACGCCATGGCCGGCAACGGAAGTGGCGAGAACCACACCCACTTCGCCGACTACGACGAACTGCCCGAGGGGCACTTCTACGACCCCGACGCCGAGTACGAGCCCGATCCGGAGTACGCGGCCACGCTCGCGCCCGACGCGGCCCGTCAGCGCCGTGAGCGCATCGGTCCGACCGGGCGCCCGCTGCCGTACTTCCCGATCCCGGGTCCGCTGACCAGTCACGGCCCCGCGACGATCATCGCGATGTGCAACCAGAAGGGCGGCGTGGGCAAGACCACGTCGACCATCAACCTGGGGGCCGCGCTCGCGGAGTACGGACGCCGGGTGCTGCTCGTCGACTTCGACCCGCAGGGCGCGCTGTCCGTGGGACTCGGCGTCAACCCGATGGAGCTCGACCTCACCGTCTACAACCTGCTCATGGAGCGGGGCATGGCGGCCGACGAGGTGCTCCTGAAGACGGCGGTCCCGAACATGGACCTGCTGCCCAGCAACATCGACCTGTCCGCCGCCGAGGTGCAGCTGGTGAGCGAGGTCGCCCGTGAGTCCACGCTCCAGCGCGCCCTGAAGCCGCTGATGGCCGACTACGACTACATCGTGATCGACTGCCAGCCCTCGCTCGGCCTGCTCACCGTGAACGCGCTGACGGCGGCCCACAAGGTGATCGTGCCGCTGGAGTGCGAGTTCTTCGCGCTGCGCGGTGTCGCGCTGCTCACCGAGACGATCGAGAAGGTCCAGGAGCGGCTCAACCCCGAGCTGGAGCTCGACGGCATCCTCGCCACGATGTACGACTCCCGCACGGTGCACAGCCGTGAGGTGCTCGCGCGCGTCGTCGAGGCCTTCGACGATCACGTCTACCACACGGTGATCGGCCGGACCGTCCGCTTCCCGGAGACCACGGTCGCCGGTGAGCCGATCACCACGTACGCCTCCAACTCCGTCGGCGCCGCCGCCTACCGCCAGCTCGCCAGGGAGGTGCTCGCCCGGTGTCACGCCGAGTGAGTCTGCCGGGGGCCGACGAACTGTTCCGTACCACCGGGGGCATGGCGCTCCAGTCGTCCACCCCCACCCGCCGGACCAACGGCGAGACCCGGGTGCCGGCCCCGGCCGGCGAGAGCGACGCGGCGGCCGGGGAGGACGCGCCCCAGTCGGTGCCCGTCCAGGGCGGTGACGGCGAGGGCGACGAACACGTCGCCGCCGACGCCCAGTCCTCCGGCGCGGGGGAGTCGCGCAGCCGGGGGGGTGCCCCGGACCGTTCGGGGCGCGGTCGGCCGGCGCAGGAGGGATCCGCCGCTTCCTCCACGTCCGTGCAGTCGTCCCGCAAACGGGGACGCGCCGCGAACCGCCGGCCCAGCGGGCGGGAACGGCACGACGAGAAGATCACGGTGTACGTGTCCGCCGAGGAGCTGATGGACCTCGAACACGCGCGTCTGGTGCTCCGCGGTGAGCACGGTCTCGCCGTCGACCGCGGGCGGATCGTCCGTGAGGCGGTCGCCGTGGTCCTCGCGGACCTGGAGTCCCGCGGCGACGCGAGCATTCTCGTACGGCGACTGCGCGGGCGGTAGCGGTAGCCTTCGACGGTCATGACCTCGAACGTCCCGCCCCCGTCCGCCGCCTCCGGCGGCCGTCGGCGTGTGCTGGGCCGAGGTCCCGGAACGGCACCGGCTCCACCCGGGGCCGCCGAGCCGTCCGGCCCCCCGGCGCCGGTGGCGCCCGCCCGGCCGCCGGGAACGGCCGCCGAGCCGTCCGGCCCGGACGAGGGGGCCCGGGCGCCGGGACCGGCCCGGAAAGCCGGTACGGGGTCCGCGCGGACCGTGGAGCCCCCGAGCACCCCCGCGGAGCCGTTCGAGGCGCCCGTGGAAGGCCCCGCCGGGCCCGCGCGCCCCAGCGGGCCGGTCGAGCCCCCCGAGGCGCCCCAGGGCGGTCCTGCGGCGTCCACGGACCCGGGACCGGACTCGGGCGCCCGTGCCGTGCCCGGGGTGCCCGGCGGGACCACCGAGGCCGGTGAGGCGGCCGGGGCTTCCGGGGAGGGGCTCGAGGGCGGTCCCGGGGACTCCCGGGCCGGCGGTGTCTTCACGGTGCGGCTCTCGAATTTCGAGGGGCCCTTCGACCTGCTGCTCCAGTTGATCTCCAAGCACAAGCTCGACGTCACCGAAGTGGCGCTGTCCAAGGTCACCGACGAGTTCATGGCGCACATCCGGGCGATGGGCCCGGACTGGGACCTCGACCGGACGACCGAGTTCCTCGTCGTCGCGGCGACCCTGCTCGATCTGAAGACGGCCCGGCTGCTGCCGGCCGCGGAGGTCGAGGACGAGGCCGACCTGGCCCTGCTGGAGGCGCGGGACCTGCTGTTCGCCCGGCTGCTCCAGTACCGCGCGTACAAACAGATCGCCGACATCTTCAACGCGCGGCTGGCGGAGGAGTCCCGCCGATATCCCCGTACCGTCGGCCTGGAGGCGCAGTACGCCGAACTGCTGCCCGAGGTCGTCATCAGCATCGGGGCGGAGGGGCTCGCGAAGCTCGCCGTGAAGGCGATGCAGCCGAAACCCAAGCCGCAGGTGTACGTCGACCACATCCACGCGCCGCTCGTCAGCGTGCAGGAACAGGCCGGGATCGTGGTGGCACGGCTGCGGGAACTCGGCGAGGCCAGCTTCCGCTCGCTCGTCGAGGACACCGACGACGCCCTCACCGTGGTCGCGCGCTTCCTGGCCCTGCTGGAGCTCTACCGGGAGAAGGCCGTCGCCCTGGACCAGGAGGAGGCCCTCGGGGCCCTCATGGTGCGCTGGACCGGCGGGGAGGGCGACGAGGGGCCGCGCGTGACCGACGAGTTCGACCGGCCGGCCGAAGCGGTGAAGGACGGGGCGGGGCGCGGGAGCGAGAAGGAGAAGGCGTGAGCGAGGAGACCACCGGCACCCCCGCGGGGCCGCCCACCGTCGCCGACCTCGATCTCGGGGCCGCCCTGGAGGCCGTCCTGATGGTCGTGGACGAGCCGGCCACCGAGGAGCACCTCGCCAGGATCCTGGAGCGGCCCAGGCGGCAGATCGCGGACGCGCTGCGCGCGCTGGCCGACGAGTACACCGTCCAGGGCCGCGGTTTCGAGCTCAGGCTGATCGCGGGCGGCTGGCGCTTCTACTCGCGTCCCGCGTACGCGAGCGCCGTCGAACGCTTCGTCCTGGACGGCCAGCAGGCCCGGCTCACCCAGGCGGCCCTGGAGACGCTCGCCGTGGTCGCCTACCGCCAGCCGGTCAGCCGGTCCAGGGTCTCCGCGGTCCGCGGAGTCAACTGCGACGGCGTGATGCGCACCCTCCTCCAGCGCGGTCTGGTCGAGGAGGCGGGCACGGAACCCGAAACAGGTGCGATCCTGTACACGACGACGAACTACTTCCTGGAGCGAATGGGCCTGCGCGGCCTGGACGAGCTCCCGGAGCTCGCGCCCTTCCTCCCCGAGGCGGACGCGATCGAGGCAGAGACGCTGGAAGGGGTCCCGTCGTTCGATCCGGACGCACCGGATGCAGACGCAGACGACACGACGACGACGGAACTTTGATGCGAAGCAGTGGCAGCGGCAGTGGCAGGAACAGCGGGAGCGGCAAGCCGCGCGGAACCGGCGGGAGCGGCGGTTCGCGCGGCGGCGGCGCGCCCCGCGGGACCGGCGGGGGCGGTGGCTCGCGCGGCAGTGGCGGGAGCGGCTCGCGCGGGAGCGGCGGCGGCTTCCAGCCGAGGAGCTCGGCCGCGGGACGCGACGACCGGCCGAAGCGCCCCAGCAAGCCCCGTCCCGAGGAGCGCCTCTACGACGTAGGCCCCGGCGCCTCGCAGGGCGGCCCCAAGTCCGGCCGCGGAGCCTCCGCGCGCGGAGGCGCCAAGGGCGGCCCCCGGCAGAGCCAGCAGCGCGGCGGCCGGACCGAGCCCGCCCGCTCGCGCGAGTACGAGACCCGGGCCGAGGAGCGCAACCGCGACCGGTACGCGGGCAAGCCGGAGATCAAGCTGCCCAAGACGTTCCCGGGCGCCGAGCAGGAGGGCGAGCGCCTGCAGAAGGTGCTCGCGCGCGCGGGCTACGGATCCCGGCGGGCCTGCGAGGAACTGGTCGAGCAGGCCAGGGTCGAGGTCAACGGTCAGATCGTCCTGGAGCAGGGCCTGCGCGTCGACACGGACAAGGACGAGATCAAGGTCGACGGTCTGACCGTCGCCACGCAGTCGTACCAGTTCTTCTCGCTGAACAAGCCGGCCGGCGTCGTCTCCACGATGGAGGACAACGAGGGCCGCCAGTGCCTCGGCGACTACGTGACGAACCGCGAGACGCGGCTCTTCCACGTGGGCCGGCTCGACACCGAGACCGAGGGCGTCATCCTGCTCACCAACCACGGAGAGCTGGCGCACCGGCTGACCCACCCCAAGTACGGCGTGAAGAAGGTCTACCTCGCGCACATCGTGGGCCCGATCCCGCGCGACCTGGGCAAGCGGCTTAAGGACGGCATCCAGCTGGAGGACGGGTACGCGAAGGCGGACCACTTCCGCGTCGTCGAGCAGACCGGCAAGAACTACCTCGTCGAGGTCACCCTGCACGAGGGCCGCAAGCACATCGTGCGCCGCATGCTCGCCGAGGCCGGGTTCCCGGTCGACAAGCTGGTGCGTGTCGCCTTCGGACCGATCACCCTGGGCGACCAGAAGTCGGGCTGGCTGCGTCGCCTGTCGAACACCGAGGTCGGCATGCTCATGGCCGAGGTCGGTCTCTGACCTCCGCGAACCCCTGCGACGGCCGGTCCCGGAACTTCTCCGGGGCCGGCCGGTCCGTTTTCCGTCCCTCCGGCGGCAACTTCCCCGGCCGAAAGCCTTGTTGACACCCGGCGCTCCCTTTATGGTCGTACTGACCATGGTCAAGGTGACCATGAAGGAGGGGCGTGGGGGTGGAGGCGGAAGAGAACCGGGTCCCGGGAGGCGCGGCACCCGAGGGCTACGACAGGTACGCCTTCGAACCCTTCGCCGTCACCGTCGACCTGGCCGTCCTGACCGTGCGCGCGGGCGCGCTCCAGGTGCTGCTGGTCGAGCGGGGCACGGAACCGTACGCCGGCCGCTGGGCCCTGCCCGGCGGCTTCGTGCTGCCCCGCGAGTCCGCCGAGGAGGCGGCCCGGCGCGAACTCGCCGAGGAGACCGGCCTGTCGGACCTGACGGGGCTCCACCTGGAGCAGCTGCGGACCTACAGCGAACCCGGCCGCGACCCTCGGATGAGGGTCGTCTCCGTCGCGTTCGCCGCCCTGCTGCCCGACCCTCCGGAACCGCACGGCGGCGGCGACGCGGCACAGGCCCGGTGGCTGCCGTTCGACGGCCTCGGCCCGCTCGCCTTCGACCACGACCGGATCCTCGCCGACGCCCATGAACGCGTGGGCGCCAAACTCGAGTACTCCTGTCTCGCCACCTCCTTCTGCCCGCCCGAGTTCACCCTCGGAGAGCTCCAGCACGTCTACGAGACGGTGTGGGGCACCGCGCTCGACCGGCCCAACTTCCGGCGCAAGGTCCTCGCCACGCCCGGATTCGTCGAACAGGTCCCCGGTGCCGCGCGCCTCACCGGCGGCCGCGGCAAACCCGCCGCCCTCTACCGCGCGGGCGGCGCCAAGGTCCTGCACCCACCCCTGCTGCGTCCCACCCCGTAAGGACGGCCCCGATGACCAGCACGACCCCGACCAAGCGCGCCGCCACCGGTTCCCTCATCGGTCTGGCCCTCGGCGACGCGCTCGGGTTCCCCACCGAGTTCAACACCGTGCCCGCCATTCTCGAGAAGTGCGGCCCCTGGCGGCAGATGGCGCTGCCCAGGCCCGCGATCGTCACCGACGACACCCAGATGACCCTGGCGCTCGCCAAAGGGCTGCGCACCGCCATGGACCGCGGGCTGCTCGGCCCGCTGCGGATGGAACGGCCGGTGCGCGAGGAGTTCGTGGACTGGTACCAGTCGCCCGAGAACAACCGGGCCCCCGGCCGGACCTGCCTGACCGCCTGCAACCTCCTCAAGGACGAGGGGCGCCGTTGGCAGGAGGCCAGCCAGACCGGCTCCAAGGGCTGCGGCGCCAACATGCGCGTCGCGCCCGTCGGGCTCGCCCGCGGACTCAGCGACGAACAGCGCGCGGGCGCGGCCCAGCTCCAGGCCGCGCTCACCCACGGCCACCCCACGGCGCTCGCCGCCTCGGAGCTCACCGCGCACACCGTCCGGCTGCTCTCGCAGGGTGCCGAACCCGCGGAACTGATCGGCCTGCTGCTCGCCCACGCGCACGAGAACCGGTACCGCTACCACTCGCGCTGGCTCGGCGACCTGTGGACCTTCTGCCACGACGCCGGCCCCGAGCAGTACATCTCCCGCGGCTGGGACGAGTGCATCGCGGTCCTGGAGAACCTCCGCCTGGCCGTGCGCACCGCCTCGCCCGAGGACGATCCCTGCCTGGCCACCGGCGCGGGCTGGATCGCCGAGGAGGCGTTCGCCACCGGGCTGCTGTGCTTCCTGATGTTCGTCGACGAACCCGTCACCGCGCTGCGCCGGGCCGCCTGCACCTCGGGCGACTCCGACTCCATCGCCTGCCTGACCGGGGCGTTCGCGGGCGCCCACCACGGCGCGGAGGCCTGGCCGGGCGACTGGGCCGACCGCATCGAGTACCAGAGCGACCTCATGTCCCTGGGGGCGCTCTGGGATGCTTGAGCCATGACAGACGTCCTCGGCATCGGCCCCGACCTCGCGAGTGTGGTGGGCGAACAGCCCGACCCCGTGCTCTTCGCCACCGTCTCGGGGGCGCACCTGTACGGCTTCCCCTCGCGCGACTCCGACGTCGACCTGCGCGGTGTCCACCTGCTGCCGACGGCCGACCTGGTCGGGCTGACCGAGCCGGAGGAGACCCGGTCCCGCATGTGGTTCCGGGACGGGACCGAGATGGACCTGGTCACCCACGACCTGCGCAAGTTCGTACGGCTGATGCTGCGGCGCAACGGCTATGTGCTGGAACAGCTGCTGTCGCCGCTGGTCGTGCACACCGGCGACGAGCACCGTGAGCTGATCTCGTTCGCCCCCGGGGTCGTCACCCGCCACCACGCCCACCACTACCGGGGGTTCGCGGCCACGCAGTGGCGGCTCTTCGAGAAGAGCGGGGAGCTCAAGCCGCTGCTCTACACGTTCCGCGTGCTGCTCACCGGCATCCACCTCATGCGCAGCGGCGAGGTGCAGGCCGACCTGCCCACTCTGGCGGGGCAGATCGCCTCTCCCGCGTACCTCCCGGACCTGATCGCCGCCAAGGCGGAGCGTGAGCACGGGCCCGCGGACGTTCCGCGCGCCCGGGTGGAGGAGGACGTGGAGCGCCTGCACGTCCTCCTCGACGAGGCGCAGGACGCCTCCGAGCTGCCGGACGCCCCCTCCGCCCACGACGACCTGCACGCCTTCGTCGTCAGGGTCCGTCTGGAGGGGGTCCGGGAGGGCCGGTAGTCCTCCGGGACTCCGTCGGGCGCCCCGGAGGGCTACCGGTCCCCGACGGCGTCCCGGAGCGCCGAGGCCCGCCGGACCCGGACCAGGAAGTCCTCCACGCGCGCGTGGTCCGGCTCGGGCGGGAGCGGGCTGCCGGCGGCCGCCTCGTCGGTCTCCGCCGCCAGCCGGACCATCCGGCGGTCGACCTCGTCCCAGGACACCTCGCCCCGCTTCACCGCGAGCAGCGGCTCGCGCTGCTCCCCGACGTCGATCGTCAGGGACCCGGTGCGCAGCAGATCGCGCGAACTCGTCAGCAGGCGCAGCAGGTGCATGGCGTGCTTCCAGCGCGGGGCGCCGTGCGTGCGGACGTCGGCCTCCAGTTTCTTGCGCTGGCCCAGGGCGTAGCGGGCGAACGTCTCGTGCGCCTGACGGGAGAGGAACGCCCCGCGCAGGGCGAGGAGCTCGCGGCCGGTGTCGTCCACGTGCTCGACGAGCGGGGAGTGCAGGCACTCCAGGATGTTCGGGTTGGAACGCAGCGCGAGCGAACAGAACCGCTCCAGCTCCCAGCTGAACTGCTCCGGCTCCGGGCCCTCGACGTGCGTCGGCGGTTTCTCGAAGCGCCAGAACAGCGGGGTCGGGGCGAGGAAGACGCCCCGGACGTCCGTGTCACTGGTGTCCGTGGCCAGTCCGAAAGCGCGTGACCCCATCACACAGGAGTAGACGGTGTGGTCCCGCACCAGGGAGAGCCCGGCCGCGGAGATCGCCGGGGCGGGTGACCCGGAGGACGCCGCCGGCGCGGGGGAGGACGGATGTGCCGGGGCTGCCCGGTCTGCGGGAGGTTCGGAGCGCATGCCGGGAGCGTACGGGCCCGCTCACGCCAGGCGGATCGAGTTTCCCTCCACGGTGATCTTCTCCGCGGGCAGCGGCCGCGTCGCGGGACCGGCCTTCACCGCCCCGTCCTCGACGCTGAACCTGCTGCCGTGGCACGGACAGTCGATGGTGCCGTTCGCGACCTTGTCGACGAGGCACCCCTGGTGCGTGCAGACCGCCGAGAAGGCCTTGAAGTCGCCCTTCGCCGGCTGGGTGACGACGACCTTCTGGTCCTTGAAGACCGTGCCCCCGCCGACCGGGACGGCGCCCGTCGTGGTGAGCTGCTGGCCGCTGGAGGCCTTCGGGGACGCGTCCGAGGAGCCGCTGCCGCTGTCGTACGTGCTGCATCCCGCGAGCAGCGCGGACGCCCCCGTGGCGAGGATCACCGTGCGCCGCGTCGAGCGGTGGGTCATGTCGTCACTCCGAACGTGCGGAAGAACCAGAAGGCGGACGTCAGCCAGACGGCGGTGAGCACGGCGAAGACGAGGCCGCCGATGACGGGCAGCAGCCAGCCGGGCAGGCGCTCCGAGCGGAGCAGCAGCATCTTGGCACTGAAGGCACCGAAGAAGAAGCACCCCAGGAGCGAGTGCCACATGACGCGGGTGCTGTACGTCTGATAGCCCAACGCGTACAGACAGTGGACCGCGACCGGCACCGCCACCAGGAACGCGATCCGTCCCGACCACCGGTGCAGCGCCGCCGCCCAGGCCGGGCCGGGCAGCTTCCCGTACAGCATGAGCGCCGAGACGAGCTGGACGAGGGCGAAGAAGAACGCCGTCGTCGCCAGCCAGGACTTCACGGCGCCCGTGCTGCTGAAACCGGCGAGGTTGAAGGCCGTTCCCGTGGGGTCGTGGACCTTGCCGTAGACGCCGAGGCCGACCGCGACGGCCGCGGCGACCAGGGCCGGGACGAGATAGCGCGTCGCGCCCGGGCGGCCGTGGCCGGGCGGCGGAGTGGGAAAGCCCTGGGTGGCGGCGTTCGGGTCCACGGTCATGAACGGCTCCTGTGGCAGAGGAGGTCAGGGGGTGACGGGACGGGCGACGATCTTCTGGCCGTCGATCGTCACGGCGCCGGTCTCCGGATCGATCTCCGGTGCCGCCGAAGGCGTGCCGTCGCGCTCGACGACACCGACCTGCTTTCCGCCGGGCAGCACGATCCAGCCGCCGTCGATCTTCGCTCCGCGCACGGTGGCCGTCGCCCGGTACAGGCCGGAGGGCTTGACGGCCCTGTCGGCGGTGAACGCGTAGCGCTGCCCGCCGACGTCGGCCGTGCCGCGGATCAGCTTGTCGTCCTCGAGGGTGCCGTTCAGCTCGTCGCCGTTCCCGCCCGTGAGCTTCATCGTGCCGTCGGCCTCGACATCACCCTTCAGCCAGGACTCCTTGTCGTGCCCGTCGCAGAAGTACGCGATCGCCCGGCCGCCCCGCAGGGAGACCGCGACCGCCGAGGAGCCGTCGTCGGTGCGGCCCGCGTAGTCGGCGTTGGTGACGGCGCCGCGCGACGGCGAGGGACTCGGCGGGGGGCTCGGTGACGGCGAGGCGGTGGCCGTCGGCGCGGTGGCCGACACCGAGACGCCCGGCGACGCCTGCCGGTACGGGTTCGACGCGTTCTTCGTCCCCGTCGTCGCGTTGAGCACCAGCAGGAACACGGCGAACACGAGCCCCGCGAGGAGGGTGAGAAGGGGTCCTGGTCGCTTCATCCGTGCCTCCCCCGGGGGCGGGTCTCCTGCCATGAGAGCGGACGCGTGCGCCCGAGTCCAGAGCCACACGGGCGCGTTCTCACCGGACGCCGCGGAATGGGGCGATCCGGGTGACACCGGTGCCGCCGGACGGCCGATGCCGACCGGATCCGGCGCGCGGCCCCCGTCTCGTCAGGCGGGCGCCGCGCACCCGCGCCCGGAGGGCTGACTACGCTGGAGTGACACGACGTTCACACAGATCAGCGAGGAGCATCACCGTGGCGGTACGAGCGGTCCGGGGCGCCGTCCAACTGGAACGGGACGAGGCCGGACACATGGACGAGCAGGTCAGCGAGCTGCTCACCGCCATCCTGGAGCGCAACGCGCTGACCACGGACGACCTGATCAGCATCTGGTTCACGGCGACCCCCGATCTGCACAGCGACTTCCCGGCCGCGGCGGCCCGCAAGCTCGGCATCGTCGACGTCCCGCTGATCTGCGCGCAGGAGCTGGACATCGAGGGCGCGATGCCCCGGGTGGTCCGGGTCCTCGCGCACATCGAGTCCGACCGGCCGCGCGCCGACGTCGTGCACGTCTACCTCGGCGCCGCGGGCGCCCTGCGCAAGGACATCGCCCAGTGAGGACCGCGCTCGTCATCGGAACCGGGCTGATCGGCACGTCCGCGGCCCTCGCGCTCGCCGCCCGCGGTGTCGTCGTCCACCTCGCCGACCACGACCCGGAGCAGGCCCGTACCGCGGCCGCGCTCGGCGCCGGCACGGACGAGGCCCCCGAGGGGCCGGTCGACCTCGCGATCGTCGCCGCCCCGCCGGCGCACGTCGCCGCGACGCTCGCGGACGCCATGCGCCGCGGTCTCGCCCGCGGCTACCTCGACGTCGCCAGCGTCAAGGGCGGTCCCCGCCGCGAGCTGGAGGCGCTCGGCCTCGACCTCACCCCGTACATCGGCACGCACCCCATGTCGGGACGCGAGAAGTCCGGCCCGCTGGCCGCGAGCGGCGACCTCTTCGAGGGCCGGCCCTGGGTGCTCACCCCGACCCGGGACACGGACACCGAGGTCCTGAACCTCGCCCTGGAACTGGTGTCGCACTGCCGTGCCGTGCCCGTCGTCATGGACGCGGACGCCCACGACCGCGCCGTGGCGCTCGTCTCGCACATGCCGCACCTGGTGTCCAGCATGGTCGCGGCCCGCCTGGAGCACGCCGAGGAGACGGCGGTACGGCTCTGCGGACAGGGCATCCGCGACGTGACCCGGATCGCGGCCTCCGACCCCCGGATGTGGATCGACATCCTCTCCGCGAACCCGGGCCCCGTCGCGGACCTCCTCGCCGACGTCTCCGCCGACCTCGACGAGACGGTCCGGGCCCTGCGCGCCCTCCAGTCCTCCGACGAGGCCAAGCGCCGCGAGGGCGCCGGCGGCATCGAGGACGTCCTGCGCCGCGGCAACGCGGGCCAGGTCCGCGTCCCCGGCAAGCACGGCTCCGCGCCGCGCGTCTACGAGGTCGTGGCCGTCCTCATCGACGACCAGCCCGGTCAGCTCGCCCGCATCTTCGCCGACGCCGGGATGGCCGGGGTCAACATCGAGGACGTGCGCATCGAGCACGCGACCGGTCAGCAGGCCGGTCTGGTGCAGCTGATGGTGGAGCCGAAGGCGGTGCCGGTGCTCGGCGCCGCGCTGCGGGAACGGGGCTGGGCGCTGCGCCAGTGAGGGCGCCGGCGGTACCGCCCCCGGGAGGCCGGTGGCACCGCCTCCGGGAGGCCGGTGGCACCGCCCCCGGGAAGGGCCAGTAATACGGGGTCCGCGAGGCCGGTAACCTTGTGCGGGGCGCGCTCGCGCCCCGCAGAGACCTCCACCCCGCACCAGGAAGGTGTTCCCACCGTGGAAAACGGCGCCGCCCGTACCGCCCAGGCTGTGATTGTCGCCATCGACGGCCCCTCCGGCACGGGCAAGTCGAGCACCTCGAAGGCCGTGGCCGCCAAGCTCGGCCTGAGCTACCTGGACACCGGCGCCCAGTACCGCGCCATCACGTGGTGGATGGTCAGCAACGACATCGACATCACGGACCCCTCCGCGATCGCCGCCGTCGCCGGGAAGCCGGAGATCGTCTCCGGCACCGACCCGGCCGAGCCGACCATCACGGTCGACGGGACCGACGTCGCCGGCCCGATCCGTACGCAGGAGGTCACCTCCAAGGTCAGCGCGGTCAGCGCCGTGCCCGAGGTGCGTGCCCGGATCACCGAGTTGCAGCGCGCCCTCGCCGCGTCCGCGCCGGCCGGCATCGTCGTCGAGGGCCGCGACATCGGCACCACCGTGCTGCCCGACGCCGACCTGAAGATCTTCCTCACCGCCTCCCCGGAGGCGCGTGCCGCCCGCCGCAGCGGCGAGCTGAAGGGCGCGGACATCAACGCGACCCGTGAGGCGCTGGTCAAGCGGGACGCGGCCGACTCCAGCCGCAAGACCTCCCCCCTCGCCAAGGCGGACGACGCGGTCGAGGTGGACACCTCCGACCTCACGCTCCAGCAGGTCATCGAGTGTGTCGTCACCCTCGTCGAGGAGAAGCGGGCCGCCGCGTGAGCGCACCCTCCGCGAGAGGCGCCGAGGTCGGACGCCGCATCGGCGTCGGCCTGATGTACGGGCTGTGGAAGCCGCGCGTCCTCGGTGCCTGGAAGGTCCCGGCGACCGGCCCGGTGATCCTGGCCGTGAACCACTCGCACAACATCGACGGGCCGATGGTCATGGGCGTCGCGCCCAGGCCCACGCACTTCCTGATCAAGAAGGAGGCGTTCGTCGGCCCGCTCGACCCGTTCCTGCTGGGCATCGGCCAGCTGAAGGTCGACCGGGAGATCGCCGACCGCGCCGCCATCACCGACGCCCTCGGCGTCCTGGCCTCCGGCGGGGTCCTCGGGATCTTCCCGGAGGGCACCCGGGGCGAGGGCGACTTCGCCTCGCTGCGGGCCGGGCTCGCGTACTTCGCGGTGCGCAGCGGGGCCCCGATCGTCCCCGTGGCGGTGCTGGGGAGTTCCGAGCGGACCAGCCGGCTCACCAAGGCGCTGCCCCCGCTGCGCAGCAGGGTCGACGTCGTCTTCGGCGACCCCTTCGAAGCGGGCGACGGCAGCGGCCGACGTACGCGACAGGCACTGGACGAGGCCACCGGCCGCATCCAGAAGCAGCTCAGCGCCCATCTGGACCATGCCAGACACCTGACCGGACGCCGGGAAAACACCGGGCGCGCCACCGGGCGTTAGGCGACACTTAGTAGTGGATCACCCGGTTTGCGGGCGATCCACCGATCACCACGAATGAACGACGAGGTACGGACTTCATGAACGACCACATCCAGCCCGACGGCTCGGCAGAGCACGACCACGGGGCGCTTGGCGATGCCGAGTACGCGGAGTTCATGGAGCTCGCCGCGGAAGAGGGCTTCGACATCGAGGACGTCGAGGGCGCGATCGAGGAGGCGGGCCACGGCCCGCTGCCCGTCCTCGCCGTCGTCGGCCGCCCGAACGTCGGCAAGTCGACCCTGGTCAACCGCATCATCGGCCGCCGCGAGGCGGTCGTCGAGGACAAGCCCGGCGTCACCCGTGACCGCGTCACCTACGAGGCCGAGTGGGCGGGCCGCCGCTTCAAGGTCGTGGACACCGGCGGCTGGGAGCAGGACGTCCTCGGCATCGACGCGTCCGTCGCCGCCCAGGCGGAGTACGCGATCGAGGCCTCCGACGCGGTCGTCTTCGTCGTCGACGCCAAGGTCGGCGCGACCGACACCGACGAGGCGGTCGTACGTCTCCTCCGCAAGGCCGGCAAGCCCGTGGTCCTGTGCGCCAACAAGGTCGACGGCATGAGCGGCGAGTCCGACGCCGCGTACCTGTGGTCCCTCGGCCTCGGCGAGCCGCACCCGGTCTCCGCGCTGCACGGCCGCGGCACCGGCGACATGCTCGACGCCGTCCTGGAGGCGCTGCCCGAGGCTCCGGCGCAGACCTTCGGCACCGCGGTCGGCGGACCCCGCCGCATCGCCCTCATCGGCCGGCCGAACGTCGGCAAGTCCTCGCTGCTGAACAAGGTGGCGGGCGAGGAGCGCGTGGTCGTCAACGAGCTCGCGGGCACCACCCGGGACCCGGTCGACGAGCTCATCGACCTCGGCGGCATCACCTGGAAGTTCGTCGACACGGCGGGCATCCGCAAGCGCGTCCACCTCCAGCAGGGCGCCGACTACTACGCCTCGCTGCGCACCGCCGCCGCCGTCGAGAAGGCCGAGGTCGCGGTCATCCTGATCGACGCCTCCGAGACCATCTCGGTGCAGGACCAGCGCATCGTCACCATGGCCGTCGAGGCCGGCCGCGCCGTCGTCCTCGCCTTCAACAAGTGGGACACCCTCGACGAGGAGCGCCGCTACTACCTGGAGCGGGAGATCGAGACCGAGCTCCTCCAGGTGGCCTGGGCGCCCCGGGTGAACGTCTCGGCCCGCACCGGCCGCCACATGGAGAAGCTCGTCCCCGCGATCGAGACGGCCCTGGAGGGCTGGGAGACCCGCGTCCCGACCGGCCGCCTGAACGCCTTCCTCGGCGAGCTGGTCGCCGCCCACCCGCACCCGGTCCGCGGCGGCAAGCAGCCCCGCATCCTGTTCGGCACGCAGGCGGGCACCAAGCCCCCGCGGTTCGTGCTCTTCGCCTCCGGCTTCATCGAGGCGGGTTACCGCCGCTTCATCGAGCGCCGGCTGCGCGAGGAGTTCGGCTTCGAGGGCACGCCGCTCCACATCTCGGTGCGGGTGCGCGAGAAGCGCGGCGCCAACAAGAAGAAGTAGTACCCACGCGTGACGTGTGAGGGGCGGCTCCCTGGGGGAGCCGCCCCTCACACGTCAGCGCTCACGGACCTCGCCGCTCACAGGCCCCTGCGCGGGGCGGGCGGCAGTGCGGCCGGGACGTGGTGCATGCCGGTGCCCTGCTGGCGCCCGCCCGGCTGCCAGACGGCCGTCGTCGTCGTGGTGTGTCCGTGCTGCGCGGCGATCTGCCGGGTCGTCTGCGCCCCCGCGCTGTACGAGCTGTACGTGCCCGAGGAGCTGAACGAGTTCGGACCGCGCCCGAGGATCCCGAAGGCCTTGAAGCCCAGGTTCTCCTCACCGTGCCGGTCGCCGGGCAGGGTCCTGAACGCTTTGATCCACTCGGCGTGGAGCGCGTCGTAGATCGGCGTGGCCGATGAGCCGCCCTGATGAGGGTCGTACACCGGTCGTGACGCCGTCACCTCTCTGCTCGGACGGAGGGGGGAGCCAGAGGCAGGGACCGGCTGGAAGGGCCGGTGGCCGGGGACGTCGTAGGTGTGCACGTACGTGCCAACGACCCAGCCGCCCAACGGATGCGGCAGGAACGGTCATTTCATGAGTTGTCCGGAGTGAGCGGCGCGCGCGGGGGCGCGGGGCACCGCACGGGCACCTGCCCGGCCGCCCGCGGCCCCCGCCGCACCCCACGCGCCGCCGCGCCCTCACGCCCCCGCGCGGACCCGGTGAACTCCGGCGAACGCCAGGGCGTCGGTCCGCCTCCGGTTCACCGGTGGATCCCGCCGGGCCCCGGCCCGGCGGGTGCCCTCACGTGCCGGCGAGCGGCATCGCCGCCGCGACCAGCTTGCCGTTGGCCGCCGCCTTGTCGAGCGCGTCGCGCAGCAGGTCCTCCCGGGGCTGACGGCCGATCGAGCCGACCGGCGCCGCGAACAGGAGCACCTGCTGGAGCTTGTTGGCCGCGGCGCGCCAGCTGTCGGTGACCTGGAGCGCCTGGTGGGCCTGCCACCAGGCGACGGGCGAGCCGCCTCCGGCGCCCGGCTGGAGCACGGCGTGCAGCTGGCCCGCCGCCAGCAGGACGGACCAGCCGTGCAGGACGGGCGGTACCGAGTTCAGTTCGGTCGCGGGCATGAAGCCCTGCTCGATCAGCAGGGGCAGGAAGTCGTCGCCGATGTCGGTCGAGCCGGGGCGCACGATCGGCCCGGTCGGCTCGACGACGAGCGCCGGGTGCAGTTCACCGTTGATCAGGACGAGTCCGCTGGTGACGCCGAGCACGGCCTGCTCGGGGGCGAGGTCGGCGGGCGCGCCGTCGGGGTGGATCGAGCGGACGGCGCCCTGGAGCTGTTCCTCGGTGACCTGCACGACCTGTGAGGGCAGGCAGGTGGCGTGGGCGAAGGCGAGGACGGCGGTCTCGTCGCCGATGAACAGGACGGTGCTGGTGCGCTCCTGTTCCGAGTCGCCCGGGGTGCGGCACGACGTGCAGTCGTAACTGCCGGGGGCGTTCTCTCCGGCGAGCAGCCGGTCGGCTTCTTCGTCGCCGATCTCGGCGCGTACGTCGTCGCTGACGTCGAGCATGCGCGGCACGGTGGCTCCTCGGGATGCGGTGCGTGACGGTGCCGGGTGGCTCCCGGCCCATGGGCCGGGGGTTCCCGGCTCATGAAGATGTCAACGGGTGATCTGTGGCCGGAGTCACGCCCGAGAGCGAACGGAATCGAACCATCCGACGCCCAGGGTGAAGACACCCCCGGAATCGGTTACTCCCAGTCAACTTCAAGAAGTACGAGGGAAGTTGAACGGGTGAAGTGAGTCACAGATCGCAAGGGGTGCAGGTCGACAAATCCGGAAATCACCCAATGAAATGGGTGGCCGAAAATCGACGATACCCAGGGTAACGGCTAACTGGCCTCGAATGACAAGGAGTTGGTTGATATCGGGGCGCCCGGCTCCATAGATTCCTGCGCCGTGTGCAACGAGCACCGCTCGGGTACGTCCGCCGGCCGATCCGCTCCGGATCGCAGCACGCCGTCGGCGGACGGGTCGGAGCGCGACGGCCGCGTCCTACACGCAGGTCGTCGCGTCCCTTCCTGGGGGACCCCGGGTGTTTCGAGAGGGAAATACATGTCCGCATGTGCCGACAGCACTCACGGGAACGGTCACAAGGCTCGTACGGCGAACAAGACACGTACGACGGCGGTCCTCGCCGGGGCGGCACTGCTCGCCCCGCTCGGACTGCTCGCCGCGACCGGCGACGCCGCCGCGGCCGACAGTGGAGTGTGGGACCGCATCGCCCAGTGCGAGAGCGGCGGCAACTGGCACATCAACACCGGCAACGGCTACTACGGGGGACTCCAGTTCTCCGCCGGCACCTGGCGCGCCTACGGGGGCACGGCGTACGCGCCGACCGCCGACAAGGCGTCCAGGAGCGCGCAGATAGCCGTCGCGAACAAGGTCCAGAGCGCACAGGGGTGGGGTGCCTGGCCCACCTGCTCGGCCCGCGCCGGGGCCTACGGGAAGGCGCCCGCCTCCTCGGGCGCCGGGTCGTCCACGGGATCGACGGCCGGCAAGTCGGCCGCCAAGCCGGCCACCAGGTCCGCTTCCGGGCCGACGCACGAGCAGACCCGGCGGTCCGTCCCGGCGAAGACGCCGGCCCGGGCGCCGGACCACGTCGGCCGCGGCTCGTCCCGGGGCGACTACACCGTCCGCGAAGGCGACACCCTGAGTGCCATCGCCGCGCGGCACGGGACCACCTGGCGGAAGATCTACGCCGCCAACAAGTCCGTGATCGGCGGTGATCCCGACCTGATCGTGCCCGGGCAGCGGCTCGACTTCTGAGCCACGCTCCCCCTCGTCCCGGGCACAAGGCCCCACCCGGTCGTCCGACCGGGTGGGGCCCCGGGCGTGCCGGGCGCGGGCTGGGCGGGCGGGCGGCCCGCGCTGCTTAGCGTGGCGCGATGTCCTTCATGCCGATCAGGCGGATTCCGCCGACCGCACGCACCGCGTCCGGGCTGCCGAGCGGACGCGCGCGGTACGCGGCCGCTGCCGCCGCCGTGCTGACCGTTCTCGTTCCCTGCGAGGCGAGAGCCGCGGCACCGCCCCCGCTCCCCGGTCCCGGGGCGGTCAGGGGAGCCCGCGACTGCGCGAACGAGGAGTGGCCCTGGGCCTGTCTCGCCGAGTGCGAGAGCGGCGGCCGCTGGCACGCGAACACCGGGAACGGCTACTACGGCGGGCTTCAGTTCCTTCAGTCCACCTGGGCCCGGTTCGACGGGCTCGCCTACGCCCCCCGCGCCGATCTCGCCACCCGCGCCCAGCAGATCAAGGTCGCGGAGAAGGTGCTGGCCGCCCAGGGCTGGGGCGCCTGGCCCGCCTGCTCCAGGTCGTACGGGCTGCAGGGCCCCTTCCACGTGGTGAAGACCGGCGAGACCCTCACGTCGATCGCCCGCAAGTACCGGGTGCAAGGCGGCTGGCAGACGCTCTACAACGTCAACAGGAACAAGATCGGCGGCAGCCCGGACCTGCTGGCCAAGGGCATCCGGCTCGTCATCCCGAAGGCCACGGGCGCCTCCCGTGCCGGGGCCCCCGCCCGGTCCGGTCCACACCTGGACCGGACGGTCCACAACCGGGCGGCCCACCACTCGAACCGGGCGGCCCACCGCTCCGCACCGTCGTCTCGGCGGCCTCCCCGCTGAACACGACCGCGCCACGGCGCAGTTCGTGGACGTACGTCGTCCGGCCCGCCCGCTCGCGCAGCCCCGGTGGCAGCCGCTGTTCGGCGATCACCACACACGCGTCGAGAGCGCCCAGCAGCGCGTACGTCCGGGCCGCGACCGGCGGGGACATGCCCTGCGCGGGTTCGTCGACGAGCACCACGCGCGGGCGGGCGGACAGGGCGCGGGCCAGGGCCAGCACGCGCTGCTCGCCGCCGGAGAGGGTGCCCGCGCGGCGGGCCAGGAGCGGCGCCAGCTGCGGGTAGGCCTCCAGGGCGGCGGGGAGGTCGGCCGCGCCGAGCTCCAGGTTCTCGCGGACGGTCAGCGAACCGAACACGGCCCGGCGCTCCGGGACGAGGCACAGCCCGCGCCGGGCCCGCTCGAACGCGGGCAGGCGCGTCACGTCGACACCGTCCCAGACGAGGGCGCCGGCCGACAGCGGAACCGCCCCGGCGAGGGCGCGCAGCGTGGTCGTACGGCCGGAGCCGTTGCGGCCCAGCAGTACGGTGAGACCGGGACCCGGGGCGACCAGGCTCACGCCGTGCAGGGCCTCCAGGGGGCCGTAGCGCACGCGCGCGTCGCGCAGGGCGATGCTCATCCGCCGCTCCCCGGGTCCAGGACGCGGTCGGCGGGACCCGAGGCGACGATCCGCCCGGCCGTCATGACGTGGACGGTGTGGGCCAGGTCGGCCACCAGATCGAGATCGTGCTCGACCACCAGGAGGGCCGTGCCGTCCGCGGCCAGCGCCCGCAGCACCCGGGCCAGCGCACTCACCTCGCCGGTGTCGAGACCGGCCGCGGGTTCGTCGAGCAGCAGCACCCGGGGACTCCCGGCGAGCGCCCGGGCCAGTTCCACGCGGCGGAGCGTCCCGGTCGGCAGCCCCGCCGCGGGCAGCGACCGCACCGGCCCGTCCAGTCCGAGCAGCCGCAGCGCCCGTTCCGCCGCGCCCGGGTCGGCGATCCGGCCCTGCTCGGCGCCCACGCGCACGTTCTCGGCCACGGTCAGCGACGGGAAGACCGCCAGCTGCTGGAAGGTCCGCGCGATCCCCAGCCGCGTCCGCGCGTGCGCCGCCAGCCGGGTGACGTCCCGGCCCGCGAACAGCACCCGTCCGCCCGAGGGCCGCAGCGTCCCCGCGAGACAGTGGAAGAGGGTGCTCTTCCCGGCCCCGTTGGGTCCCACGACCGCGGTGACCCGGCCCGGCGGGACGTCGAGGGTCACCCCGTCGAGAGCGGTGAATCCCCCGTAGGCGACACGGAGCCCCCGGGCGACGAGCGTCCCCGCGTCCGCGCCGCCGCGGAGAGCGGCTCCGGCCTTCCCCCGCCGTGACGGCCCGCCTCCGGTGCCCGGCGGCCTCCCCGCGCCGGCCGGTGGGGCGGGTTCCGGACGGGGGCCTGTCGGCAGGGACCGGGCCGGGTGCGATCCGGTCTCCCGGACGGTGTCCGGTCCCGTGCGCGGGGCCGCCGGGGTGGGCCGCGGGTGCGGTCCGCTTCCCCGGCCGGTTCCCGGCGGTGCGGCGGGGACCGGGTGCGGTCGGGGGCGCCCGCCGGTGCCGGTCGTCGCCACGGCCTCCACCGCGGGCGGTGGCGCGAGCGGCCCGGGCCGCCCTCCGGTGGCGGTGCGCAGGTGTCGGCGGGCGCCGAGCCCCACGGGGGTCAGGGTCGCCCGGCGCTCGGGGCGGAGCCGGGACACCGCCGCGCGCAGCGCCTCGTACGGGCCCTCGGGAAAGCGGCCGACGAGGACGGCGAGGAGGCCGATCAGAGCGGCGGCCACCCCGCCGCGGGCCCCCGCGTCGAGCCCGACCAGCAGGGCGGCGGCGACGAGCGCGCCGAGGACGCTGTCGGCGCCGAGCACGACGACCGCCGCGAACCAGAGCAGACTCCGGACCGGGTCGTACTCGGTGGCGTCGAAGGCGCGCAGACCCATGCCGAGCATGCCGCCGCCCAGCGCGGCCAGCGCGGCCCCCGCGACGAACGCGGTCAGTTTCAGGGCCGGGACGCGGACGCCCGCCGCCGAGGCGCCCGCCTCGTGGTCCCGCAGGGCGGCCAGGGCGCGGCCCGGCCGGCCCCGGCGCAGCGTGTGCGCGGCGAGCAGGGCGGCGGCCAGCAGGACGAGTTCGAGCACGTAGTACGCGCGGTCCCCGCCGAATCCGGCCGGGCGGTCCAGGGACAGTCCGGCCACCGCGTACGGCTGCTCGAAGACGAACCGGCTGACGCCCACGCCCACCGCGAAGGTGGCCACCGCGAGCGCCAGGCCGTGCCGTCCGATGGCCGGCCACCCGGTCAGCACGCCGAGCGGGGCCACCAGGAGCACGGCCACCGCCAGCGCGGCCAGCTCGGGCAGCCGCGGCAGCCCCGGGAACCGGCCCGCGGCCAGCAGCGCCGTGAACAGGGCGCCCAGACCGGCGTACGCGGCCTGTCCCAGCGAGATCTGGCCGCCACGGCCGGTGACCACGACCAGCGACAGCAGGACGACACCGAGCGCGGGCACCTGCACCGACGTGTGCAGGTCCGAGCCCGCGAACCCGAGGGGCAGCAGGAACAGCACGACGGCCACCGGCCAGGCCCCGGGCGGCGTCGCCGCGCGCACCGTCACCGGGCGGGGGAGCGCGTCACGGGTGCCGATGCCGGGCAGGACGAGCGCGGCGACGAGCAGCGCGACCACGAAGAGGTTGGCGCCGACCGCCAGGAGCAGCGGCTCCGCCCAGCCCGAGGGGTGCAGCCGGGTCAGCTGGCTCTGGGCGACACCGATGCCGAGCGCGACCACGACGGCGACGGGCAGACTGCGCATCCGGGCCGCCACGGCGACCGCCATCACCTCGATGACGAGCAGCGGCAGGCCGTACGGGTCGAGCCGCACGTACGGCGCGAGGAGCACGCCCGTCAGACCCGCCGTGAACGAGCCGAAGGCCCAGCCCGCCGCGGCCACCCGGTCCGCGTCGACACCGCCGAGCACCGCGAGCGGGCGGTCGTCGACGACCGCCCGCAGCTCCGTGCCGAAGCGGGTCCGGCGCGTCACCGCGCCCACGCCCGCGGCCAGTGCGACGGCCACCGCCAATTGCCGCCACGGGTCGGCCGGCACCAGCGTCGGCGCGTCCGTCCGCGCGCCCGTGCCCCACACGAGCGCCGCCCCGCCGACCAGCAGGACGAAGACCCCGATGCTCGCGACCAGGGTCCGCGCCGGGTCGCCGCCGAGGAGGGACAGCGGCCGGAACACGAAGCGTTCCAGGACCAGCCCGATCGCCGGGGCCACCAGCAGCAGGGTCACCGAGGCGCCGAGCGCGAGCGGCCAGCCCCACTCGACCGTGAACTGGCGCAGCAGATACGCGCACACCATCGCGATCGCCCCGTGCGCGAAGTTGAGCACCCCGGTGGCCCGGTGGGTGACGATCAGCCCGATCCCGGTGAGCGCGGCGGCGGAGCCGATCGAGAGACCGGCGAGGGTGAGGTCGTACGTCAGCGAGGACATCAGCCGTCCGGGGCGGTGGGCGGACGTTCCGGGGAGGGCGGGCCGTCGGGCTCCGACGGGCGGTCGGGCGCGGAGGGCCGTTCGACGAGGGGCGGGCCGCCGGGGGAGGGGGAGGGAGGCCCGTCGCCGGAGGGGGCGTCCCCGGCGTCGGGTTCGCAGATCGGGCACGGCCCCAGGTCCCCGCTCGCGAGGACACGCGAGTCGGCCGGCACGGCCTCCGGTTTGCCCGCGACCAGGGGGCAGTCCGCGCGGTGGTACAGGGTGCCGCCGGGCACCATGAGGAGGCTGCCGCTCACGGCCACCGCCGCGGCCGCCGCGGGTCCCGGTTCCCCGTCCTCGGCGGACCCGGCGGCCACCAGCAGTCCGTACAGCTCCTCCACACGGGCCGCGGCCGACGCGTCCCTGCCGTGGGCGAGGAGCACCGCCCCGGCGATGATCAGCGCGGCACCGGGCACCGTGCAGGAGGCGAGGTAGGGGAGCTGGCGTTCCGCGTACCGCTCGCCCGAGATGCCGTACCAGCCGATGACGCACAACACCGCCCCGGCGGCCAGGGCGGCCCAGCCGGCCCACAGGACGGGGCGCGCGCTCCACGGTCGAGTTGTCCGCATCCGGACTCCCACACGTCGGGTATCTGTCCATGTCAGCCGATGGCTTGCACTATGCCTCCCGGAAGCTGACCCTGAAAGCACCGGGCGCTTTTGGCCCGGACCGACACCCGGTGGTGAGCCAGATGGTTCTCGGGAGCGACCTCAGGCGGGGGAACGCCAGAAGCGAGCGCGGGCGGGGACACGTCAGGGGGGTGGCCGTGGCGGCGGTACTCGTCCTCGCGGCGGCCCTCACGGCGTGCAGCGACGACAACGGCGGCGGGAGTTCCGCGTCGCCCACACCCTCGGTGGAACACTCCACCAGTGTGCCGCCCGCCACGGCTCCGGCCGACCCGGCGGCGGCCCAGAAGGAGATCGAGCAGAACTGGGAGAAGTTCTTCGACCCGTCCGTCTCCGCGCAGGAGAAGCAGGCCCTCCTGGAGAACGGCGACCAGCTGGCCCCGGTGTTGCAGGGCTTCAACGGCGACCAGCGCGGTCGGCAGGTGAAGGCCGACGTGCAGAAGATCGAGTTCACCTCGCCGACCGAGGCGGACGTGACCTACACGCTGACCCTGAAGGGCGCCACCGCCCTGCCGAACGCCTCCGGCACGGCCGTCGAGCAGAACGGCACCTGGAAGGTCTCCGCCAAAACGCTCTGCGCGCTGGTCCAGCTGAGCGGCAACGCCTCGGCGAGCCCCGTCCCGGGCTGCTGACCGGCGGTGCGGCGCACAGCGGCCGGCGCCGCCGTCGCGGGCCTGCTGCTCCTGATCGGCACGGCCTGCGGCAGCCGGCTCCCCGAGAGCGACTTCGAGGGCCGCGCCACGCCCACGCCCCCGCAGTCCGCGGCGCCGATCCGCGTCGGCGTCATCAGCAGCGCCACCAGCCCCGTCGGCGGCTCCGCCTTCACCGGACCGCGTGACGGGGCGAAGGCCTTCTTCGACCGGCTCGACGCCGGGGGCGGCATCGGCGGACGGCGGGTCGAGGTGCGGACGTGCGACGACGGAGGCAGCGGCGTCGGCAACAACGAGTGCGTGCACCGGCTCGTCGACGAGGACGAGGTCGTCGCCCTCGTCGCCACCACCGCCCTCGACTACGCGGGCGCCCCCCAGGTGTCCCGCGCGGGCGTGCCCGACATCGGTGGCCAGCCCATCGGGGCCGCGTACGACACCTATCCGCACCTGTACGGGATCTACGGCAGCCTCGCGCCGCGCGACGGCACGCCCGGCTGGAACGGCGAGCTGTACGGAGGCACCGAGGTGTACCGCTACTTCAAGCGGGTCCAGGGCGCCCGGACGGCCGCCGTCGTCTCCTACAACCAGTCCGCCTCCGCCGCCTACGCCCGCCTCGTCGTCCAGGGGCTCGAGGCCGAGGGCTACCGGGTCGTCCCGGAACAGGTCGACTTCGCGCTGCCCGACTTCCGCGCGGCCGCGGCCGATCTGAAGGCGCAGGGCGCCGACCTGGTCTTCGACGCCCTCGACACCCACGGCAACGCCCAGCTCTGCAAGGCCATGGACGACGTCGGCGCCCGGGTCACCGCCAAGGTGACCAACGTCCAGAACTGGACGTCCACCGTGCCCGAGGACTACAAGGACGCACCGCGCTGCCGCAACGCGCTGTGGGCCACGGGGGCGAGCCGCAACTACGAGGACGTCGGCGACCCGGCCGTCCGGGAGTTCCGCGACGCGACCGGACAGCTGCCGGTCCACTCGCAGTGGCAGCTGGAGGGATGGGCCGCGGCACGGTGGTTCACGGACGCGGCGAAGTCCTGCCCCCCGTCGGGCGTCACCCGGGCCTGCGTCGACGCGTTCATGAACCGGGGCGAGTCCTACACCGCGGGCGGGCTGCTGATCCCCGTCACCTACGAGCGGCTGGCCGAGCCGCCGAAGACGCGCCGGACCTGCCTGTCGGTGGCCCGCTGGCGCGACGGCAGGGGCTGGGTCACCCAGGGCGACATGAACACGAACTGCTTCGACGTGCCGCAGATCGCCTACCGCCCGTGAGGAGCGCGAAGAGACCGGCGTGATCCCGTTCCCTCGCGGACAGTAACTGTCCGCAAGGGCTGGCAGACTCGGCGGCATGTTGGAGACCTCCGCACGACTGCTGCGCCTGCTCTCGCTGTTGCAGGCCCACCGCGAATGGTCGGGCGCGGACCTCGCCGGGCGGCTGGGCGTCACCGCGCGCACGATCCGCCGCGACGTGGAGCGGCTGCGCGAGCTGGGCTATCCCGTCAACGCCAGCCCGGGCACGGGCGGCGGTTACCAGCTCGGCGCGGGGGCCGAGCTGCCGCCGCTGCTCCTGGACGACGACGAGGCCGTCGCGGTGGCCGTGGGACTGCGCACGGCGGCCGGGCAGGGCATCGAGGGCATCGGCGACTCCTCCGTACGTGCCCTCGCCAAACTGGAGCAGGTCCTGCCGAACCGGCTGCGGCGCAGGGTCGGCGCGCTCAACGCCTTCACCGTGCCGATGCTGCGCGGCCGGCAGACCTCCGCCGTCGACCCCACCGTCCTCACCGAGCTGGCCAACGCGTGCCGCGACAGCGAGCGGCTGCGTTTCGAGTACCGCGACCACGGGGGCTCCACCACGCGCCGGACCGTCGAGCCGTACCGGCTGGTGTGCACCGAGCGCCGCTGGTACCTGGTCGCCTGGGACGTCGACCGCGGGGACTGGCGCACGTTCCGAGCCGACCGCATCACGCCCCGGCCGCCGCACGGA
The DNA here is from genome assembly GCF_002911015.1 of Streptomyces populi. Taxonomy (GTDB): domain Bacteria; phylum Actinomycetota; class Actinomycetes; order Streptomycetales; family Streptomycetaceae; genus Streptomyces; species Streptomyces populi. The sequence goes on from NZ_KZ626886.1 coordinate 52,184, forward strand.
CCGCGCTTCACGCCCCGTACGCCACCCGCCGAGAACCTGGCCGAGTACGTCTCCCGGGGCGTCTCCACCGGCGCGTACGCCACGAACGCCGTCGTCCGGCTGCTGGTGCCGCTGGAGGAGGCCGCCGCGCGGCTCTCGCCCCATGACGGGACCCTGGAGGCCTCGGGCGACGACAGCTGTCTCCTGCGCACCGGGGCGGCGAGCCTCGACGTCATGGTCGTCCACGTGCTGATGCTGGGCTTCGAGTTCGAGATCCTGGAGCCCGCCGGGCTCGGCGACGTGATCAGGACGGCCCGGGACCGGCTGTCCCGGGCGCTGGAGAGACAGGGGTCCGAGAGGCCGGGGCCCGAGGGGGTGCCGGGCACGGTCCGGGTGCCGTAGCGGAAGTCCCGGGTGCCGACGGCGCCCGTGCGGGGGTTCTGTGCTCGAAGCGTGTATTTCCTATGCGGCGTCAGCTTCCGGGGTGCGGGACGGAATCGGAGGGGCCGGAATGCAAAAGCGTCACCGAGCGTGCGCCGACGCTCCGCTCCGCACATTTCACAGGTCTATTCGCCGCGTCCGGACGCCGACTCCGAATTACGTTCGAAGGCGTGCGGAACGCGGAAGGAGTCCCTCGCGGGAGTGATGGAGTTCGGCGAAACACATGTCGTGATCCTGTGACAGAAGCGTGACCGGCGGGGGACAGACGCCGCTCGGCCGCCGATCGGCCTTCCACCGCCGGGGCGCGCCGCCTAACGTGGCGGCATGGCACCCATTCCCCCCTCTCACGCAGAGCCGCAGGACAGTCCGGAGAGTTATGTCGGGCTGGAGGTGAGCAGCGCGCAGGAGCGTGCGCGGGAGCGCGGCTGGCCGACGGTGCGGTCGCTGCCGCCCGGCGCGATCGTCACCATGGAGTACCTGGTGGGGCGGCTGAACTTCGAGGTCACGGACGGCACGGTGACGCGCTGCTGGAAGGGCTGAGTTCCGCCGCGCGACGTGTGAAGGCCCCCGGCTCGAGGAGCCGGGGGCCTTCGCGGCGCGGGGAAGGGTTGTGCGTACCGGCCCCGCGGTTCTCAGCCGCCCGTCAGCGGGCGGGCCTTCGCGGCGGCGGCCGCCGTGCGTCCCGGACGGTCCAGGTGTGCCGGACGGTCCGGGTGCGGTGGTCGGCGGCTGCCCACCGGTGTCACCGGGGTGCGCTCCGAGCGGGCGGTGTGCGGGCCCGGAGTCAGGTGGACGGGGGATCTGGACGGACGGGGCGTGACGGTCTCGCGGGTCGGCGGCTCGCCGGCCACCGAGGCCGTCAGCGGGGACATGACCGGCGCGGGGAGCGGTGCGGTCGTCGCACGGCCGCGGCGGGCGCGCCACAGGTCGCGGAGCGAGAAGATCCCGGCCTCGGAGCGGGCGATGAGCGGCTCGCACCAGGGCAGCGCCAGCAGGATCAGCAGGCCGGCGGCCCAGCCCAGCAGGACGTCGCTGAGCCAGTGCGTGCCCAGGTACACGGTGGTGAGGCCGACGCCGAGCGAGGTCACGGCGGACAGCGCCGAGAGCCAGCGCCTGGCTCTCGGGGTCGACGCCAGATAGGCCAGGATGCCCCAGGTCACAACGGCGTTGGCGGTGTGACCCGAGGGGAATATGTCGCCGCCCAGGCCCATCTCGTTCGAGCCGATGGTGATGGCGTAGTGCGGGCCGAGACGGCCCATGCCGAGCTTCGCGGCGCCGACCGTGATGTTGAGCAGCAGCAGGGACGCGCCCAGGGTGAGCAGCGGGCGCAGCGTGTGCTGGCGCCAGGAGCGCCAGCCCAGCCACGCGGCGACCATCACCGCGGTGGGGCCGCGCTGGCCGAGCACCACGTAGTAGTCCAGGAACGCGTGGATCTCGGGCCACTGCTGGTAGGGCCGGAAGAACATGACCTGCCAGTCGAACCGGACCAGCCAGGACGTGATCGCCACGGCCCACACGATCGCCAGATAGAAGGCCAGGGTCGCCGCGAAGAGGACAACCCTGTGCCGACTCATCTTCGGCACATCGATGTGGGCCGGTCGTTCCGGCTCACGGTCCAGCCGGGCGAAGACCCGGTCCAGACGGGTGAGGTTTCGTTCGGTACGCACTCAATCGACGTTACAGCGAGTGAGCTGCGTCCCAGGCCGATTCACTCGGTTTGTGATGACGATGTGATGTGGGATTCCTCTCAGGATCATGTTTATTTCCAATGGATCGCTAATCCCTGCACTGCGGAGCCTTCAATTCCATTGGTCACCGAGAGGCTTCGAGTTTATGGCACTTTTATATTCGTTCACCGGGTGATGGCGTGGAATTCTCCGTCCGCTCACCGGCCCGGTGCGGGACGGCGCCGGACCGGTCAGGGGGGTCCGGAACCGTTCAGCCAGAGGGCCCCGTACGCCGCCGAGGCCACCGCGGCGCCCCCGACGACCAGCGCCGACCCGGAGGTGCGCAGCCGGGCCAGGGCTCCGGCGAGGGGGAACAGGAGAGGGAAGGCCGGCAGCAGCAGGCGGGGCTTCGAGCCGAAGTAGCCCGACGCGCACAGGGCGAGCGCGACGACGATCCCCGTGTAGACCAGGAGCGCGAGCGGCTGCCCCTGGCGTACGCATGCCGCGTAGAGCCACAGGACCAGCACGACCCCGGCGGCCAGGGCCGCACCGGCCGGGGCGGACGGGAGTGAGGTGAACTTCTCGGCCACGAACCGCACGAAGGTGTGACCGCCGTCGAAACCGTTGCGCCAGCCCGCCTGGACGTCGAGATAGCCGAGCGGCCCCCCTCCCGTGCGATGCCCGACCCACAGCACGTAACCGACGGCGCCGAGCGGCGCGACGATCATGGCGAGGGCGCGCCGCTCCGTACGCGCGCCGTCCGTCCGGGGCGTGCTTCCGGTGTTCCGGTGTTCTCCCACGAACGAGGTAATCGCCGCGGCCCACAGGGCCGCGACCACCGCGACCCCCACCGGCCGGGTCAGTCCGGCGAACGCGGCGAGCAGCCCCGCGGTCGGCCAGCGGTCGGTCAGCACCGCGTACAGCGACCATGCGGCGAGCGCCGTGAACAGTGACTCGCTGTACGCTATCGACTGCACGACGCCGACGGGCAGCACCGCCCACGCCAGTACCGCGCACACCCCGGTCCGGCGGCCGTGGACACGGTCGGCGACCGCGAAGATCCCCCAGGCCGCGGCGAGCGAGGCCACCGCGGTGACCAGCAGACCGGCGTCCGGGTACGACAGGGGCGTCACCGCGTGGACGATCCGCTCCAGCCAGGGCAGCAGCGGGAAGAACGCGAGGTTCGTGTGCACGTCGCCGTTCGGGAGGCGGACCTCGTAGCCGTAGCCGAGCTCGGCGACCCTGGTGTACCAGAGCGAGTCCCAGCGCTCCGACAGCAGCCGGCGGGCGCTCCCGCCGTCCGCCGCGCTCCACGCGCCGAGGGCGGCGAGGCCCAGGGCGCGCACCGCCGCGTACCCGAGGAGGGCGGGTGCGGCTCGGCGCAGGGAGCCCTCGGGGCGCGTCGCGGCGGGACTCTCCGGATCGGTCACGGGCCCGATTATCGGCAGACCGTGGAACCGGAAGGGCCGTGTACGGCGTGTCGGCGTGTGGGCGGCGTGGCGTACGCCACATGCCTGGTCAGCGAACGTGAGAGGTCCGCCACGTGTCACGGGCGAGAACTCGCGTACGCTGGCGGCTCACTCGCCTTTGTTGCGTGGGCCCGGGATTCCGCTCTCCGGGCCGCAGCCCCAGGGAGTCCCCACCCTGCGGATCCGCAGAACGCGAGGGAACCTCTGGAGGTACGTACATGTCCGGGACGACCACGGCCGCTGCGCGATGCCGTCGGGAGGCCGGAGCCGGTGCCAACCGCTGGGTCGTCCTCGTCGTCCTGTGCGTCAGCCTGCTGCTGGTCGCCCTCGACGCCACCGTGCTCCATGTCGCGGTGCCCGCGGTCACCGAGGACCTGAGGCCCGGCGCGATAGAGCTGCTCTGGATCGTCGACGTCTATCCGCTCGTCTGCGCCTCGCTCCTCATCCTCTTCGGCACGCTCGGCGACCGGATCGGCCGCCGGAGAGTCCTCCTCCTCGGCTACGCCCTCTTCGGCGTCGCCTCCGGCATCGCGGCCTTCTCCGGGAACGCGCAGCTCCTGATAGGCGCCCGCGCCCTGCTCGGCGTCGGCGGCGCGATGATCATGCCCGCCACGCTGTCGATCCTGCGCGACGTCTTCCCCGACCGGCGCGAGCGGGCGCTCGCCATCGGCATCTGGAGCGCCGTCGCCGCGGTCGGCGCGGCGGTCGGCCCGCTGCTGGGCGGCTTCCTCCTCGAGCACTTCTGGTGGGGGTCGGTCTTCCTCGTCAACATCCCGCTGATGCTCGTCAGCCTGCCGGTCGGACGGCTGCTGCTGCCCGAGTCCCACGGCGACCGCGACGGTCCCTGGGACGTGGCCGGGGCGCTCATGGCCGCCGCGGGCCTGTTCGGGCTCGTCCTCGGTGTGAAACGCCTCGGCGGCGGCGAGGCGCCCCTCGGTCCCCTCACCCTCGGCTCCCTGCTCGTCGGCGCGGTGCTGATGACCGCCTTCGTACGGCGGCAGCGGCGGCGCGCGCACCCCCTGGTCGACCTGCGCATGTTCGCGCGTCCGGCCTTCAGCACGTCGGTGGGGTGCATCGTCCTCGCCATGCTCGCCCTGGTGGGCCTCGAACTGATCGCCGCGCAGTACCTGCAACTCGTGCTCGGCCTGTCACCGTTGCAGACCGGGCTGCGGCTGCTGCCGCTGACCGTCGCGGCGATGGCCGCCGGTCTCGCGGGGGCGAAGCTGCTGCGCAGGTTCGGGCCGCGCGCGATGGTCTGCTTCGGGTTCTGCCTCACCGCGGCCGCCGTGGTCACGCTGACCGCGATGGGCGGCAACGACAAGGCCGGACTGCTGCTCTTCGGCTTCGTGCTGCTCGGCTTCGGTCTGGAGACCACGCTCTTCGGGGCGTACGAGTCGATGCTGAGCGAGGCGCCGCAGGCGCAGTCGGGCGGCGCGGCGGCGATCGGCGAGACCTCGTACCAGCTGGGCGCGGGGATCGGGATCGCGCTGCTGGGGAGCGTGATGAACGCGGCGTACGCGCCCGGACTGTCGTCCGTCCCCGGGGTCCCGGCGGCCGACTCGGCGGCAGCGGGGCACTCGCTGGGCGAGGCCTACCAGATCGCCGACCGGCTCGGAGGCGCGTCCGGCGGCGCCCTGCGGCACGCCGCCCGGGACTCCTTCGTGCACGGGCTGCACGTGACGCTGCTGGTGAGCGCGGGCCTGTTGCTGCTGGGCGCCGTGATGGCGCTGCGGCTGCCGCGGGTCATGGAGTGCGGGACCCCCGCGACGGACACCGGCACGGTCCCGGTCCCCGCGACGGAGGCCGGGGACATCCCGGCTCCCGGGACCACGGGTTTTCCGGCCCGGGCCGGCGTTCCCGCCGAGGTCCGGGCTTCCGCAGCAGGCCCTGCCGGCGTGCCGGCACAGGCGACGGCTCCCCTCGCGTTCCCGGCTCCCGCGAAGGGTGCCGTCGGCATCCCGGCTCCCGGGGCGGACCCCGGCGACATCCCGTCCCCCCGGGACGTCCCCGGGACCGCCGAGACCCGCGTCTCCGCCTAGCCCTTCCGGTCCCGGGCCGGTGATCCGGCCCTTTCGCCGCCGCTCGGGGGACCCGCGGGAGAGGTGCTCCCCGGGTGCCGGGCGGAAGCGCCCTGGACTTGCGGGACACTGCGTCGTAACGTCGGGCCGAGATCCTTGACTAGCAGTGCTAGTTATCACCCTGCCGGAGGCTGTCGTATGTCCGCGTCCTCGAAGCTGCCGCCCTTCGACCCCGCCGACCCGCTCGGGATCGACGACCTGCTGGACGCGGAGGACCTCGCCGTCCGCGACACCGTGCGGGCCTGGGCCGCGGACCGCGTCCTGCCCCACATCGCCGACTGGTACGAGAAGGGCGAGCTGCCCGGCATCCGGGAGCTGGCGCGGGAGCTCGGCGGGATCGGTGCCCTCGGCATGTCGCTCCAGGGGTACGGGTGCGCGGGGGCCAGCGCCGTGCAGTACGGCCTCGCCTGCCTGGAGCTCGAGGCGGCCGACTCCGGCATCCGCTCGCTCGTCTCGGTGCAGGGCTCGCTGGCCATGTACGCCATCCACCGGTTCGGCAGCGAGGAGCAGAAGCAGACCTGGCTGCCCCGCATGGCCTCCGGCGAGATCATCGGATGCTTCGGACTGACCGAGCCCGACCACGGCTCCGACCCCGCGTCCATGCGCACGCACGCCAAGCGCGACGGCGGGGACTGGGTCCTGAACGGGCGCAAGATGTGGATCACCAACGGTTCCGTCGCCGGTGTCGCCGTCGTCTGGGCGGGAACCGACGACGGCATCCGCGGCTTCGTCGTGCCCACCGACGCGCCCGGGTTCTCCGCCCCCGAGATCAAGCACAAGTGGTCCCTGCGGGCCAGCGTGACCAGTGAGCTCGTCCTCGACGACGTACGGCTGCCGGCCGACGCGGTCCTGCCCGACGTCGTCGGCCTCAAGGGCCCGCTCGGCTGTCTCTCGCACGCGCGGTACGGGATCGTGTGGGGCGCCATGGGCGCGGCGCGGTCGAGCTTCGAGTCCGCCCTCGCGTACGCGAGGACGCGTGAGCAGTTCGGGCGTCCCATCGGCGGCTTCCAGCTCACCCAGGCCAAGCTCGCCGACATGGCCGTCGAACTGCACAAGGGGATCCTGCTCGCCCACCACCTGGGCCGCCGCATGGACGCGGGACGGCTCCGCCCCGAGCAGATCAGCTTCGGCAAGCTCAACAACGTACGGGAGGCCATCGAGATCTGCCGGACCTCGCGCACGATCCTCGGCGCCAACGGGATCTCGCTGGAGTACCCCGTGATGCGGCACGCCACGAACCTGGAGTCGGTGCTCACCTACGAGGGCACCGTGGAGATGCACCAGCTCGTGCTGGGCAAGGCGCTCACCGGGCTCGACGCCTTCAGGTGAAGGGCCCGTGGGTGAAACCCCGGCGAGGCGGGGCCGGTGAGCGGCCCTGCCTCAGCTCTGGTTGAAGAAACCGTCCGTCTGGCGGCCCGCGGCCTCGCCGCTGATGATCTCCGTGTGCGCCGGGGTCAGCAGGAAGACCCGGGTCGCCACCCGCTCGATGGTGCCGTGCAGGCCGAAGGTCAGGCCGGCCGCGAAGTCCACCACGCGCTTGGCGTCGGAGGCCTCCATGGACGTGAGGTTGATGATGACCGGGACGCCCTCCCGGAAGAGTTCGCCGATACCGCGCGCGTCCCGGAAGCTGTCCGGGGTGACCGTGCCGATCCGGCGGCCCTTCTCCTCCGCCGTCTCGGAAGCAACCTTCACACGAGGGTCGGTGACCCAGGCGTCGCCGGAGTCCTGACCCTCGGCGTAGTCGTCGTCGTAGTAACGCTCGTCATCGTTGTCGTCGACGAGGCCAAGCCAGGCACTCGCCTTGCGCACCGATCCCATGGACGCCTCCTCTCACAGCGGTCTTTCGTGCTTCCGCATCCCCATGGTCGTCCATGATGCGGATGTCGCGCCAAGTGGATAGACGCCGCGTGGGGGTTTCGTGACGGTACTGGTGCACAGCGGATCCGTCGAGAGCCCGCGCCCCCCAAGGGTCTTACGGGGTAAGGCTGCTGACTGGGAGTGAAATATGATTTCTTTCGGCGACCGGGTGACGAGCGGGGCGTACGGGTGAACGGGAGGGGTCGATACGATCCGGACCTCAACGTCTTACGGGTCACGGGGGAGTGTCGTGTTCGGAATCGTGAGGCCCTGTAGCCACCGGCTCGGTGAAGGGCTCAAGACGCAGTGGATGGCGCACCTGTGCGGGTTGTGCCTCGCGCTGCGCGGGGACCACGGCCAGTTCGCGCGGGTGGTCACCAACTACGACGGCCTGCTGATATCGGTTCTGACGGAGGCTCAGGCCGAGAAGGCGACGGGGTGGCGGCGCACCGCCGGACCCTGTCCGCTGCGCGGCATGCGCACCGCCTCCGTGGCCCAGGGCGAGGGCGCGCGCCTCGCCGCCGCCGTCTCGCTGGTCCTCGCCTCGGCGAAGGTCCGCGACCACGTCGCCGACGGGGACGGCCTCCTCGCGCGAAAGCCGGTCGCGCTCGCCGCGCGCCGGGTGGCCGTGAGCTGGGGCAAGGCGGGAGCGCGCACGGGATCCGCGGTCGGCTTCGACACGGCCGTACTCGTCGACGCGGTGGACCGTCAGGTCGGGATCGAGGCGCTGGCCGGGCCCGGAACGCCGCTGCTGACCGTGACGGAACCCACCGAGACCGCCACCGCCGCCGCCTTCGCGCACACCGCCGTCCTCGCGGGTCGCCCCAACAACGCCGCTCCACTGGCCGAGGCCGGGCGGCTCTTCGGGCGGCTCGCGCACCTGCTGGACGCCGTGGAGGATCAGGCGGCCGACGCCGCGTCGGGAGCCTGGAACCCGCTCACGGCCACCGGGACCCCGCTCACCGAGGCCCGCCGCCTCGCCGACGACGCCGTGCACGGGATACGGCTCGCCCTGCGGGAGGCCGAGTTCACCGACAGCAGGCTGGCGCACGTGCTGCTCGTCCATGAGCTGGGACGTTCGGTGGACCGCGCGTTCGGGACGTCGGGGTGCGGGCACGCGGGGGACGGAGCGCACGGAGCGCACGGCTCCCTCGGGGCCGACGGTCTCCTCGCTCCGCCGGGCTCCGCCGTCCTGCTCGGGCCCGAGGGCGCCTTCGGGCCGCCGCCCCAGCACGGTGGGAATCCGTACACCGACGGCGGGAATCCGTACACCGGCGGCGGCAACCCCTTCGGCGGCGGGCCCTCTTTCCAGCCCCCCGCCCCCGGCAAGCGCGGATTCTGGGCCGGCTGCGCCGCCGCCGTCGGACTGTGCTGCACCTGCAAGATGTGCTGCGCCGACGAGTACGAGGGCCCGTGGTCGCGCAAGAAGCGCGAAGGATGCCTGAGCGACTGTGACTGCGACTGCAGTTGCTGCGAGGCGTGCCAGTGCTGCGAATGCTGTGAGTGCTGCTCGTGCTGTGACTGCTGACGGCGAAGTGCGGTAACCGACAAGGCGCGTGGGGGAGAGCGGGGCGGAGGCGGGGAGGGGAGGGGCGCGGGTGAAGGCGTGGGTCCGGAGCCGCTTTCCCGGAAGGGCACGGCTCCCGGCCCGGGGCGCCGGAGGCGGGACGGGGCCTCGCGCGCCGAGCCGAACGGGCGGCCCCCGGCGGACCGGAGGAGTCCGTGGACCGGGAGGGACCCCTGCTCATGGGGCACGGGGCGTTCCGCACCGAACACACGGGCACCGCGGCGCGCTCGCACCCCGGTCCGGCCGAGCCCGTATGGAAGGGTTGATCACATGACGACGGACGCATCCGAGGACTGGAAGCACTGGCAGGAGCGGCGCGTGGCGACGGTGTCCGCACCGTACGGCCCGCTCGCGCTCACCGGCACCCACTGGATCGAGAACTATCCGGAAGGGCGACTTCCGGACATCCCCGGGCAATGGGCCGTCAAGGGCGGCCGGGTGGCCCTGACGGCTGCCGCCGAGGACGGGCTCACGGTCGACGGCGAGCCTTTCACCGGCGACATCGTGCTGGACGCCGACTACGGAGGGGCCGGCGGCGCCCGGGTCGGGCGCGGGGACCGCCGGTTCGTCATCCTGGTGCGCGAGGGGATCTGGGGCGTGCGCGACTACGACCCCGACGCGCCCGCCCGGAAAGCCTTCGCGGGCATCGAGGCCACCCCCTACGACGCGCTCTGGTCGGTGCCCGGACGGTTCACCCCGTACGGCGAGGGCCGTACCGTGCGCGTCGAGAACGCCGACGGGGTGACCCGCGGGCTCGCCCTCGGCGGAGTCCTCGCCTTCACCCTGGACGGACAGGACCTCACCCTCCAGGTGTCGGTCGAGAGCGACGGCACGCTGTGGGCCGTCTTCGCCGACACCACCAGCGGGGACGGCAGTTACCGCTTCCGCTTCCTGCGCCCGGCCGCGCCCGACGCCGAGGGACGCACGACGGTGGACTTCAACCGCGCCGTGCTCCCGCCGTGCGCGTTCGCCGATCATTTCGTCTGCCCGTTCCCGCCGCCCGGAAATGCGCTGCGCGTCGCCGTCGCCGCGGGGGAGCGCCGACTGGGCTGAGGCCCCAGGGACTCCCGAAGGCGTGGGGGGATCCGGTGCCTCCAGTGGTCCGATGATCAACCTCCCTCATATGAGGGCAAGTTGAACGCTGCACGGCCGAAAGGCGCCCTTGCGCCTGTCGGTCGCGCAGCCGAATACTCCCCCTCAGCGCTTGTCAGGGGCATGGCTTGTCCGGAATCCGGACGGGCGGCTCCCGGCTGCGCCTCACGGGCCCCGACCCCACGACACGGGGCCCCTTACTTCCCTTCGGAGGAATGAAACGTGAGGATCAAGCGCACAACCCCCCGTGGCGGCATCGCGAGACGGAGCCGGCTGATCGCCGTGTCCACCGGCCTCGTCGCCGCCGCAGCGTTCGCGGTCCCCAGCGCGAACGCGTCCGACGCCCAGACGTTCAGCGCCACCCAGCTGAGCAGCGTCAGGCAGTCGGTGCTCGCCTCCGACGTCGCGGGCACCGCCTGGGCGGTCGACGCCAAGACGAACCGCGTGGTCGTCACCGTCGACAGCACGGTCTCGAAGGCGGAGATCGCGAAGATCAAGCGGGACGCGGGCGGCAACGCCGGCGCGCTCACGATCAAGCACACCCCGGGCACCTTCAAGAAGCTGATCAGTGGCGGCGACGCCATCTACGGCGGCGGTTACCGCTGCTCGCTCGGCTTCAACGTGCACAGTGGGAGCACCTACTACTTCCTGACCGCCGGCCACTGCGGTGAGGTCGCCTCCACCTGGTACTCCAACTCGGGCCAGACCACCAAGCTGGGCACGAACGTCAGTTACAGCTTCCCGACCAACGACTTCGCGCTGGTCAAGTACACCAACACCTCGGTCGCGCATCCGAGCGCGGTCGGCAGCCAGACGATCAGCAGCGCGGCCACGCCGAGCGTGGGCACGACGGTCTACCGGCGCGGCTCGACCACCGGTACCCACAGCGGCCGGGTCACCGCCCTGAACGCCACGGTCAACTACGGCAGTGGTGACGTCGTCTACGGCATGATCCAGACCACGGTCTGCGCCGAGGGCGGAGACAGCGGCGGTCCCCTGTACGGCGGCAGCGTGGCCTACGGCCTGACCTCCGGCGGCAGCGGAAACTGCACCTCCGGTGGTACGACCTTCTTCCAGCCGGTCACCGAGGCGCTCAGCTACTACGGCGTGAGCGTCGGCTGACCGTCCGGTCGCGCGAAGGACCGGCCGTTCGTCGATTCGTCGACCCGCAGGGCCGGCACCCCCCACGGTGTTCCGCGCGACCGGACCCACGGCAGGAGGACCGGCGGCGAGCCCCCGCACGCGACCCGCGTGCGGGGGCTCGCCCTCGTTCCGGTGCCGGGTCTACCTTCGAAGCGCACGCCGTACACGCCCGGTGCGTCACGTCGGACCCTGGGGGGCCGTGATGGTCGAGGAACTGGTGGCGGCGGGAGTCTCCGCCGTGTCCGTGGGGCTGGTCTGCACGATGGCGGCGGCCCGCGTCGTCAAACAGTACGAACGGGGTGTGGTGCTGCGGCTCGGCAGGCTGCGCCCCGAGGTGCGCGGCCCCGGCTTCACCATGGTCGTGCCCTTCGTGGACCGGTTGCGCAAGGTCAACATGCAGATCGTGACCCTGCCCGTACCGGCCCAGGAGGGCATCACCCGGGACAACGTGACGGTCCGCGTGGACGCGGTCGTCTACTTCCGGGTGGTGGACGCGGCGAACGCCATCATCCAGGTCGAGGACTACCGCTTCGCGGT
>NZ_KZ626887.1 GCF_002911015.1 Streptomyces populi
TCCGTGCAGCGCCTTGCCCAGCACGGTCAGCACGTTGCCCCGGCGCCATTCGCCGCCGATGCCCCGAAGCACCGTGAGGGCCATCTCGGCGTTGCTCGCGGCACGCGCCGACTTCCGTGCGTCCAGGTCGACTTCCGCCAGACGGCACAGGGCCATGCCCTCCCACAGGCGCTGACGGCTGTCGCGGAACACCCGGAGCGCCTCTTCGAGCTGGGCCGTGGCATCGGTGTGCTGGCCGCACTTGCCGAGGGCCATGCCGAGCGCGTACCGGCCGTTCGCCACGCGGAGGGAGTGGCCCAGGGTCTCGTAGATCTCCGTGCCCTGGCCGGCGAGGGCGACGGCGCTGTCGGCACGCCCCGTCGCGAGGTGCAGACGGGAGAGGTTGCAGAGCGGGCTCGCCGATCCCGCCAGGTCGCCACAGGCGCGGAACTCCTCGATGGCGCGGCTGAAGTAGCCCTCGGCGTCCACGTAGCGCTTCTGGTAGAAGGCGATGCTCCCCAGGATGTTCGCCGCCCAGCAGCACGGAAGCGGGTCCTCGGACCGCTCGGCGAGCTGGAGGGCCTGCTGCGCCTCCCGGTAGGCCTGGTCGAACACCCCGGAGAACAGGCGCGCGTTGCTCAGGACGACGCAGGCCCGGCCCTCCGCGTGGACGTCCGACTCCACCCGTGCGGCGTCACGCAGCGCGGTCGCGGCCGCCTCGTACTCCCGTGAGTTGGCTCCCGATTCGGCCAGGTCGACGGCGGCCCACAGAAGGTCGATCGCGCGGCGCAGTGTCGTGGTCCCCGCCGACTGGCGTACGCAGGCGAGCAGCGGTACGGCTTCGGAGTACAGCCAGTCCCAGGAGGCCTGCCGGTCCTCGAACACCAGCCCCGGATACGCCGTCGGCTCCAGGTGGTCCACCAGGCGGTCGCCGGGGCGCTCGATCGCGTACACCCCCGCCGCCGTCGCCAGATAGAAGTCCAGCAGCCGCGACATGGCCGCAGCCCGTTCGCTCGGGGGCTGTTCGTCGCGTTCGGCGCACGCACGCGCGTAGAGGCGTACGAGGTCGTGGTAGCGGTAGCGGCCGGGGGCCGCCGACTCCAGGAGGGAGGTGTCGACGAGGGACTCCAGGAGGTCCTCGGTGTCCTCGGCCGGGAGGTCGAGCACCGCCGCCGCGGCCGCGAGCGAGATGTCCGGGCCGTCGGCGAGGCCCAGCAGGCGGAAGGCGCGGGCCTGGGCCGGCTCCAGCTGGCCGTAGCCGAGTTCGAAGGTGGCCTTGACGGCCAGGTCGCCGGCCTGGAGCTCGTCCAGCCGGCGCCGCTCGTCGGCGAGCTTCGCCGCGAGCACCGACACCGTCCAGGTGCGGCGGGCGGCGAGCCGGGAGGCGGCGATACGGATGGCCAGCGGCAGGAAGCCGCAGGCCGCGACCACGTCGAGGGCGGCCTCCCGTTCGGAGGCGACCCGCTCCTGTCCCACGATCTTGGTGAAGAGCTGCAACGCCTCCTCGGGCGACATCACGTCGAGGTCGACGAGATGGGCGCCCGCCAGGTCCACCATCCGGATGCGCGAGGTCACCAGGGCGGCGCAGCCCTCGGTGCCGGGCAGCAGCGGCCGTACCTGGGCGGCGTCGCGGGCGTTGTCCAGCAGGACCAGGACGCGGCGGCCGTCGAGGACGGAGCGGTAGAGGGCCGAGCGTTCCTCCAGCGAGTCGGGGATCGCGGAGTCCGCCGTTCCGAGGGCCCGCAGGAAGGCGCCGAGGACGGTCTCCGGTTCGGCCGCCCGGGATCCGGCGCCCTGGAGGTCGACGTACAGCTGCCCGTCGGGGAAGGCCCCGCGGGCCTGGTGGGCCACGTGCACCGCGAGGGTGGTCTTGCCGACGCCCCCGATGCCCGCGAGCGCCGAGACGGCCATGACCCGGCCCTCCTCGGAGGAGGCCGCGGCGAGGACGTCGCTCAGTTCCTGCACGAAGGACGCCCGGCCGGTGAAGTCGGTGACGGTTGCCGGGAGCTGGGCGGGGCGGACGGGGGCGACGACGGGCTCCGCCTTCGGGGCGGAGGGCTCCGCGAGACCCGGGTCCGCCTGGAGGATGCGCTGCTGGAGTTCCTTCAGCCCCGCCCGCGGGTCCACCCCCAGCTCGTCGGCGAGCAGCCGCCGGGTGTCGGCGTACACGGCGAGGGCCTCCGCCTGGCGGCCGGAGCGGTACAGCGCCAGCATCAGCAGTTCCCGCAGGCGTTCGCGCAGCGGGTGCGCCGCGGTGAGCGCGGTGAGTTCGGAGACCGCCTCGGCGTGGAAGCCCTGCTCCAGGTCCATGTCCAGGCAGGACTCGAGGAGTTGCAGCCGCCATTCCTCCAGGCGGGCCCGCTGGGTCTCCGCGTAGGGGCCGGGGATGCTCGCGAGCGGTTCGCCGTCCCACAGGGCGAGGGCGTCCCGGAGCAGGTCGCGGGCGCGGGACAGGTCGCCCGCCGCGCGCGCCTTCTCGGCGTCGGCGGCGAGCTCCTGGGCGTTCACGTGGTCGAGCGCGCCCTCGCGCAGGGAGCGGATGGCGTAGCCGCCGGACTCGCTGACCAGCACCTCGGCGCCGAGCGTCTTGCGCAGGCGCGAGGCGTACGTGCGCAGGGCGGCCAGCGCCTGGGACGGGGGCTCGTCGCCCCACAGGGCGTCGATGAGCTCGGAGGCCGTGGCGGTGCGGCCGTCGCGGAGCAGCAGCGCGGCCAGCAGGGCGCGTTGCTGCGGGGACCCGGCCGGCAGCGGCTCGTCCCCGAGCCAGGCGCGCACCGGGCCGAGCACGCTGAAGCGCAACGCCGCGGGCTCCTCGGGGCCCGGATGCCACTGCTTCGGTACGCGCGGCACACCGTCCATCGCTTCCCCCTGCCGAACCGTCAGTACAACGAGGCCAGTTTGCCTTGTTCATGGCGGATGCGTCAGCCGTGGGAGACGGCGATCACAAGGTGCGGTCCGGGAGCCCACACGGTCCTCACACAGGCTCCTCACACTTCTCCGCCCATTCATCTGCGCGCCGCCGTCGGCCGCGCCCTCCGGCGGGCGTCCGGCGGTCCGCCGACAGGGAGCTGACGGGTCGTCAGATCAGCGCTACCGTGGCCGGTATGGAGACCACGGAAACCGCGCAGAGCCCCTCGGCGGACGATCGGTCCGCCTTCCCGAGGATCATCTCGGTGGACGACCACACGGTCGAGCCGCCCGGCGTCTGGCAGGACCGGCTGCCCGCCAGGTACCAGGACGCAGGGCCCCGCATCGTCCGCGCGCCCCTGAAGGAAATGACCTTCCTGGGCGGGAAGTTCGCCCCCGTGATGGGGGCGCCCGGCGATGACGGTCCCGTCGGGGACTGGTGGGTCTACGAGGACCTGCACCGGCCCCTCACCCGCCTCGACACGGCCGTGGGCTACGACCGTGACGAGATCAGACTCGAGGTCATCACGTACGAGCAGATGCGCCCCGGTTCGTACGACGTGCCGCAGCGGCTGGCCGACATGGACGTCAACCACGTCCAGTCCGCCCTCTGCTTCCCCACCTTCCCCCGCTTCTGCGGGCAGACGTTCGCCGAGGCGGCCGACCGCGAGCTGGGACTCCTCTCGGTGCGGGCCTACAACGACTGGATGGTGGAGGAGTGGTGCGGGCCGAAGGCCCGGGGGCGGCTGATACCGCTGACGCTGGTCCCGCTGTGGGACGCCCGGCTCGCGGCGGACGAGGTGCGGCGCAACGCCGCCCGGGGCGTGCGCGCGGTGGCCTTCTCCGAGATCCCGCCGCACCTCGGGCTCCCGTCCGTGCACACCGACGACTGGGACCCCTTCCTCGCCGCCTGCGACGAGACGGGCACCGTCATCGCCATGCACATCGGCTCCAGCAGCCGGATGCCGTCGACCTCGGCCGACGCGCCGCCCGCGGTCGGCTCCACGATCACCTTCGCCAACTGCTGCTTCTCGATGGTCGACTGGCTGATGAGCGGCAAGTTCGAGCGCTTCCCGAACCTGAAGGTGATGTACGCGGAGGGCCAGATCGGCTGGATCCCGTACATCCTGGAACGCGCGGACGTGGTGTGGGAGGAGAACCGCGCCTGGGGCGGCGTGGCCGACAAGGTCCACCGGCCGCCGTCCGAGCTGTTCGCCGACCACGTGTACGGCTGCTTCTTCGACGACGCGTTCGGGCTGCGGAACCTCGACGCGATCGGCGTCGGCAACGTCCTCTACGAGACCGACTACCCGCACTCCGACTCGACCTGGCCGAAGTCCCGGGAGGTCGGCGAGGCCCAGATGGGCCACCTGGACGCCGACGTGGTCGAGCGGATCGTGCGGCGCAACGCGATCGACCTGCTGGGGCTGACGGAGGACGGCCTCTGGGCGGGCTGAGGCCCCGCCCGCCCGTGCGCGCCCCGGCGCCCCGGCGCCCCGGAGGGCCGGAGGGCCGGGCGACCGGCACCCGACCGCCTCTTGCCTGACGGAGCGTCAGAGATGAGTATGGCGGCGCAGCCCGATAAATGACGGACCGTCAGATAAGAGGTGCGGGTCATGCGGATACTGCCCGAAGGGCGGCTGGCGTACGGGATGCAGCTCCCGGTCCAGTCGCAGAGCACCATCTACGCGGAGCCGTGGGAGGCGGACGCGGGTCCCGACGACCTCGCCGGGATCGCCCGCGCCGCCGACCGCGCCGGATTCGCCTACGTCGCGAGCTGCGACCACGTCGCGATCCCGCGCCGGCTCGCGGACGCCATGAGCACCGTCTGGTACGACCCCGTCGCCACGCTCGCCTTCCTCGCCGCCGTCACCGAGCGCGTCCTGCTGCTCAGCCACGTCGCGGTCGTCGGGCTGCGGCACCCGCTCGTCACCGCCAAGCAGTACGCGACCCTCGACCACCTCTCGGGCGGGCGGCTGGTCCTCGGGGTCGGCGCCGGTCACGTGCGGGAGGAGTTCGACGCGGTCGGGGCCGACTTCGAGCGCCGGGGAGAGGTCCTCGACGAGACGATCGACGCCCTGCGCGCCACCCTCGGGCCGGAGGAGTTCCCCGTCCACCACGGCAAACGGTACGACTTCGAGGGTCTCGGCCAGCGGCCCAGGCCCGCCCGGGAGCGGGTGCCCGTGTGGGTGGGCGGCTCCTCGCCCGCCGCCGTGCGCCGGGCCGCGCTGCGCGGCGACGGCTGGCTGCCGCAGGGTGATCCGCGCGACCGGCTGCCGGGGCAGATCGCCCGGATCACGGCCCTGCGCGCCGAGGCGGGCATCACGGAACCCCTGACGATCGGCGCCATCACCGAGCCGCTGTACGTCGGTGCCCCCGGCTGGGACGTCGGCCGGCGGACGCTGAGCGGGCCGCCCGAGGCCCTGGCCGCGTCGCTGCGGGAGTACGGCGCGATGGGCGTGCACCAGGTGCAGGTGCGGTTCCGCAGCCGCGGCCTCGATGAACTCCTCGATCAGATCAGCACGTTCGGCGCGGACGTCGCGCCCCACCTCACTTAGGGAGTCAGGGCATGGGCAAGCTGGACGGGCGGGTCGTCCTCATCACCGGCGCGGCGCGCGGGCAGGGCGAACAGGAGGCGCGGCTCTTCGCGGCGGAGGGCGCGCGCGTGGTCGTCGCGGACGTGCTCGACGACCAGGGGGAGGAGCTGGCCAAGGAGATCGGCGCGGCCTACGTCCATCTGGACGTGAGCCGGGAGGAGGACTGGGCGGCGGCCGTCGCCTCCGCGAAGGCCGCGTACGGGCGGATCGACGGGCTGGTCAACAACGCCGGCATCCTGCGCTTCAACGCGCTCGTCGACACCCCGCTGGCCGAGTTCCTACAGATCGTGCAGGTCAACCAGGTCGGGGTGTTCCTCGGGATCAAGACCCTCGCGCCCGAGATCGCCGAGGCCGGCGGCGGGACGATCGTGAACACGGCGTCCTTCACCGGGCTCACGGGGATGGCGTACGTCGGCGCGTACGCGGCGACCAAGCACGCCATCGTCGGTCTGACCCGGGTGGCGGCGCTGGAACTCGCGGAGAAGGGGATCCGGGTCAACGCGGTCTGCCCCGGCGCCGTCGACACGGCCATGAGCAACCCGGCACAGCTCTCCCCGGGCCAGGACGCCGAGGAGGCCTCGCGGGCGCTCGACGCGTTCTACGCCAAGCTCGTGCCGCTCGGCCGGATCGGCCGTCCCGAGGACGTGGCCCGCCTCGCCCTGTTCCTGACCGGCGAGGACTCCTCGTACATCACCGGGCAGCCCTTCGTGATCGACGGCGGCTGGCTCGCGGGCGTGAGCGTTCTCTGACGGTGTATCAGCTATTGACGGTCCATGCGCACGGTGGAACAGTCGGCTCAAACAATCTGACGGTATGTCAGATATCTGGATGGGGACGGTGAACCTCCTTGGAATTCGGGCTCTTTGTACAGGGATACGTGGGCAAGCGGGCCGAGACCGACCCGCTCGCGGAGCACAAGGCGCTGATGGAGGAGACCGAGTACGTCATCCAGGCTGACAGGTCCGGCTTCAAGTACGCCTGGGCGTCCGAGCACCACTTCCTGGAGGAGTACTCGCACCTGTCGGCCAACGACGTCTACCTCGGCTACCTCGCGCACGCCACCGACCGCATCCACCTCGGCTCCGGCATCTTCAACCCGCTCGCCCAGGTCAACCACCCGGTCAAGGTCGCCGAGAAGGTCGCCATGCTCGACCACCTCACCGGCAACCGCTTCGAGTTCGGCTCCGGACGCGGCGCCGGCTCGCACGAGATCCTCGGCTTCCTCCCCGGCATCACCGACATGAACCACACCAAGGAGATCTGGGAGGAGACCATCGCCGAGTTCCCGAAGATGTGGCTCCAGGACGAGTACGTGGGCTTCCAGGGCAAGCACTGGTCGCTGCCGCCGCGCAAGATCCTGCCCAAGCCGTACGGGAAGTCGCACCCGGCGATGTGGTACGCCGCCGGATCGCCGCCCTCGTACGCCATGGCCGCCCGCAAGGGACTCGGCGTGCTCGGCTTCAGCGTGCAGAAGGTCGCCGACATGGAATGGGTCCTGGAGCAGTACAAGACCGCCGTCGTGGACGCCGAGCCCATCGGCGACTTCGTCAACGACAACGTGATGGTGACGACCACCGCGATCTGCGCGCCCACCCACGACGAGGCCATCTCGATCGCGGTCGGCGGCGGGCTGCACTACCTGCCCTCCCTCGTCTTCCGCTACCACGACACCTTCCCGCGCCCCGAGGGCTTCCCCGTCTGGCCCGAGACCCTCCCCGAGTACAACGCGGAGTTCGTCGAGCTGCTCATCGAGGAGGAGTTGCTGATCTGCGGCGACCCGGACGAGGTGCTCACCCAGTGCAAGCGCTGGGAGCAGGCCGGGGCCGACCAGCTCAGCTTCGGGCTGCCCGTCGGCGTCCCCAAGGAGGAGACCCTCCAGACGATCCGGCTCATCGGCGAGCACGTGATCCCGAAGATCGACACGGACCCGGTGCACCGCACCACCCGCTTCCGCCAAGCCGTCTAGGGGGTACTCCCGCGATGCTCGACCACGTGATCAGGGGCGCGACCGTCGTGGACGGGACGGGAGCGCCCGGGTACACCGCGGACGTGGGGATCCGGGACGGCCGCGTCGCCGTGACCGGCACGGTCACCGAGCCGTCCCGGACGAGCGAGGACGCGCACGGACTCGTCCTCGCCCCCGGCTTCGTGGACCCGCACACCCACTACGACGCCCAGCTCTTCTGGGACCCGTACGCGACCCCGTCCCTCAACCACGGCGTCACCACGGTCGCGGGCGGCAACTGCGGGTTCACCCTCGCCCCGCTGAACCCCGACCGGCCCGGGGACGCCGACTACACGCGCCGCATGATGTCCAAGGTCGAGGGCATGTCCCTGGTCGCCCTGGAAGAGGGCGCGCCCTGGAACTGGCACGGCTTCGGGGAGTACCTGGACGCCCTGGAGGGCCGGATCGCGGTCAACGCCGGCTTCATGGTGGGCCACTGCGCGCTGCGCCGGTACGTCATGGGCCCCGACGCGGTGGGCGGGCAGCCGACGCCGGAGCAGCTCGACGCCATGCTGCGGCTGTTCCACGAGGCCATGGACGCCGGTGCCTGGGGCTTCTCCACCACCCAGTCCTCCACCCACTCCGACGGGGACGGCCGGCCGGTCGCCTCCCGGCACGCCGGACCCGCCGAACTCCTCGCCCTGGCCCGCGCCGTGGGGGAGCACGAGGGCACCCAGATCGAGGCGATCACCGCCGGCTGCCTGGACCGGTTCAGCGACGCCGAGATCGATCTGTTCGTGGAGATGAGCGCGGCCGCGGGCCGCCCGCTCAACTGGAACGTCCTGACGATCGACTCCGCCGTCCCCGAGCGCGTCCCGCGCCAGCTCGAGGCGAGCGAACGCGCCCGCAAGGCCGGCGGCCGGGTCGTCGCGCTCACCATGCCGATCCTCACCCCGATGAACATGTCGCTCGGAACCTTCTGCGCGCTGAACCTGATCCCCGGCTGGGGACCGGTCCTCGCGCTGCCCGTCCCCGAGCGCATCGCGAAACTCCGCGACCCCGCGGTCCGCGCCGAGATGCTCAGGCACGCGCGGAGCGAGGAGGCGGGCGTCTTCCGGCGCCTCGCCGACTTCGGCCGGTACGTCATCGGCGACACCTACAGCGACGCGAACGAGGGCCTGACCGGGCGCGTGGTGCGCGACATCGCCGCCGAACGCGGCCAGGAGCCCTTCGCCTGCCTGGTGGAGATCTGCGCCGCCGACGGGCTGCGTACGGTGCTGTGGCCCATGCCCACCGACAACGACCCGGACTCCTGGGCCCTGCGCGCCGAGACCTGGCGGCACGAGGACGTCCTGCTCGGCGGCTCCGACGCGGGCGCCCACCTGGACCGCATGTGCGGGGCCCCGTACACCACCCGGTTCCTCGGCGACTGTCTGCGCGGACGCGGGCTCACCTCCCTGGAAGCGGCCGTGAAGATGCTCACGGACGATCCCGCGCGGCTGTTCGGCCTGCGCGACCGCGGACGGATCGAGGCGGGATTCCATGCGGACCTGGTGCTCTTCGACCCGGAACGGATCGACGCCGGAAAGGCCACGCTGGTGCACGACCTGCCGGGAGACAGTCCGCGGCTGGACTCCCGGGCGATCGGGGTGAACGCCGTGTGGGTCAACGGGACCGAGGTGATCCGCGACGACGTGGTGACGGGCGCGGTGCCGGGCCGGGTCCTGCGGTCGGGCCGCGACACCCGCACGGTGAGCACCCGGTGACCGCCCCGGAGAGCACCGGGCAGCGCCTGTTCGTCGGCGGGGCGTGGATGGCGCCCGACCACGGGTTCTACGAGGTGCGGAACCCGGCGACCGAGCAGGTGGTCGGGCTCGCCCCCGAGGCCTCCCGGGCCCAGGTGCACGCGGCCGCGGCGGCGGCCCGCGAGGCCTTCGGCCCCTGGTCGCGCACCCCCGCCGAGGAACGGGCCGCCGTCCTCGCCCGCGCGGCCGACGTCGTCCGGCGCAACCTCGTGCCGTACGCCGGCCTCGCGCAGGCGGAGAGCGGCGCCACCACCGGGACGGCGCGCGGGATGCAGGTCGGGGTCGGGATGGCCCGCTTCCGGCGCTACGCCCGGCCCGAGCCCGTCGAGACGGCGCTGCCGCCGCAGATCAACGAGGCGGGACCGTTCGGCCCGGCCGCCGTGATGGGCGCGCTGGCCGTACGCCGGCCCGTCGGCGTGGTCACCTGCATCACCTCGTACAACAACCCGTGGGCCAACCCGGCCGGCAAGATCGCCCCCGCGCTCGCGATGGGCAACACCGTGGTGGTCAAACCCGCCCCGCAGGACCCGCTCTCCGTCTACCGGATGGCCGAGGCCCTGGAGGCCGCGGGCGTGCCGCCGGGCGTGGTGAACGTGGTCGGCGGCTCGACACCGGAGTCCGGTGAGGCCGCGGTCGACTCGCCCGACGTCGACATGGTCAGCTTCACCGGCTCGACGGCGGTCGGGCAGCGGATCGCCGAGGTGTGCGGGCGCGGGATGAAGCGCCAGCTGATGGAACTGGGCGGCAAGGGCGCGGCGATCGTCTTCGACGACGCGGACCTGGCCTCGGCCGTGTCGGGCATCGGCACGACCTTCTCCTTCTACAGCGGACAGATCTGCACCGCGCCGACACGGGTGCTGGTGCAGCGGGGCGTCCACGACGAGTTGGTGCGACAACTCGCCGCCTACGCAGGCCACTTGAAGGTGGGGGATCCGCGGGAGCCGGGCACGGTGGTCGGCCCGGTCATCTCCGCGGCCCACCGCGACCGCGTCGAGTCCTACGTCGAACTCGGCCGCAAGGAGGGCGCGCGGATCGTGACGGGCGGCGAACGCCCGCCCCTCCCCACCGGGTTCTACGTCGCCCCCACCCTCCTCGCCGACTGCACGCCGGACATGAGGGTCGTCAGGGAGGAGATCTTCGGCCCGGTCGTCGTCGTGCTGCCCTTCGACGACGAGGAGGAGGCGATCGCCCTCGCCGACGACTCCGACTACGGCCTGATCGACTACGTCTGGTCCGGGGACGTGGCCCGCGCCTTCCGCGTGGCCCGCCGGCTGCGCGCGGGCGGCGTCGGCGTCAACACCGTCGGCCGCAACATGGAGGCCCCCTTCGGCGGCTTCAAGAAGAGCGGCGTGGGCCGCGACGTGGGCTCCTACGCCCTGCACGCGTACAGCGAGACGCAGGCGATCGTGTGGCCGGGGTGAGAGCCGCGGTGCGGGACGGACGCGGCCGGGGCCAGGGGCTCCGGCCGCGTCCTCGGTCCGTCACTTCGACATGATGAAGCGCAGGGCGAAGCCGGAGGCGGTGGTCCAGTAGGTGACGCGCTGATCGTTGTCCGCGTACAGCGCGTCGGCGGGCATGGGGACGTCGATCGGCTTGCCCACGGTGCTGTCGGCCTTGCTGCCCTGGAGGGTGAGGGTGATGCTCCTCGCCTCGTGCTCGCCCGTGTTGCCGCTGCTCACGAGCAGAGCGGCGTACGCCTCCCGGCCCGGGTCGAGGGTGACGGGCTCACCCGGGGTCCCGTTGCTGTCCTTGATCACCGGGGTCGTGAACTGGGCGTCGGCACCCAGCTTCACGATGGGGTAGCCGTAGAGGTTGCACTTCTTGTCGCTCGCGTTCTGGACGGTGAGGGCGAGGTGCCGGAGGTCCCGCTCCTTCACGGCGGACACCGCGAGCTCCTTCTGGGTGCAGGCGGCGATCGCCCCCGTGCCGCCGCCGCTGCCGCCGGCGCTCGCCTTGCCACCACTGCCGCCGGTGCCCGTGCCGCCCGTCTTGCCGGTGCCACCGGTGCCGCTGGTGCCCCCGCCGGCCGTCTTGCCGGTGCCGCCGGTGCCGCCGCCCGTCTTGCCCGTGCTGCTCGTGCCGCCGGTGCCGCCCGCGCTGCTCGTACCACCCGTGCCGCCCGCGTCGCTCGTGCCGCCCGCGTCGCCCGAAGTCCCGCCCGGCTTCGCCGAAGCCGTTCCGCTCGGCCGTGCCGAGGACTTGGAGCCGCCCGAACCCTCGGCGGCGCCCGGGTCGCACGCCGTGGTCGTGAGCAGCGCCGCGGCCGCCACGGCCCCGAGGGCGTAGGACTTCCAGTTGCCGGGGTTCTTGCGGTTCCTGCGGGCAGGCGTGTTCATGGTGTCCCGTTTCCTTTTCGGTCAGTACGGAGATCGCACTCGCCGACGGTCCCGGGTGCACGAGGACACGGGTGTCCCCTGTGGACGGGTGGGCCGGGGTGCTGTGCCGCCGCCGAGTGGACGACCCGCTCGGCCGGTGCGACACCCACAGCATGGGATTCCTCGTGGGACCGGGACAACAGCCGCCCGCCGACTCGGGACGGTGAAACCATCCCACCCCCGGTGACCTGCGGAGAACGCGCACACCTGGGATGCCCGCCTGGGACGCGAGGACCCCGGCGGCCTCACCCCCGCAGGTCCACCCGCACCGTCAGCAGCCCCGTCCCGATCAGCCGTACCGCCGCGCTGTTGCCCCGGGGCAGGGTGCGCAGCCGGGCCACCGGGTCGTCGTCCGGGAGGAGGTGCGCCGTGCCCTCGTGCCAGCGGCCGCGGAGCCGCACCCGCACCCTCGGGTCCGCCTGGATGTTGCGTACGTACTGCGACCGCTCCCCGAACTCCGAGACCAGCCAGAAGGCGTCACCGACGCGGCGGCCGCCGAGCGGGGTGCGCCGGGGCAGGCCGGAGACGCGGCCGGTGGTCTCCAGGAGCGTCTGGAACGGTATCCGGCGCGCGAGCGGGTTGACGACGTGCCGCTGGAAGGCTGTCGTGGCGCGGAACCTGAGGTCGGCGGGACGGGTCATGGTCCGTGGGTCTCCTGTCCGGACTGGTGTGTGGTGCAAGGAAGTTGCTTCAATGGTCCCCGATGTCGCGCGACGGGAGCAGGTGGCTGCGGATGCGGGTCGTGACCTGGAACCTCTGGTGGCGGTTCGGGCCCTGGGAGGAGCGGCAGAAAGCCATTCTGGCCGTGCTGCGCGAACTGCGGCCCGACGTGGTCGGGTTGCAGGAGGTGTGGGAGTGCGGCGGCCAGAACCTCGCCGGATGGCTCGCGGACGAGCTGGGGATGCACTGGACCTGGGCCGCCTCCGACGCCTCGGACCGCTGGCAGCGGCGGATCGGGGACCCCACGGTCGACGTCGGCAACGCCGTGCTGAGCCGCTGGCCGGTGGTGGCGCAGGAGGTGCTGCGGCTGCCCGCCCCCGAGGAGCTGTACGACGGACGGCTCGCCCTGCACGCCCGTCTGGCCACGCCCGCCCACGAGGTGCCCTTCTTCACCACCCACCTCACCTCGGCGATCCACGCCTCGGGCGTGCGCCGCGAACAGGTCACCGCGCTCGCGGAGTTCGTCGCCGCGCACCGGGGCGGCACCGACTTCCCCCCGGTCGTCACGGGCGACTTCAACGCCTGGCCGGACTCCGACGAGATCCGCCTGTTCGGGGGGTATAAGACGTCCCCCGCGGTTCCCGGACAGGTCTTCCTCGACGCCTGGGAGTACGCCGACCCGACGGCGCCCCGGGCCACCTGGGACCCGGAGAACGCCCACGTCGGCCCGTACAGCCCCGCCGCACGCATCGACTACGTCCACGTCGGCCCGCCCGGCCCCGGCGGCCTCGGACACGTCCGGTCCGTACGGCGGGCCGGCGACGCCCCGGTCGGCGGCGTCTGGCCCTCGGACCACGCGGCCGTCGTGGCCGACCTGTCCCTCCCCCCGGCCTGATCCGCCGGGGACCCTAAGGCGTTTTCGCGGCCCCCAGGAAGATCGGATTCGTGAACGCCGCCAGGGCGCCCGGTACCGGGCCCGCCGCCGTCTCGTGGCGCAGTTCCGCGCGGACGTACGCCGCGTAGGACGCCGTCGTACGCCATTCCACCGTGCCGGAGCCCGCGACCGGCAGCGGGTCGCTCGTGAACAGCGTGCCCTGGTCGGTGACGAGGCGGACCGTGCAGCGCGGGGCGCCGGTGACCTCCAGGCGGACGGTGACCGGGGTGTCCGGCGCGACCCTCAACCGCTCCCCGATGCCCGCGTGTTCGCCCTTGGCGCCGGACGCGGAGAAGGCGAGGGAGACCAGCTTCGACTCGGCGACGTAGGAGCGGCCCGCGCGGATGCCCTCCTGGACCGCCTCACGGGTCAGGTCGTCGGCGAGGACGACCGTCTGCGGGGAGCCGACCCGGTCGGGGTCGCGGTGCGCGTCGCTGTTGCCCATCGCCGGGAGCCAGTCGTGGCCCCCGCGCACGGAGGCGACCAGCATGCTGTCCCAGTCGGCGAGGGCGACCTCGTCGTCGGGGGTGTACGGGCCGTTCCACACCTCGACCGCGTCCGCCTCGCCGAAGCCGAACTTCCAGCCGCAGCCGACGCAGGTGGCGTGCGGGTGGGCGGGCACCACGAGACCGCCGGCGCCCCGGATCCGGCGCGCGAACCGGCCGAACCGGTTGTCGCGGGCCCGGTAGCGCCAGTCGACGAAGGTTCCCGGCTCCGTGCCGAGCGCCAGCACGTGCCCGTTGCGCGTGGTGACCTCCTCGCCCAGCATGACCAGCAGGTCGTCGCCCGCCTGGTCCGCCCAGTGCGGATGCGCGGCGTGCGTGTTGTGGTCCGAGGAGTTGATGAAGTCCAGGCCCGCCTCCCGTGCCAGCGCCGCGATCTCGGCGGGGGTGCGGCGGCCGTCGGAGTACCAGGAGTGCAGGTGGCAGTCGCCGCGGTACCAGGCACGGCCGCGGCCCCTGGCCCGCGAGGGCGGGTACACCGGCTCCGGTGCCGGGGCGGGCTTCCCGTACGTCAGGGTGACCGTGACCTCGTACGCCAGTCCCTGCGGGGCCACCGTGTACGGGCCGAGCACGATGTGCCAGATGCCGGGGCGGACCGGCCCGGGGACGTAACCGGGGGTCGCGTCGTCCGAGCGGATGAAGAACTCCGTGCGCGCGCCGCCCGACCAGCCACGGAAACCCCGGCCGCCCAGCTCCGTGCCGTGCTCGTCGAAGATGCCGATGTCCAGCGCGTTGCCCGCGGTGCCGGCCGGGACCGACGGCCTCTCGTAGGTGTAGGAGACCTTGATCTCCGCGACCCCGGCCGGTACCTCGACCGGGAGGTACACGAAGTCGGGGGAGCCGGTGGGGAGGGTGCCGCGCACCGTCCGTGTCTCCTGGTCGTCCGCCGCTCCCGCGTGCGCACCGCTGGCGAAGGTCACGCCTCCCAACGTAAGCGCGGCGGCCGCTCCCGTCACGAACAGGGCGCGTCTGCCGATGCCGTGGTCGTCCTCGCACATACTGCTGCTCCCAGGGGCCGGGTGTGACAGTGACATGAGTGATGCGAAGTGCCACGGACCACTGTGGGGGCAGCCTGTGAACGCGGGGGCAAGTCAGGGGAATCGACGGTTTGCCGGGAGGCCGACAGATGCCGTGCGGCTCGAATCGGGCACGTCCGGCGATACCTGATCACCTCGACCGTATGCTCGAAGGATGACGACCTCCGCTACGGGCGCGACTCCCGGATCCGGGCCGACGGCGAACTCCATGCGGCGAGCGCTGAAGCGCGCACGGGACGGTGTCGCGCTCGACGTGAGCGAGGCCGCGGTGCTGCTCCAGGCCCGCGGCACGGACCTGGACGACCTGGCCGCCTCCGCCGCGCGGGTGCGTGACGCGGGCCTGGAGGCGGCCGGCCGCCCCGGTGTCATCACGTACTCCAAGAGCGTCTTCGTCCCGCTGACCCGGCTGTGCCGGGACAAGTGCCACTACTGCACGTTCGTCACCGTCCCCGGCAAACTGCGCAGGGCCGGCCACGGGATGTTCATGTCCCCGGACGAGGTCCTCGACATCGCCCGCAAGGGCGCGGCCCTCGGCTGCAAGGAAGCCCTGATCACCCTCGGCGACAAGCCGGAGGACCGCTGGCCCGAGGCCCGCGAATGGCTGGACGCGCACGGCTACGACGACACGATCGCCTACGTACGGGCGATCTCCGTCCGCATCCTGGAGGAGACGGGCCTGCTGCCGCACCTGAACCCGGGTGTGATGTCGTGGACCGACTTCCAGCGGCTGAAGCCCGTCGCCCCGTCGATGGGCATGATGCTGGAGACCACCGCGACCCGGCTGTGGTCCGAGCCCGGCGGCCCCCACTTCGGCTCCCCGGACAAGGAGCCCGCCGTACGGCTGCGGGTCCTGGAGGACGCCGGCCGCTCCTCCGTCCCGTTCACCAGCGGGCTGCTGATCGGCATCGGCGAGACGTACGAGGAGCGCGCCGACTCCCTGTTCGCGCTGCGCCGGATCTCGCGGGCCCACCACGGCATCCAGGAACTGATCATCCAGAACTTCCGCGCCAAGCCGGACACCGCGATGCGCGGGATGCCGGACGCGGAGCTGGACGAGCTGATCGCCGCCGTCGCCGTCGCCCGGCACGTCATGGGCCCGGCCGCCTGTCTCCAGGCACCGCCCAACCTGGTCGCCGGCGAGTACGAGCGACTGATCGGCGCCGGGATCGACGACTGGGGCGGGGTCTCCCCGCTGACCATCGACCACGTCAACCCCGAGCGGCCCTGGCCGCAGATCGAGCTGCTGCGCGAGCGGTCGGCCGAGGCGGGCTTCGAGCTGCGCGAACGCCTCTGCGTCTACCCGGAGTTCGTGCGGCGCGGCGAGCCCTGGCTGGACCCGCGGCTGCTGCCGCACGTACGGGCGCTCGCGGACCCGGAGACCGGGCTCGCGCTGCCGGACGCGGTGGTCGAGGGCCGGCCCTGGCAGGAGCCCGAGGAGGCCTTCACGTCCTCGGGGCGCACCGACCTGCACAGCGCCATCGACACCGAGGGCCGCACCGGCGACCGCCGCGAGGACTTCGACACCGTGTACGGCGACTGGGGGGCCCTGCGGGAGGCGGCGGCCCCCGGGATGGTGCCGTCCCGCATCGACACGGACGTCCGGGCGGCCCTCGCGACCGCGGCCGACGACCCGACGGGGCTGACCGACGACGAGGCCCTCGCGCTGCTGCACGCCGACGGGCCCGCCCTCGACGCCCTGTGCCGGATCGCCGACGACGTGCGCAGGGCGGCGGTCGGCGACGACGTCACGTACATCGTCACCCGCAACATCAACTTCACCAACGTCTGCTACACCGGCTGCCGTTTCTGCGCCTTCGCCCAGCGCCGCACGGACGCCGACGCCTACACGCTCTCCCTGGAGCAGGTCGCGGACCGTGCCGCCCAGGCCTGGGACGTCGGCGCGGTCGAGGTGTGCATGCAGGGCGGCATCCACCCGGACCTGCCCGGCACGGCCTACTTCGACATCGCGAAGGCGGTGAAGGAACGGGTCCCGGGCATGCACGTCCACGCCTTCTCCCCGATGGAGGTGGTGAACGGCGCGACCCGCACCGGCCTGTCCATCCGCGAGTGGCTGACCGCGGCCAAGGAGGCGGGCCTGGACACCATTCCCGGCACCGCCGCGGAGATCCTGGACGACGAGGTGCGCTGGGTCCTGACGAAGGGCAAACTGCCCGCGGCGACCTGGATCGAGGTGGTCACCACGGCCCACGAGCTGGGCATCCGCTCCTCCTCCACCATGATGTACGGCCACGTCGACCAGCCCCGGCACTGGCTCGGCCACTTCCGCACGCTCTCCCGCATCCAGCAGGAGACCGGCGGCTTCACGGAGTTCGTGACCCTCCCCTTCATCCACACCAACGCCCCCGTCTACCTGGCCGGCATCGCCCGTCCCGGCCCGACGACCCGCGACAACCGCGCCGTCATGGCGATGGCCCGCCTCCTGCTGCACCCGCACATCCCCAACATCCAGACCAGCTGGGTCAAGCTGGGTGCCGAGGGGGCCGCCGAGATGCTCCGCTCCGGCGCCAACGACCTGGGCGGCACGCTGATGGAGGAGACCATCTCCCGTATGGCGGGCTCCCGTTACGGCTCCTACATGTCGGTCAAGGACCTGGTCGCGGTGGCCGAGGCCGCGGGCCGCCCCGCCCGGCCCCGCACCACGCTCTACGGCGAGGTCCCCCTGGAACGGCAGCGGGCTGCGGCGGCCTCGGACGGCCACCTGCCGGAACTGCTGCCGGTGCTCGACTGAGACCCGGGGAAATCCCTTTCCCCCCTGTCGGTGCCCCCTGCTAGGTTCATCCGGCTCGCATGATCAACGAGCCTCAAGTACCAATAGGGGAGGGCGACTTGAAGGGTTCCAGAAGGGCGGTCGTGCGTGGGCGGCTGGTGGTGGGGTGCTGCGCGGTGGCGCTGCTGACCACCGCCGCCGGCACCGCGTACGCCGTGGACAACCTGCCGCCGAAGCGGCCGCTGGTGCAGGACCTGACGTCGGAGGGCAAGGCGTGCGCGACCGGCGCCGACACCGCGTACGTCTCGCAGCGGCCCCGGCTCAGCGCGGTGCTGTACGACCAGCCCTCCGAGTTCAGCCCGGTGAAGGGCGATTTCGAAGCCTGGTGGACCGACTCGGCGGGGGTGGAGCAGCGCCGTTCCTACACCAGCCTCTCGAAGGCGTCGGGGTCGCGCCACGACTGGACCGTGCCGGACGACGTCCCGGCGAACACGGTCGTCAACTGGCACGTCCGCGCGAACGACACCAAGGCGACCTCCCCGTGGAGCGACGAGGACGGCGGCTCGGTCTGCTCGTTCGTGGTCGACGACACGAATCCCGCGAACGCCACGATCACCTCGCCCGAATACCCCACTCCGGACCAGGAGTTCTGGGTGGACGGCGTCGGCGTCTACGGGCACTTCACGATGGACTCGCCCTCGGACGACGTCGTGTCCTACGTGTACAGCTTCCTGGGAGGCCCCAGCGGAACCGCCCCGGCGGCCGAACCGGGCGACCCCGTGACCGTCCCCTACCTGCCGCTCACCTCGGGGCCCAAGTACGTGCAGGTCCGCGCGATCGACCGGGCCGGCCGCAGCAGCGGGCAGACGACCTACGACTTCAACGTGAAGTCCGGCCGCGCCCCCGTCGCCCGCTGGAAGCTGACCGACCCGGCGGGGTCCCGGTCGGCCGCCGCCGAGACGGGCACCGCCGCCCGCGCCGGCACCGGCGTGACCTTCGGCGGTCCCGCGCCCGCGGGCACCGGCGGCACCTCCTCCGTCGCGCTGGACGGCGGCGGCCACGGTTTCCTCACCCCGGACGTCCCCGCCACCGACATCCGCAAGTCCTTCGCCGTCAGCGCCTGGGTGCGGCCCGCGGAGACCGGCCGGAACATGACCGTCGCCAGCCAGGACACGGACGCCGGCGCGCCCGGCTTCTCGCTCGGTCTGCGCGCCGAGGACTCCGGCCCGGCCTGGTCGTTCGCGATCGGCGGCGCGCGGGTGTCCGGGGGCGCGCCCGAGACCGGCGAATGGGCCCACGTCCTGGGGCTGTACGACGCGGAGACCGGCAGGGCGCGGCTGTACGTCAACGGCCGTGAGACCGGGACCGCGGTGGACGCGACGCCCGCCGAGGCGGCCGGGGCGTTCCAGATCGGCCGCGCGCGCGGCGCCTCGGGCTACCGCGACCGCTGGCACGGTGACGTCGCCGACGTACAGGTCCACGACCGGGTCGTCGTACCGGGCGAGGTCTCCGAGCTCGCGTACCGCAAGCCGAAGCGGCTCGGCCACTGGTCGCTGGAGAGCGCGACGGACGGAGTGAGCCCCGAGGGGGCGGGCGGCTCGCCGCTGCGGCTCGGCGGGGGAGCGACGGTCTTCCGTGGCTCCGACGGCTCCTGCATCCCGGACCTCGACCCGGACTGCCCGCCGATGGCGCTGGTCGGCGAGGGGCATCTGCACCTGGACGGTGAGAGCGGGTACGCGGCCACCGACGGACCGGCCGTGGACACCGGGGACAGCTTCACCGTCGGTGCCGTCGTGCGGCTCGCCGACTCCGAGCCCGACCACCCCATGACCGTGCTCTCCCAGGCGGGTGAGCACACCGACGCCTTCAAGGTGCGCTACGTGCCGTCCTCGCAGACCTGGCAGCTCGTGATGCCGGAGAGGGACGAGGCCGGAGCCCCGGAGAAGGTGGTGTCCGAGGCCGAGTTCGCGGACGGCGGCGAGGGCCTCGGCCACCGCCTCGCGGTGGTCTACGACGACGCGGCCGACACGATCAAGCTCTACGTCGACGGCGAGGCCGGCGCCGCCACCACGGCCGGCTTCCCGAACGGCTGGCACAGCACCGGTGCCCTCCAGGTCGGCCGGGCCAAGGCCGGTGACGGCTGGACCGAGTACCTGCGCGGTGACGTGGACGAGGTGCAGGCCTACCAGGGAGTCCTGAGCGAGACCCAGATCGCCCAGCTGGGCTGGGGCGCCGACATCAACCCCTGATCCGCTGCTCCCGGCCCGCGAACCCGACGAACGTCGACCAGACGCCGTCCGGGAACGCGAGCCGGGCACCGTCCACGTCCTTGGAGTCACGGACGTGGACGGTGGCCCCGCCGGTCCCGTGGGCGGCTATGGCGACCTCGACGCACTCGGGGCCGTCGTTGCTGCTGTGACTGCTCTTGAACCAGGACAGCGCCGAGTCGGTCCCGGACGGCGGAGTGGTGGGGGTCATGTCTCCTCCAGCACTTTCTCGATGAAGGCCAGCGACTCCCGGGGTGGGAGCGCCTGCGCCCGGATCATTCCATAGCGCATCTCCAGGATCTGGACGTCCCGAGGATCACCGATCAGGCGACTGTGCAACTGCGCCTCCGAGTGCCCCAGGGTCTTGCCGTCCCGGAGCCGGAGCAGTTGGAGGGGTCCGCCCATACCCGCGTGATCCTCGCGATCGGTCGGCATCACCTGGATCGCGACATGCCTCAACCTGCCGACGTCCAGCAGGTGTTCGAGCTGCTGCCGGAGAACCAGTCTGCCCCCGATCGGCCGCCGCAGCGTCACCTCTTCCTGGACAAAGGTGAGCAGTGGCGCGGGCCGGCGCTCGAAGACGGACTGCCGCGCCATGCGGGCCGCGACCTGCCGGTCGATCTCGTCCTCGGAGTACGAGGGGGCGCGCATCGCGAACAGCGCTCGCGTGTACTCCGGGGTCTGGAGCAGGCCGTGCATGTTGTGGTTGGCGTACGCCCCGAGCTCGACCGACTCCTCCTCCAGCTTCGCCAGGTCCCGGACGTTCTTCGGGTACCGGGCCTCCTCCACGTCCTTCTTCATCGCGGAGATCTTCCCGGCCGCTCCCAGCACCTCGTCGGCCTTGTCCAGGAACTCGGGCTTCGGCACCCGGCGCCCCCGCTCGACCGACGAGACCATCTCCTCGCTGTAGCCGATGGCCGCCCCCAGCTCCGCCTGCCGCAGCCCGGCCGCCTCCCGCCAGGCCTTGATCTGCCGGCCGGCCGCCCTGAGCACCGCCGCGGTCTCGTCTTCGCCCGCCCCGTCCATGCCGCCCCTTTCACCGCTCGAGCCGGACGGCACCCGTACGCACCCGGACGGTCGCTCTCCGTGCCGACATCAAGCCCGTCCAAGGTAGACGGGAACGGGCCACGCTGAGTGACGCGAACGAGGAAATCACCCCTACCGCTGTCGCGTTACGACACTTCATGGTGCTGTTGTCCGGACCCGTCCGAGACATCTCCGCACACCGTCCGTACCTGACCGTTCGGGGTCGCTCGGACCACATCCCGCATATGGATCCGCAGCCTCAATCGACCGTTCTTGTTCGGCTACAGTGCCGACCTGTCGGGCGTACGTACGGACGGACAGTGTGCCGCGGGAGGTCTCGGTGGGGGCGACAGCCGGTGCCGTCTGGGGGCGCGGGGAGCAGCAGGACTTCCGCAGCCGGGTGCGCGGGACGCTGCTGGGCGTGGCCGCCGGCGACGCGCTGGGCGCGCCGGTCGACGGGCTCTCCCTGGAGGCGATCCGGGAGGCCCACGGCGCGGAGGGCCTCGTCGGTCCGGTCCCCGCGTACGGGCGGCGCGGCACCGTCACGCACCTCACCCAGCTCTCCCTGTTCGGCGTCGACGGGCTCATCCGCGCCCAGGTGCGCCGTGACACCGGTGCCTGGCACCCGCCGTCCGACGTGCACCGCGCCTACCGCCGCTGGTCGGCCACCCAGAGCGACTGGGGGCCCGACGAGCGCCGCAAGGACGACGGCTGGCTGGCCCGCGAGGAGTGGCTCTACGCCCGCCGCGACCCGGCCAGGGCCTGTCTGCTCGGCCTCGCCGACGGGATCATGGGGACGCTGGACGCGCCCAAGAACCCCGGCGAGCCGGGTCCCGAGGCCGCCGCCCGCTCGGCGCCCTTCGGGCTGCTCGTCGGCTGGGAGCCGCAGCTCGCGATGCAGCTCGCCGTCGAGTGCGCGGCGCAGACGCACGGCCACCCCTCGGCGTACCTGACGGCGGGCGCGTACGCCGTCGCCGTGCACGCGCTCGCCCGCGGCGAGAACCCCGACGCGGCCGTGCAGCAGACCCTCGCGCTGCTCTCGGTCCGTCCCGGGCACCAGCCGGTCGCCGCCGCGCTCCAGCACGCGCTGGGCGCCGTGCGGCAGGGGGCGCCCTCGCCCGCGCGGGTCGAGGAACTCGCCCGGAGCGGTGCCGCCGAGGGGCCGCTCGCCGCCGCGGTGTACTGCGTGCTCGTCGGCGAGGACGTCCGGCACGCCCTGTGCCTGTCGGTGAACCACGGCGGGCCCTCCGCCGTCACCGGCGCCCTCACGGGCGGTCTGCTGGGCGCCCTGCACGGCGAGACGGCCCTCCCGCCGGCCTGGCTGGCCGAACTGGAGGGCCGTCCCACGGTGCTGGTCCTCGCGGACGACTTCGCGATGGAGATGACCCAGGGGCCCGCGCTGCACGGGCCCGCCGGATCGTCCCCGGGCTGGCTCGCCCGCTACCCGCGCGCCTGAGCCGGGACGGACGCGGGCCCCAGTCCTTCACCGGGCCCTAGCTCTTCACCGGGCCCTGGTCCTTCACCGGCGTGCCCGCCACGCCGTCCGGGGCCCCCGCCGGTGCCGGGACCGCCGCGGCGGCCGAGCCGTCGTCGTCCGTGTTGATCAGTTCGATGACCGCGTCCCGTTCCGGGGTGTCCTCGGGCCTCAGGAAGCCGATGAGGACGTACAGGACGAGGGAGATGACCATCGGGAGGGCGACCTGGTACTCCAGCTTCACGTCCGTGCGCTGCGAGAAGTCCAGGTGGTAGTTGACGAGGAAGAAGGCGAGCAGTCCGCAGGCCCAGCTCGTGAGGGCCGCCGTCGGACCCGACCTGCGGAAGGGCCGGAGCAGACCGAGGATGAACGGGATCGCGATCGGCCCCATCAGACCCGCCACCCACTTGATGACGACGGTGATGATGTCCTTGAACGTGGGGGAGTTGACCTGGGTCGCCACCGCCATGGACAGGCCGAGGAAGGCGACGGTGGTCACGCGGCCCGCGATGAGCCCCGCGCGGCTGTCCCAGGCGCGCGCGGCCCGGGAGAGCACCGGCATCACGTCGCGGGTGAACACGGCGGAGATCGCGTTCGCGTCCGAGGAGCACATGGCCATCGTGTGCGAGAAGAACCCGACGACGACCAGGCCGAGGAGTCCGTGCGGCAGGAGCTGTTCGGTCATCAGGCCGTACGCGTCCGAGCCGTCCGGCTTCTGCGCGGTGACGAGGAGCGGCGAGAGCCACATCGGGATGAACAGGACGACCGGCCACACGAACCACAGTCCGGCGGACAGCAGGGCCGAGCGCGTGGCCTCCCTGGCGTTCCCGGTGGCCATGTAGCGCTGGGCCTGGTTCCACATGCCGCCGTTGTACTCGAACAGCTTGATGAACAGGTACGCGATGAAGAACACCGTCAGGTACGGGCCCGCGAACCCGTCCCCGTGGCCGTGCAGCTTCGGCGAGTCCAGGGCCTTGGAGAGCCCGCCCTGGTCGGAGATCTTGTTCAGCGCGATGACCAGCATCGCCAGACCGGCCAGCAACTGGATGACGAACTGGCCGAGTTCGGTCAGCGCGTCCGCCCACAGGCCGCCGATCGTGCAGTACACCGCGGTGATGCCGCCGGTGATGATGATGCCCTGGGTGAGCGTGACGCCGGTGAAGACGCTGAGCAGGGTGGCGATGGCCGCCCACTTCGCGCCGACGTCCACGATCTTCAGCAGGATGCCGGACCACGCCAGCGCCTGCTGCGTCGGCACGTTGTAGCGGTCCTTGAGGTATTCGAGGGGCGAGGCGACGTGCAGCCGTGAGCGCAACCGGTTGAGCCGGGGCGCGAAGGCCTTGGCGCCGATGGCGACGCCGATGGCGATCGGCAGCGCCCAGGTGACGTACGAGGTGATGCCGTAGGTGTACGCGATGCCGGCGTAGCCGGTGAACATCACCGCGCTGTAGCCCGACATGTGGTGCGAGATGCCGGACAGCCACCACGGCATCTTGCCGCCCGCGGTGAAGAAGTCGCTGACATCGTCCACACGTTTGTGGGACCAGACGCCGATCGCGGTCATCACGCCGAAGTACGCGACCAGGACGGCCCAGTCGAGACCGTTCATGTGCCCCCTCCAGGGGTCCGCCTTGTGAACCTGCAGATACCGGACGGCACTTCGCCAGTAGGCAGTCGGGCGGCCCCGTGCGGGAGCGGGGACTTCGGGGATTGAACCGCCGGTCCGACCGGCCGGTCAAGACCTCATGCGGTCACAGATATGAACACAGATCAGAAAGCAGAACGATTTTGCCTCCACTTTACCTGCGGGGCGGTTGTCGTGCTCGTGACGTGGGCCACACCATGGGCGGGCACTTCGCCAGACCCACAGCAGCAAGGAGAAGCCGACAGCCGTACGGGATGCGGGTCCCGTGCGCCTGGGAGAGGAGCCGTCGGCCGCGACGCCTACCGCATGATCTCGCCCGCGTTCACGAGCAGCGACTGCCCCGTGATCGCCCGCGCCCGGTCGGACGCGAGGAACACCGCGGCGTCCGCGACGTCCCCGTCCGTGGCCAGCTCGGGCAGGGCCATCCGCTCGGTGAGCCGCTTCAGGACGTCCGCCTCGGGCACCTGCTCGGTGTGGGCGGTGAACTGCACGTACGCCTCGACCGGAGGGCCCCACATCCAGCCGGGCAGCACGGTGTTGACCCGTATCCGGTGCGGGCCGAGCTCCCGCGCCAGGGAGTACATCGCGCTCGTCAGCGCTCCCTTCGAGGCCGCGTACGCCGCCTGGCGCACCTGGCTCGGGGCGGCGACCGACGACTGCGTGCCGATGACGACGACCGAACCGCCGCGCTCCTTCAGCGCGGGCAGGCAGGCGCGGGTCATCCGCAGCGTGCCGAGCAGGTTCACGTCGATGACCGACTGCCAGGTCGTGAAGTCGGCGTCCTCCAGGCCGCCGAAGTAGCTGTCCCAGGCGGCGACGTGGACCACGGCGTCGATCCGCCCGAAGCGCTCGGCCGCGAGCGCCGCGAGCGCCTCGCACTGCCCCTCGTCGGTGATGTCCGTCGCGCGGAACGCCGTGTGCGTGCCGTCCGGGTCCAGTTCGGCCGCCGCCTTGGCGAGGTTGGCCTCCGTGCGCGCCCCGAGCACGGCGTTGCCCCCGTCGCGCACCACGGCCGCCGCGACCTGGTGGCCGAGCCCGGCTCCGACACCCGACACCACCACGGTCCTGCCGTCGAGCAGTGACATGCGAGGCCTCCCCTCGTCGCGGCCCGGTCCGCCGGCGCGAGGGTCTCTCCCCCTCGCCCCGACACGACTCTGGCGCATTGTCTGACGGAGCGTCAGAGTATGGGCGTCCGGCGGAGGAAGGAAGTCCCGCGCACGTTCCACCGAGGAAGGGGTTCGTCATGTCGGAGGAGACCCGCAGCGAGACCTACGCGGAGCTGGCCGCCCTCGGCCCGTACGGCGTCCACCCGGGCCACGCCCTGATCACCCTGGTCGAACCGCACCCGGGGCACGAGTACGCCTACAACCGCTGGTACGAGGACGACCACTACTACGCGGGCGCGATGGCCATGCCCTGGATGTACGCCGGGCGCCGCTGGGTGGCCACCCGCGACCTCCAACTGCTGCGCTACCCCGAGAAGTCGGCGGTCGCCCAGCCGGTCACCGCGGGCTGCTACATCTCCACCTACTGGGTCACCGAGGGCCGCTACGACGACCACATGAAGTGGACCGTCGGCATCAACAAGCGGCTGAACCGCGACGGCCGCGTCTACCAGGACCGCACGCACGTCTTCACGGCCTTCCAGGACCACGAGGCCACCGTCTACCGCGACGGCGCCGCGGGCCCCCGCGACTTCCACGCCCTCGACCACCCCTACGCCGGTCTCGTGCTCGAGGTCGTCGACGCCGAATCCCCCGAGCAGCGAGCCGAGTTGCTGGAATGGCTGCGCTCCCGCCACCTCCCGCGGCGCCTGGCGGGCTCGCCCGCCGCCCTCGTCACCGTCTTCCGGCCGACCCCGCTCCCCGGCGACCGCATGACCTACGTGAAGCAGGTCGAGGGCGTGGACACCCGGTTGACCCTGCTGTGGTTCCTCCAGGCGGACCCGCGCGCCTGCTGGGAGGCGCACTTCACGGGCCTGGACGGGGCCGTGGCCGAATCAGGACTGGGAAGGGTGGAGCTGGTGGCCCCGTTCATCCCCACGGTGCCGGGAACGGACACGTACGTGGACCGGCTGCGCTGAGAACGAGCAGCCCTCTCGGCCAGGACGGCGGGCCGGACGAGAGGGCTCTGTCGGTGAAGCGTATGAAGTTGTCCCGGCCACAGGGGTCAGGCGAGGCCGGCCGCTCCACGGCTCACCTCGGTGACGAAGGCGTTCCAGGCGTCCGCGGGAAAGGCGAGGGTGGGGCCGGCGGGGACCTTGGAGTCCCGGACGGCCATCGCCGCGACGACCGGGGACTTGATCTCGACGCAGGCGCCGTTGCCGGTGGAGTAGGAAGACTTGGTCCAGGTGTCGGTGGCGCCCTGCTGAATTGCCATGATCGCTCCAGAAAGCTGTCGTTCGTCGATGAAGTGCCGCCATGGAGCGGCCGGCGCGCTGTCACCGGACTGCGGATCTGTCAGGGAACCCGCAGTCCGGATTGCGCCAACGTTGTTGCTCCATGGCGTGATCGACGCTACTCGCCAACATCGGCCGACGAAGCGACTATTCACTCGACTGGATGGCATATTCCATGGGGGTCTTCCGCGTCAGGGCGGCGACAGTGTAGGGTCCGGCCGCTCGTCGACGGGTGTGCCCTCGTGAGGCCGTCCCCGCGCACCGGTCAGCGCGCGTACTCCTTCGCGATGTCCGCGATGAACTGGCGCGACTGCTCCACGTTCAGGGCCTGGGCCCGCAGGTGCTCGTACATCACGCTGTACTTCTGGACGTCGTTCGCCTTCTCCAGGTACAGGTCGCTGGTCACGCCCTCGATGTAGACGACGCTGGAGTCGGCCGCGTCGGGGAACTCCAGGATCGCGTACTGGCCGTTGAGGCCGGGATGCGCGCCCATGTCGAAGGGGATCACCTGCACGGTGACGTGCGGCAGATGGGACTGCTCGACGAGGTACTCCAACTGCTCGCGCATCAGCGCGCGGTTGCCGACGGCCCGGCGCAGGGCGGACTCGTCGAGGACGGTCCACAGGCGCAGCGGGTTGTCGGGGGCGGAGATTCGTTCCTGCCGCTTCATCCGCACCTGGACGCGCTTGTCGATGTCGGCGGGCGCGGTCTCCGGCAGCGCCCCCGCGATCAGCGCCTCGGCGTACTGCCGGGTCTGTAGCAGACCCGGGACGACCTGCGGGTCGTACACGCGCAGGCTCGCGGCGTCGGTCTCGAGGCCGATGTAGACGCTGTACGGGATGTCGCCGAAGGAGTGCCACCAGCCCTGCTGGCGCGAGTCCTTGGCCATCTGCATGAGCGAGTCGACGATCCGGTGGTCCTCGACCTCGTAGACCCCGCACAGATCGCGGACGTCGCGCTGGCTGATGCTGCGTCTGCCGTTCTCCAGACGGCTGATCTTCGACTGCGAGACCAGCAGGCGTTCGGCGACCTCCTCGGCCGTCATGCCCTTGAGTTCGCGGAGCCGCCGAAGCTCCTGGCCCAGCCGGCGCCGCCGGACGGTGGGATTGACACTTGACGCCACGGGACGTGCACCTCCGGCTACGGGCCTGTACTTTGCGTATCTGCTGTTGAGCAGATTGCCACCAAGGTGCTTTCTACCGCTGGGAAACGGCGTATATGCGCCGGGTGGGCGCAAGTTCACAGATTCTGCGTGTATACACGGCCGGGCGCTGCCGCCTCGGGCCTCTTGAACTTCCCCGGGGAACCCGGGAGATCACCGTCGGCTCCGGGGCGTCGACCGGCCGCGGATGCGGCCGCGCGGGGCGGCGGGACCGTGTCGTCGTTCGGCCGTACGGTCCCCCCGCCCCGCGCGAGCCTGCGGCTCCCGAACCGGATCATGGGGACTGCGGTGCGGCGTTCGTGTCTTGCGGCTGTCTTGCGGCGGTGCTGGCGGTGCTGGCGGTGCGGTTGCCGGCGGCGCGGGTGCGATGTGCCGCGGGTGCTGTCGGCGGTGCGTGGTGCCGGTGGCCGTGGGTTCGTGGCTCAGTGCGCCACGACGCGCGCCATCGAACCGTGGCGCGGTTGCGTCGGAACGCCGCGCGCGGGCTCCGGTGCGGACCTGACTCCGGCGGTGGCCGGACGGCCTGCCGGTGCCGGGCCCCGGCGCGGCTGTGCGGCCACACCGCTCTGGACGTCCATCACGGCGTGCGCCACGAGACCGCCCATGGGGTCGTGCCTGATCAGGTCCCGCAGCCGGGAGCGGGACGATCGTCCCTCGTTGCCCGGGTACAGGTGCTTGCCGAGGCCGACCGCGTGGGCCAGTGCGGCGAGCGCCGCGGTCCGCGGGTCCGGCGGTACGCCGGTGCGGATCGCGTTGTCCAGCCGGGCTCGGATCTCCCGGCTGATGTCCGTGTCCGTCGCTTGGTAGCGAGTCGTCGGAAGAACCCCGCACATCTGGCCCGCCACGGCATGGACCATGCCGCACCTCTCCAGATGTGAGAGGTAGGTCTGACGGAGCCCCAGGCGGGGTCCGCCGATCCAGTTGACCGCGCGTACGGGTGCTCCGCGGCGGCGAAGGAGTTCCAACGCACAGTCGAGTGTCGGATCTCCGGTCGGCCGTGGCACCACCACGGCGATACGATCCCCGTCTGGGGCTATCCGTCCGGCCAGCGCCAGCTCCACTAGCTGTGCTCCGGCCAGACCGAGGTCGAGCGACTGCGGCTGTGCGGTGGTACCCGTGGCCGGGTCCAGCGCCAGCAGCAGAAGCTCCTCCGGAATTGTTCTGCGGCTCTTGCCCATCCATGCCTCCCCGCGTGGATGAATGACAGGGTGACCCCTCTCACATTGGTCTGTCGAGAGCACGTGACCGGAATATGAGGGAACCGGCAGGTATGTCGTTCTCGTCTACCACAAGGGTCGAGCCCTCACGCAGGACACTGGTACATGGTTCGGGCAGCGGTGTCCGGGCGGCGGTTCAAGGGTTTGACGGTTCGTTTTCGGCGCGCACTGGGCGCGCGCCGCATGGAGGAGGCATCGGTGGCGGGCGAGTCCCCCGACAGGTCGAAGCAGCACGAGTCGTCGGCGTCGTCGGCAGAAGCGACGCCGGCGACCCCGGCGTCGGTTCCGGGTCCGGCACGGTCGGGCGCGGCGGCGTCGACCCAGAGTTCGGCCTCGGCCGATCCCCGGATGGCGATGGCCCGCGAGAGGGCCGCCACGGTACGGGTGGATCAGGCGACGGCGGTGTTCTCCACGAAGGCGTTGTCGGGTGAGGCCTCCGGCAAGGCGGACGCCACCCGTACGGCGGAGCCGGAGCGTGTCTCCGAGTCCGCCGGCGACGACGGCGCGTCCGGGAGCAAGAACGCCGAGGGCGACACCCGGCTGCGCGCGGCGGTGGCCGCGTGGGTCGCCGGATCGGACGAGCCCGCTCCGGCGGACACGGACGAGGACGGCTCCGGCGCCGGCTCCGCGGACGGTGACGGGCCCGAGGACGACGCCGAGGCCACCGACGGTGACACCGAGGCGTCCGGCGCGGACACGGACGGCACGGAGGCCTCCGACGAGGCCGAGGACGGTGACGCGGCGGCCGGGGACGCGTCCGACGCGCCCGGTGCCGCCGACGTGACGTCCGGCACGGACTCCGACGCCGACTCCGACCGCGACATCGATATCGACGCCGACGCCGGCACGGACGAGGGCGCCGAGTCCGGCCGGGAGCCGGAGGCCGCCTCCGACGGGACTCCCGCGGACGACGAGGCCGAGGACGAGAGCGACGCCGAACCCGAGGACGCCGCCGACTCCTCCGGCGCCCCCTCGGACGCCCCGGCGGACGAGATCCCGGACACGGTCTCCGACGAGCCGTCCGACGCGGGGACCGACGACGCCCCGGACGCGGAGGCCGACGAGGACTCCCTCCCCGAGCCCCCCGTCGACCAGGCCACCGCCGTCTTCAGGACTCCCCGGCGCCCGTCCGTGGACCAGCCCACCACGATGCTCAAGCTGGGCGGCGCCACCCGGAAGCCGGCCGACGGGAAGCCCACGGCCGCCCCGGAGGAAGAGCCCGCGGACAAGCCCGCCGACAAGTCCGCCGACGAGTCCGGTGCCAAGTCCGCCGGTGCCCCCGTGCGCACCAGCAAGTTCGTCCCCCTGAACCGGCTCGACGACTTCCCCCCGGCGCGCCCGAAGCCCGAGCCCGCCGCGAAGCCCGACCCCGAGCCCGCCGCGAAGCCCGAGCCCGCCGAGAAGCCGGAACCCGCGGAGAAGCCCGAGCGGACCAAGAAGCCCCAGTGGGCCGCGAAGTCCGAGCTCGGGCGGACCGCGGCGCCCGCGGCCGAGCCCGCGTCCGCCCCCAAGCCGGTCGACAGACCCGCTGCGGCCACGGCCACCACGGCCATCCCGCAGGTGGGCCCCGAGCGCACCACCCAGCTCCCGCTTCCGCCGAAGCCCCCGCTGGACCTGCTCGCCGAGCTGACGAACACTCCGCCGCCCCCGCAGACCCCGGTCCGCACCCTCGTGCGGCGGGTCAAGATCTGGACCCCGCTGGTCCTGCTGCTCGTGGTGATCTTTGCAGTCGCGCAGGCCTTCCGTCCGCTGCCGACCCCGTCCCTCGTGCTCAGCGCCGACAGCACGTACACCTTCGACGGCGGCGCCCTCGACCTGCCCTGGCCCGGTCAGGGGCAGTCCGCGATCGAGGTGGACGGCGTGGGCGTCCTCGGGACCGACGGCAAGCAGGTCCCCGGCCCCACGGCGAGCGTCGCCAAGATCATGACGGCGTACGTGACCCTTCAGGAGCACCCGCTGAAGGGGAACGAGGAGGGCGAGAAGATCACCGTCGACCAGCAGGCCGAGGACGAGTCGAAGCTGCCGGACGAGTCGAAGGCGCCGATGACGAAGGGCCAGCAGTTCACCGAGCGCCAGATGCTCCAGATGCTGATGATCCCCTCGAGCAACAACGTGGCGCGGCTGCTGGGCCGCTGGGACTCCGACCCCAAGAGCTTCGTCGCCAAGATGAACGCCGCGGCCAAGGACCTCGGCATGACGAACACGACGTACACGGACCCGAGCGGTCTGGAGAAGACGACGGTCAGCACGGCCGTCGACCAGGTCAAGCTGGCCAAGGAGGCCATGAAGAACGACGTCTTCCGCAGCATCGTCGGGATGGCCAAGGCGGACATCCCGGGGCTGCCCGGCACGATCTACAACAACAACGACCTGCTGGTCCAGCAGGTCGGCGTGATCGGCCTGAAGACCGGTTCGTCGACGCCCGCCGGCGGCAACCTGGTGTGGGCCGCGACCAAGGTCGTGGACGGCAAGACGCAGACGATCTACGGCGCGGTGATGAACCAGGACGCCGGCACCGGCAAGGTCTGGGACAGCCTCCACCTGGCGATCACCAACAGCCAGAAGCTGATCGACAAGGTCCAGAAGAGCCTGACCACCGCCACCGTGGTGAAGAAGGGCCAGGTCGTCGGGTACGTGGACGACCAGCTCGGCGGCCGGACCCCGGTCGTCGCCACGAAGAACATGACCGCGATCGGCTGGCCCGGTCTGAAGACCCGGCTGAGCATGGCCGAGGGCACGTCGGCCGTGCCGCACAGCGGCAAGGCGGGCACGGTCGTGGGCGAGCTGAGGGTCGGTGACGGTTCCAGCGATGCCGTGCGGATCCCCGTCGCGCTCCAGTCGGACCTCGCCGAGCCCGGCTTCGGCGCGAAGGTGACCCGCGTCGGCTGAGCGGACCCGCACCCCGGTGACGTACGCGCGCACGCACCGGTGACGTACGGCGGGGAGCGGCACCCGCACCGCACTCCGCCGGACGGCGCCCCACTCGGGGACCGTCCGGCGGAGTGCGTGCTAGCGTCGCGCTAATCGGGGCTGCTCGCGAGCCGCGGGTCCCGGCCCAGAACGGACCGACGGGACAGCGGGAGAACCTTGCAGTGGCGACAGTGGAGCCGACACACGCCGACGACGCGGGCCAGGGAACGGGCCCGCGAATACCGCTGCCCTCGGGCGCCCGTGAGGCGGTCCGTGACGTAGGCGCGGACACGGCCCCGGGCGGTGAACCCGCCGCGGGGGAGCCCGGCGGGACCGGGCCGGCCGCACCGGGCTCCCCGGTCGGCACCGCGCTCCGCGGCCTCCTCCGCCGCTACCCCGTCCTCCTCTTCACCGCCTTCGCCGGCGTGCTCCACAT
This sequence comes from Streptomyces populi, assembly GCF_002911015.1. Classification (GTDB taxonomy): domain Bacteria; phylum Actinomycetota; class Actinomycetes; order Streptomycetales; family Streptomycetaceae; genus Streptomyces; species Streptomyces populi. Next base: position 32,006 of record NZ_KZ626887.1, read on the forward strand.
CGTGTGGTTCTTCACGTTCGCGAACAGTGGGGGTGACCTGGCGGCGCAGGACGCGTGGGCGGAGTTCGTCGGCCGGCACCCGGACTCGGCGTACAACCTCGCCTGGTACGGCGGAATGCACCCCGTCTCCTACAGCGTGGTGTCGCCGTACCTGATGTCGGTGCTCGGCGTCCGCACGACGATGATGATCGCCGGGACGATCTCGGCCGGCCTGCTGACACTGATCCTCGTCCGCAGCCGGGCCGTCCGGAACCCGGTCGCCACGTCGCTCGCGGGTGTCTTCGCGCTGGTCTGCAACGCCATCTCGGGCCGGGTGACGTACGGCCTCGGCACGGCGTTCGCGCTCGGCGCGGTCGCCGTCGTCTTCTGCTGGCCCCACCGCTGGCGCTACAAGCGCTGGGCGAAGGCCCTGTGCGCGGCGCCGCTCGCCGCGCTCGCCACGGCCGCCTCACCGGTCGCCGGACTGTTCGTGGGCCTGCTGGCCGCGGCCATGTTCCTCCAGAAGCGCCGCCCGGGCGCCTACGCCCTCGGCATCGCCCCGACGGTCGTGGTCGGGCTCTCGGCCCTGCTGTTCCCCTTCTCGGGCACCCAGCCGATGACGTTCTTCTCGGTCATCCTGCCGTTCGCGTCCGCGGCCTCGATCTACTACGTGGTCCCCAAGGAGTGGACGACGGTGCGGATCACGGCGGCGGTGTACGGCCTCTCGGTGGTCCTCGTCTGGCTGATCAGCTCCCAGATCGGCTCGAACATCACGCGCCTGGCGATGCTGTTCGCCGGAGTGGCCCTGGTCGCCGCGCTGCCCTTCACCGTGCCGAAGTCGCGCAAGTGGTACGTCACCGTCGTCGCCCTCGTCGGATTCACCGTGTGGATCGGGATCAAGACGGGGGACGACATCGTGCACACGACCCCGGAGGCGTCCTGGGCGCGCGAGCTGGCCCCCCTCGTCCACCAGCTCCAGATGGCGGACGCCGAGAAGGGCCGCGTCGAGGTGGTCCCCGCCCGCTCGCACCGCGAGGCGTCCGCCCTCGCCCCCTACGTGAACCTCGCCCGCGGCTGGAACCGCCAGGCCGACATGAAGCGCAACCCGCTCTTCTACGACGACACGCTCAACTCCGCGAACTACCACGAATGGCTCCAGCGCTGGGCCATCCACTACGTCGTGCTGCCCAAGGGCGAGCCGGACGGCGACGGCGGCCAGCGCGAACGCGAACTCGTCCAGCGGGGCATGCCCTACCTCCGGCAGATCTGGGGCGACGCCAACTGGCAGCTCTTCACCGTCACCGACCCCACCCCGCTCGCCGAGCCGCACGCCGTCGTCGACCTGGCCGAGCAGGGCGAGATGACCATCGAGGTGAAGAAGGCGGGCCGCATCCTGATCCGCGTCCCGTACTCGCCGTGGCTGAGCATCGTCGACGAGGACGGCAAGAGCCTGGAGGCGCCCCGGGAGACGAAGGCGTCGAAGAACCGTACGGACGGTGCCCCGAAGACGTACGACAACCTCAACGGCTGTCTGACGCCGACGGAGGAGACGGCGGCGGGCGACACGTGGACGGAACTGCTCGCCCCGAGGCCCGGCACCTACCGGATCGCGGCGCCGTACCAGCTCCCCCGGGGAACACCGTGCCCGGAGGAGCTGCGCTAGGGCCTGTCTGACGATTCCCGTCGTCGCCCGGCGGACGGGAATCGTCAGAAAGGCCCTAGGCCCTCGGCGCCCGGGGGACCGGCGGACCCTGGAACCGCTCGAACGGTCCGCAGTACGGCAGGCCCGCGTCCTGCGGCCGGTGGTCGCGGAAGAAGCGGACGAGCAGGTCGCAGAGGTCCTGGGGCCGCTGGAGATGGGCCAGGTGGCCGCACTCCGTGATGGTGGTGAACCACGCGCCCGGCAGGTCCGCCGCCACCGAGCGGACCAGGTCGGGCGTGGTGAGCGTGTCGTGCTCGCCGGTGAACACGAGGTACGGGACCGCGGGGACGGGCGCCCGCCGGTACCACTCGTGGGCCAGCAGCCGCCGGTTCCGCTCGACCGTCACGCTGACGTCGCGCGGGCTCTGCGCGGCGAACTGCTGGTACATCAGCCGGGTCAGCGCGGCGTGCTTGCGCACGGTGCGGTCGCCGGGCGGCGGCACGAAGCACCGTACGAACTCCTCGGCGGTCTCCTCGACGCGCCCCTCCTCCAGGAGCCGCACCCATCCCTTGAGCGACTCGGCGAACCAGTCCGGGATGTGGTCCGACATCCCCTGCACGGCGACCCGGCGCAGCAGGTGCGGGTACCGCTGGGTGAGCCGGAGCCCGACCGCCGCGCCGTAGCACCCCGCGTACAGGTTCACCGGTCCGAGCCCGAGTTCGCGCAGCATGTGGCCCGCGCACTCGGCCAGGAAGTCGATCCCGTGCTCGACGGGCAGGAAGTCCGCGTCCCCGAACCCGGGCAGGTCCACCGTGACGACGGTCCCGAGCTCCCCGAGCCACCGCTCGTGCCGCACCCACGAGTACCGCGTCTGGTCCGAGCCGCCGAGCACGAGCAGCGGCTCCGTGACCGGGGATCCGAGCCGGGCGACCCGCGCGGTGTACGCGTAGCCCTCCCACGAGAGCCGGTACTCCGCCACTTCCGTGGATGCCCCGCCTCCCGGCACCGGGGCGAGGACGTCGGGCGAGGAAGCGACAGAAGGCACAGCGAACTCCCGAGAGGGGACGAGACCACCGAAACTCCCCACTCGTACACGGCTGCCGTGCGCGGTGCCCGCAATGTCACACGAAGGTGGGCGCTGCACCGCACCATGTGGGTGCCGTGACACGGCGGCGGGCGCGGAGCGACGGCCGCGCCGCGCGGCGCCGTCGCTCCGCGCCCGGTCACCTCGGCCGCGGTGCCACGGCACCGGGCGGGCCGCTCCACCGGCCGTGCGGCGGGCGAGGCCAGGTCACCGTCACGGGTCGTGCGGTGGGCTCGGTCACGTCACTTCACCGGGAACGCCACGTCGCACACCGGGTCCTCCGGCCCCGCCGCGTCCCAGTCGGCGAAGTAGATCTCCCGGCACGGGCCGTCGACGGACAGCCCCCGTTCGGCGGCCCAGCTCTCGACCGCCTCGAAGGCGGCGAGGATCTGCGGGTGGGCGACCTGGGCCTTGGTGATGCGGGCGAAGGCGATCCGCCGGGCGGGTTCGACCCGGACCCCGGCTCCGGTGACCCGGCCCTGCCGTTCCGCCCAGGCCCGTGCCGCGGCCTCGTCGGCGACCGGCACGCACGCCTCGGCCGGACCGTCGCTCTCCATGGTGACCTCGGCGTGGTACACGACGAACGGCGGTGCCGTGACGCCCCCCGCCTCCCGGGCGCCCTCCTCCAGCCGTCCCAGTGAGCCGGGGATCCACACCGGCAGCTCGGGCGCCAGGACGTGCCGCTTCTCGGTCAGCACGACCCGCTCGGGCACCTCGGCGGTCTCGACGGTGAACCTCTCGTACATCTCGGAACTCCTCCCGGAAAGACGTCCACGGAGGTAGCCGGCGAGCGCCCGCTGCGAGGCGAACCGCGCCTCGGCGCCGTCCCAGTACGCGGCGAGCAGCGCGGCGGCTTCCGGGCCGCGCGCCTCCACCACGTCCGCGATCCGCGCCAGCGGCATGTCGAGCTGGCGCAGCAGCGCGACGAGCCGGGCCCGTTCGATCTGCCCGGCCCGGTAGTAGCGGTAGCCGCTGGCCTCGTCGACGTACGCCGGGGCCAGCAGCCCCAGCCGGTCGTACAGCCGCAGCGCCTTCGCCGAGAGCCGCGCCCGCGAGGCGAACGCGCCGATGGTGAGCAGGTCCTCGTCCACCCCGTCATCCTCCGTCACCGGGCGCCTTCCGCCCGGTGACAGGGACGCTCCCCCTTGCCCCAGGGGCAAGGTCAACAGCGGGACGGGTTCAGCCGATGGCCTTCTCGACCGCGGAGACCAGCTCCGCCGCCTCCGGCTCGGTCTGCGGCGAGAAGCGGCCGACGACCGAGCCGTCGCGCCCGATCAGGAACTTCTCGAAGTTCCAGCGGATGTCGCCGGAGTGCCCCTCGGCGTCGGCGGTGTCCACCAGACGCTCGTACAGCCCGTGCCGGGCCTCACCGTTCACCTCGACCTTCTCGGTCATCGGGAAGGTCACGCCGTAGGTCGCGGAGCAGAACTCGGCGATCTCCTCGGAGCTTCCCGGCTCCTGGCCGAGGAACTGGTTGCAGGGCACGCCGAGGACGGTGAAGCCCTGGTCGGCGTAGCGCGCGTGCAGGCGCTCGAGACCGGCGTACTGCGGGGTCAGCCCGCACTTGGAGGCCACGTTCACGACGAGGACGGCCTTGCCCGCGTACTGGGACAGGTCGGCGGAGCCCCCCTGGAGGGCCCCGATCTCGATGTCGAGGACGGAGGTGCCGGTGTTGTCAGTAGTCATAAACGGATGCTAACTCCGGTAGACGGCGCTCCCGCCGGTCCCCTTGTCGCGCTGTGCTGTGACGAGCACCTCACCGGCGGCCGTCCGTGAGTACAGCACCGACCGTCCCGCCCGCCGCCGTTCCACGAGCCGCGCGTCCAGCAGCACCCGCAGGTGGCGGCCGACCGACCCCAGCCCCTGGCCGGTCACGGCGACCAGCTGACTGGTGGACAGGGGTGAGTCGAGGCGGACCAGGACACCGGCCCGGGCCGTACCGAGCAGCGCTCCGAGGCTCTCCGGCACCACCGTGGAGCCCACGTCGGTCAGCGCCCCCGCGCACGGGTAGACCAGCGCGTAGCGTTCGTACCCCTCCCAGGACACCCAGCCGGCCTTCGGCGTCACGGGGACGAGGACGAGCTGGGCGCCGGAGATCTCGCGCGGCGGGTACTCGTGGAGGTTGACCTGGAGCCGGTTGCCGCCGAGCCAGCGCGTCCCGGGCCGCAGCCCGTCGAGTGCCGCCGCCCAGCCGCCCTGGCCGAGACGCGCGGTCCGCGCCACCACGTCGGCCTCCAGGACGCGCCGCCGCCGTTCCCAGTCGGGTCGTACGGCCTCCTCCCACACGGCGGTGAGCAGCGCGGCGGCCCGCTCGGGCAGATCGTCGCGGTCCGCGAAGGCGGCGGGCAGCGGGCCGCCCACCGAGCGGACCAGATGGCCGCGGGCGTCGCGCGGCGAGGCGTTCCGCACCCGGGCGACCTCGGTCTCGAAGGTCTCGCCGCCGTACGGGGTCGGGGTGAGGAAGTCGGCGATCCACGCCTGCCCGAGTCCGCAGCGCACGAGCAGCGCGGTGAGGGGGTCGGCGGCCAGCCGGCCGCGGTACGCCGGCAGACGGGCGTCCAGCCAGGCGCGTTCACCGGGGTGCGCGGCGGTCCCCGAGTGCAGCAGTTTCAGGGAGGCGAACGTCTCGGCGAGCGGGGACAGCACGAAACGGCTCCCGGCGAGGGTGTCGGCGTTCACCTGCCACCAGCCCATGTCCGGCCCCTCCCGCCCCTGACGTTTCGCACCTGCGCGAAACAATATCGACCGCCCGGGCGCCCCCGCAGACTCCGCGGATGCGCAGCTACTCCGAGCTCTTCCGCACGCGGGAGTTCACCCCGCTCTTCCTGTCCTCCTGTTTCCGCATCGCCGCCTCGACGGTGAGCGGTCTGGCCCTCGGCACCCTCGTGTACCGGGCGACCGGCTCGCCGCTGCTCACCGGGCTGAGCATGTTCGGGCCCTCGCTCGCCCAGGTTGTCGGCGCGACCACCCTGCTCTCGGCCGCCGACCGGCTGCCGCCGCGCGCCGCGGTGGCGGGCGTCGCGCTCGTCTTCGGGCTCGGCACGGCGGTGATGGCGGTCCCCGGCCTCCCGGTCTGGACGGTCTTCGCCCTTCTCCTGCTGCTCGGCCTGGTCCAGTCCTTCGGCGGCGGGGTCCTGTGGGGCCTGCTGGCCGAGATCCTGGCCAAGGAGGGCTACCTGCTGGGGCGTTCGGTGTTCAACATGATGAGCGGGCTCGCCCAGATCACCGGCTACGCGACCGGTGGCGTCCTCGTGGTCCTGCTGTCCCCGCGCGTCACGCTCCTCCTGGCGGCCGGGCTGTACCTGGCGGCCGCCCTGACCGCCCGGCTCGGTCTGACGCCCCGGGCACCCCGCGCCTCGGGCCGCCCGTCCGTCGCCCGGACCTGGCGTGCGAACGCCCGCCTCTTCTCCTCGCCGGAGCGCCGCACCCTCTACCTCCTGCTCTGGGTGCCGAACGGTCTGGTCGTCGGCTGCGAATCGCTGTTCGTGTCGTACGCGCCGGGCCGGGCCGGCGCGCTGTTCGCCTGCGCGGCCCTCGGCATGTTCGCCGGGGACGTGACGACCGGACGCCTGCTGCCGCCCCGGATCCGTGCCCGCCTGGGCATCCCGTTCCTGCTGCTCCTCGCGACGCCGTACCTCTTCTTCGTGCTGCGTCCGGGAGCGGCCGTGGCGGCCGCCCTCGCCGCCCTCGCCTCGATCGGCTTCGGGGCGAGCCTGATCCAGCAGGAACGGCTGGTGGCCCTCGTCCCCGACGAGCTCAGCGGTCACGCCCTCGGGCTCCACACGGCGGGCATGCTGACGATGCAGGGCGCGAGCGCGGCACTGGCGGGTCTGATCGCCCAACTCGCCTCGCCCGCGGCCGCGATGACGGCGATGGCCGCCGCCTCGATCGTCGTGACGCTGAGCCTGGCCCCCTCGCTGCTCCGGCACCGCGCCGCGCCCCCGGAGGGTCAACGTCCGGAGCCGTCCGCGCCAAGGGGGCGACAATCGGAGGTGAACTCTCCCTGAACCGAGGGAAGTTGTACGACGGTGGTCACAACCGCCCATCCCTCAACGCTGTCGAACAGGATGCCTGGGCACATCGGAGCGCCCACGGCCCCGCACGACAGAGCCGCCGGCCGTCGGGCCGCGGAAACCCATCGAGGGGGAACCATGTTCAGTCGTCGTACCGCCGTCCTTCCGAAGGCGCTGGCACTCGCCGCGGTCACGGTCGCCGTGTCCGCGGCGGTCGCCGCCCCGACGGCGACCGCCGCGGACTCCAGGAGCGCCACGGCGGTCTCCACCGGCCAGATGCTGTACTACACGGCAGCCCCCGGCCAGGTGAACCACCTGAAGATCTCCTGGGCGCTCGGGGCGACCGACCCCGACTCCCAGCTCGCCGACTACGTCTACACGTTCGACGACACGGTGAAGATCTCCCTCGGCGCGGGCTGTGTCCGTCCCGCCTCGGGCGACACCACCCAGGCGGTCTGCACGGTCACCGAGCCCAACACCTCGGGCTCCGAGCTCACCTCCCTGATGGTCAACCTCGCTGACGGCAACGACACCGCGACGGTCGACCCCGACAACCACGGGTACTCCCGCATCTACGGCGGGACCGGCAACGACACCCTCACCGGCCACGGCCGTGACGTCCTCTACGGCCAGGACGGCAACGACCGCCTGTCCGGGGGCGGCGGCGTCTACGGCGAGGGTGCCTTCGGCGGCGCGGGCAACGACACCCTCACCTCCTGCGGCTACACCTGCCACGGCGGCACGGGCAACGACGTCCTGAGCGGCGGTGTCAGCGAGGCCGACGGCAGCTACGTCGACTATGACAACGGCCTGTTCGGCGACGACGGCAACGACACGATCCACGGCAACGCGGGCGCCGACAACATCCAGGGCGGCCGCGGCAACGACCGCCTCTACGGCGACTCCGGCAACGACAGGATCTACGGCAACAGCGGCAACGACCTTCTGCACGGAGGCTCCGGCACGGACACCCTCTCCGGTGGCCCGGGAAGCGACCGGGTCCACCAGAACTGAGAGGGACGGAGGAGGGCCGCCCCCCGGCTCGGGGGAGGTCTCCGTGACAGGAGGCCGCCCCCCGGACCGGACACCCGCCGACGGGCACGAGGCGATGATGGCCGGGAGCCGGGAGCCGGGAGCCGGGAGCCGGGAGCCGGGAGCCGGGAGCCGGGAGCCGGGAGCCGGGAGCCGAGGCGAGGCGAGGTCGGCGGGGGCCGTCAGCGGTACAGCCGCGGCCGTCTCCCGCGTACCCACAGAAACCCGACGACGCCCCCGACGACGGCCATGTACGCCGTCAGCGGTCCGTCGTTCAGCAGGAGCCCCGGCGAGGCGATGACGGCCACGATGAGCAGCCATCCGCAGCCGGCCACCACCAGATCGGCCGCGTCGGGCCGTCGCTCGTCCGTCATCCCGCCCGTTTCCCTTCCCCCGGACTCCGTTCGTCCCACCGCCCCAGTATCCGACGCCCACCCGCCGGGCGTCCCGCGGATGCGTCCACCGGCCGCGAAGGCGTCCGCGGCGAGCGTACGAGGTCCTCCGCGGGCGCCGGAGTGCCTCCGCACGCTCTGCCCGGTGCGGCCCGGCGGGTGGAACGATCCCGGTGCTCGGTACCGGCAGGGCAACGCCTTCGGCCGCCGTGGGGATGTGAGCGGCGCCGAGGGATGTCTGCTGGATCCGAGAACGGCGCCACCACTACGAACAGCAAGGGGCTGGACATGGCGATCGTGATGTCGATGCACTGGGCGGAAGCCACGCCGGAGCAGTACGACACGGTGCGGGACGCGGTCCGATGGGAGGAGATCCCGGCGGCCGGCGGTCAGATGCACGTGGCCTGGTTCGACGCCCAGGGGCTGCACGTCACCGACGTCTGGGAGTCCCAGCAGGCGTTCGAGACCTTCTTCGCCGAACGCCTCGCCCCCGCGATCCAGAAGGCCGGCATCACCGGCGCCCCCGACACCTCGTTCCACCCGCTGCACCGGCGCCACATCGCCCCGGACGTCAGCGGCGCCGCGTAGGGGCACGGACACGGACGCCGTTCCCCGGCCCCGCGGGGGGCGGGCGTCCGGCCGTGCTCCCGCCCCGCGCGGTCGTGCACGGCCTCCGGAAACGGAGCGTCCCACGGAGCGTCCGGCATCCGCACCGACCGGTGCGCATGCCGACTGCTCCGTGGGATGCCGTCGTGAAGGTCCTGGGGCTCAGCCCTTGACGCGCTCGCTCTCCAGCGCCGCCCCGGCGTCCCGCTGGCTCGGGATCGCGGAGAGCCCTCGCACCACCATGCCCGCCTGGCGGGCGTCGGCCGTCGCGCACAGGGCACGGGCGGCGTCGTCGAAGCGGACGACGGACGGCGGGTCGGAGGGGCCCAGCAGGTGCAGCTTGAGCTCGGTGCGGGCCTCGGCGTAGGGGTCCTTCTCGGGGTGACGCACGGACTCCAGCAGGGCCGGCACGCCGGAGGCGTCCGGGGTGAGGACGGCACCCGCCCGGACGGTGGGGAAGGTGTCGCGGAAGTCCTGCTCGGAAAGGCCGCTGGTGTTCGTGACGGCGTAGGGCTTCTCGCTCGCCAGATAGTCGGATATGACGCTGGAGACATCGCTGATCAGGACGTCGGCGGCGTTGAAGCAGGCGTAGACGTTCGGCCGCGACTCGACGATGATCCGGTGCTCCCACGCGGGGAACGAGGCCCAGTGCGCGGCCTCCCAGGCGGTGGTGGCGGCGGCCACCGCCGCGGCACGCCCGGGCTCCGGGACGGTCTGGAGCAGCATCCGCTCCACGTCGTCCGCGCCCGTCCGGAACGAGGTCGTGGTCAGTCGCTCGAGTTCGGCGGTCCGGAGGGCCAGTTCCGTCGCCGCGGAGGGCGCCGGACGCTCGTCGGGGTGTTCCGCGGTACGGAGGGCGTTCGCGGCGCGGATCATCTCCTGGATCCGGACGTTGGCGGCTCCGGCCCGGGGGACGACCGATCCGGTCAGCGGGTGCGGCTTGTACAGGAGGCGGACCTTCGGGTCGGCCAGGAGGGCGCGGACGATGTTCTCGCCGGCCTCGATGATCGAGGTGTTGCCCGGGTTGCCGTCCCAGCCCTCCCACGTGGGGGCGTAGAGGACCGTGGTGTACGGGCCCGCGGGCGCACCGGTGTGCGGCGCGATCGCGTCCAGCTGCGGACGTCCGACCTCCACGACGTCCTTGTCGTCGATGCCCACGTCCGCCAGGGCGTACCGCTGGCGCGCCGCGGGACCGGCCACCCACACCTCGTCGTACGCCTTCGCGTACGGGTTGCAGCTGGACAGCTTGTCGCTCTCGCCGTGGTTGACGAACGCGTGCTTGATGCTGGGGATGCGCAGCACCTGCGAGGTCTTGCCCGAGTTCGAGGGGTGGATCAGCATCTTCAGCGTGGACTGTTCCAGCCTCATCAGGTCGGCGACCTTCGGCAGGCACACGATCGGGATGTCGGTGGACGCGATCTGCTTCACCATGAAGCGCTCACGCAGCACGATCAGCGGACGGCCTTCCAGCTTGGCCAGCGGCTCCAGCCACATGTTCGCCTGGTAGACCGAGCTGGTGCCGCCGGAGAAGTACATGCCCACCGTGGGCTGGTACTCCGCGAGCCACTCCTCGAACCACTCCAGCGCCTGATCGCCCGTCCTCGGCCGGCGTCCCGGCAGCAGCCGCAGCACCAGCATGCCGACGGTCACCACCGCGAAGGCGGCGGACAGGGCGATTCCCGCGGCGGCGCACCAGGCCGAGCCGCCCGTCGCGGTGGCCAGCAGGCCGGCCGTCGAGGGCAGGGAGAACAGGAGGAGCCGCTGCCCGGAGCGCTGCATCACCAGCGCCGGGAGAGCGGGGCTCAGCCGCAGCGGTGAGGCGTCGATGTTCCGGGTCACCACGGGCATGGTGCGGCTGCGGCGCACGAGGATCGCGAACGCCTGGCACGCGAAGTGCAGGCCGTAGAACAGCAGCAGACCGCAGATGATCACCAGGTACTTCGTCTCGTAGTCCTGGTCCTCGATCCGGATCAGGCCGGTCACCAGCAGCAGGTCCCGGACGACCTGGCGCGCGAACACCGTCGCGTGCAGCTTTCCGAGGGTGGCGGCCGTGCTCTGCTGCCACCGGTGCAGCGAGTAGTCGGCCGTCAGCCCGACGGCGGCGCAGGCCACGAGCAGGGGGACGCTCGGGAGGAGGGCTCCCACCGCCTGACCGGCGAACGACACGGCGAGCACCGTGGGCAGGAGGAGGCGTACCGCTGCGGTGCGCAACCGGGCGGGCACGGATGAGGTTGACACTTCGCGGGCTCCAGGCGACTCAACATCCCCGCGCACGAGCTCACTGACCAGCGGGATCAAAATGACCGTGGGCCGGAAGCCGATGCGTACGGACGTTCTCTACTTCGAGAAGGTGGTCGGACTTTACCTGCTGGATGACTGGTATTCGCTATGAAGTCGTCTGAGATTTATCTGTGAGGTTGGTCGGGCCGGTCCGTGCCGCACTGTCTTCGGCCCTGGGAGGGGCTGGACTTGGCACCGTCGCGGGGGTGCCCCTGTGACGAGGATCTCCAGGCCGGGGCCGCCGCGCGGCCCGGGCGCACGACGTCCGGCGCGGAGCGAAGGCCCCGCTCACGACGACCGGAGTCGCCCTTCCCTCCCGTGCGGACCGACTGCCGGTGCCCCGGACCGGGATCGTTCCGGGACATCGGGCCGGGTCGCTTCCGCGGTCGGGTCCGCCGTCAGAGGTGATTCAGGACGTTGCCGTTGACGCAGTGATTGAGGACACCGCCCACCGACGCGCCGCCCACGGGGACGACGGCCAGCTCCTGGAAGCAGACGGCGGCGGCGGTGAAGTTCCAGTTGTTGGCGGCGTTGACCCCGCTGCCGAAGTTGTTGTCGTTGTCGGCGTGGGCGGGGGCGGCGAGGGCCACGCTCGCGAGGGCGAGTGCGGCGACAGTGATGATCTTGTTCATGGCCTGGAAACAATCCGGGTGATCCGGCGATACGGCCGTTCACTCGCATGCCAGTACGGTGTCCGGGACGCGGAGGGCCCCGCCGCCGCGGGTCCGCCGCCTCGACGGTGTCCACTCGCGCGGGCCGCGCGGGTCAGGGCCTTGGCCGTGGAGCCCCCGCCGCCGCGAAGGCGGTAGCCCCCTTGGAGCGCCAGGCCGGCCGAGAACACGAGCGGGAGCAGGGCCTGCGGCGCCTCAGTCGTATACGGGAGCCCGTCACGCCCGAGGGAACTGGATCGCGCTACGTCATGACGACGGACGTGGTCGGGTCGGGCCCCGATGCCGCCCAGGCGTTTCGGCTTGATGCCTCTGCGACCTCCGACAACTGAGGTTGGGGGCGGCTTGATGGCCGAGTCGAACGGGCGGGGTGCCGTCGATCGGCCAAGGGAGATCCTCGCGTTGAACCCAGGCATCGAGGTCTGACCTCATCCTTGTCAGGCCGATGGCGGGGTGCTGTCGACAGCGCCGACCAGCTCGGTGCTTGGGGTGAGCGTCCGCCAAGGCTCGGCGCAGACCGCCGTTGTTCGCGCTCGGTGGTGTCAGTCGCTGATGCCGGCCCACCGCGAAGGCCTTCACCTGCCGCGCTGCGGCTGTGCGCGGCTACTCGACGCCGGGCGGTACACGCGTGGCCTGGTGGTAGTACATCCGCCATCCCGCGACGTCGGCCCCCTTGCGCCAGATCGAGCTGTGCCTGGTCCTTCGGTCGCCGAGCATGGTTTCGAACGTCAGGTGCACGATCCCCGGTGCGAGCCGCACTCCGAAGATCTCCGAAGGTTCGTAGCGGGGAGCGTCGGTCGAGCTGCCGGGATGATCTGCCAGTTCGGCGAGCATGACGCCGTACGTCAGCTGTCGGCCCGACCCTCCGACCTCGACGAATTCCGGATCAAGAAGCTGCTCTGCCCGTTCCCGGGAGGCGCGCACTCGCGGGTCCATGAGCTTCAACTCGCCCGCTATGGCCTGGCTGACGTCGTCTGCTGCGCTGTCCATGAACGTATCCTCACCCGGCCCACCAGCCCCGCTGCAACCAATTTCGCTGCTGCGCAAACCCCTCTTGCTCAACCCACCACAGTCCCCGGCTCCCGTCCCGTTTGTCCACGTGCGGGCGCGCGTCGACGCAGCGCGGGCGGGAGCGGGCCGAAGGCAGGAGCGGCGCCCGCAGCGGAGCCGGGAGCGCGCCCGGCGGAGCGGAGCGCAGCCGGGGCTTGAATCCACGTATCGCCATCGCGATGCGGTACACCTCGGACGAGGTCATGCTCCTCGCCGTCCACCCCGGTGGGGGCCTGCCGCCGGAGATCAAGGCCCGGACACGAGGCCAGTCGGGCTCGTGGCACGGGTGTGGCACGGGCGAGATCACGGCAAAGGGCCAGTTCGAGAGGATCAAGCCTCTGAACCGGCCCTTCATACTGTGCCCCCGGCAGGATTCGAACCTGCGACACCCGCTTTAGGAGTTCGATCACTCATCCGTGCGGCTGGCTCGGACTCGTGCTCGCCGGGAGGCCCGTGGTCCAGCTTCAGTCGCCGTGATCCGTTGTCGTCCTGCCCGTCGTCCTCCCGGAAGCACACCGGACGGATCTCGAAGCTGCTGTGCTAGCCGAGCGTCAGGAAGCCACAGCAGGGACAGGAGTGCGGACCGTCCTCGGCCTTCCCCTGGATGTTGAGGAACGGAGTGTTCATCACGGCATCCTGCCCGGCATCGCCGTCGGCCTTCCGTCACCCACGCCATTCGAACAGGACGAGCGTCGCGTCGTCCGAGGTGGTTTCGCGGCGTGCCCGCATGAGGGTGTGGGACAGGTCCCGGGCCACCGTGCGGATTCCGTGGTCAGCCTGCTCCAGCTGGTTCACCCAGCCGATCAGCTGCTCCTCGCCGAACTGTTCCTGCCCGCTTTCATGCTCTTCGATCAGGCCGTCGGTGAAGCAGAGGACGCGGTCGCCCGGCTCCAGCGCCACCGTACTGACCTGTGGCTGGTCCCCTCCGAAGCCGACGGGGAGGGTCGTTGGGCTGTCCAGACGGCGCACGACGCGGTGCGCGCGGATCAGCATCGGAGCGGGATGCCCCGCGTTGACCCACTGGAGGCGCCCTGTGTCCGTGTCCAGGCGCATCATCTGGGCGGTCACGAAGTGGTCCGGGTCGAACTGCTCGGCGACGGCCCGGTCCATGAAGAGGTAGATCTCGGACAGTTCGATGCTGATCCGGCGGGCGTGGCGGTACGCGCCGATGGCCACCGTGGCCATCGTGGCCGCGTCCAGGCCGTGCCCCATGGCATCGACCATGGCGAGGTGCAGGGTCTCGCCGTTCAGGGCGTAGTCGAAGCTGTCCCCCGCCACGGCGTAGGCGGGCTCCAGGACTCCGGCGACCGCGACGTGCGGCATCACCATCGACAGCGGGGGCAGCAGGGACCACTGGATCTCCGCGGCGACGCTCATCGGTTCTCTGCGGCGGGTCCGGAAGAAGAGGTCGGTGTAGCCGTTCTTGGTCTGCAGCAGCTCGGCCGCCAGGCCCGCGATCCTGCGCAGGAGGCGGCGGGTGTCGTCGTCGATCTCGTCCAGGGTGACCGAGAGGACCCCCATCTGGTCGCCGCCGTCCAGCAGGGGCAGGTGGACCCGTATGCCGTCGGGCGCTTGGACTTCGACGGTGCGTGACTCCAGGAAACACCGGCCGGCTTCGGATCGGTCGATGGGCTGCGGATCACCGGCGGCCCCTCCGGCACCGGGCAGGGGGACCAGCTGCCGCTGTCCGTAGTCCTGGAGCAGGAACTGCGGTACGCGGCCACCCATCCGGGCCACTGTCTCGGTGACGAGCGGGCCGACCAGATGGGGTGGCAGTTCGTGCGCCCGGTCCAGGAGCAGCCCGAGCAGCGCCTCCCCGAAGCTCTCCGAGCGGTCCGGGTCCCCGCGCCCTCCGACGGTCATCCTGTTGCCTCCAACCGGGCGGCGGGTCGGCGTCCGGGCTGTACGGGCGACGTGGCCTCCAGGATGCTCCCCGGCGACCGGGCACGCCACACGGCTCCCGTGCGCGCCCCGGCTCACATCGGCCGATGATGGGAGTACGGCCGAGCACACGGAGCTGACCATGACGGGTTGGCGTGTCAGGGACTACACCCCGGACGATCTCGAAGCGGTGATCCGGGTCGACGCGGAGAGCGGCACGACGGAAGAGTCACCGCTCTTTCCGCTCTCGGACGCTGTGGCGGCCCTCCAGGCCCTCCACCCGGCGGTGGTGGCCACGGCTGAGGAGGTGGTGGTCGGCGCTGCCGTGAGCAGGGTGGAGGGTGAGCGGGCGTGGATCCTGCGCATCTGCATGGCACCCGCCTGGCGGCACCAGGGGCTGGGCAGCGACCTGATCACGGCTCTGGAGCACCGGCTGTTCGCCGGCGGCGTCCGAACGGCGCACGCGGTCCTGCCCGACGACGAGACCGGTGCCACCGCCCTGCACAACTGCGGCTTCGGCGCCCGTCCGGGCCTGGTCTTCTTCGAGAAGCGCGGGCGGGTGACCCCGCAGGCGGTCAGCATGCTCGCGTCGCTGGGAGCGGAGCTGCCGCCCGGAGGGCTGTGGCAGAGGGTCGCGGGCATGCAGCGGGAGAAGGAGATCATCGAGCGGCGCCTGGTTTTGCCGCTGGCCCATCCCGAAATGGCCGCCCAGCACGGAGTGGAGCTGCCGCGGGCGGTGATGTTGTTCGGGCCGCCCGGGACGGGGAAGAGCACGTTCGCGCACGCGATCGCCAGCCGTCTGGGATGGCCGTTCCTCGAACTGTTCCCCGCCCGGCTGGCCGCCGAGTACGGGCTGGCGAGCGGGCTGAACCGGCGCTTCGACGAGATCGCCCGCCTCGACCACGTCTTGGTCTTCATCGACGAGGTCGAGGAGATCGCGGGGACCCGGAGCGGCGCGGACACGACCGCGGTCGGCGTCGTCAACGAACTGCTCAAGGCGATCGTCCGGTTCCGCAGCCAGGACGGGCGGCTGCTCGTCTGCGCCACGAACGACGTGACCACCCTCGACCCCGCGTTCCTGCGGCACGGCCGTTTCGACTACGTGCTGCCGATCGGCCCGCCCGACGACCGCGCGAGGACGGCGCTGTGGGAGAGCTACCTGACCCGAGCGGGCGCGGAGGCCGACAGCACGGCGCTGGCGTCCGCCAGCGAGGGTTTCACCCCTGCCGACATCGCCCATGTGGCGCGCACCGTCTCCCAAGTCCAGTTCGAGCGCACCTTCGACACCGGAACCCGGGCCCGCCCCACCACCGAGGACTACCTGGGCACCATCGGCGAGACCAGACCCACGGTCAGCGCGGCCATGGCCCGGGAGTTCGCCCACCAGACCGAGGAGTTCGCCCGCATCTAGGGGTGTCTTTCGGATCAGGCCGGGCCCGTGGCCGTCCCTTCCTCCTCGGCCTCCATGCGCCGGATTCCCTCATGGGTGAGGGTGACCATGGCGGGAGTGTTGCCGGGTTCCCAGTCGACGGTGATCAGCCCTTCGCCCGCCAGGTAGGTGCAGGCGGCGGCCAGGTCCTGTTCCGGTATGTGGAGGTCTCGCCGCAGCTGTGCTCCGGTGATGCCGAGGAGGCGGTTGCCTTCGACGGCTTCGTACAGGACCCGGAGCACCTGATCGCGGTAGGTCTTGCGTTCGCGCAGTGTGGCCATGACCGCGTCCTTTCATGTGCGGGAGTGGGCTCCGGGGCCCGTTGGGCCTCTCAGATCTCGTCGGAGTGGGTGCCTGCGCCGACAGGGGGCCGGCTGGTGGCCAGCCAGGAGCGGGCGGGACCGGCTGGTGTTGCCGTGTCCACGGTGAGGTGGAGGCGGGTGCCGCCGTCGAGGCCGGGATAGCTGCGCTGTTCCGTGCCCGCGAAACAGTGGCGAAGCGCCTCTGCGACTGCTCGGGCGGCTTCGGGCGTGTGCGCGATGATCCGTACCTCGGCGTGCCCGAGTGACGGCAGTGTCTGGGTCTCGATGTACTTCACGTGAGCGTGGGTCCCTTCGGGGTGGGCGCGAGGCCGACAGGCCGGGGCGCCGCGGCGCCCCGGCTGCTGCCCCCGGTCGGAGGAAGGTCTGTTCCTCACCGGTCGGCATCCGTGTGGTGGGCTCGACGACCGGTGTCGTCCGGTAGGCCGGGGGGCCTCGGCAGGGGGTCGCTGAAACGGTAGGCCGTGATCCGAGCGTCGTGCTGAGCGTTGAGCAGGTGGATCCAGCGCATTCCGACGCCGATCATGAGGATGATCACCGCGATAAGGACGAGGGTCTCCACGGAACTCACCTCCAACCGTTTCCGGGCCGAGGGAAGGCACTGCGTCCCAGCGGCTCCCCGAAGGGGGACATGCAGGCTCCGCCCTCGTCCTCCCAGGTGGCTTCCCGGCGTCGCGCGTCGCGGATGCCGCGCCCGATGACGGTTTCGTCGGCCATCAGGACTTCAGCGGTGAGGACGCTGCCGGGGATCGCCGCAGCGGCCATCAGGCGGGCCGCGGCTGCGGGTGCGGTCTCGGGCGGGATGACGAGGAGGTCCCAGCGGCCGACGGTGCAGGAGAGCAAGATCAGCTTGTCGGGGTCTTGCTCGGTGAACCAGCTCACGTGCAGCGTGCGTCCGTCCAGGGCGACCGTGCGCGGTACGACGGGCCAGCGGGTGGGATTCACGGTGACGTGGGTGACGCGGCCCCAGGGTTCTTCCAGGGCGGCGGCGAGCGGTGGGAGCTCGGCCTCGAGGTCGCGGGAGTGGGGCCACCAGGCCCCGTCCAGCTGGCCGGCGAGCGTGGTCTTCGGGGTGAGGGACAGGCGAGCCGGGGCTTCTGCGGCGAGGTCGCGGGGCGCGGTCCGGTCGAGGGTGGTGGTCATGGATGTGGACCTGCCCCCGGGCTGCCCGTCGGCAGCCCGGTTTTTAGGCGATCGCCGGAAATGACACCCGCGTGAAAGCCGGTGTGCGAAGTACTCCCGGTGCTTTCACTGTACGCCTGTTCGGCTTGGTTCGGCTCTTCTGACCAGGTATTTTCCGGCGGGCGGTGGTGTGGTCGGCGGGAGTACCGCGAAAGGACCACCGGTCCGCGGACGTCGTCCGAACGGCATCGGCGCCGACCTGCGACGCAGTGCGGCCGCAGCCCTTGGAGGGTGAACCCGCATGGCGGACTCCGGGCCCCGCACGACCCCACTGCTCCTGCCGGATGCGATCCATCATGCGATCCGGCCCGGCGCGACCGTGGTGCGGCTGAAGACCACGCGGTCCCGGGGACGGCGCCGCCGATGCGGAAGGCCGACCCCGAGTCCACAGCGGCCGAGCCGAGAGCACGGCGCCGTCGTGGCGGGCCGCCCGGTCTCGTCCGACCCCGGGCGGGATGCGACAGAGCAGCCCGGCTGGAGGTGCTGCTCACCGGCCGGGCTCCGGGCGTTCCGTGCCCTGGTCAGAGCCCCTCGTCGTGCAGGTCCTCTTCGCGCAGGAGCTCGTCCTCACCACGGCTCTCGGGCTCCTTCTGCCCGGGCTTCCGCCCCTGTTCCCGCGCCTGCCTTCCCGGCCGGGGCTGCGCGGGTTCCCCGGAGCGATGGTGTTCCTGCGCCTCGCGGCCCCGGCCCGTGCCCGGCTCCTGACGCTTGTCCTGCGTACCGTCCATGACGGCGCTCCTCTTGACGCGTGGCGGTAAGGATTCCTCTCCGATCACGCTGCCACGCACAGCCGAGGTCCGCATGACGGCGACTGCGAAGTGAGGCGCACGGATGACGTCCCGCCCGTCGCCTTCGCACAAGGAGGCGACCGAAGGCGGCCACTCGGAATTTTGAGTAGCGCCGAGGAACCAACTCGAAGCAAAACGAGAGCACTTGTGGCACACGAGCCCTGAGGGGTATGGGTAACGAACAAGCCCCAGGTCGTTGATCCAGGGCTTTGTCATGGAGCGGATGACGGGAATCGAACTCGCACTCTCAGCCTGGGAAGCTGAGAACATCTAGGGCTTGCTCAGAGGCTGACCTGCGGCTGAGCGGTGTCGGCGCCTGGTGCGAGGTCGGCTGGCTTCCTGGTGTTGCCCGCGGTTTCCCGCACGACCTGGCACGAGTCTGGCACGACCGCTTCGTCCGGGAGCTACGCGGTCGGGTGCCACCAGAAGCTGAAGTCACCTGGGAATGCCGGGTATTCGCGCTATTGGAATCCCCTACGCTGCCGATGATCATGTGCGGGTACGTCTGAGGAGGCTTTCATGGGCGATACGGAAACGGGCGGGGGGAGCGTCGTTTCGGACGAGATGAACGAGACTTCGGATCCGGAGGGTGTGGGTGACGCGGATCGGGAGGACTCCACAGGACGACGGAGACCGCCGAGCGCGGCGGTCGTGGTCGTCGGCCTCGCCTTCCTCGGTGTGGTGGCAGGAAGCCTGTTCTGGCTGTTCCAGGACGAGTTGTCCCACCCGTTCGGGGACGCCCGGGCCTGTGAGGGCAGCGACTCCGCGCTGACGGGGAAGATCCCGCTCGGAGGCGTGCCGATCCCCGCCGATGCCACCGACGTCCACTACATCACGCGGGATGGCTTCGCTGAGGTCTCCTTCCTGAGCGACCGGATGCCGGACTATCTGCACCGCGCAGGACTCGTCCCGGAGGGAGAGCCTCTGTTCGACGAGAACTACGGCAGCGCGTACGCGTGGGGTGAGGACGGTGACGAGATGCCCGACGGACTGTGCGGGCCGGCTCTCAAGGGACCTGTCTGGAGCTATCACGGCAGGGGTCCCGGCACAGGTGTCAGCATCCTGATCGAACGCACCCCCGCCGGAACCACCCTCCGCGCCCCGGCCCGTGTCATCGCCTCCTTCGACTTCGGCGAGTGACAGTACGAGGCTCACGTCCGGCTCTACCTCGTGCCGCTGCTCGGCCCGAAGCGGATCGAATCCTTCGGCGTCGCGGACGTCCGTCGCTTCCTCATTCGGATGGAGAAGGAGACCACCGCGGCAACGGCCAAGGAGTCTCACCGCGTGCTGCGCTCCGCTCCGTCCTCGGCCTGTCGCGAGGAGCTGATCGCGCGCAACGTCGCCAAGCTCGTCGAGCCGCCCCGCACGGACAACCGGGAGCTGAAGCCCTGGACTTCCTCGCGGCATCTCGTAGAGATCCGCTCTACGCGGCCTTCGTACTTGCCATCGCCATGGGGCTCCGGCGCGGCGAGATCATCGGTCTCCGGTGGTCGGATCTCGACCTGGACAACCGGGTCCTCTATGTCCGGCAGCAGACTCAGCGCCGTCGTGGCGTCCTCTACGACGACGATCCCAAGAGCCGTCGTCGCCGGGTCCGCCGGACTTCGTGTGATCCGACCGCATGACGCCCGGCACGGCACCGCCACCCTGTTCACGGCAGCCGGAGTGGCGCCCCGCGTCGTGATGGAGATCCTCGGGCACTCGCGGACCAGCATCACCATGGACATGTACACGCACGTCGTGCAGGACACCCGGCGCGAGGCCATGAGCCACATGGACCGGCTGCTCAGGAAGCGTCTCGGTCGTCAGTGACCGTGCTCGTTGATGTCAGAAGTGGATGCCAAAGGGCACCTACCAATCTTGGTAGGTGCCCTTTTCCCATGTGCCCCCGGCAGGATTCGAACCTGCGACACCCGCTTTAGGAGAGCGGTGCTCTATCCCCTGAGCTACGAAGGCGGGGATCCGTCGGAAAGCGCGTCTGGAACCCGGCGTGGATGCTGCTGGGCTTCAGGTCTGCTGCCGACAGGCTGTGGTGGGCAGGCCGGTGAGGCCTGGTCCACCGCCGACAGTGTAGCGGGTCGGGTGAGATCGGCGTCGGGGTTCGATCACCGGTTCCTGGGCCGCACCGACCGGGGTGCCTGGTGAACGCCATCGCGCCTCACCGGCCGCGCCGGGTGATCCGGAAGTCGAACCCGAGGGTCCCGGGGTCGAGGGCCGTCGCGCCGCCGTCGACGGTGAGGACCGAGCCGTTGACGTACGACGCGGCCGGGGACAGCAACCAGTCGATCACCTCGGCGACTTCACGCGGTTCACCCGGCCGCCCCATGGGCAGGAGCGCGGTCGCCGCGTCGTAGGCGGCGTCGACACCGCCGTCGAGGCCCGCTTCCTCCGCGAAACGCGTCATGCGCCGGTCGGCCATCTCGGTGCGTACCCAGCCGGGGCACACGACGTTGGCCCGCACGCCCTGGCGTCCGTAGTCGACGGCGACGGAGCGGCAGAGCTGGAGCAGGGCCGCCTTGGAGGTGGCGTACGGGGCGTTGCTGGTGCCGTTGCGCAGCGCGGACACCGAGGCGACGGCGACCACGGCCCCGCCCGTCTCCAGCAGGTGCGGGAGCGCCGCGCGCAGGAGCATCAGCGGGCCGGTGAGGTTGGTGCGCATCACCTCGTCCCAGTCCTCCAGCGACAGGTCGCCCACGGCTCCGCCGCGCCCGATGCCCGCGTTGAGGACCAGTCCGTCGAGTCGCCCGTGAGTGGCCAGGGCCGCCCGGACGAGAGCGTCGGCCGCCCCGGGGTCCCCCACGTCGGACGGACGGGCCAGTGCCCCGGTCTCGGCTTCGAGACGTCGCAGGGGCTCGTCGCGCCGGCCGGACACGACCACGTGGTGGCCGCCCTCGCTCAGCAGTCGGGCCGTCGCCTCCCCGATGCCCGAACCTCCGCCGGTCACGATGACGACTCGCTTTTTCTTCAATGCTGTTCAGCGCCCTTTCCGGGGTCACGGAGCACGACTCAGTCGGCCGGGAGGTCCGAGAGGGCCGGGCGGGTCAGGTGGAGCATGCGGGTCAGCCACAGGTCGCCGTTCTCCCGGGGGAAGCGGGGGCCGGGGGCGTGCCGCGGGGGAGGGGGCGGCGGGGGGCCGGAGGAGGCGGGGCCGACGGGGAGCCGGGGCAGGGACGTGATGCCGGTGATCATGGACAGCATCAGCACGGCGGCCGCGCGGACGTCGACGCCGGGGAGCAGCGAGCCGTCGCTCCGGGCCCGGTCCAGGACCCCGTGCAGGGCGTCGAGCCAGTTGAGGTGACAGTGGAGCGACGGATCGTCGGGGGTCCTGATCTCCCGGGCCAGGCGTGCTCCCGCCCGGACGGTCATGTCGGTCTCGAGGAGGCCCACGAGGGCGTGGGCCATGGCGGTGGCCGTCTCGAAGGCCGGGGTCTCGCGCCGCGTCAGCTTCACGAGTGCGGCGTCCGACGTGACGCAGGCCTCCGCCTGGACGGCGCGGGCGAGATCGGACTTGGCCGAGAAGTGGAAGAACAGGGCGCCCTTGGTGACCTGCGCGCGGTCACTGATCGCGGCCAGGGTGGCCCCTTCGTAGCCGGTCTGGTCGAACACGGTCGAGGCGGCCCGGATCAGGTTGCGCCTGGTTCGCTCGGACCTCTCCTGCCTCACCATGACGTGACCACCCGGACGCTCCTTGTCGTTCGGCTGCTGTTCGTCCTGCCGCGAGCGACGCTAAGAACCCGCTTTTGGATCTGTCAACGGGGCATGGATGTGTGGATCATCTTTACGCCACGGGGCAACTGCCCTGCGTATGAGGCTTGTTGAAGGCGCAAGGGAGAGGCGGGGCCGGGCGCGGGAGCCCTGTGCCCGCGGTGCCCGGATCAGCTCGGCCGCACCCGGCGGAAGCGGCCCGCGATGTGCAGGTCCGCCTCGATGCCGGTGGCCGTCGCGCGCAGTTCGGGCAGTACGTCGCCGACGCATGCCTCGGCGGTGCGGCGGCTGCTGTGCATGGCGACGTTCACCGCGGCCACGACCCGTCCGGCGCGGTCGCGCACCGGGACGGCGATGGACCGCAGCCCCTGCTCCAACTCACCCTCCACCAGGGCGTATCCGTCCTTCCGTACCCGTTCCAGGTCGGCCCTGGACCGTTCCGGGTCCAGGACGGGCTGCCGGGGGGCGTCCCCGGGCGCGCTGTCGGCCACCAGCTCCGCCGCACGGTCCTCCGGGAGATCGGCCAGGAGCACTCGGCCCAGGGAGGTGGCGTACGCGGGCAGCCGGGTGCCGACGGCGACGTCGACGCTCATGATGCTGCGGGTGGAGACGCGTCCGGTGTACTGGATCGCGGTGCCGGTCAGCACCGCGAGCGACACCGAGTCGCGCAGCCGCTGGGAGAGTTCGGTCATGTGGGGGGCCGCGATCGCGGGGAGTGAGACCCGTGACAGGGGCGGGAAGCCGAGCCCCAGGACGCGGGGGGTGAGCCGGAAGACGCGGTCGTGCGTGGTGACGTATCCGAGGTGGTCCAGCGTGATCAGGGCCCGCCGGGCGGTCGCGCGGGCGAGTCCGGTCGCCCGCGCGACCTCGGTGAGGGTCAGTTCGGCGCGGCCCTCGCCGAAGGCGGTGATCACGGTCAGGCCCCGTGCCAGCGACTCGACGAAGTCCCGGCCCAGCTCCTGCTTGGAGGCGCCGGTCCAGTCGGCGAGCCCGGAAGGCGCGACGGCCTTCCCCGTGGTTTCCGGGCCCCCGGTGCCCCCGGTGCCCTCCGCGCCTCCCGGCTCGGCCCGCGTGCCGTTCCGCGCGGGCTCCGCCTCCCGCTCCGGCGCCGGCTCCCGGTCCAGCGCCCGTTCCATCTCGGCCACGGCGGTCCGCAGCCGCGGCAGCAGCGCGTCCCGCAGTCCGGCGGCACTGTGCCGGCTCGTGTGGCTCACCACGTTCACCACGCAGGCGATCCGCCCCGCCTCCCGTACGGGCATCGAGACGGCGACGAGCCCCGGTTCGATCAACTGGTCGTCCGACGCCCAGCCCGCTTCGCCCGCTTCGGCCGCTCGCTGCTCGAAGTCGTCCCCGACGGTGGGGCGTTGGGCGGCAGGGAGCACGGCCGAGTCCGGTCCTCCCTCGTACGGCCTGCTCCGTGCCGGTACGGCCGGGAAGCCGCGGTCCTCCGGATCGGCAGCGCGGCGCTCCCGCCAGCGCCGCCACTCCTCCTCGTTCCACTCGGACGCGAACAGCGCTCCGGGAGCGGTGCGTTCGGCGGGGAGCAGGTCGCCGATGCTGAAGTGCAGGGACATCGCGCGGCGCCGGGTCGCCTGATGGATGAAACGGATGCCGTCCCGGTCGCAGACGGCGATGGACACCGACTCGTCGAGCTCGTCGGCGAGGGCGTCGGCGTGCGGGTCCAGGAGGCGGGGGAGCCGGAGGGCCGCGAGATAGGCGTTGCCGAGTTCCATCAGACGGGGGGCCAGGACGGCGTCCCGGCCGTCGAGGCGTACGTAGCCCATGCGCGCGAGGGTCGCGGTGATCCGGTCGACGGTGGACCGCGCGAGCCCGGTGGCCCGTTCGAGCCCGCTCAGACTGGCCGCCCCGTCCGCCTCGGTCAGCCTCCGCAGCACGGCGAGCCCGCGGATGAGCGGGGTGACCGCCTCCTCGGGTACACCGGCCCCGGCGGCCGTGCGGCCGGAGCCGGGCGCCGCGGACCCGCCACCCGTCCCCGCGGACGCGGGGTGCGACGGGGTGACGTGCGACGAGGCGGGGCTCGATGACGTGGGACGTGATGGCATGGGCTCTCCGATGGGGCTCCCGGAAGAGTCACCGCGCGGCGCGTTCCGGACGAGCCACCGTGTGGCGGACCTCGGAAGAACCACGGTAGTGCTTGCCCGGACAGAGCCGCGGTAGTGCTCGCCCGGACGCCGAAGCGGGTCGGCCGCTCCCCGGCCCGGACGCCGGTCCGCCGGACGTGCTCCTGCCGATCGGTCGCCCTGTCGTCCTGCCTGCCGGTCGTCCTGCCGGCCGGTCGCCTTCCCGGCCGTCCGCCAGGGCCCGTCCGTTCCGTCGGGGCCCACCCTCCTGTCCGCCGGAGCCGTCCGTTCCGTCGGGGTCCGCTCCCTGTCCGCCGGAGCCCGTCCGTCCGGTCGCCCGCCCGCCCGGTCGCCCGCCCGCCCGGTCGTCCGGTCGTCGGTGGTCAGCGACGGGTCACGTACACCCGGTACCTCCCCGCGGCGTCCGCCGACGCGACCTGGACGGTGATCTTCTCCTTGGCGGCCTTGAAGGTCTCACCCAGGGAGAAGGGCGCGTCGGAGAGTTCCGCCTGGACGTTGGGGGAGCGGGTGCACCCGCCGCTGTCGCGGCGGGAGTCGTACACCGTGACGGGCCCGTTCCCGGTGTCCACGCCCGTGTCGACCTTGTAGACGAGGATGCCGGGACGGCAGACGGCGGAGTCGTTGCCCGCGCGGGTGCGCAGTTCGAGGACGTATCCGCTCCGTGTGCCGACGGGTATGACGACGAGCTTGGCGCCGCCCCGCAGGGCCAGCGGGGTCAGCGTGTACTCGCTGGTGCCGCGTGCCGTCGCGCAGCTGACCTGGGAGGCGTCGAGCCAGCCGAGCTTCCACTTGTGCCAGCCGAGCAGGTCGTTGTCGGCCCCCCAGTCCTCGCTCATGATGTCCCAGTGCCCGACCGCGCCGCCGCCGTCCTGGGTGTAGAGGTCGGGCAGGCCGAAGGTGTGGCCGTTCTCGTGCGGCAGGACGCGGTAGCCGGTGTCGGCGTAGGAGCCCGAGCCGTCGTCCTGGCGGCTGTAGACGAAGGACGCGTTGGCGACCGGGACGCCGTCGGCCACCGGCGCCTCGGTGTTGCCGGCGAAGGTCACGGACAGCACGGTGTCCAGCGCGGAGGGCCCGGCGTTCGGTGTGACCAGCACGTTCAGGATGTCGTACGACCGGAAGTCGACCTCGGGATCGGCCGTGGCCACGATGTCCTGGACCAGTTCCCGGTAGCCGGGGTCGAAGGGGGCGCCGCGTTCTATCCCGTACGCCTTGAAGGGCTTGGGCATCCGCAGCCAGTGCCGGACGGGGGCCTCGGGGCGGTAGTCGAGGCGGCCGTAGGAGGCGGTGCGGAACCATTCCTGCGTCTTCGGGAAGAACTCGTCGTACCGGTCGAGGGCGCTGCCCTTGGCGGGCGCGTCGGAGAAGTCGACCATCAGGGTCAGGGCCCGGAGGGTTCCGGTGGAGCGGGCGTAACCGCCCGCGGTCGGTATCCCCTCCCCCATCTGCACGTCCGAGGGGCCGTTGATCATGCAGGGGCCGAGCGCGGCGGAGCGGGCCAGCGCCGCGGAGCCCGCCGTGGCGGAGCCGGCCGTCAGGTGCCCGGTGCCGGCGGAGGTGCTGACCGCCAGCGTCAGAACGGTCACCGTGGCCAGCGCGGCCACACGGCGCGGGCGTATGCGGCGGCTGGACGGCTGCATGCGGGGGGTCCTTCGCTCCACGGCAGCCACCGGTCTCCGACTGCACCCTTTCGATCACCCTGTGTCGCCGACACGCGGGGCGCGCGCTGGACGGGCCCGATCGGGTTCACGCCGGGGGAGGGAACGAAGCGGTCGCCGCCCAGGGGTGCGGCGGAGTCGCGGAAGCGCCGAAAGGGCAGGTGGCGGGCCTGGTGCGGGGCGGGGAGCGGGCGGCC
The DNA here is from genome assembly GCF_002911015.1 of Streptomyces populi. Lineage (GTDB taxonomy): Bacteria > Actinomycetota > Actinomycetes > Streptomycetales > Streptomycetaceae > Streptomyces > Streptomyces populi. The sequence continues at coordinate 58,011 of NZ_KZ626887.1, forward strand.
GACCGTCACGGGGAGGAGAATGTGACGCAGGTCACATATTCCTCTTCCGGATCAGGGAAATAACCGGGGATCGTTTCCCCGTTTAGCCATACGTCCGAGCGAAACGGGGAGCGAATCCCCGGATCGTGTCCAGCCTCCGAGATGCTTCGAGGAGTACGCCGTGGAGACCGCCACCCCCGTACAGCGCCGAGTGACCCGGCCCCGGGCCGACGCCCTGCGCAACCGGGAGCGGATCGTCGCCGCCGCCCGCGAGATGTTCGTCGAGTTCGGCGCCGAGGTGCCGTTCGACGAGATCGCCCGCCGGGCAGGCGTCGGCAACGCCACGGTGTACCGCAACTTCCCCGACCGCGACGCCCTCGCCCGCGAGGTCGTGTGCTCGGTCATGGACCGCACCTCGGAGTGGGTCGAGGAGGCGCTCGCCGCGGACGGCGACGCGTTCGAGGCGCTGAGCGGCTTCGTGCACTTCGCCGCCGACGAGCGGATCGGCGCCCTGTGCCCGATGCTCTCCGAGAGCTTCGACCAGAACCACCCCGACCTGGTCGCCGCGCGCGACCGGATCACCGAACTGATACAGCGGCTGATGACCCGTGCCCGTGAGGCCGGACAGCTGCGCCCCGACGTCGAGCTGGGCGATCTGATGATCGCCGTCAGCCAGCTCACCAGGCCGCTGCCGGGCACCGCGTGCCAGGGCATCGACCGCTTCGTGCACCGTCATCTGCAGCTGCTCCTGGACGGCATGCGGGCCCCGGCCCGTTCCGAACTTCCGGGAGTGGCGGCCGACTTGGAGGGACTGCGACGAGTGTGACCGGCCCGTCGGGCGCCGTGCCCGGCCGGCCGCCGGCCGATGAGCGCGGCGCGGGACACCGGCCGAAGCTCGTGACTCCTGCTCGTATCCGACAACTCGCGATCCACGGACCACGGTTCGCGCGTCACGGCGCGCGACTCGCCCCGCACCACCCATGACTCGCAAGCACCTACAGCCCTGACAGCCTTTACAGCCTTTACAGCCTTTACAGCTCTTACGACTCGCACAGCTCGAACTCGCCGCGCGTGAGGCGCACTCGTCATCAGGGACGGGTCGTGCCGAGCCGCCTCCCGGCCGTCACCGTCGACGGGCCGTCCCCTTTCCTTTCATTTTTTCGTCACGAAGTCCCGGAGTGGGTACCCCCATGTCTGAAACAGGCACGTCCAAAGCAGTTCCGGACCCGGTGTCCGACGCGCACAGCAACCGCTGGAAGGCGCTCGTCTTCATCGCACTGGCCCAGCTGATGGTGGTGCTCGACGCCACGATCGTGAACATCGCGCTGCCCTCGGCCCAGCAGGACCTCGGCATCTCGGACGGCAACCGGCAGTGGGTCGTCACGGCCTACGCCCTCGCCTTCGGCGGTCTGCTCCTGTTCGGCGGCCGCATCGCCGACCTGTGGGGCCGCAAGCGGGCGTTCGTCATCGGCCTGGTCGGTTTCGCCGCGGCCTCCGCGCTCGGTGGCGCGGCACAGAGCGGCGCCATGATGTTCGGTGCCCGTGCCCTCCAGGGCGTGTTCGGCGCGCTGCTGGCGCCCGCGGCGCTCTCGCTGCTCGCCGTGATGTTCACCGACGCCAAGGAGCGCGCGAAGGCGTTCGGCATCTACGGCGCGATCGCCGGTGGCGGCGGCGCCGTCGGCTTCATCCTCGGCGGTGTCCTCACCGAGTACATGAACTGGCGCTGGACCTTCTTCGTCAACATCCCGTTCGCGATCATCGCCGCGGCCGGCGCGTACTTCGTCATCCGTGAGCCTGAGGGCGGCCGCAACCGCTCGCCGCTCGACATCCCGGGTGTCGTCCTGTCCACCCTCGGTCTGGTCTCCCTCGTCTACGGCTTCACCCGCGCCGAGTCGGACGGCTGGAGCGACTCCCTGACGGTCGGCCTGTTCGTGGCCTCGGCCGTGCTGCTGGCCGCGTTCGTCCTCACCGAGTCCAAGGTCAAGGCCCCGCTGCTGCCCCTGCGCGTCGTCCTCGACCGTAACCGCGGCGGCGTCTACCTCTCCCTCGGCCTGGCGATCATCGCCATGTTCGGCACGTTCCTCTTCCTCACGTACTACCTGCAGATCGTGAAGGGCTACTCGCCGATCTCGACCGGCTTCGCCTTCCTGCCGATGATCGCGGGCATGATCACGGGCTCCACGCAGATCGGCGCCCGGCTGATGACCCGGGTCGCGCCGCGCCTGCTGATGGGCCCCGGCTTCCTGGTCGCCGCGGTCGGCATGCTGCTCCTGTCGCAGCTGGAGATCGGCTCGTCGTACGCGTCCCTGGTGCTGCCGGCGATGCTGCTGCTCGGCCTCGGCATGGGTACGGCGTTCATGCCCGCCATGTCGCTGGCCACGCACGGCATCGAGCCGCGTGACGCCGGTGTCGCCTCGGCGATGGTCAACACCTCGCAGCAGGTCGGCGGAGCGATCGGCACGGCCCTGCTGAACACGATCGCGGCCTCCGCGACCACCGCCTACATCAAGGACCACATGGCGGGCGCCGGCACCAAGGCGCAGCAGCAGCTGGTCCAGGCGGAGGGCATGGTGCACGGCTACAGCAACGCGATCTGGTTCGCCGTGGGCATCCTCGTGGCCGCCGCGGCGATCGCCTTCACCCTGATCAACACCGGCCGTCCGGACGCCTCCGCGGTCGTCGGCTCGGGCACGGGCGAGGGCGCGGAGGACGAGCTGAAGGTGCCGGTCGTCGCGCACTGACCTCGCGGCCACTCCGTACTCCGGTACTTCCGCGGCCCGCGGCCCGGTACTTCCGCGGTCCGCGTGACGCCGCCTCGCGTACGGACGGGGACGGGGACGCCCCGTCCGTACGCCCCCTGAGACCGCCCCGGTTCCACGCCACACGGAACCGGGGCGGTCCCCTGTCCAGGCGTCGCGAGCCGGACGGGACTTTCGGAACGCGCCCTAGCGCAGCCAGGGCAGGTCCGCGCCCGCGTCCTTCGGCTGGAGCCCCTCGGCGATGACCCGCATGGCCTCTCCGAATGCCTTCCGCTGGTCCGGGCCGAGCCGGTCGAACAGGGCCTGGCGCACGGCGGCGACATGGCCCGGCGCGGTGCGCCGCAGCACCTCGTAGCCCTCGTCGGTCAGGACCGCGAACTGGCCCCGTTTGTCGGAGGGACAGTTCTCGCGGCGCACCCAGCCGTTCTTCTCCAGCCGGGCGACGGCGTGCGAGAGCCGTGAGCGGGTGATCTTCGCGTTCATGGCCAGCTCCGTCATCCGCAGCCGGCGGTCCGGTGTCTCGCCGAGCTGCACGAGCAGGCCGTAGTAGATGTGCGGCATGCCCGCGTCGCGCTGGAGCTGACGGTCGAGGTGGTCCTCCAGGAGGGTCGTGGCGTGCATGTACGCGCGCCAGATGCGCTGTTCCTCGTCGGTGAGCCAGCGCGGCTCTTCAGCGGGAGCGGGTGCCGTGTTCATGTACTCCACTGTACGAGCCTCTTCTTGAAACTTAAACAAACTCGCCGTACTCTCGACTTCGACAGGAAAGCTTGAGAGTTTAAGTAACTGCTTCAAGGATCAAATACCGTCGCCTTACGATGGAACTCTCCGGAGGGAGCCGCCATGTCCGCCGCCACCGAGGAGCGCCCCGCGCCGGAGCGCATGCCCGCCCTCTATCTCAGCCATGGCGCCCCGCCGCTCGCCGACGACCCGGTCTGGCCCGGACAGCTCGCCGCCTGGTCCGCCGACCTGCCCCGCCCCAGGGCGATCCTCATCGTCTCCGCCCACTGGGAGGAGGCCCCGCTCGCCCTCGGGGCCGTCGAGACGGTCCCCCTCGTCTACGACTTCTGGGGCTTCCCCGAGCACTACTACCAGGTGACGTACGCCGCCCCCGGGGCCCCGCGGCTCGCCGAGTCCGTGCGCAAGCTGCTGCGCGCGCCCGGTACGCCGGTGCAGGACATCCCGGACCGGGGGCTCGACCACGGCGCCTACGTCCCGCTCAAGGAGATG
>NZ_KZ626888.1 GCF_002911015.1 Streptomyces populi
GGCGCAGTCAGTTGCTCGAGGCCGCGCTGTCCCTGTTCGCCCAGCGGGCGCCCGAGGACGTCTCGCTGGACGACGTGGCGGAGGCGGCCGGGGTGTCGCGGCCGCTCGTGTACCGGTACGTCCCGGGCGGCAAGCAGCAGTTGTACGAGGCCGCCCTGCGGTCGGCCGCGGAGGAGCTGGAGCAGTGTTTCGCGGAGCCCGCGGAGGGGCCGCTGACCGAGCGGCTCTCCCGGGCGCTCGACCGGTACCTCGCGTTCGTGGACCAGCACGACGCCGGGTTCAGCGCTCTGCTGCAGGGCGGGAGCGTCATCGAGACCTCGCGGACCACGGCCATAGTCGACGGAGTGCGCAGGGCCGCGGCGGAGCACATCCTCGATCATCTGGTGGTGAAGGATCCCGGGCCCCGGCTGCGGATGACCGTGCGGATGTGGATCACGGCCGTGGAGGCCGCCTCGCTGATCTGGCTCGACGAGGACAAGGAGCCGCCGCTGGACGAGCTGCGGGACTGGCTCGTCGAGCAGTTCGTGGCGGCGCTCGTGGCGAGCGCCGGGAGCGATGCGCAGACCGCGGCGGCGGTCCGGGCGGCGCTCGTGATGGAGCGGCCCGACGGTGTCACGGGGGTGCTGGTCCGCCGGGTGCTGCCCGTTGTCGGGAACGCGGCCCACCTGCTGTGACACTGGTCCGGTGAAGAGCGAAGACACCCCCTTTGTCGGCGGCCCGCTGGACGGGCGCGTCCTGCCCGTCCTGATCGGGATCACGGGGCACCCGCCGAAGACGTACCGGATCCCGGTGCCCGGAGTCGACGGCGGCCCGTCCACCGTGGTCGTCTACCGGCGCGTCCAGGCCGCGACGAGCAAGCGGCTCGGGCTCCACCAGGGGTGGAAGTACGAGTACGACCCCGAGGGCGGCTCGTCGGAGCGCCGGTTCAAGCTGCCGTGGTCATCGCGCAAGGGCGGCGCCACGCCGGAGAGCAACGCCGACGAGTGACGTTCTTGGGCCGAAGCGGCCTTCCGGCGCGCGTGCGGGACGCGGCGGTCCGATCCTGCGGTGCGAGACGGGCGGTGGACGGGCCGCCCCGGCACCGGAGGTGATGTTGTGTCAGGAAGGCTGCTGCGCCTGGTCTGCACGGGGGCGGTCGCGGTCGGGGCGCTGCTTCCCTCCGCGCCCGCGGGGGCCGCTCCTGAGCCGGGCCAGGGTTCCGAGCGGTCTGCGGCTTCTTTGCTGACGGACCTTCAGCGGCTGTACCGGGACGCCGAGCGCGCCACCGAGGCGTACAACGGGACCGCCGAGAAGCTGAAGGAGCAGCGGGCGGAGGTCGCCCGGCTCGACGCCCGGCTCGCCAGGGCCCGTCTGTCGCTGGAGGACAGCCGGGGCGCCGCCGGACGGCTGGCCCGGCAGCAGTACCAGAGCGCGGACGAGATCTCCCCGTACGTACGGCTGCTGCTCGCCCGGGATCCGCAGCACGCCCTCGACCAGGGGCACCTGATCGGACAGTTGTCGCTGGAGCGGGCCGCGACCGTGCGGCGGGTCGCGGGCGGCGAGAAGCGGGCCGACGCGCTCGCGCGCGCGGCCCGCAAGGCGCTGGACGGGCAACTCGCCCTGGCCGCACGGCAGAAGAAGGAGCAGGACGAGGTGCGCGAGCGCCTGGACGACGTCCAGCGGCTGCTCGCCTCGCTGACCGCGGACCAGATCGCCGGACTGGACCGGGCCGAGCGGTCGGGAACGGCCGCGGCACAGAAGAAGATCATGGCGTCCGGTGCCCTCAGCAGCGTGCGTCCGCCCACGCGGGAGGGCGAGGAGGCGCTTCGCTACGCCGTCGAGCAGATCGGGAAGCCGTACGAGTGGGGCGCGGAGGGGCCGAAGGCCTACGACTGCTCGGGGCTGACGTCACAGGCCTGGGAGCGGGCCGGCCGGCCCATCCCGCGCACCAGCCAGGAGCAGTGGGCCGAGCTTCCGAGGGTCCCGCTGGACGAACTGCGTCCCGGCGATCTGGTGGTCTACTTCCCCGAGGCCACGCACGTCGCCCTCTACCTCGGCGACGGGATGGTGGTGCAGGCGCCGCGGCCCGGGGCGAGGATCAAGGTGTCCCCCATCGCGGCGAACCCGCTGCTGGGCGCCGTGCGCCCGGACCCGGGCGGGGAGCCCCTGCGGCACTACGCGCCGCCGAAGCTCCCCGAGGAGGCCGCGGAGGGATCCGACGAGGGCTACGCCTCCGCCGCCCCGGTGACCGAGGCCAGGTAGGCCGCCGTCTTCTCCGGGTCGAAGAAGAAGTTCTCGAAGTCGGCCGGGTTGTCGAAGCCGTTGGCGAAGCGGTCGGCGACGGGCTGGAGCTGGCCCGCGGCTCCGATGAGGTTGAGGACGTGCTCCGGGGGGACGCCCAGCATGGCGTTGGTCCACTTGGTGACGTGCTGCGCGGTGTCCCAGTAGCGGTCGAAGGTCGCCTGCATCCACTCCTCGTCGAAGGGCTTGTCGCCCTGCTCGACGATCGAGGCGAGGTAGGCGGCGGCGCACTTGGAGGCCGAGTTGGAGCCCTGGCCGGTGATCGGGTCGTTGGCCACGACGACGTCCGCGACGCCGAGGACCAGTCCGCCGCCGGGGAGGCGGCCGATCGGGTTGCGGACGGTGGGGGCGTACCGCCCGGACAGCGTGCCGCCCGCGTCGGTGAGTTCGACGTTCGTGGCGCGGGCGTACTCCCAGGGCGTGAACCGCTCCATGAGTTCCAGGGTCAGGGAGAGGTGCTCGGCGGGGTCCTTGACGCCGTTGAAGACGTCGAGCGGGCCGCCGGGGATGCCCTCCCAGAAGAGGATGTCGGCGCGGCCCGAGGTGGTGAGGGTCGGCATGATGAACAGCTCGCCGACGCCGGGAACCAGGTTGCAGCGGACCGCGTCGTAGTCCGGGTGCTCCGGGCGCGGGCCCAGGCCGTGCACGTAGGACACCGCGAGGGCGCGCTGCGGCTCGGTGTACGGGGAGCGGTCGGCGTCACGGCCGAACATCGAGACGAGTTCGCCCTTGCCCGCCGAGACGAGCACCAGGTCGTACGCGCGGGAGAAGTAGTCGAGGTCGGAGACCGCGGCGCCGTGGATGACCAGTTGGCCGCCGCGCTGCGCGAACGTCTCCATCCAGCCGGCCATCTTGACGCGCTGGTCGACCGACTGCGCGTAGCCGTCGAGCTTGCCGACCCAGTCGATGGCGCGCTGCGAGGGGCCCGGGTCGAAGGAGCCGGGGACCGCGACGGAGACTCCGAGCCCCTCGATCTTCGGGGCCTGGGACTCCCAGAAGTTCAGCTGGAGATCGCGCTCGTGCTGGAGCGCCGTGTCGAACATGCACTGCGTCGACATGACCCGGCCGGAACGGATCTCGTCCGCCGTCCGGTTCGACATCAGGGTGACCTCGTACCCGTGCGACTGGAGTCCGAGGGCGAGCTGGAGTCCGGACTGGCCGGCTCCGACGACGAGTATCTTCCGCATGCGGGTTGTTTCTCCCAGTCCTCGGGGGCCCTGCTTATTCGGGGCTGACTTCGAGTGCGTGGCCGACGAGCGCGAGCAGGGTCTCGACGACCGAGATCCGGCGGCGCGCGTCCATGATCATGACAGGTATGTGCGAGGGAACGGTGAGGGCCTCGCGCACGTCGTCCGGCTCGTACTCGTCGCTGCCGTCGAAGTGGTTGACGGCGACGACGTACGGCAGTCCGCAGCTCTCGAAGTAGTCGAGCGCCGGGAAGCAGTCCGAGAGGCGGCGGGTGTCGGCGAGGACCACCGCGCCGATCGCGCCGCGCACCAGGTCGTCCCACATGAACCAGAACCGCTGCTGGCCGGGCGTGCCGAAGAGGTAGAGCACCAGGTCGTCGTCGAGCGTGATGCGCCCGAAGTCCATGGCCACGGTGGTGGTCAGCTTGTCCGGCGTACCCGTGAGGTCGTCGGTCTCCTCGCTGGCCTGGGTCATCAGCGCCTCCGTCTGGAGGGGCGTGATCTCCGAGACGGACGTGACGAGGGTGGTCTTGCCGACGCCGAAGCCGCCGGCCACCACTATCTTGGTGGCGATCGGCGCGCGCGTGCGGTCCGTCTGCCAGGCCTGCAGGTTCTCCTCTTCTTCGAGGAGGGGGTCGACACCGGTTTCGGCGTCGGGGGCGACGCCAGGTTCGGCGTCAGAGACGACGGAGTCCACTCAGCACCCTTTCCAGCAGGGCACGGTCCGGCTGTCCCGGGCCGTGACCTGTTCCGTACACACGGATCTTTCCCTGGTCCGCCAGGTCGCTCAAGAGCACGCGGACCACTCCGAGCGGCATCCTGAGAAGAGCGGCGATCTCGGCCACCGTACGCATGCGGCGGCAGAGTTCGACGATGGCCCGCATCTCGGGCATGACCCGGGCGGTGAGCGAGCCCCCGGTCAGCTCCTTGCGCGCCTCCGGGGCGTCCAGCGCCGCCACGAACGTCTCCACCAGCAGGACGTGGCCGAAGCGCGTCCGTCCGCCGGTGAGCGAGTAGGGGCGTACGCGGGCCGGCTTGCGGTCCCCGCCGCGCACCGGGAGTTTCTTGACGCCCTTCGACGCGGTCATCAGGCGCTCCCGGAAGCGTCGGCCTCTAGGGATTTCCGGAGCTCGATGCGCAGCTCCGGGGTCAGGACGTGTCCGGCCCGGCCGACGAAGAGCGCCATGTGGTACGCCACCACGCTCATGTCGCAGTCCGCGGAGCCGTGCACCCCGAGGAGCGAACCGTCGCTGATCGCCATGACGAAGAGGCTGCCCTCGTCCATCGCGACCATGGTCTGCTTCACGCCGCCGTTGTCCATCAGCTTGGCGGCGCCGAGGGTGAGGCTGCCGATGCCGGAGACGATGGTCGCGAGGTCGGCCGCGGAGCCCTTGGGGCCCTTGGGCCGGGTGCTGTCGGCCGTCCTCGCCTCGGCGTTGTGGCCGGGGTCGGAGGAGAGCAGGAGCAGGCCGTCGGAGGAGACGACCGCGACCGACTGGAGGCCCGGCACCTCCTCGACGAGATTGGTCAGCAGCCAGTGCAGGTTACGTGCTTCGCTGCTCAGGCCGAAGGTACTGGTCGCGGTCAATTGCTTGCCTCCTCGACTTTGCCCCCCGATGCTTCTACGTCCTGCGCGTCGGTCCGGTGCGCGGTGGGCGCGGGTCCTGCGGACGCGTGTGCTGGTGTGGGGGCCGCCGGGGCCTGTCCTTCGGGCGTGGGGGTCTCGCCCGTCCGTTCGGCGATCTCGGCCTCCACGTCGCGGCGGCCTTCGATCGCTCCCCGGTGGAACCCGCCGAGCCTGCGGCGCAGGGCGTCGGCGTCCACGCCGCCCACGCGCGGCCGCGGTGCGGCGGCGGGGGCGGAGATCTTCGGCGTGCGTTTGGGCAGGCCCTTGTCGGTGAGCCTGGGCTGCTCGTCGGGGACCCGCTCGTGGTGGTCGGGACCGATGGCGTAGGGGTCGGCGGCGGCCGGGGCCGCGGGTGCCTCGGCGGACGGGCCCGCCGAGGGGGCGGGCTCATCGGCCGGTCCGCCCGGAAGGGAGGCGGCGGCCTCGGCGGCGCCGGGGGCCGGCTCCACGGGGGCTCCGGCCGTCTCGGGGCTCCCGGGGGCGGGCGCACCGGTCGTACCGGACGGCTCGCCGGCCGCGTCCGGGCCGGTGGTCTCCGACGCGGGGACTTCCGGGGCGAGCTCCGGGAGCAGCAGCTCCATCGTCGTCTCGGACGTGGGCTCCGGCTCCGCGGCCGGCTCGGGCTCCCGGGGGGCCGGGATGACCGGGGTCCGCGCGGCCTGCCCGGACTCGGGGGCCGGTGGCTGCTCGGGGGCGGGTGCCTGCTCGGGATCCGCTTCCGGTTCGGAACCGGACTCCTGCACGGCCATCTCGGCCGCCGCGATCAGCGGGTCCTCGCCGTCGGCCGGGGCCGGCAGCGAGGCGCGCCGGATCGAACGGCCGCGCAGCACGTTGGAGTTGGCCTCGGCGTCGGCGCCCGGCAGGGTCACGGCGGGGGCTCCGCCGACGATCCGGACGGAGGTGGGGACGGTCGACGACGGCGCGGCGGCGAGCAGCGCCTTCGGGAGGACGACCACGGCGGCCACCCCGCCCTGCTTCTGCTCGCGCAGCTTCACCCGTACGCCGTGCCGGTGGGCGAGCCGGGCCACGACGTACAGGCCGAGCCCGAGTCCCTCGCCGCTCTCCTGGTCGTACGTGTCCTCGGGGTCGAACTCGGTGAGGCGGGCGTTGAGGTGCCTCATCCGTTCGTCGGTCATGCCGATGCCCTCGTCCTGCACGGAGAGCATCACGTCGCCGCTCTCCAGCAGCCAGCCGGAGACCTCGACGGGCACGTCGGGCGGCGAGAAGGAGGTGGCGTTCTCCAGGAGTTCGGCCAGCAGGTGGCTGATGTCGTCGGCGGCGAACCCGGCGATGTGCGCGTGCGGGGGCAGCGCGGCGATCCGTACCCGTTCGTACCGTTCGATCTCGCTGACCGAGGCCCGGGCGACGTCGACGAGCGGCACCGGGTGCGCGTGGTGCTGGACGTGCTCGGCACCGGCGAGGACGAGGAGGTTCTCGCTGTGCCGCCGCATGACGGTGGCGAAGTGGTCGAGCTTGAAGAGGGTGGAGAGGCGGTCCGGGTCCTGCTCGCGCTCCTCCAGGCCCTCGATGACGCCGAGTTGTCGCTCGACGAGGCCGAGGGTGCGCAGCGCGAGGTTGACGAAGGTGCTGTGGATGGTGCCGCGCACCTGCTCCAGGTGTGCCGCCGCCTCGGCGAGTTCGCCGCGCAGCCGGTCGCGCTCGTCGGCCATCTGCTGGCGCTGGCCGACGAGGTGCTTGCGGTCGGTCTCGAGGGTGGCGATCCGCTCGTGCAGTCCGGCCGCGTGGGCGTGCAGCGCGTTGACGGAGCGGACGACCTGGGCGAACTCGTCGTTGCGGCCGGTGAACCTGACCGGTTCCCCGGAGGCCGGGTCGGCGGCGAGCCGGGCCGAGCCGAGGCGCAGGACGGCGAGCGGCCGGGTGAGGCTGCGGGCCATGGCCGTCGTCATGCCGGCCGCGACGAGCATCAGGACGCCGAGGAGGGTGACGCGGAGCTCCAGCGCGGTGACGTCGTCGTCCCGGAGCTTCTCGAGGTCCTTGGTGCGGTGGTCGTTGAGGGAGGCCTCGGCGCCGCGCATCAGGTCGATCCGGGCGGACAGGGCGGCGCCGAGCTTCTTGGCGTCGGTGCCGAGCGCGGAGTCGGAGAGCTTGGGCTGTCCGGTGAGGTTCGCCAGGTACTTGTCCGCGGAGGCGACGTCGGGGCCGGTGACCGTGGAGTCGTACGACGTCGCGGCCTGCTTGGGCGCGGTCTCGCGGAAGTCCGCGATCGCCGCGTCGGAGCGCAGGCGCGCCTGCTGGGCGGCGGCGCTCAGCGCGTCGCGCTGCTTGGCGTCGGCGGGCGAGGAGACGTTCGTGGTGGACGTCAGGCCCGTGACCGGGTTGTAGACGCTCTGGGTGGTGTGCGGGACGCCGAGGGCCGCCAGGAGCAGCCCGCGGGCCTCGGCGGACTGCTGGACGGCGGTGTCCAGCTCGGCGAGGGCGTGCGCGCCGGAGCCCGCGCGCGGCGGCATCCGGTCGGCCAGGTCCTCGGCGAGTGCGTGGAGGTCGGCGATGGCCCCGGAGTACGCCCGGTGCGCCTCGAGGGCGGAGCTCTTCCCGGTGAGCGCCGCCCGCCTGAGCGTCGCGATGCCGTCGAGGTCCTCGAGCAGCGCGGCGGGGGCGTCCGCGTCCGCGCGCAGCTCGTCGACCTGCCGGTCGACCTGGGCGCTGCGCTGCTCGGAGGGCGCCTTGGCCTTGGGCCTGCCCGCGGCGACGTAGGAGGTGACCTCGTCGCGCTCGTCGGCCAGCGCGTGCGCGAGGGTCAGCGCCTGCTGGGTGCGCTGGGCGAGCGTCACCAGATTCTGGGAATCGTTCAGTTGCTGTGAGGCGGACAGCACCATGGGCGCGCCGGCTCCGGCGATGGCGGCCGCGACGACCGCCACGGCCACGATCAGCCGGTTGCGTACGTGGGCGGTCCTGCCCCGGCCCGTGGAGTCGGTGGCGTCGCCGACGACGCCGCCCTCTGTGGAGTTGGAGGCCGTCTTCTTGCCTGTGCGCCTCGGCCGCGTCTTCTGCACCGGTGCTCGCATTCCTGACTCGTGTACCCATTTGGGGCCCGGGTGACGTCCCGTCAATCGAGGCGTACGCCCGGTACGGCTCCCGACCCTCCCAGTGCCGGTGGGCAGTGGTCCCGCATCACCTGACCCGCCACCCGAAGGAGTGAACATCGGAGGGGAGTTGGCGAGCAAGTCTTCGGGGCGCCCGCGGGGGGCCCGCGCAGCGGGCCGGTTGGACGTCCGGGACGGGCTTTGGCAGTATTCGCCGCCACGTTTTGCCGGAGTCGATCATTCCGTGCCAAACCCGGCGCCCGGGCCGCCGGACCGCACGCCGGACGTTCCCCGGCGGCCTTTCCGCGCCCTCGTGAAGGGCTCGTGCAGACTGGCGGAATGCGCAGCGAACTCGTGTCGGAGCCCGGAGACCCGGGCCGCCCCAATGAGGACTTCGCATCGGTCGGGCTTTCAGCTTCAGGACAGGGCGGTTCACTGGTCGTGCTCGACGGGGTGACACCGCCCCGGGACGGGTACGGCTGTCTGCATCCGGTCCCGTGGTTCTCCGCGCGGCTGGGCGGAGCGCTGACCGAACTGTCCGTTTCGCAGGGGGATTTGTCCCTGCCGGAGGTCCTGTCGCGGGCGATTCGCCGTGTCGCCGACGCGCACGCCGGCACCTGTGACCTTTCTCACCCGCGCACGCCTCAGGCAACCGTGGTCCTCGCACGGTGGTCCCCCGCGCAGGTCGAGTACCTGGTCCTCTCCGACTCGGCCCTGCTGGTGGAATCCCCCACGGGCGAGGTCACCGCCCTGCTGGACGACCGCCTCTCCCGGCTTCCCCGCGCCGCCCTCGTCTCGGACGCCGTCGCCGACGCGACCGTACGCAACAAGGAGGGCGGCTTCTTCACGGCGGCCGCGGACCCCTCGGTGGCCTCGCGCGCGGTGACGGGCACGCTCCCCCGGTCGTCGGTCCGCGCCCTGGCGGCCCTCACGGACGGCGCCGGGCGCTGGGTGGAGAGATTCCACGCGGGTGACTGGACCGAGCTGTTCGCCCTCGTGCGCGAGGAGGGTTCCGCCTCGCTCGTCGAGCGCGTACGGCGACTGGAGCACTCGGAGGCGCTGGAGCGGCCGGGCGTCCGGCGGGGCAAGCCGCACGACGACGCGTCGGTGGTGTTCGTGGAGCTGTGAGGAGACGCGGGCGGCGGGCGGGCCGGGGCTACTTCTCCATGCCGCGGTTCAGCTGGTTCAGCAGCCGGGCGAGTTCCGCGACCTCGTCCTGGTCCCAGTGGGCGAGTTGGCGGACGTAGCGGGCGCGGCGGGCCTCGCGGACGCTGGAGACGCGGCCGCGGCCCTCCTCCGTGAGGTGGACGAGCCAGGCGCGCCCGTCGGCGGGGTCGGGTTCGCGCGCGACCAGGCCCAGCTCCTCCAGGGCGCGCAGCTGCCGGGACATCGTGGCCTTGCCGACGCCGATGTAGGCGGCGAGTTCCGTGGCGCGCTGGCGGCCGCACTCCTCGAGGCGGACGAGGAGTCCGTACGCGGCGGACTCCAGGTCCGGATGGACCTCGCGGGCCATCTCTCCCTGGCTGGCACGGGCGCGGCGCAGGAAGACCGTCAACTCTCGCTCCAGGGAGAGGAACTCCCGCTCCGCCCCGCCGGGCGCCGTGGACCGGTCCACACCATTTCCCGACACACCGGATTCGACCGGACGTCCGCCGTCGTTCCCGCCCTCGTGCACGTCAGCACCCCTGACCCGGTTTCCCGATCCTGAAAGTTTCTGCCAGAACTCGCCGTTGCCGCAGCTCCGCCAGTATTTCGCAGGCGTAGACCAACGGCAGCCTCCGGCCCCTCTTCCACGTCGTCGTCTACGTGCGTAGCTTCTTTATCAGACACTTATCTGCTGGCATGCGCACGCCACCCCGGGCCGGGAACGGCCTGATCCCCCTATCGGCACGCGTGCCCGCGCTCTCCCCCCACCGAGCTCCACCGGGCTCCCCCGAGCCCCGGAGCTCCATCGCCCTTCGGAGGCACGCACATGCCCGTGCACAGATCCGGAACGGCCCGCCGCCTGCGGGCACTCGCGGTGGGAACCCTGCTCGCCGCCTTCTCCCTCCTCCCCACCCTCCCCTCCTCCGCGGCCGACGTCCCCGCCCGGGGCTCCGCCCGGATGGGCATGGGGGTCGCCGCCCACGACGGCCAGGACGGCACGCCGTCCACCGGTGACGCCACCCAGACCGAAGGCGTGGACGTCGCCGGCTACCAGGGCAACGTCGCCTGGTCGACGCTGTGGAACAGCGGGGTCAGATGGGCCTACACCAAGGCGAGCGAGGGGACGTACTACACGAACCCGTACTTCGCCCAGCAGTACAACGGCGCCTACAACATCGGCATGATCCGCGGGGCGTACCACTTCGCCACCCCGGACACCACGACCGGTGCCACCCAGGCCAACTACTTCGTCGACCACGGCGGCGGCTGGTCCGGCGACGGCAGGACGCTGCCCGGCACGCTCGACATCGAGTGGAACCCGTACGGGGCCGCCTGCTACGGCAAGACGCAGAGCGCGATGGTCAGCTGGATCAGCAGCTTCCTGAACCAGTACAAGGCGCGCACCGGCCGTGACGCGGTGATCTACACGGCCGCGAGCTGGTGGACGCAGTGCACCGGCAACTACGGCGGCTTCGCCTCGTCCAACCCCTTGTGGATCGCGCGCTACGCCTCCGACCCGGGGACGCTGCCGGCGGGCTGGGACTACTACACGATGTGGCAGTACACGTCGTCCGGACCGACGGTCGGGGACCACGACAAGTTCAACGGAGCCCTCGACCGGGTGAAGGCGCTGGCCAACGGCTGAGGGCCGAACGGCCCCGGCCGCAACGGCGGAGGCGCTCCGCGCACGGCACGGGGAAGGCCCGGGCCTCCCTCACGGGACCCGGGCCTTCCCTTCCGGTGGCGTCCTCCCCCAGTGCTCAACGCCTGGGAGGTGCCCCCTACGCCGCCACCGGAACCTCCGGCACCGCGCCGTTCGTCGCCGGCGCCAGTGCCAGCTCCAGGACCTGGCGGACGTCCGTGACGGTGTGGACGTCGAGCTTCTCCAGGACCTCGGCCGGGACGTCGTCCAGATCGGCCTCGTTGCGCTTGGGGATGATCACGGTCGTGACACCCGCCCGGTGCGCGGCGAGCAGCTTCTGCTTCACCCCGCCGATCGGCAGGACGCGTCCGGTCAGCGACACCTCACCGGTCATGGCCACATCGGTGCGGACCAGCCGGCCGGACAGCAGCGAGGCCAGGGCGGTCGTCATCGTGACGCCCGCGCTCGGGCCGTCCTTGGGGACCGCGCCCGCCGGGAAGTGGATGTGCGCTCCCCGGTCCTTCAGGTCGCCGACGGGCAGTTCCAGCTCCGCGCCGTGCGAGCGCAGGAAGGAGAGCGCGATCTGCGCCGACTCCTTCATCACGTCGCCGAGCTGACCGGTGAGGGTCAGACCGGCCGCGCCCGTCTCCGGGTCGGCCAGCGACGCCTCCACGTAGAGGACGTCGCCGCCCGCGCCGGTGACCGCGAGCCCGGTGGCGACACCGGGCACCGCCGTACGGCGCTCGGCCGGGTCCTGCGCCGACTCGGGCACGTGGTGCGGGCGCCCGATGAGACCGCGCAGGTCGGCGTCGGTCACCGTGAACGGCAGCTCCCGGTCGCCCAGTTCGTGCTGGGCCGCGACCTTGCGCAGCAGCCGCGCGACCGCCCGCTCCAGGTTCCGTACGCCCGCCTCCCGGGTGTACTCCCCGGCGAGCTTGCGCAGCGCGCCCTCGTCGAGGACGACCTCGTCCTTCTCCAGACCGGCCCGCTCCAGCTGGCGCGGCAGCAGGTGGTCCCGGGCGATGACGACCTTCTCGTCCTCGGTGTAGCCGTCGAGGCGGACCAGCTCCATCCGGTCGAGCAGGGCCTCGGGGATGGCTTCGAGGACGTTGGCCGTGGCGAGGAACACCACGTCGGAGAGGTCGAGTTCGACCTCCAGGTAGTGGTCGCGGAAGGTGTGGTTCTGCGCCGGGTCGAGCACTTCGAGCAGTGCCGCCGCCGGGTCTCCCCGGAAGTCGGAGCCGACCTTGTCGATCTCGTCGAGCAGGACCACCGGGTTCATCGACCCGGCCTCCTTGATCGCGCGGACGATCCGGCCGGGCAGCGCGCCGACGTACGTGCGGCGGTGGCCGCGGATCTCGGCCTCGTCCCGGACGCCGCCGAGGGCGACGCGGACGAACTTGCGGCCCATGGCGTGCGCGACGGACTCGCCCAGCGAGGTCTTTCCGACGCCGGGCGGGCCGACGAGCGCGAGCACGGCACCGCCGCGGCGGCCGCCCACGACTCCGAGGCCCCGGTCCGAGCGCCGCTTGCGCACGGCCAGGTACTCGGTGATGCGCTCCTTCACGTCCTCCAGACCGGCGTGCTCGGCGTCGAGCACGGCCCGGGCGCCCCTGATGTCGTACGCGTCTTCGGTCCGCTCGTTCCACGGCAGCTCCAGGACGGTGTCGAGCCAGGTCCGGATCCAGCCGCCCTCGGGCGACTGGTCACTGGACCGCTCCAGCTTCTCGACCTCCTTGAGCGCGGCCTCGCGGACGTTCTCGGGGAGGTCGGCGGCCTCGACACGGGCACGGTAGTCGTCGGACTCGTCCTCGCCGCCCTCTCCCTTGAGGTCGCGCAGTTCCTTGCGCACGGCTTCCAGCTGGCGCCGCAGCAGGAACTCGCGCTGCTGCTTGTCGACGCCCTCCTGGACGTCCTTGGCGATGGACTCGGCGACGTCCTGCTCGGCGAGGTGCTCGCGGAGCTGTTCGGTGGCGAGCTTGAGCCGGGCCACCGGGTCGGCGGTCTCCAGCAGTTCGACCTTCTGTTCCACGCTGAGGAAAGGTGAGTAACCGGAATTGTCGGCAAGGGCGGAGACGTCGTCGATCTGCTGCACCCGGTCCACGACCTGCCAGGCGCCGCGCTTGCGGAGCCAGCTGGTGGCCAGGGCCTTGTATTCCTTCACCAGGTCGGCGACCCGGCCGGGCAAAAGGTCCGGGACGGTCTCCTCGACCCGGGTGCCCTCGACCCACAGGGCCGCGCCGGGGCCCGTGGTCCCCGCGCCGATCCTCACGCGCCCGCGCCCTCGGATCAGCGCGCCGGGGTCGCCGTCGGCCAGTCGGCCGACCTGCTCGACGGTGCCGAGCACGCCGGTGCTCGCGTAGGTCCCGTCGATGCGCGGCACCAGGAGTACCTGGGGCTTGCCGGGTGTTGAACGGGCGGCGGCCTGTGCGGCCTCCACCGCGGCGCGCACATCGGTGTCGTTCAGGTCCAGCGGAACCACCATTCCGGGCAGCACTACCTCGTCGTCGAGCGGCAGCACGGGCAAGGTGAGTGATGCGGACGTCGAAGCCATGATCTCCCCTTCGGCAGTCAAGTTGAGCTATGTCGACTCAATGCACGGGAGCCCCGCGATGTTCCCTGACGGCTGTTCGCTGTGAGCGATCGCTTGTGACACATCCGTACGGGCGTCCCGTCCAGCCCCGCGAGCCGTCACCGGGGACGCCGGAAACCCGGGTCGCGGGGCGCTCGGGATGCAGGTGGCCACCGGCGGCCGGATGGTGGAGTCATGAACCACCATCTCTCCCAGCACAAGCTCGACATCGACACCCGGCTCGTCACGACCGGCGCCGCGCTCACCGTGGCCGGCACCCTGGTGGCGTGCACCGGCATGGTCATCGCGGCCGCCGCCGTGTTCGCCGCGGGCCGGCGCATGGTCCGGACCATGGACGTGCCGCCGTCCCAGCAGGCGGCCCAGCAGTGGCGCCGGGCCAAGGAGGCCTCCATGGCGGGCCTGCAGGCGTGGCAGTCCGCGTCCGACGCGCACAACGGCTCGCACACCCGCTAGCCCTCCGGACCGAGGACGGTCTCCGCCCTCCGGCGGGGTCCGGGACCGGTCGCACGGCCGGCCCCGGCGCGGGATCACCCGCGTGAGCGCACCGGACGCGCTCGCGTCACGCGGGCACGCCCCCGGCCGGGCGCCCGGCCCCGGACGGCTCAACCGGGTCGCATCCGGCGATCCGGAGGAGAAGGGCTCCTGGGCCGATCGGAGCACGCCCGGACGGAGCACGCCCGGACGGCTCGGGGGGCCTCGCCCCGGGACCGCGCGTCCGGTCCGGGAGGACGGCGGCGGTGCCGTCGCCGTGCCGGCGGCCAGGTCGCGACGCCGACCGCCGGCGCGATCAGGTGGCCCGCGTCCGTCACCGGGTCGGCGAGGAGGACCAGGTCCCGGGTGAGGACCGAGCCGGGGAGGGACGAGCCCCGCGAGCGAACCGGCGCACGCGGCGACGCCGAAGCTGACGCCGTAGTCGAGCCGGTGCAGCGAGCCGACGGGCAGGACGCCCGTCGGCACGGCCGCGCCGACCGGCAGCTCGGTGACGAGCGTGGCCACCACGTGCCCGAGCAGGAAGCCGGCCGCGTACGGCGAGGCGGTCCCGCCGACGATCCACAGCGCGCTCGCGATCAGCGCGAGCACGGGATGCCGCACGAGGTGGGCGACGTCCGTGCTGGACGCCTGGTGCAGGGAGTGGACGAGCGCGGGGTGCGCGTGGCCGGCCGGGAACGGCACTCCGGGCCGCCCGGGGGACGGCCGCGAGGACCCCCGCGGCGGACGGGCCGGCGGCGGGAACGCCCGCCGCCGACCCGAACCGGCTCGGCGCCGCGGACGTGTGCGCGGCCCCCGGCACGGCCACCGGACCGGGTGTGCCCGGCACCGGCTCGATGGGCGCGTCGCCCGGACCGGATGTGCCCGGCACCGGCCCGATGGGCGCGTCGGCTCGCTCGGTGGTGCCCGGGTCCACGGCGCGGCGCTCCTTCCGTCGCCCACCACCCTTCGCGTCCCCTCCACCGCCGCCCAGGACCGGCGCCGCACGCGGGACGGTTCTCAGCAACTCCTCGAGAAAGCCGGCCCCTCCTCACAGGTCCCATAAGAAAGGAGGAACGAAGGAGAAGGAGGAGAAAGAGGAGGAGGAGATGGAGAGGAGAAGAGAGGGAGAGGAGCGCGGGCCCGGGGGCGCACCCGGGGCCCCGGCCGGCCGTCGCGTCAACCTCGCGGGATCCGTCGTCACTCCCGAGGACCACCGGACCCTCCCGATCGCACCCGCACCCGCACTGCCGAAAGATCCGGCCGCGGGGCGCCTCACCGGCAATTCCCGCGACCCGTACAGGTGAAAGTGCCAGGATGGCGGCCATGACTGCCTCGTACGACACCCCCGAGGTCATCGACCGCCGCCAGGGTCCGTACGGCGAGGTCGTGCTGCGGCGCCACGGCGCGCTGCTGCAGATCATCGCCAACGGGTGCTTCCTGATGGACACCTCCGACGGGCGTTCCGAGCGACTGCTCATGGACGCGGCCCACGACGCCCTCGACGGGCGCCCGGAGCCGGACGTGCTGATCGGCGGGCTCGGCGTCGGGTTCTCGCTGGCGCACGCCGCCGCCGACCGCCGCTGGGGACGCATCACGGTCGTCGAGCGCGAACGGGCGATCATCGACTGGCACCGGGACGGCCCTCTCGCCTCGCTCTCGGCCCCGGCGCTCGCCGATCCGCGCACCGGCATCGTCGAGAGGGACCTCGTCGAATACGTCAATGAGACCTCCGACACGTTCGACGCCCTGTGCCTCGACATCGACAACGGACCCGACTGGACGGTCACCGAAGGCAACGCGGGGCTGTACGGGGAGTCCGGACTCGCAAGCTGCGCAAGGGTGTTGAGGCCGGGCGGCGTCCTCGCGGTATGGTCGGCGCAGCCCTCTCCGGAATTTGAAGGAACCTTGCGAAATGCCGGATTCCGACGGGTTCGTACCGAAGTGATCCCCGTTGCCCGGGGCGTTCCCGACGTGGTGCACCTCGCGGTAAGACCTGGATAGCCGCGGCGCACCGACTGCCCGTACCCTGCTTGCCTGGCGCGGATCATTCAAGCGTCAAGCGCAGTCATGGGATCACCCCACGGATTCCGGAAAGCACACTTCAGGGGCGGGCGATGGAGCAGACACACACCTCCCAGAACGGCACGGCGGCGACCCCGGGCGCTCAGCGCCGGGTCCTGGTCGTCGAGGACGACCCCACGATCGTCGACGCCATCGCGGCCCGTCTGCGAGCCGAGGGATTCCTCGTGCAAACCGCGGGCGACGGCCCGGCCGCCGTCGACACCGCCGAGGCATGGCAGCCCGACCTGCTGATCCTCGACATCATGCTGCCCGGCTTCGACGGCCTGGAGGTCTGCCGTCGCGTGCAGGCCGCCCGCCCGGTGCCGGTGCTGATGCTCACCGCGCGCGACGACGAGACCGACATGCTGGTCGGGCTCGGAGTCGGCGCCGACGACTACATGACCAAGCCGTTCTCCATGCGCGAGCTGGCCGCCCGGGTGCACGTCCTGCTCCGCAGGGTCGAGCGCGCGGTGGTCGCGGCCTCCACCCCGCGCAGCGGCATCCTGCGGCTCGGCGAGCTGGAGATCGACCACGCGCAGCGCCGGGTGCGGGTCCGCAGCGAGGACGTGCACCTCACTCCGACCGAGTTCGACCTCCTCGTCTGCCTCGCGAACACCCCGCGTGCCGTACTCTCGCGCGAGCAGTTGCTCGCCGAGGTGTGGGACTGGGCGGACGCCTCCGGCACCCGGACGGTCGACAGCCACATCAAGGCGCTGCGCCGCAAGATCGGCGCCGAGCGGATCCGCACGGTCCACGGCGTCGGCTACGCACTGGAGACCCCGACTCCCTGAGCCGGGCCTTGGCAGGAGACGTCGGGACCCGTTCGACCGGGACCCGCGTGAGGGGCTGATGTGATGAGCGGACCCGGAGAGCGGGGGCGCGGGCTCGGCGAGCGCGTGCCCGCGGAGCGCAGGAGCTCGGGCTGGGGCGAGGTGCGCCCCTTCTCGATCAAGACGAAGCTGGGCGCGCTGGTCGTCATCTCCGTGCTCATCACCACCGGTCTGTCGATGATCGCGGTGCACACCAAGACGGAACTCCGCTTCATCACGGTCTTCTCGATGATCGCCACCCTGCTGATCACGCAGTTCGTGGCGCACTCGCTCACCGCGCCGCTGGACGAGATGAACGCGGTGGCCCGCTCGATCTGGCACGGCGACTACACCCGCCGGGTGCGGGACGACCGGCGCGACGAGCTGGGCGACCTCGCCCAGACGATCAACCTCATGGCCGACGAGTTGGAGGCCCAGGACCGTCAGCGCAAGGAGCTCGTGGCGAACGTCTCGCACGAGCTGCGCACCCCCATCGCGGGGCTGCGGGCCGTCCTGGAGAACGTCGTGGACGGCGTCTCCGAGGCCGATCCCGAGACGATGCGCACCGCGCTGAAGCAGACGGAGCGCCTCGGGCGGCTGGTGGAGACCCTTCTCGACCTGTCCCGGCTGGACAACGGCGTCGTACCGCTGCGCAGGCGGCGCTTCGAGGTGTGGCCGTACCTGTCCGGGGTGCTGAAGGAGGCCAACATGGTCGCCTCCGCGCGCGCGGACCTCGCCTCGGGCTCCGGCGGCGGTCACACCCGCACGGACGTCCATCTGCACCTCGACGTGTCCCCGCCGGAGCTGACCGCGCACGCGGACCCGGAGCGGATCCACCAGGTCATGGCGAACCTCATCGACAACGCGGTCAAGCACAGCCCCCCGCACGGCCGGGTGACGGTCCGGGCCCGGCGGGGCGACCATCCCGAGTCGCTGGCCCTGGAGGTCCTGGACGAGGGGCCCGGCATCCCGAAGTCGGAGTGGCACCGCGTCTTCGAGCGGTTCAACCGCGGCGGGGTGCCCGCGCCGCACGGTCCGGGCAGCGACGGCGGTACGGGACTGGGCCTCGCGATCGCCCGCTGGGCGGTGGATCTGCACGGCGGACGCATCGGTGTGGCCGAATCTCAGCGGGGTTGCCGGATCCAGGTCATTCTTCCGGGCCTCCCTTCTCTGCCAAGTTGACGTAAAGTTCGAACCGGAGCAGCAAGATCCACCACTGTCGCCGCCGGCGTACACGTGTGATCAGGCACAGGACCGCGTGAACCGTGCCGCGGCCCTCGGTCGACGTACCCATTCCAAGGCGGAACCTCGCTTGTTTCCCGCCATTTCCACAGCCGAAACACTGGTTCCGATGTGACTTAGCCAACGTTGGACGGGCCCGGCCTGACCTTCTCGGCCAGGGAGGCGTAGCCTTTATTCCCGCTGTCCATCACCTTGCGAAGCGGAAGAGGGCGGTTAGCGCCGTGTCGCCACAGTCCCCCAGTAACTCGAGTATCTCGACCGATGACCAAGCCACCGGGAAGAACCCCGCGGCTGCCTTCGGTGCCAACGAGTGGCTCGTCGACGAGATCTATCAGCAGTACCTCCAGGACCCGAATTCGGTAGACCGAGCCTGGTGGGACTTCTTCGCCGATTACAAGCCCGGGGCACCTGCCGCCGCGGCTCCGGCGGGTACTGCGGCCGCGGGGGCCGCAGGGACCACCACCACGGCCGCGCCGGCCGCTCCCGTGCCGCCCGCGGCGCGCCAGGCTCCTCCCCAGGCCCCGGCCGCGCCCGCTCCGGCCGCCGCTCCCGCGGCTCCGAAGCCCGCTGCCGCCGCCCCGGCTCCCGTGAAGGCCGCTCCGGCCGCCGCGCAGCCGAAGGCCGCCCCGGCCGCCGAGGCGCCCGAGGGCCCCGAGTACGTGACCCTGCGCGGTCCCGCCGGTGCCGTCGCGAAGAACATGAACGCCTCCCTGGAGCTGCCCACGGCCACGTCCGTGCGCGCGGTCCCGGTGAAGCTGCTCTTCGACAACCGCATCGTCATCAACAACCACCTGAAGCGCGCCCGGGGCGGGAAGATCTCCTTCACCCACCTCATCGGGTACGCGATGGTGCAGGCCATCAAGGCCATGCCGTCGATGAACTGGCACTACGCGGAGAAGGACGGGAAGCCCACCCTCGTCAAGCCCGCGCACGTCAACTTCGGCCTCGCCATCGACCTGGTGAAGCCCAACGGCGACCGCCAGCTGGTCGTCGCGGGCATCAAGAAGGCCGAGACTCTGAACTTCTTCGAGTTCTGGCAGGCCTACGAGGACATCGTCCGCCGCGCCCGTGACGGCAAGCTGACGATGGACGACTTCACCGGGGTCACGGTCTCCCTGACCAACCCCGGCGGCCTCGGCACCGTCCACTCGGTCCCGCGCCTGATGCCCGGACAGTCGGTCATCATGGGCGTCGGCTCCATGGACTACCCGGCGGAGTTCCAGGGCACCTCCCAGGACACCCTGAACAAGCTCGGCATCTCCAAGGTCATGACGCTGACCTCGACGTACGACCACCGGGTCATCCAGGGCGCCGCCTCCGGCGAGTTCCTGCGGATCGTCGCGAACCTCCTGCTCGGCGAGACCGGCTTCTACGACGAGATCTTCGAGTCGCTGCGGATCCCCTACGAGCCGGTCCGCTGGCTCAAGGACATCGACGCCAGCCACGACGACGACGTCACCAAGGCCGCCCGCGTCTTCGAGCTGATCCACTCCTACCGGGTCCGCGGCCACGTCATGGCCGACACCGACCCGCTGGAGTACAAGCAGCGCAAGCACCCCGACCTGGACATCACCGAGCACGGGCTCACCCTGTGGGACCTGGAGCGCGAGTTCGCGGTCGGCGGCTTCTCGGGCAAGTCCCTGATGAAGCTGCGCGACATCCTCGGCGTGCTGCGCGACTCGTACTGCCGCACCACCGGCATCGAGTTCATGCACATCCAGGACCCGAAGCAGCGCAAGTGGATCCAGGACCGCATCGAGCGCCCGCACTCCAAGCCGGAGCGCGAGGAGCAGCTGCGCATCCTGCGCCGGCTGAACTCCGCCGAGGCCTTCGAGACCTTCCTCCAGACGAAGTACGTCGGCCAGAAGCGCTTCTCCCTGGAGGGCGGCGAGTCCGTCATCCCGCTCCTCGACGCCGTCATCGACAGCGCCGCGGAGTCCCGCCTGGACGAGGTCGTCATCGGCATGGCCCACCGCGGCCGCCTGAACGTCCTCGCCAACATCGTCGGCAAGTCGTACGCGCAGATCTTCCGCGAGTTCGAGGGCAACCTCGACCCGAAGTCGATGCACGGCTCCGGCGACGTGAAGTACCACCTGGGCGCCCGGGGCACCTTCACCGGCCTCGACGGCGAGCAGATCGCCGTCTCGCTGGCCGCCAACCCGTCCCACCTGGAGACGGTCGACCCGGTCATCGAGGGCATCGTCCGCGCCAAGCAGGACATCATCAACAAGGGCGGCACGGACTTCACGGTCCTGCCCGTCGCCCTGCACGGTGACGCGGCCTTCGCCGGCCAGGGTGTGGTCGCCGAGACGCTCAACATGTCGCAGCTGCGCGGCTACCGCACGGGCGGCACGGTCCACATCGTCATCAACAACCAGGTCGGCTTCACCGCCGCCCCGGAGTCGTCGCGCTCCTCCATGTACGCCACCGACGTGGCCCGCATGATCGAGGCGCCGATCTTCCACGTGAACGGCGACGACCCCGAGGCCGTCGTCCGCGTCGCGCGCCTCGCGTTCGAGTTCCGTCAGGCGTTCAACAAGGACGTCGTGATCGACCTCATCTGCTACCGCCGCCGCGGACACAACGAGTCCGACAACCCGGCGTTCACGCAGCCGCTGATGTACGACCTGATCGACAAGAAGCGCTCGGTGCGCAAGCTCTACACCGAGTCCCTGATCGGCCGCG
Organism: Streptomyces populi; assembly: GCF_002911015.1. Lineage (GTDB taxonomy): Bacteria > Actinomycetota > Actinomycetes > Streptomycetales > Streptomycetaceae > Streptomyces > Streptomyces populi. Next base: position 20,788 of record NZ_KZ626888.1, read on the forward strand.
GCGACATCACCCTCGAAGAGGCCGAGCAGGCGCTCCAGGACTTCCAGGGCCAGCTGGAGAAGGTCTTCACCGAGGTCCGCGAGGCCGTCGCGCAGGCGCCCGAGGCCCACGTCCCGGACGTCCAGGCCGAGTTCCCGGTCGCCGTGTCCACCGCGGTCTCCCAGGAGATCGTGAAGCGGATCGCCGAGTCCCAGGTCAACATCCCCGACAACGTCACCGTGCACCCGCGGCTGCTCCCCCAGCTCCAGCGCCGCGCGGCGATGATCGAGGACGGCACGATCGACTGGGGCATGGGCGAGACCCTCGCCATCGGTTCGCTGCTCCTGGAGGGCACGCCGGTCCGGCTGTCCGGCCAGGACTCGCGCCGCGGCACCTTCGGCCAGCGCCACGCGGTGCTGATCGACCGGGTCAACGGCGAGGACTACACCCCTCTCCAGTACCTCTCGGACGAGCAGGCCCGTCTGAACGTCTACGACTCGCTGCTCTCCGAGTACGCGGTCATGGGCTTCGAGTACGGCTACTCGCTGGCCCGTCCGGACGCGCTGGTGATGTGGGAGGCGCAGTTCGGCGACTTCGTCAACGGCGCGCAGACGGTCGTCGACGAGTACATCTCGGCCGCCGAGCAGAAGTGGGGCCAGACGTCCGGCGTCACCCTGCTGCTGCCGCACGGCTACGAGGGCCAGGGCCCGGACCACTCCTCGGCCCGCATCGAGCGCTTCCTCCAGCTGTGCGCCCAGAACAACATGACGGTCGCCCAGCCGACGTCCCCGTCGAACTACTTCCACCTCCTGCGGTGGCAGGTGCACAACCCGCACCACAAGCCGCTGGTGGTCTTCACCCCGAAGTCGATGCTGCGCCTGAAGGCCGCCGCCTCGAAGGCGGAGGAGTTCACCACGGGCCAGTTCCGCCCGGTCATCGGGGACGACACGGTCGACGCGGCCGCCGTGCGCAAGGTCGTGTTCTGCGCCGGCAAGCTGTACTACGACCTGGAGGCCGAGCGGCAGAAGCGCGGCGTCACGGACACGGCGATCATCCGCATCGAGCGCCTGTACCCGCTCCCGGGTGCCGAGCTCCAGGCGGAGATCGCCAAGTACCCGAACGCCGAGAAGTACCTGTGGGCCCAGGAGGAGCCGGCGAACCAGGGTGCCTGGCCGTTCATCGCGCTCAACCTGATCGACCACCTCGACCTCGCGGTCGGCGCGGACGTCCCGGGCTCCGAGCGCCTGCGCCGCATCTCGCGTCCGCACTCCTCCTCCCCCGCCGTCGGTTCCGCGAAGCGGCACCAGGCGGAGCAGGAGCAGCTGGTGCGTGAGGTGTTCGAGGCGTAGGCCTCCGGCACGGCAGCAGAAAGGGGCCCGGCCCCGAGTCCGAACGGACTCGGGGCCGGGCCTTTTCACCGTTTCCTGTGCGTGTCCCTCAGGTGATGTAGGGCTCGAAGTCCCAGAAGGGGCGGTTGCGGGAGCGCGCGGAGATGGTGTGGACGTGCTGGGCCCCGAGAGTGGCGGCCAGGTCCTCCAGTGCCTCCTGCTCGAACTTCTCGGCCTGTTGATGCTCCCTCAGGCCGCGTAGATCGGCCGCCAGCGCGATACGCGCCGAAAGGGTCAGCGGGTGGACGCGGCCCAGCATCTCGGTGGCCCTCACGACCGTCAGATGGCCGAGCTCCGCCGCCGACTCCGGGTCCCCGACGAGATTGCGCAGGGCGGAGGCGTTGACGGCGCATCCCAGCGTCCAGGGGTGGCGCTCCCCCACCGCCGCGGTCATCTCGGCCAGGGACTGCTCGACGGCCGCGTGCGCCGACTGGCGTTCCCCCACGCTGCGCAGCACCAGCGCGTGGTTGGCCCGCGCGCCGGCGAGATAGGGATGGCCTTCGGCGAGCAGCATCTCGTAGCGTGCGACGACGGCTTCGCCGACCTCTCTCGCCCGGTCGATGTCCCCGTGCTCACGGGCGAAACAGCTCTCGCTGACGGCGAAGCTCAAGGTGGTCGGATGGTTCTCCCCGAGGACGCGTTCGCTGCGCTCCAGCACTCCGGCGAGCATCGCCCCGGCCCGGGTCCGGTCACCCGCCCGGTACTGGCACAGGGCCAGGTTGTGCTCCGCCCGCAGCGTCTCCGGGTGATCGGCGCCCATGACGATGCGGTGCTCCCGGACACTCTTCGCCTGGATCGACTCGGCCTCGGTGTAACGCCCCAGGAGACGCAGGTCGGTCGCGTAGGCGATCTCCGAGTACAGAGTCCAGGGGTGTCGTCCGCGCAGCAGTGCCCGGCGCGCCTCGAGCATCCGCCGGTCGATCTCCAGGACCTCGTCGTAGCGGCCCAGCAGACGCAGCGAGACAGCCACGTTGTTCTGGGCGTTCAAGGTGCGCGAATCCGTCTCGCCGAGCAGGTCCCGGTACGCCGTCAGGAGCCATTCGGAGCGCTCCAGCGCCTCGTCGTAGCGAGCCAGGCCCCGCAGGTCGGCGGCGAGTCCGCCGACTGCCCGCAGATGATCGAGGTCGTGCTCGCCCCGCTCCTGGCGCAGATGGTCCACGGCTGCCCTCTCCAGGGCTTCCGTCCGTTCGTAGTCGCCCACCGCGCGCAGGAGATTGGCGTAGTGGTGGGTCAGTTCCCAGATGCGCGGGTGGGTGTCGCCGAGGAGGGCCCGCCAGGTCTCCATGGCGCGTTCCCCGAGTTTGATGCCCGCCACGTACTCGCCCGAGATGTACATGTAGCGAAGGCAGTTGAAGACGAGCCGTTGGACGGTGGGATCATCGCTCTGTAGGACGTCGGCGTACTTGAGGTGCGGAGCGATCTCCGCGTAGCCGGGCCACAGGCGGGTGTCGGTGGGGCGGCGGGGGTCCGCCGCGGCCAGGGCGCGCCGGACCACGTCGATGAACTCGCGGCGGTCCTCGTCGGGCATGTCCTTGTGGACGATCTGGTGGACCATGCGGTGCAGGTACAGGGACTCGCCGGAGGAGGCCGCCTCGTCGCCGGCCGCCTCGTGGGACTCCAGGCGGACGACGGAGTACTGGCGGAGCTGGTTGATCGCCCTGTTCCACAGCAGCGGGTCGTTGAGCAGGCCCGCGATCTGTTCCGGCAGCTGGTCGTGCGGCATCTCCTTCAGGAGGCGCACGGGGATGAAGCCCGGTGCGAAGAAGGTGCACAGGCGGAGCAGGTCGACGGACTCCGGGACGGTGTCGCGGAGCTTGTTCAGCAGTATCGACCAGGCGGTCTGGAAGGCGACCGGGAAGTCGGCGGAGACCTTGACGACGTCCTGGTCGATGCCTCCGTCCAGGAGGGCGATGTACTCCTGGACGGACAAGTCCGAGTCGTTGAGCCAGCCGGCCGTCTGGTCCAGCAGCAGGGGCAGGTCCTCCAGCGCCTCGGCGAGCTGGTCGGCCTCGGGTTCGGTCAGGCGGGGCGCACGGCGGCGGATGAACGCGACGGACTCGTCGCGGGCGTAGACCGGCACCTCCAGCAGTCTGCTGTTGTGCTCGCTCCACTCGGGGTTGCGCGAGGTGATCAGGACGTGGCCGGGGCCGGTGGGGACGAGGTCGTAGATCTGGTCGGGCTCGTCCGCGCCGTCCAGGATCAGCAGCCAGCGGGCGTACGGGTCGCCGCGGCGCAGCGAGTCGCGTACGGCGCGCAGCCGTTCGCCGTATTCGGCGCCGGTCGTCAGTCCCAACTGGGGGGCGAGTTCGGCCAGTCGGCGCCGGTAGGTGACCCGTTTCTCGGCGTTGACCCACCACACGACGTCGTACTCGGAGCCGAAGCGGTAGACGTACTCGGCGGCGAGCTGGGTCTTGCCCACGCCCGACATGCCGTGCAGGGTGACCACGCCCGCGCCCGCCTCGGCGCCCTGGAGCAGGTGGTAGGCCTCGTTCAGGAGCGGCTCGCGGCCGGTGAAGCGGGTGTTTCGACGGGGTACGCCGCCCCAGACCTCCGGCATGGCGGCCGGGAAGCGGGGACCGCGCCGGGTGCCCTCGGCGGCCTCGGGAAGGGGGTCGGAGGGCAGGTCGAGGCGCTCCAGGACGCGGCGCTCGGCCTCGTCGGCGCCCATGTTGTTCAGGTCGACCGCACCGAGCACGGTGGTGGCCGTCGGCAGCGTGCTGTTGGTGACGGAGACGGCGGCGAAGCGGGACGGGTCGGGCGCGACGACCTCGCGCAGCGCGGCGTTCCACTCGTCGTGGGTGCGCGGTCCGAGCTGGAAGTACCACTCGCTGACGACGATCAGGATGCGGCCCTTGGCCAGGGTCAGGTCCCGCAGCAGTTCGACGAGGGGCACCTCGGCCGGGGAGTCCCAGCGCTGGTACACCACGCGATGTCCGCGCCGCTCCAGACGGTCCCCGATCCAGGCCGCCCAGGCCCGGTTGAAACCGGCGAAGCTGATGGTGACGGTCTGCTTCGCGGGCCCCCTCTCGGACGGCCCGACCGGTGTACGAGCTCCAGACATGCAGCGGCCTCCCCGCGCGTGATTTTAGAACCGCCGCGAGGGTCGGCGATAGGGCGCAGACGCACACCGGTCGCTTGCTCCACGGTTCCTTCCCATACGTGTTCAGCGTCGATCTTGACGTACCGTCACGCGCTCGTCCGGGAACCCGCCGCTTTCGGCGAGGATGGCTCAATCGTGGTGGAGCGTGGCGCGTTCGACGGGCGTGCGGGCACGGCCGCGGGCCCCGCCCGGTCCGGTCGGCGGGGGCCGCGCACACCCTGGACGCACGGTTCATCCGCCCGGTGCGTGGCGCTGGTTCCACAGCGTCCGGGCGGCCCGGACGTACGCCGTCGCGCGCGCCGCGTGTCCGCGCGGCGGCGGCTGCTCGGCGAGCCGTTCGTACACCTCGACCATGCGGTCGACGAACCGGCGCCCCCGTACGGTGAGATCGCTCGATCCGACGAGGGCGGGCAGGACGGCGCCGACCTGTGCCTGATACCGCGCGTGCTGCGCCCAGGCGGCGTCCCGCCGGGTGGTGAGCGTGGCGGACAGCGCGCTGCGCTGGAAGAAGTCCGCCAGCGCGAGGTGGGAGTAGGCGCCCTGCAACAGGCCGTCGTACGGGCGGGGGTCGGGACGCCAGGGCGCGAAGTGCCTCGGTGCGGGCCCCGCGTGATGAAGGGCCGTCATGTCGCCGAGGGCGGCGAGTTTGGTGTGCTGGATCTCGTGCACGAGGGTGGCCGCGAACGCGGTCGCCGTCGCCGGTGCGCTGCTGAGGACCGCGCCGAAGGCCTCGCGCCGGGTGCCGCTGCAACTACCGCCCGTCCCGCCGGGGACCGATCCGGGCGGCACCGCCAGCGGGACCAGACAGCGCAGCAGGGTCACCGATTCCGCGAGCCGGCGTTCGCCGCCCGTCCCGAGCGCCGCGGCGGTGCCCGACCAGGTGTGCAGCCAGTGCTTGCGGTCGGCCTCGTCGAGGTCGGCCGGGCCGCTCAGGGTGTCCGGGCGGGGGCCGCCACGGGCGGTCCGGTACGGGTCGAGGTCGTCCAGCGGCACGGGAGCCGAGCCCGGCAGCAGGCCGGGCAGCGTGTACGCGGGCGTCCAGGCCGCCGCCTCCGACCAGGCGCCGGCCCCGCTCTCGAGGCGGACGACCACGTCCGCCTCGCCCCGCGCCCGGAGTGTCAGCCGTCCGCGCCGGTGCACCACGGTCACGTCCCTCGCCCCGCAACCGGGACCGCCCGTGCGCAGCGCGCCGAGCGAGGGCAGCGTCAGGACGCCGTCGTGTGCGGTCAGCCGCAGCCGGTAGGACACGCCGGCCCGGGCGGCGGCGACGGCCGCGAGGGCCCCGAAGTGGGCGAGGGCGAGGGCCTGTTCGTGGATGTCCCCGGCGGTGCGCGGGCCCGTTCCGGCGCCGAGCGTGCGCAGGGCGTCCCTGGCCCAGGGGCCGATGAAGGGGTGGAGGAGGAGCGCGCGCACGGGGGACGGCGGAGGCAGGCGCCGGGCCGTCGTGCCTTCCTCGGCCACCGGCGGGAGACCGGCGGGCCCGGCCGGTCCGTCGGGCACGAGCGGGGAGCCGGGAGGCCCGTACGGCCCCCCGGACACGGATGAGGGACCGGGAGGCCCGTACACCTCCTCGGGCACGAGCGGGGAACCGGTGGTCGCGTACGCCGGTGCCGTCGTCCGACCGTCCGGGGGCGGGGACGAGAACGGGGACGCCGACGCGTGCGCGGACGCCCGCGCGAAGCCGTACGGCCGCCCGGGGGCCGGCAGGGCGTCTCCGGGCCGTCCGGGCTCCGGCCCGAAACCCCCCGGCCACCCGGGCCCCGGCACGGGGCCGTCCGGGCGTCCGTCGCCCGGAACGTCCCCGAGGTGCCGTCCCCGGCGGTGGGCGGGCGGCTCCAGCCGTTCGGCCTCCTCCAGCAGGGACCAGTCGTCGCGCAGCCGCGCCAGGGCGGCGGCGGGACAGATGTCCGGGGCGGCCGCCTCGGCGGCGTCGAGGACGGCTCGGAGCAGGAGCAGCCGTCGGGTGTGCTGGTCGCGGACGAGGAGCCCGAGGGTCTCGGGGCCGCCTTCGGTGCGGCCGAGTTCGTCCACGGCCCGGTCCGGGACCGCGGGCAGGATCACGGGGCGTCTCCTTCGGGGGCGGCGGGGACGGCCGGGGCGGCCTGGGGTGCGGGTGCGGCCGCCGGTGGGGCGGGGACGGCCGGTGGGGCGGGGACGGCCGGTGGGGCGGGGACGGTCTCCGCCAGCCTCCGGGCGGCGTGGCGGATGAAGCGCTGGAGGTCGGCGCAGTACACGGACGGGTTGGCGAAGCCGTGTCCGGCCCGGTATCGATGCGCGTAGTGTCCGCCGCCGCACACGGAGAGCAGGGGGCAGGCCCGGCAGCGCGCGGCCAGCGAGGCGGCGCCCGCCTGCCGGGCCGCGACGCCGGGGTGGCGCAGCGCCTGGTCGAAGCTGTTCCGGAAGACGTCGAGGCCGGTCCTGGCCGCCCCCTCGTAGCAGGACTTGAGGGAGTCGACCTGCTCGATGGAGCCGTCGGTCTCCACGACGACGGCGTCGAAGGGGGCGAGGCCGAGCGACTCGGTGGCGGCGGGCAGCCCGAGGAGCAGGGCGAGGCACTCCTCGAAGAGCCGTACCCGCGTCTCGCGTCGCCCGGCCCGCCACCAGCGGTCGAAGACGGCGCACAGCCAGTCGCCGTAGGGGGTTCCGGGGCCCTCGCGGTGCGGCGGCCGGGTGGACCAGTTGCCGTGCGGGAGGAGCAGGTCGAGGGCGGGCGGCCGGAGTGCGAGCAGGGACTCGTACAGCTCGACGGGGTCCGTCGTGGGGTCGACGACGGTGAGGATCCCGGCGTACGCCTCCGGCCGGCGTTCGGCGATCAGGCGGGCGCCGCGCGCGGCCGCGGGCCAGGACGGGCGCCCGGCGTGGTCGGTGCGCTGCGCGTTGTGCCGGGGCAGGCCCCCGTCCAGGCTGATGCCGACGCGGATCGAGTGCCGGGCGAGGACGGCGAGCCGCCGCTCGGTGAGCAGGGTGGCGTTGGTCTGGACGGTGGCGTGCACGGTGCAGCCGTCCGGGACGCTGTCGCGGACGAGGCCGGTGAACCGGGCGAGGGTGTCCGCGCCGGCCAGCAGGGGTTCACCGCCGTGCAGGACCAGGGACACGGCCGTCATGCCGTGGGCTGCGGCGTGCTCGCCGATCCTCGCCGCGGTACGCGCCAGGACCCCGGGAGGGGCGGCGGCGGGACGGGTGCGCCAGGTGCGGTCGGGGCCTTCGTAGAGGTAGCAGTAGCGGCAGGCGAGGTTGCAGCGGCCGTGCACCTTGACGATGAACTGCCGGAAGGGAAAAGGCGGTTCAGGCACGGGACGGTCGCGCGCGGCCCGTTCGGGGTGCGGCGCGGGGGCTCCGGGGGCGGGGCCCCGACCGGCCGGGGGCCGGGGTGGGGACGGCGGTGCCGGGGAGGCCGCGGGGGCGGGCACCGGCCGCGGTGCCGGGGAGACCGTGGAAGCCGAGGGGGTCCCGGGGGCGGGTGTCGGTGCGGGTGCCGGGGAGGTCGCCTCTGCAGACACTCCGGCACCCCCATGGTGTACGGCCGCTCGATCCCACGCCGCGAACCGCGCCACGGCCCCCTGCCCGTACCGGGCGGCATTCCCGGCCGCGCCCCGGCCACAAACACCCGCCGCGCGAAGTTGTCCGGTTCATTCACAGGACCGGACCTGAACCGACCACCTGTGAGCGACAGTTCACCGAACCATCGCTCACCCGGCGCTTCAGAAGGCGTTGTTGAACCCCCACAGCATCTCGCTCGGCTCCGCCGACCTGGCCCGCAGGTCGGCCAGCACCTCGTCCAGGACCGGATGCTGCACCGTTCGCAGCTGGGCGAGGTCGAGATCCAGGAGGTCGGGAAGGAGGAGGTCCGCCGGGTCCGGCGTCCCCGCGTCCTCGGATTCCGCCGCCCGTACCGAACCCGGCGTCGGCGTCCGCTCCGGCTCACCCACCGGATCCGGTGCGGCCACCGGGTCCAGGTCGGCCAACGGGTCCAGGCCGGTCGGCGGGACCTGCCGGATCGGCGGAGCCGGTGGCCACGGCAGTCGGTACCCCGCCGCGGCTCGGCGGTCCCGTGCGCCGCCCCCTGTGTCGTCCCCTGCGCCCATGTCGTCTCCCTCGCCTTCCCCGACTCCGACTCCGACTCCGCCCCGGCGACCGCCCGCGGGCGCTTCTCACTCCAGCTCGGCCAGCCGCTGTGCCGTCTGCCGGGCCGTCGGCTCGACCGTGCTCGCGACGCCCTCCGGCAGCCGGGACCACTCGGTCCGGGCGGCCCGGTAGGCCTCGCGCGCGGCACGCGGGCGCGCCGCCGCTTCGTAGGACATACCCCGCCAGTGCTGTGCCCGAGCGGCCAGTTCCACGGCTTCCTGGCGGGTGCGCTCCGTCTCGGCCTCCTCCTCGGCCTCGCGCGCCGACTCGGCCGCGGCCCGGAAGGCGTCGACGGCCTCGTCCAGCCGCGCCTTGCGGCCGAGGCTCTGGTACGCCTCGAACTGTGCCTGTCCGAGCTCCAGCCGACACTGGGCGGTGGTGAGCGGCGGTCCGTCCTCGAGGGCCGCGAGGCCGAAGAGGTGCTCGGCCTCCCGCAGGTCGACCCGGTCGCCGCGGGTGCGGTAGCGCAGCATCAGCGCGCGGCCGAGCAGCAGCAGGCGGTACGCGAGCTCGGCGCTGCCCGCGGGCGTCTCGGTGCGGCAGTCCCGCAGCACCCGGATGGCCCGGTACAGCGATTCGCCCGGGGCGCGCCCGTGGTCGAGCACGGCGTGCCGCAGCAGGGCCTCGCCCCATTCGGCGAGGACGTCCGCGTGCGCCGGGGCGTCCCGGGGCACTCCGCGGGACGCCTGCTCGAACCGGGCCGCGGCGTCCTGGAGTTCGCGCGGATCGCCCGTGTCGGCGTACCGGGCGAGGTGGATGCGCCCGGCCCGCACCAGCAGGGCGGAGCGCAGGCCCTGTTCACGGGTGAGGCCGAGCGCCTCGTCGACATGGCCCCGGGCGTCGTCCAGCGCGCCGCCGGACCTCAGGAGCGCGTCCACGAGGTCGAGGAGGATGCGGACACGGGCGGAGGCACCGTCGGTGGCGGAGCCGTTCCCGGGTGCGGTTTCCAGGGCGTCGCGCAGGGAGCGCGCGCCCTGTTCCGCGTACAGCCTGGCCTGTTCGTGGTCGGCCGTGGCGCCCGACAGGCGCAGCAGGACCCGGCCGTGGGCGAGCGGCAGTCCCGAGGGGCGACTGCGTCGGTCGGGCCAGGCGTCGGCGAACGCCTCCAGCATGCCGACGGCGCCCTGGAGGAGCGCGCTGTCGCCGCCGAGGCGCCACTGCGCCTCCAGTGCCCGTACCCGCTCCAGGGTGAGCCGCAGGGCCTCGGTGGCGTCGAGGTCCGGCGCGGCGCAGGCCACCGCGTACTCACGGTCCGCGCGTTGCAGCAGGTCGAGCGCGCCGCGCCGGTCGCCGCGCCGCCTGCGGTCGGTGGCGGCGGCGTGCAGCACCCGGGCCAGGACGGCTCGCTCGCGCAGCGCCCGGGGATGCGCGACGGCCCGTTCGGCGGCGGCCTCGGCCTCGCGCAGCAGGTCCGCACCGCCCTGCACCTCCCACAGCAGCAGCACGCAGTTGGCGTACTCGGCCCACAGTTCCGGGTCGGTGCCGGGGCGCAGTTCGTGTTCGGTGGCGCCGCGCAGCAGCTGTACGGCGTCGATGAGGTCCTGCACCATGGCGTCGCTGCCGAACCGCAGGGCCAGGGCACGGGCGCGGAGCACCGCGGGGTGGGTGGGCCGCCGGTCGGACGGGTCGTCGGGGCCGCGGGGCGGCGCGTAGGTGGCGAAGTGGTCCGGCAGCGGCATGAAGCGCTCCAGCACGCGTGCGGCGACCTCGGCGAAGGGCTGCGGGACGAGGGTGGCGCCGCCGTTGTCACCGTTCTCGCCCGGGTATCCGGCGCCGGGCGAGAACACCGGCCCGGGACCTCCTTCGCCGAGCTGTGCGAGCGCCAGGGCGGGGAAGTTGGGGCCGCCCTTGCCGAAGCGGTGCTCGATGTACTCGGAGCAGTGCTTGAGCACCAGCATGGCCTCGTCGAGGCCCAGCGGGGACAGCAGGGCCTCCTGCGCACCCGGGGCGAACTCGTACCACTGGGTGCCGTCCGCGCCGTACTCCTCGGTCCTGGCACGGACGACGAGTCCGCTGAGCAGGACCTCGGCCAGTTCGGAGGGGCCGGAGTCGGGGAGCATGGTGCGCTGGACGAGCTGCATCACGGGGAGGCTGAGCGGGGCCGCGGCCAGATAGCCGGCCAGCCGTCCGGCCGCCTTCGAGGAGGTGGAGCGGAACCGGCTGACCAGTTCGAGTCCGGACATCCGGCGTCCGGGCCGGGCTCCGGGGGCGGGCTCGTGGTACCGGCGCACCCAGCCGACGGCACCGGCCACCGGTCCGGCCCCGGCTCCCGACAGCAGGCGGGCCCAGGCGCCGAGCGCGGCGGGCTCCGGTGGCAGGACGGGCACCGGGAGGGCGCCTCCGCGTGCCTCCGGCGGGGTGCCGGCGGGCAGCCGGACCCTGAGCGTGGCGGCGCCCGCGAGGGCCTCGCCGCGGGTCAGTTCGCCGTACGACACCGGGAGCCGGGTGCGGTTCCACATGCGCTGCGGGAGGGGCTGGAGGACCGCGGCGGGACCGAGCCGGGAGAGGTGGTGCAGGAACCGGTGGGCGTGCCCGCTGTGCCACAGGGGGCCGGCGCAGTCGCTGACGAGGAGGGTGACGCGGCGGCCCGTCGGGTCGCTCAGCCGGTCGGCGGAGTGCAGGGGGGCCGCGTCGGGTTCGGGGCTGCGGCTGACGACGGGCTCTCCGTCCGGGCCCTGGTGGAGATGGCTGACCTGGATGTCCCGGAAGGCGCCGAGCCGGCCGAAGACCTGTTCCAGTTCGGCGAACATCCGGTCCCACACGCGCATGGACGAGGAGGCGTCCATGACCAGTTGGAGCGCGGCGTCGGCCCGGGTCACCCCGCGGAACACCGGCAGGACCAGTCCTCCCGCGCGGGCCGTCAGTTCCGCGGTCTCCGTCTCGTCGAGGACGGTGCGCAAGGGGGGTGCCGCGGTGCGGTAGCCCTGCAACGGGCGTAATGCGCGCTGGAGTTCGAGAGGAGAGGGGAACGCGGGCGCGGCCGGTACGCCGACCGGCAGCACGGGCGAGCGGCCCGGTCCGGTGCCGCGCGGCGCGCCGTCGCGCGGCACCGGGTACAGCGCGACGCGCCGGTCCTCCCGCGGGTCGCGCCACACCGGTCCACTCCGGTCGGCGGGAGGCGCCGGCCGTTCGTCCGTACGGGCGTCGGGGCGCCCGGCGGCGGGGTCCTCGGCCGTCGCCCCGCGGCCGGACGGCGGCGCGCTCCCCCGTTCGCTCCCGTCCTGGTCCGTCGGGCGCGACCAGCGGGCCAGCCACAGCGCGTCGGCCAGTTGCCGGGCATCGGGATCGAGCCCGGTCTGCCGTATCCGGGCGATGAGTTCGGCGATCGGGTCGCCGCCGGGCATCAGCGCGTCACCTCGGGCGGTCGAGTCGCTGGATGAGCTGGTCGGCGAGCCGGTCGCGGCTGGCCGGGGCCGCGGCGTCGGTGAGGTAGATGGCGTTCAACAGCTGGTCCGCGGCGACGAGTTCGCTGCGCGATCGCTCCAGGAAGTGGGTGATCAGGTCGTCCCCGGCCCGGGCCGCCTCGTCGCCCAGGTGGGCGCGCACGAAGGTGGCGAGCCGCCTGTGGTCCGGGCGGCCGAGTTCGAGGTGGATGCAGCGGCGCATCAGCGGGGCGGGGAAGTCCCGCTCGCCGTTGCTGGTGAGCACGACGAAGGGGAAGGCGCGGCAGCGCACCCGGCCGTCGCGGACCCTCGCCCTGGTGCCGTCGGCGGTGAGGACCTCGGCCTCGCCGCCGGGCAGCCGGTCGGCGACGCGCTCCAGTTCACGGATCGCGAACTCGCCTTCCTCCAGCACGTTCAGGAGGTCGTTGGGCAGGTCGATGTCGCTCTTGTCCAGCTCGTCGATGAGCAGGACGCGCGGGGTGTCGGAGGGCAGCAGCGCGGTGCCGAGCGGACCGAGCCGGATGTAGCTGCCGATGCCCTCGACGGAGCCGGGGGCGCCGGGAGCGGCCGGGTCGGCGCCTTGCGGCGCGGCCATCTGCACGTCCTGGAGCCGGGCGATCGCGTCGTACTGGTAGAGCCCGTCCTGGAGCGTCGAGCGGCTGACGATCGGCCAGCGCAGGACGTTGCCGAGGCCGAGTTCGTACGCCACCGAGTGCGCGAGCGTGCTCTTGCCCGCGCCGGGGCTGCCGGTGACCAGCAGGGGCCGGCGCAGATAGAGCGCCGCGTTGATCATCTCCAGTTCCTCGGCGCCGGGCCGGTGCAGTTCGGCCAGGTGCCGGTACGCGCCGAGCCTGCGGTCCTCGGAGCCGTCGCCGTCGCTCCCGGCGGCGTCCCGGCTCGCGAAGTCGCGCCACGGCGGCGGGGCCGGGAGCCGGTCCAGGCCGTCGTGGGGTTCGCCTGCGCCTCGGTAGATGAGCCACTCGCTGGAATCGGTCATTGCCCAGTCCTCGTCGTCACTCGTCCACACCTGAAGCCGTCGATCGTCGCCTCACCGTATCGATCCGCGGAGGGCCCCGTAAGGTCCCGAGAGGGGCTCGCGGCAGTCCGTCCGGGCCCGTCCCGGGCAGCGCGCGACAGCGGGCCGGCCGTTGCGGTCATGGCGCCTCCAGCAGGTCTCCGGTCCCGGGCAGGGGCCGGCGCGGATCGTCGTAGAACAGGGCGATCCCGTGGGCCCAGTACGTCTCGGGCCGGCCCTCGCTCAGTCCGGCCCGCAGCGCGTGCACCAGCTCGGGCAGCCGGTCGGCGCCGCCCGCGCCCGCCACGGTGTCGCCGGCCCTGCGGTGGAACTCGCCGCAGACCGCCTCGGACTGGCCGCGCCAGCGGCGCCACAGCGCGACGCCGTATCCGCCGTGCACGATCCGGACGACGGCTACCGGGTCGTCCTCGAAGCGGTGGTCGCCGTAGCGGCAGAGCACCGGAATCGTCTTGTGCGGCAGGCCGCGCAGCGACTCCGCCGTCGGCACCGGTACCCGCAGCCCGTCCTCGCAGTCGAGGATCTCGGCCTGGGCGCCGTGCGCGTGGATCCAGCGCCAGCGGGCCTCCCGCTCGTGCCGCTCCTCGTCGGCGGGGAGCGGCTCGCCGTCCCGGGCGGCCGGACCGGCCGGTCCGGGCAGCTGTTCCCGGTCGGCGCAGCGCACGACGACGGGCCGGTGGGCGCCGAGCGGCGCCTCGCCGGGCCCGAGCCGCCAGGCGTCGACGTCGAGTCCGAGCAGCAGATGGGGCAGTGCCACCTGGAGGTCGGCGGGCCGCCCGGGTTCGTCGCACTGGCGGAAGGCCTCCGTCAGGTGGGGTGCGAGCACGGGGGCCAGTTCGTCCAGCGGGGTGCGCTCGCCGTCGCGCAGCCGTACCACCTCTCCGGTGGGTCGCCCCAGCGAGACGTGCCAGTCGCAGCGGCCCGGTTCCCAGCCCAGCTGCTCCAGTTCGAGCAGGACGAACAGGCGGGGCGCACGGCCGGCGCTGTGCGCGGTGGCGTGCGCCGCCTCTGCTTCCGCCGGCGAGGGGCCGCGGGGCGCCAGCTGGAGCCGCTCGATCCACTGCTGGCCGAGACGGCGCCGGTACGCCGGTCCGGGCCGGCCCTCGGCGGTCTGGCGCACCCACTCCCACAGCGCGCGTTCGGCGGCCCGCGTGCCCGGAGTGACGAAGGGGCGTTCGGCGGACATCGCGCGCATGGCGTAGTCGAGGACGAGGTCGAGGGCGGCGTCGTGGCGCGCGCTCTCGTACAGCGTCCCGAGTCCGTCGCGCCAGCCGCGCGGCGCCGGATGCGGTATCGCGGTCCGGTCGCCCGTGAGGGATTCGAGGAGGCCGAGCAGGGCGCGGGTGCTGACCGGGGGCGGCAGATCGGCGAGTCTGCCCAGCAGTTGGGTGCGCTCCTCGGGGCTGAGCACCCGGCCGGGCCGGGCCCCGAGCTGGTTCTGGACGTCGGCCCAGGTGTTGCGGTCGGTGTCCGGGTGGCGCTGCCGGTCCCGGTGGTAGCGGTCGTGGGCGTGGAAGACGGCGTGGTACGGGTCGTCGTGCTCGGCGGTCGTCTCCCCCGCCGGCACCGGCAGGGACCGTAACCGCTCCACTCCCGTGCAGGTGCCTCCGAGCCCCCGGTCCGTGCGCGACTTCAGGACGCCGACGACCTCGCCGCGCACGGGGTCGACGACCGGCCCGCCCGAGACGCCGGGCGGCAGGACGTCACCGCCGAGGCGGATCTGCTCGTCGTCGGACCAGCCGCCGAGCGTGCCCTGGACCGTGCAGGTGCCGCTCAGCCGGCGCAGTTCCCCGCCGACGACGGACCAGCCGGAGTAGAGGACGACGGCCTCCTCGTAGTAGGCGGCCGGGCGTTCGGTGACGTACGCGCAGTCGTGGTCCACCGGCTCGCGCAGCCGCACCAGGGCGAGGTCGGGGGACGGCCAGGTGCCCCGCGCCGGGATCCCGGCGCGGTCCGGAAGGACCGTGGCGACCTCGCCGGTGACGGCGGACGTACCGCGGCCCGGCCCCCTCTCGTACACCACCCGCACCTCGTTCCCCTCCCCGCTCCGGACCACGTGCGCGCAGGTCAGAACCCAGTTCGGAGCGATGAAGAAGCCGCTCCCGAGGAACGTGCCGGGTTCGTCCTGGGCATACCCGGGGCCCGCGCGATGGATGCGCACGGTGGCGGCCATGACGAGATCACGCAGCGCACGGTGAGCGTTCCCGGGGCCGCCCGGTGCGCCCGGGGCGTGCCCGTCCGTCATGCTCCGCCCCCGCCGGAGGGGTCGGTGGCCCCGCCGTGCGCCGGGGCGCCGGGGGACGCGCCCGCGTGCGGGGTGGCGGCGGGCGGTTCGGGGCCCGTGGCCGCGTCCGGTTCCGGGCCCGCGGTCGCGGCGGGTGCCGGATCCGCACCGGGTTCCAGGTCCGGCGGGCCGCCGTTCCAGGTGAGCGTGACCGTGACGGCCGCCTTGGCCTCGCCGTCCGCGAGCAGGCCGACCACCTTGCCGGCCTTGGCGGTCAGCTCGATGCCGAACTCGACGCTGACCTCGTCGGGCCGCACCGAGCGCAGCGGGGCGGCGAGGGAGCGGGCGACGCCGGTGATCACCGACTGGAGGCTCTCGACCTGTGCCTCGACGCGCTCCGCGAAGCCGACGTCCGTCAGGGACAGCTCGCCACCCGGGTCCTCCAGCTCGTCCGCCCCCGAGATCCGGGCCCACACCGGTGTTCCGTCGGGCATCTCGATCCGTGCGATGCGCGTCACCGCGTCACCCATGGCATCCCCCGTTCCCCCACGCCCCCGTGGCACGAGCCGACCTTGCAGGCTAGCGGCGGCGGCCCCCGCACGACAGGGGCCCTCCACGGGCTTCCCGTCCCCCGAGGCCCCCCGCGGCGCCCTGGAGCCCGCCTATCCTTTTCCCAGCGTTCCACTTCCCTTTCACCCACGGAGCACCATCCATGTACTTCACCGACCGCGGCATCGAGGAACTTGAGAAGCGGCGCGGCGAGGAAGAGGTCACCTTCGAGTGGCTCGCCGAGCAGTTGCGCACGTTCGTCGACCTCAACCCGGACTTCGAGGTGCCGGTGGAGCGGCTGGCGACCTGGCTGGCCCGGCTGGACGACGAGGACGACGAGGAGTAGGGGCGGGGGCTCCGGACACCGCTCCCGCTCGAGGGCCCGTCAGTCGTAGGCGCGCAGCTGGTCGTACGCCAGGCCCAGGGCGCCGCGGAGCGTCAGGACCGTGCCGGCGGCGATCCAGCCGCCGCTGTGGCGCCGTATCCCCCAGACGGCTACCGGGAGGCCGACGGCCAGCTGGGCCGCGGCGAGGGTGCGCGCCCTGGGGCCGCGCAGCCAGGGCCCGAGACCGCCGCTCTCCACGACGTCGAGTTCGGCGCCCACGGCGGCGCGCCAGCCGTTCCACTCGATCTGCTCGGCGTCCGGTCTGATCCGGACCGCGTCCCGGAGCCGGTCCGCGGGTTCCCCGGGTTCGACCCCGGCCGGGAGGAGCACCCCCGCGCGCGTGAGGACGGCGAGCAGCCCGCTCACGCGCACGCGCGCGTCGGCCACCGGGTCGGGCCGCGTCAGCGGTTCCAGCGACTGCACGTCGAGCACCGGGTCGAGGCCCAGACGGGTGGCGAAGGTGTGCATCGCCTCGTGCTCACCGACCGGGGTGCCGTCCGCCAGCCATTCGTAGCCCACGGTGCGGTGGAAACCCGAGGCCAGGGTGAAGCCGCTGCGGTCGGTGTCCCACCACAGGGCGAGGACGGGCCAGGGCGCGCCGACGGCGAGCGCCGCGGCCCAGCCGGTGAGCACGCGGTCGACGGGTTCCGCGCCGTGCCGCCAGGGTCTGCCCTCGGGGACCAGCACGCTCCAGCCGGGTCCCGCTCCGGCGATCAGCATCCGCTCGCGCAGCAGCCGGGCGGCGGGACCGGCCGACTCGGGGCGGGCCCGGCACAGCAGCAGGGCACCGGGGGCCCGGACCGGGTGGTCGTCCCTGGACGCACCGGAGGCAGTCGACATGGCACCACTTTAGGGCGATTTGCCCACTTCAACGCGCAGCCGATCCCCGAAACGGGTGTCTTGACTTTCCCTATCCGCGATATATCGTGAATAGGGAAGACGCGATATGGCGCGTCGAGTTCGGACCCGCGCGAGGGTCCGGTCCGGTCGAGGAGGTCTGCACCATGTCCGAATGGTCCGTGACGGAGCCGGAGAAGCTCGCCTTCGACGGCCCGGTGCAGACGCTGCACGTACGCATCGTCAACGGAACAGTGAACGTCGTGGGAACCGACGAGGGTTCCGCCCGGCTGGAAGTGTCCGAACTGGACGGCCCCCCGCTCCAGGTGACCCAGGAGGGCGGCACGCTCACGGTGGCCTACGAGGACCTTCCCTGGAAGGGCTTCCTCAAGTGGCTCGACCGCAAGGGCTGGCGCCGTGCGGCCGTGGTCTCGCTGGCCGTGCCGACCGGGACGCACGTCGAGGTGGGCGTGGTCGGCGCCGCCGCCGTGGTCTCGGGGACGGACGGGCGGGTGCAGGTGAAGGGCGTCACCGGCGACACCACGCTCGTCCGCGTCTCCGGTCCCGTGCGCGTGGAGACCGTCTCGGGGAGCCTGGAGGCCCAGGCCGTCACCGGCGACCTCCGCTTCAACTCGGTCTCCGGCGACCTGACCGTCGTCGAGGGCTCCGGCTCCTCCGTGCGGGCCGAGTCGGTGAGCGGTTCGATGATCGTGGACCTCGACGCCACGGGCTCGCCCACCGACGTCCGGCTGTCGAACGTCTCGGGCGAGATCGCCATCCGGCTCCCCCACCCCGCGGACGCCGAGGTGGAGGCCAACACCGCGAGCGGCAGCGTCTCCAGCGCCTTCGAGGACCTGCGGGTCAGCGGTCAGTGGGGCGCCAAGAAGATCACCGGCCGTCTCGGCGCGGGCAACGGCAGACTGAAGGCGGTGACCGTCTCGGGCTCCATCGCCCTGCTGCGCAGGCCCCCGACGGAGGACGAGCCGTACGAGGACGCCCCCGAGCCCCCGGACACGGCCCCCTCGGCCGGCCCGGACACCCCCACGGGCGACGCGACCGACGGCACGACGGACGACACGACGACCGGCGGCACGACGGACGCCGATGCCGCCGAGGACCGGCCGGCCGGCTCCGCGACCGACAGGAAGGTTCTCTGACATGGCCCCCGTCTTCGCCCACGGCCGGCTGCGCCTCTACCTCCTCAAGCTGCTGGACGAGGCCCCGCGCCACGGGTACGAGGTGATCCGCCTCCTGGAGGAGCGCTTCCAGGGGCTGTACGCGCCCTCGGCGGGCACCGTCTACCCCCGGCTGGCGAAGCTGGAGGCCGAGGGACTCGTCACGCACACCTCCGAGGGCGGCCGCAAGGTGTACGCGATCACCGACGCGGGCCGCGCCGAACTGGCCGACCGCAGCGGCGAACTGGCCGATCTGGAGCTGGAGATCCGCGAGTCGGTCGCGGAGCTCGCGGCGGAGATCCGCGCGGACGTCCGGGGTGCGGCCGGTGACCTGCGCCGCGAGATGCGGGCGGCGGCCACGGAGGCGCGCCACGGTCCCTCGGGGGGTGCTCGGTCCAAGCAGCACGACGACCCGGCGGGCGGATTCGGCGGCCTCGACGACTTCCAGGACAGGGAGTCGTGGCGGGCGGCGAAGGAGGAGATGCGGCGCGTCCGTCACGAGTGGAAGGAACAGGCCCGCCGCGCGAAGGACGAGAGCCGCCGCGCCCGTGACGAGGCGCAGCGTGCCCGCCGCCAGGCCAAGGAGGCGCAGGAAAAGGCCCGCGCGCAGGCCCAGGAGGAGATGCAGCGCATGGCCAAGCGCGTCCAGGACCAGGTCCAGGACCACTTCGCGCGCGGGGACTGGCCGACGGGCGTACGAGAAGGACTGACCGAACTGGCCAAGGAGTTCGGCGACTTCGGGAAGAACTTCGGCAAGGACCTGGGGAAGGACCTCGGCAAGGAGTTCGGCTTCGGCCGCACGCCTTCCGGAACGCCCACGGAACCGGAGTACTCGGCCACTCCGGAGGACTTCCCCGCCGAGTACGAGCCCGCATGGGCCCACGAGGACTCCACCGGCAGCCCCGGCCGGGACCTGGACCGTCTGCTGGACCGCTTCCGTGACGACATCCGCGACGCGTCCCGCGACCACGGTGTCACGGAGGACCAGCTCCGTGACATCCGGCGCCACCTGTCGTCGGCGGCGGCCCACATCGGCGCGGCCTTGCGGAGCAGGCGGCCGTAGTCCCGTCGGCGGCCCCCGCTCTCCGGCGCCTCCCGGCCGGGGCCGCCCGGACCCGGCTCCGGACCGGCTCCGGACCGGCTCCGGACCAGCTCCGGACCGGCTCCGGGCTGTCGCCCGCCGCGTCCGGCGGCTCTCGCCGACGTGCGCGACCACCCTCCGCGGAGCTCCCACCGGCCGGGGGAGCCTCGATCGGCTCCCCCGGCTTCTCCCGCCCGGGACCGTTCGGGGCCGGGCGGGCCCCGGGGTCACACACGGCCCCGCCGGCCCGCCCGGCCCCACGGGCCCGGCGCGTTCGCGGCACCCGGCTCAGCCCGCCTCCGCCACACCGTTCTCGCCACCGGCACCGGCACCAGCACCGGTGCCGCCGTACAGCACGCGCGTCACCGACTCGTACGTGACGCCGTGATCGGCCAGCACCTCGGCGGCGACCCCGCCCCGCAAGGTGATCGCCAACAGCAGGTGCTCGTCCCCGATGTGACGGTCCCGCCGGGCGGTGGCGATCCGCAGGGCCCGTACCAGCACGTCCTTCGCCTCCTGTCCGAAGGGCCGACGCCGGCCCCGCCTGCCGTCGCCGCCGCGCCCGCCCGGCTCCAGCACCCCTTCCCCGTGGGCCTCCTCGACCCGGGAGACGATCTCGGACAGGTCGATGCCGAGCCCGGAGAGGGCGTCCGCGTCGGCGCGCGAGAGCCCTCCCCTGCGCCGCGCCTCGGCGAGGTCCCGCTCCAGCGATTCCCGGAACCCGGTCTCCCCCAGCGATGTCAGCGCGAAGGAACCCCGGGTGCCCTCCCGGTCGAGGAGGGCCAGCAGCATGTGCTCCTCCTCGACGGTCCGGGCCCCCACCCGTCCGGAGTGCGTCACCGCGCCCTCGACGACGGCACGCGCGTCCTTCGTGAAGCGTTCGAACATCACTGCCTCCCGTACTTCTTGTGCACGGCCTGCCGGCTCACTCCGAGTTCCGCGGCGATCTCCTGCCACGACCAGCCCTGATTGCGCGCACTGCGCACCTGCACCGCCTCCAGCTGCTCCAGCAGCCTCCGCAGCGCGGAGACCGCCCTCAGCCCGATCCGCGGATCGCGGTCACCCGCGCGCTCGGCAAGATCCGTTGCTTCGGTCATGATGTCAACCTACGTTGACACTTCCTCACTGTCAACCAAAATTGACAAGCGGCGGCGCCCCCGGAGAAGCGGACCCGCCCGGGACAAGGGCCGGACACGCGGAACGGCGGGCCCGGAATCCCGGACCCGCCGCTCGTGGCCGTCACCTCGTGGCCGTCACCTCGTGGCCGTCACCTCGTACTCGTGGACGCCATCAGCTCGCCGTCAGCACGACCTTGCCGAACAGGTCGCCGGACTCCAGCCGCTCGAAGCCCTCGCGGGCCCGGTCGAGCGGCAGCACCTCGTCGATGACGGGCCGCACCCCGGTGGCCGCGCAGAAGGCCAGCAGGTCCTCCAGCTCGTCCTTCGTCCCCATGGTGGAGCCGACCACCTTGAGTTCGAGGAAGAAGATCCGCGTCAGCTCGGCGTGCGAGGGACGGTCGCCGCTGGTGGCGCCCGAGATGACGACGGTTCCACCGGGGCGCAGCGACTTGACCGAGTGGGACCAGGTGGCGGCGCCGACCGTCTCGATGACCGCGTCCACCCGCTGCGGCAGCCGCGCCCCGGACTCCAGCGCCTCGACGGCGCCGAGTTCGATCGCCCGCTTCCGCTTGGCCTCGTCACGGCTGGTGGCGAAGACCCGCAGCCCGGCGGCCTTCCCGAGCACGATCGCGGCGGTCGCCACGCCCCCGCCCGCGCCCTGGACGAGCACCGAGTCGCCGGGGCGCACCCCGGCGTTGGTGAACAGCATGCGGTAGGCCGTCAGCCAGGCGGTCGGCAGACAGGCGGCCTCCTCGAAGGACAGCCCCGCGGGCTTCGGCAGGACGTTCCACGTCGGCACGGAGACCTGCTCGGCGAAGGTGCCCTGGTAGCGCTCGGTGAGGATGGACCGGGGCTCGTCGGGGCCGACCCCGTGCCCGCTCTGGCCGATGACGGAGTGCAGGACGACCTCGTTGCCGTCCTCGTCGATCCCGGCGGCGTCGCAGCCGAGGATCATCGGCAGTTTGTCCTCGGCGAGGCCGACCCCGCGCAGCGACCACAGGTCGTGGTGGTTGAGGGAGGCGGCCCGTACGTTCACGGTGGTCCAGCCCGGCTTCTGTTCGGGGGCCGGACGCTCCCCCAACTCCAGGCCGTTCAGCGGCTGGTCACGGTCGATTCGGGCGGCATAGGCAGCGAACATGACCTTGACGATAGGCTCCGCCCCCGGCCGGGGGAACCGCCTCCGTCTGTGACACGTCCCCCACCGACCGGGTGGCCCCGCGCACAAGACGCCTTCGCCCCCTCCGCCCCTTCCCGCCCCTTCCCGCCCCTGGGGGGCCACGCCCCCGGGCCCCCGCGCCGGCCTGACGGCCTCGTCCTCGCTCGCCGGACGGGCCGGAACTCTCCGGCGCGGGAAATCAGCCCCTCCGGCGATCGAGGAGCGGGGGTCCGGGGCAGCGCCCCCGCCACGGGACGGGAAGGGGCGGAGGGGGCGAAACAAGGGCGGCCCCGCCAGGAGGTCTCCCGGCGGGGCCGTGCAGGACGCATCGCGTCAGCGGCGGGCGACGCCCTCCGCCCGGGCGGCCGCGGCCACCGCGGCCGTCACCGCCGGAGCCACCCGCTCGTCGAACGGCGAGGGGATGACGTAGTCCGCGGCGAGGTCGTCCCCGACGACCGCGGCCAGCGCGTCGGCGGCGGCGATCTTCATGCCCTCGGTGATCCGGGAGGCCCGGACCTGGAGCGCACCGGCGAAGATCCCCGGGAAGGCCAGCACGTTGTTGATCTGGTTCGGGAAGTCCGAGCGGCCGGTCGCGACGACGGCCGCGTACTTGTGGGCGATGTCGGGGTGCACCTCGGGGTTCGGGTTGGCCATCGCGAAGACGAAGGCCCCCTCCGCCATCGAGGCGACCGCCGGCTCCGGCACCGTACCGCCGGAGACGCCGATGAAGACGTCGGCGCCCGCGAGCGCCTCCTCCAGCGAACCGGAGATCCCGGCCCTGTTGGTGATCTCCGCGAGTTCCCGCTTGACGTCCGTCAGGTCGTCCCGGTCCCGCGACACGACGCCCTTGCGGTCGGCGACCGCGACATCGCCGAGGCCCGCCTCCAGCAGGAACTTCGCGATGGCGATACCGGCCGCACCCGCGCCGGAGATCACCGCGCGCAGGTCGCCGAGCGAGCGCCCGGTGAGCCTGGCGGCGTTCCGCAGGGCCGCGAGGGTGACGACCGCGGTCCCGTGCTGGTCGTCGTGGAAGACGGGAATGTCCAGTCGCTCCTGGAGCTTGCGCTCGATCTCGAAGCACCGCGGCGCCGAGATGTCCTCCAGGTTCACGCCCCCGAAGGAGGGAGCGAGCCGGACCACGGTCTCGACGATCTCGTCGACGCCGGTGCACGCGAGCGCGATCGGCACCGCGTCCACACCGCCGAACTGCTTGAACAGGATCGCCTTGCCCTCCATGACGGGGAGCGAGGCCTCCGGGCCGATGTCACCGAGCCCGAGCACTGCCGTCCCGTCGGTCACCACGGCGACCACGGACGACTTCCACGTGTAGTCGTGGACGAGTTCCGGCTGCTCGGCGATCGCGCTGCACACCTTCGCGACGCCGGGCGTGTAAGCCAGGGACAGGTCGTCCTTGTCACGGACGGGCACGGTGGCCTGCACGGCCATCTTGCCGCCGCGGTGCAGCGCGAAAGCCGGGTCGAAGGAATCGAGGGGCTCCGCCCCGTCTTCCTGATCCGTACTGCTGCCGCTGCAAGGATTGACGATCTCCGCTGCCACTTTGTTTACCCCTTAAGTCTTCAATATCGAGGGTGGCCACTCCTGGTTGAGGGGTGGGCGGGCACCGCGCAGGCCCTGCCGCTGTGGTTGCGTACGGGCCGCTGCGCGACGGGCGCGCCGCACACGCGCCCTGAGCCCCGGATGAGGGGTGTAAAGAACCTTCTTACCGGACGGACGGCGTCGAGGACGAGTCCATAGAACCAAGATCACATGGCGGTGAGATGACTCATGCCCCGATCCATTGACACTTCCGGACATGTCCTCGTTCGTTCACGAGTGCCGCGTAGCGGTCTTCCGCGGGTCGCGGTGGACCGGAGATCTTCCGGCCGGAAGGGAGGATTCCCGCACATGATCCGGCCGAGAGGTACTGCCGGGTAGCGCTTCGGGGGTCACCCGTTATCCGATTTTGACATAGCGGTCACCATGAATCTCGCCGTCCGAATGGCAAGATGCCGTCATTACACGAGGTCGCGACACTCGAAGGTGTGTGTTTCCGTCGACCTATCGGCTACTCCCTGATCCGCCGGAGGAACCCTCATGACCGCACGCACCACCCGTCGTACGAAGGCCGCTCAGTCCCGGATAGCAGCGGTCGGTGCGATCGCGGTCGCCGGCGCCCTGATCCTCACCGGTTGCGGTGACCAGACGGACAAGAGCAGCGGCACCAGCGACTCGGACACGGCCTCGGCCGCCGCCCCGCTCGCCGACAAGCTCCCCGCCGACATCAAGAAGGCGGGCGTCGTCAAGATCGGCTCCGACATCGCCTACCCGCCGGTCGAGTACATGGAGAGCGGCAAGGCCGTCGGTATCGACCCGGACATCGCGGACGCCCTCGGCAAGCAGCTGGGCGTCAAGTTCGAGTTCCAGAACGGCAAGTTCGACCAGCTCATCGTCGGTCTGCAGTCCAAGCGCTTCAACGCGGTCATGTCGGCGATGAGCGACACCAAGGACCGCCAGAACGGCATCGACTCGGACACCGGCAAGAAGGCCGGCAACGGCATCGACTTCGTCGACTACTTCACCGCCGGCACCTCGATCCTCGTCCAGAAGGGCAACCCCAAGGGCGTCAAGTCCCTGGACGACCTGTGCGGCCAGGTGGTGGCGCTGCAGAAGGGCACCACCTCCGAGGGCATCGCCAAGGCCCAGAGCGAGAAGTGCAAGAAGGACGGCAAGAAGGGCATCACGCTCCAGACCTTCGACACCGACCCCGAGGCGCTGCTCCGTCTGAAGCAGGGCGCGTCCGTCGCCGACCTGAACGACTTCCCGGTCGCGGCCTACAACGCCAAGACCTCGGGCGGCGGCAAGGACTTCGAGGTCACCGGAGAGCAGATCGAGGCCGGCCCGTACGGCATCGGTGTCGCCAAGGAGAGCACCCAGCTGCGGGACGCGATCCAGGCGGCCATGAACGAGATCATCAAGAACGGCGACTACGCCAAGATCCTGGAGAAGTGGAACGTCAAGGACGGCGCGGTGACCGAGGCCAAGATCAACGGCGGCTCCTGACCCCTGCCTGACGCAACACTGAAGGGCAGTCATCGTGACTGACACTGTCGACAAGATTCCGGCGTCGTCCGTGCCGCCGGAGCAGATCAAGGCCATCCCGGTGCGCCACTACGGCCGCTGGGTGGCCGGGGTCCTGGTCATCGCGGTTCTGGCGCTGATCGTTCTCGCGTTCTCCAACGCGAACATCAACTACAGCATCATCCCGGACTACCTCACGGACGCGACCATCCTGTCCGGCGTCTGGCACACGCTGTACATCTCCGTGCTCGCGATGCTGCTGGGACTCGTGCTGGGCGTGATCCTCGCGGTCATGCGGATGTCCTCGAACCCGGTGACGAGCACCGTGTCGTGGCTGTACATCTGGTTCTTCCGCGGCACTCCGGTGCTGGTGCAGCTGCTCCTCTGGTACAACATCGCGCTCGTGTTCCCCGTCCTCAACCTGGGGTTCTACAAGGACGAGATGAACCAGGTGATGACGCCGTTCCTGGCGGCTCTGCTCGGACTCGGCCTCAACGAGGCCGCGTACATGTCGGAGATCGTCCGGGCCGGCATCCAGTCCGTCGACCTGGGGCAGACGGAGGCGTCGCACGCGCTCGGCATGACCCAGGGCAAGACGCTGCGCCGGGTGATCCTCCCGCAGGCGATGCGCGTGATCGTGCCGCCCACGGGCAACGAGTTCATCAACATGCTCAAGACCTCGTCGCTCGCCTACGCGGTCCAGTTCAACGAGACGATCAAGGCGGCCACCGACATCTCCAGCACCTCGCTGGCGGTCGTGGAGATGTACTTCGTCGCGTCGATCTGGTACCTGATCCTGACCAGCATCTTCAGCGTCTTCCAGTACTACCTGGAGCGCCGCTACGCCCGCGGTTCGTCGCGCACCCTGCCGCCGACCCCGCTACAGCGCCTGAAGAAGAACCTCCGCCTGTTCGGTTCCTTCCGCCGCCCGGAGGTGGCCCGATGACCAGTCTCAGCAAGGACATCACCGCGAGCACGAGCGGCCGTCCGATGGTCAAGGCCGAGGGGGTGCACAAGTCCTTCGGGCTCGCGCACATCCTCAAGGGCATCGACCTGGAGGTGAACCCGCGCGAGGTGTTCTGCCTGATCGGTCCGTCGGGCTCCGGCAAGTCGACCTTCCTGCGGTGCATCAACCACCTGGAGAAGATCAGCGCCGGACGCCTGTACGTCGACGGCGACCTGGTGGGGTACCGCCAGAAGGGCGACAAGCTCTACGAGCTGAAGGAGCGCGAGGTGGCCGCCCAGCGGCGGGACATCGGCATGGTGTTCCAGCGCTTCAACCTCTTCCCGCACATGACGGCGGTGGAGAACGTCATGGAGGCACCCGTACAGGTCAAGGGCGAGACCAAGGCCGTCGCCCGCGAGCGTGCGGAGCGACTGCTGGACCGGGTGGGCCTCGGTGACCGCAAGGGCCACTACCCCGCCCAGCTCTCCGGCGGCCAGCAGCAGCGCGTGGCCATCGCCCGCGCGCTGGCGATGCAGCCCAAGCTGATGCTCTTCGACGAGCCGACCTCGGCTCTCGACCCGGAGCTCGTCGGCGAGGTCCTCGACGTCATGCGGGACCTCGCGGAGGACGGCATGACGATGATCGTCGTCACGCACGAGATGGGCTTCGCCCGTGAGGTCGGCGACAACCTCGTCTTCATGGACGGCGGTGTGGTCGTCGAGTCCGGCAACCCGCGCGACGTCCTGACGAACCCGCAGCACGAGCGGACGCAGGCGTTCCTGTCCAAGGTCCTCTGACCGGAACACCGGCGCTCCCGGGCGCAGGAACAAGGGGCGGTACGGGTCTCCCGTACCGCCCCTTCCCCGTGCTCCCCCGTTCCCTCGCCCCCGCTCTCAGGCCCTTCCCGCTACTTCAGCAGTGCCGGGTTCTGGATCAGCTTCGTGAGCTGGGCCCGGGTCAGGGGCGGGGTCTTGAGCAGGGGGCCGAGCTGCCCCTTGCCCTGGAAACCGGTGCTGGCCCGGACCGTGAGGTAGCGGCCGTCCTTCAGCCGGAGCCCGGCCTCGAACTCCCGGCCCCCGGCCGGAATCGGGTGCAGGGCGGGGTCGGTCGGCGGTGTCTCCCAGACACCCAGGAGGCTGCCGTCGGACAGCTTCTGCGTGGTGCAGCCGATACTCCCGTCCTTGGGGGAGTCCTGGCAGGGGTTCCGCAGGCCCCCGCCGCCCGTCTTCGCGTCGGCCGCCGGGCGAGGGGTGAGGTGGACGCTGATGTAGCCGACCCCGTCGGGCCGGCCGACGGCGTAGTCACCGTCGTACGGGCCGAAGAACTTGGGCTGCTTCGCCTTCGGCGCCTGCTTGAACAGGCGCAGCAGCGAGATCTCGCTGATCTTCCCGGTCCCCGGGGGGAGCAGCTTCGCGAACTTGCCCGCCTTGGTGGTGTACTCGCCCGCGGTGGGCGTGCTCGCCACGCTCGCGCCGTGCCCCGTGCTGTCCAGCACGCCGGGTCCGAGGACCAGGCCGGCCGCGACGGCGGCCGCGGCGACACCGGTCGCCGCCGTGCGCCGCCGCCACCGCACCCGCGAGGCCTTCGCGAACACGGTCTCGCTGCCCCGGCTCCCGGGCATCTGGACCTCGTCCACCACCCGTCCGAGCAGTTCCCTGACGTACTCCGTCTCCGCTTCCTGATTCATGCGTACTCCTCCCGCACCGCGGCCCTCAGTGCCGCGAGTCCCCTGGCCGTGTGGCTCTTGACCGTGCTCTCGCGCATCCCGAGCACCTGGGCCGTGGCGGCCACGCTCAGGTCCTCCCAGTAGCGCAGGACGAGCACGGCCCGCTGCTTCGGCGCGAGTCCCGCGAGCGCGGCCCGCACCATGAGTCCGGTGTCGCTGTCGACCTGCCGCCCCGCCACGTCCGGCACCTCGCCGTACGCGTGCTCGCGCCGCCAGAACCGGCGGCGGGCGGAGATGAAGGTGTTGACCAGCGTCTTGCGCGCGTAGGCCTCGAGACTTTCGAGGCGTCCGTGCCGCCGCGCGCCGAGGACGACCTTCACCAGCGTCGTCTGCACGAGGTCCTCCGCCTCGTCGCGATTGCCGCAGAGCAGATAGGCACTGCGGAACAGTGCCGGTCGTCTGCCCTCCACGAAAGCGTGCAGAGCGGCTTCCTCGCCGCGCGTCATCCCGCCCCCTTCCCGGCCCGCGCCCGCGGACCGTCTCACCCTTCCAGTGCGGCGGGAGGCGCCGCGGGACGCAGCGGAGGCGGTACGGATTTTCCGTACCGCCTCCGACCGGTCCCCCGCGCGGGCTACTTGACCGCGAGCACCAGCGCGTCCGAGGGGGAGCGCCACACCGCCCGGGCCTCGCCGAAGCCCTGTTCGCGCAGCACGCGCGCGTGCCAGTCGGCGGAGGGCGTGTCGCCGTCGGCGTGCTCGCCGTAGATCTCGAAGCGGCGGGCGGTGGGTCCGGCGAGGACGGGGTCCTGGGCGGCCACCTTCCACCAGTCGGCCCAGTCGAGGGCGCCGTCCTCCTTGGCCCGGTCCCTGCGGGCGCGCCGCTGGGCGCTCTCGGCGGCGTCGATCCGGGGTGTCGTCTCGTCGGGCATGTGGTCGGCGTTCATGAACACACCGCCCTCGCGCACGAGTTCGGCGATCTGGCCGTAGAGGGTGGTGAGGGGCTCGCTGTGCAGCCAGTGCAGGGCCGTGGCGGTCAGGACGGCGTCGTAGGTGTCGTACGGCAGCCCGGCGCGCCAGTGCGGGTCCTTGAGGTCGGCCGTGACGAGGGTGACCCGGTCGTCGCCGGCGAAGGTGCCCCCGGCGATCGTGAGGAGGGCGGGGTCGAGGTCGACGCCCGTGCTGGTGGCCCCGGGGAGGCGGGCGAGCAGCCGGGCGGTGATGGTGCCGGTGCCGCAGGCGAGGTCGAGGACGCGGGGCTCGGGTCCGACGAGCGCCTCGGTCATGTCGAGCATCACCCGGAAGCGGTCCTCACGGTCCGGCATGTACCACTCCTGCTGCCGGTCCCAGCTCTGCTGCCAGGCACGCCAGTCGGTTCCGGTGCCGATGGCCATGAAAGCCCCTCCTCCAGTCGACCACGTAATACCCTGTAAGGGCGATCATCTGTTACCTGACCACCGCCACGACGATAGAGCGCCTCCGTAAGGACTACAAGTGGAACTGGCCTATTACTCGGATTACGCCGTCCGTCTCGTCAACACCGAGGAACCGGCCCGGGGCAAGGACTCGCTGACCTCGGTCGAGGCCGTCCGCGACCTGTTCGGGGGCAACTCCTCGGCGGCCCGCCGCGCCACGGAGGCGGACGTCACCCGCTTCCGCTCGGTACGGGGACGGCTGCGCGCGGTCTTCGAGGCGGCGGCCGGCGGTGAGGAGACCCTCGCCGTGGACCTGCTGAACTCCCTGCTCCTGGAATTCCCGGTGAGCCCGCAGATCTCGGGGCACGACCACCGGGACGACGACGGCCGCCCGCTGTGGCACATGCACCTGGCGGATCACCCGTCGAACGCGACCGCGGGCTACGCGGCGATCGCGGCGATGGGCCTCGCCTTCCATCTGACCGAGTACGGCGTGGACCGCCTCGGCCTGTGCGAGGCCGCGCCGTGCCGCAACGCCTATCTGGACACCTCGACCAACCGCTCCCGGCGCTACTGCTCGGACCGCTGCGCGACCCGCGCCAACGTCGCGGCCTACCGCGCGCGCAAGCGCCTGGAGGCGGAGCGGGCGGGGAGCACCGGCCTGGCGGCCACCAGCGCCCAGCGGACGACGGCGAACGGCGAGCGCTGACCCGCCTTCGGCGGCCGGAAACGGAACCTCACCTTCCCGAGGACGAGTTCCTCGGGAACGGTTCCGTAGTCGGTGCTGTCCCCGCCCGCGAACGCGTTGTCCCCGAGCACCCACCAGCCGCCCTCGCGCCGCTCGGCGATCCGCTTCACGACGAGCAGGTCCTGCTGGAACGGGTGCCGCAGGACGACGACGTCGCCCGGCCTCACCCTCGCCCCCCAGTGGACGACGAGCCGATCCCCGTGCTGGAGCGTGGGCACCATCGAAGGGCCCGTCACCTCCGCCGCCCCGAACGGCAGCAGGGCCTTCCCCCGCTCGGTCTCCTGCGACAGCTCCGGCATCAACGGCACCTCCCCGGTCCTATCCTCCACCAGTCCCAGTTTCACCCCGGACTTTTGCCCTAAGCCCATGGGGGCACCCGCGAAATACCCTCTCCCACGGAGTAATGTCCCACCTGAGAAGACGATCACGAGGAAGGACAGCTCAATGCTCTCCCGCCTGTTTGCCCCCAAGGTCAAGGTCAGCGCGCACTGCGACCTGCCCTGCGGCGTGTACGACCCGGCCCAGGCCCGCATCGAGGCGGAGTCGGTCAAGGCCGTCCAGGACAAGATGGCCGGCAACGACGACCCGCACTTCCAGGCTCGCGCCACCGTCATCAAGGAGCAGCGCGCCGAGCTCGCCAAGCACCACGTGTCGGTGCTCTGGAGCGACTACTTCAAGCCCCCGCACTTCGAGAAGTACCCGGAGCTGCACCAGCTGGTGAACGACACCCTCAAGGCCCTCTCGGCCGCGAAGGCGTCCACCGACCCGGCGACGGGCCAGAAGGCGCTGGACTACATCGCCCAGATCGACAAGATCTTCTGGGAGACCAAGAAGGCCTGATCCCCGGCCGGACCGCCCGACCCCGGTTTCGCGGGTCGCGCCGCCCTCCTGTCCGCACCCGGTCCGCGGGTCGCCGTTCCCGGCGTCCCGACGGTCCGGGTGCGTACTGCTTTCCGGGGGCGACCGGCGCGCCCCGGTCACACGGGCAACTGGCGCATCTCGATCACACGCAGGCCCAGTGCCTGGAACCGGGTGAGCAGTCCGTACAGATGGGCGTCGTCGATCACGGTGCCGAAGAACAGGGTCTGCTCTTTCGTACGAACCCTGTCGAGTTCGGCGAAGGCCGAGGCGAGCGTGTCCGAAACAATGCCGGCGATGCGGAATTCGTAGCGCATACGAGCACTTCCCTCGGGGCCGGGGCGCGGGGTCCGCTGTGATGCCCTGCCATCGTCGGCCGCGCGCGCCGATGTGACATCCCCCGGTGCGGGCGACCCCCCGCCCACCTCGGAACACTCCCGCTCGCACCCTCGCCACTCCACCTTCCACCCATGCCCCGGCGCCGCGCCCTCCGGACGCGGAAAAAGGCCGGAAAATCCGGGCACCGCGCCGGCGGGTGAGACGGCGGGGCTCACCTTCGACGGGTGAGGGGCCGGGTGCCCGACCCGGCGGGTGACGTGACGGCCGCGTGGGCGGCGAGCGGTGACGCGGGGCCGCGCACACGCACGCGGTGCCACGGGGTCGCCCGGCACCGGACGGTGGCGTCGGGGGTGACGCCGGGGGCGTCTGCGAGCGGTGATGCGGGGGGACGCCCGTGCGGCGAACCTTGAGGGGCGGGTCCGCGTTCCGCCGGCCCCGGGACCGCCCCGGAGGATGTCCGATGAACGTTCTCGCGGCAGTCGGCCGGAACGCCTCCGTCCGCACCGGCCGCGCCGCGTTCCGCCGCCGGAGACGGCTTCGCGCGGGCCTCCTCCAGCTGGTGTCCGTCGGCGTCGGGCTGGGCCTCGGCCTGGCGGTCCCGGAGATCGGCCGCGGCCCCGTGCTGCCGTCCCGCCAGGTGGCCGAGCTGCTGCTCGCGACCGGATTCGGGGTGCTCGGCGCGGCCACCGTCATCTTCTCCGTGCTGTTCCTGGTGGTGCAGTGGGCGGCCACCACCTTCACCCCCCGGCTCACCCTGTTCCGGGACGCGCCGATCGTGTGGCGGACCTTCGCCTTCGTCGTCGGGCTGACCGTCTTCTGCGCCACCGCGGCCCTGACCCTCGCCGGCCGGGACGAGGTCTCGGTGATCGTGCCGGTCGGCGCGGGCGTCCTGCTGCTCCTGCTGCTGGCGCTGCTGCGCAGCCTTCTGCTCCAGGCCGTCGCCGCGATCCAGCTGGCCCCGGTGCTGCTCTCCGTCTCCGAACGGGGCCGGAGAGGCCTCGACCTCCTCTGCGCGGGCGGCACGGGAAGGGGCGAGGACCCCGGGGGTCCGGCGGGCCCGGGACATCCGGCCGGCCGGGGCCGGCCGCGGTCGACGGTCGGCTGGACGGGAGCCGGCACGGTGCTGCAACGCGTGGACACGGACCGGCTGGCGGCTGCCGCGCGGGCGGCGGACGCGGTCGTCGTCCTGCGGGTGAGCCCCGGCGCCGCCCTGCGCCACGGCACCACCGTCGCCGAGGTGTACGACGGCGAACTGCCCGCCTCCGCCGTCCTGCGCACCCTGGAGACCGGCGCCGAACGGGTCTTCGACCAGGACCCCGGGCTCGCGTTCCGGCTGCTCGCCGACATCGCGCTCAGGGCGCTGTCCCCGGCGGTCAACGACCCCGCCACGGCGGTACAGGCGGTGGACGCCATGGAGGACCTGCTGCTCCGCCCGGCCCCGGCGCGGGCCCGGGAGCGCGAGGTCGCCGACCGGGCGGGCACCGTGCGCGTCGTCGTCCCGCAGCCCGGCCGGGAGGACTTCCTGCGGACCGCGCTCGACGACGTGATCCCGGCCGCCCGGAACTCCCCGATGGTCCTCATCCGCCTCCGCGCACTGCTGGAGAACCTGCGCGGCACGGGCCACGGCCGCGCCGACGGGCCGATCGGCAGGCGTCTGGCCTGGGTGGACGACGAACTCGACACCCGTTTCCCCCGGCTGCGGGAGACCCTCGCGGAGGAACGCGCGGAGGGCGGGGAACGCGCGGAGGGCGATGCGGGCCGCGCGGAGGGCGATGCGGGCCGGGCGGGCGAGGAGCACCCGGACGGCGGGTGAAGGGGCGGTGAGGGCCCGCGGGGGCCGGACCGGTCCCCGCCCGGGACCCCGTACCGACGGGTCCGCGAGCTCACCCGCGGAGGGTGATCCGGCGGGGCGGGGGGTGACCGCACTCTGGAGCCGGAGCAAGACGTCACGCGTCAGAGAGGGCACCGCTCATGGCCTGCATCCAGCGGCAGACCCGGCCCGTGCCGGGTGTGCCGTGCCCCGGGCCCGTCCGCCACGGCCCGGAGGACCCCGAACGGTCCTTCGCGTCACCGCGGCTCCCCGGACCCCCGCGGCGCACGCCGTCGACGCGGCCACTGCCGCCCCCTCACGGCGCACCGAACGTCGTACCGATCACGCCGAACGCACCCGACGGCGTCGTCACGGCCCGTCCCGTGTGTCCGGGGGGTCCCGCTCGCCCCCCGCCTTCGAGCGTCTGTCCGTCGGCGGACACCACGGCACCGTCCCCGTCCGCCCCACCACCGCGCTCTGCGCACTGACCCGCCAGGCCCTCGCGACCGGCCGCCACCCCACGCCGGCCGGGCCCGGCGGAATCCCCGAGATCGCGACCCGGCGCCCGGCGACAGTTCGATCCGCCCGACACCAAGGCAACGCTCGCGGAGATGTCGCACAACCGACAGGAGTTCGACCATGAACGGCTCGACGGTCAATCTGGCAGCGGACTACCCCCTGCTGCAGGTCTTCTGGACCACGATGTGGTTCTTCCTCTGGATCCTCTGGTTCATGCTGCTGTTCCGCGTCATCGGGGACATCTTCCGCGACGACGACCTGAACGGCTGGGGCAAGGCGGGCTGGTGCGTCTTCGTCGTCATCCTGCCCTTCCTGGGCATCTTCGTGTACCTCATCGCGCGGGGCCGCAGCATGGGCGAGCGCGAGATGCGGCGCATGCAGAAGAGCCAGGAGGACATGAACGCCTACATCCGTGAGACCGCCGGAACCAGTTCCACCGGCAAGGCCGACGAACTGGCGAAGCTCGCGGACCTCAAGACCCACGGCCACATCACGGCCGAGGAGTTCGAGAGGGCCAAGGCCAAGGTCCTCGCCGCCTGACGGACACGGTCCCGGCCGCCCGACGGCACGGACACCCCCGCGCACGAAGACCACCGCCGTCCCCCGGGCCAGTGATCCCCCGGGGGACGGCGGGCCGTGTGCCATCCTGGGGACGTGGCGATTCCCCGACCGCTCGACGACCTGGTCCGGCTGCGGCAGGCGCGCGACCGGATGAACCGCGAGTACGCGGAGCCGTGGGACATGGCCACGCTCGCGCGCACCGCGCTGATGTCTCCCGGACACTTCCAGCGCAGCTTCCGGGAGGCGTTCGGCGAGACGCCGTACACCTATCTGATGACCCGCCGGATCGAGCGCGCGAAGGCGCTGCTGCGGCGCGGCGACATGACGGTGACCGAGGTGTGCTTCGCGGTGGGCTGCACCTCGCTCGGTTCGTTCAGCTCGCGGTTCACGGAGCTGGTGGGCGAGACCCCGAGCGCGTACCGGGCCCGCCCGCACGACCACGGCGCGCCCATCCCCTCCTGCGTGGCCCGTCGGCTCACCCGCCCGGCCCGTCACCCCAACCCGGAGGCGGAACCGGGCACGCGGCTCTAGGGCCTGTCGCCCACGGAACGGCGGGGGCGGCCTCGATGGGCCTAGGTTGGACGCATGGATCTGAAACTGTCCCAGTGCTTCATCTCCGTCGACGACCACGACAAGGCGCTCGCCTTCTACCGTGACGTGCTGGGCCTGGAGGTCCGGGGTGACGTCGGGTTCGAGGGGATGCGGTGGGTCACCGTCGGATCGCCGCTCCAGCCGGACGTGGAGATCGTCCTGGAACCCCCGGCTGCGGACCCGGACGCCTCTCCCGCGGACAGACTGGCCATGGCCCAACTGCTGGCCAAGGGGATGCTGCGCGGGGTGATCTTCTCGACGACCGACTGCGACGAACTCTTCGAGCGGGTCCGCGCCTCGGGCGCCGACGTCGTCCAGGAGCCCGAGGACCAGCCGTACGGCCTGCGGGACTGCGCGTTCCGCGACCCGGCGGGCAACCTCCTGCGCTTCACCCAGAAGCGCCCCGCCGGCTGACCGGGACGCCGGGGGCGGCGGGAGGGCGGGAGCACCCGGGAGGGACACTGGGTCCGTGTGCCGCGCGGGCATGATCCGCCCGCGCGACGAACCGTCCGAACGTTTCGAGGAGCCGTCCGTGCCGTCCGCGCGCCCCCGCGTCCTGTTCGTCAGCGACCTGGCCTATCCGGCCAAGGGGCGGCGGTACTGCGACGAGGACATCGCCCTGACCTCGCGGCTGCGCGAGGAGTTCGACATCGCCGTCTGCCACCCGCTGGACGCGGCCGCGCTGATGACCGGCTTCGACGCCGTGGTCGTGCGCAACAGCGGGCCGGTCCTGCACCACCAGGCCGCCTACGACGCGTTCCGCGAACGGGCGCTCGCCGAGGGGGTCCGCGTCTACAACCAGCTCTCCGGCAAGGGGGACATGGCCGGCAAGGGCTACCTGCCGGAACTGACCGCGGCCGGGTTCCCCGTCATCCCGACCGTCGACCGCGCCGAGGACCTGCACCTGCTGCCCGAGGCCGACACGTACGTGGTGAAGCCGAGGCAGGGGGCGGACTCCATCGGCCTGGAGTTCGTGCCGCGCGAGCGGCTCGCCGGGCTGGTGTTCGGCGACGTCCTCGTCCAGCCGCGTATCGAGTTCCGCTACGAGGTGTCGTTCTACTTCGTCGACCGGACCCTGCAGTACGCCCTGTACGCGCCCGACCCGGAGCGGCGGTGGGCCCTGGAGCCCTACGAACCGACCGACGAGGACCGGGAGTTCGCGCGGCGGTTCGTGGAATGGAACGACATCACGTACGGCATCCAGCGTGTGGACGCCTGCCGGGCCCCCGGCGGCGAACTGCTCCTCGTCGAGCTGGAGGACCTCAACCCCTATCTGTCCCTGGACGTCCTCTCCCCCGAGGCCCGGGACTCCTTCGTCGCGCGGATGAAGACGTCGCTGCGCGCCCTGATCGCACAGGAGACGGTGTGAACCGCGGCGGCGCTCCGGCGGAGGACACCCCGCCGGTCACGGGTCCGGCCGTCCGGTGGACCCACGTCTTCGTCGACCGGCCCGCGGCCGGTCTCGGGACCGCTCTCGATTTCTGGACGGCGGTCACCGGCACGAAGCTGTCCGGACGCCGGGGCGAACGGGGCGAGTTCGTCACGCTGCTGCCCGCCGGGGGCGACGCGTACGTGAAGGCGCAGGGCGTCGAGGAGGGCCCCGGGGGCGCGCACCTCTGCCTGTCCGTGGAGGACGTGCCGGCACTGGTGGAGCGGGCGCTGCGGCTGGGCGCCGGACTCGTCACGGACCACGGGGAGTGGGCCGTGCTGCGCTCTCCCGGCGGCCAGCCGTTCTGCGCGGTGCCCTGGAACGGTCAGTCCGCGCGGCCGCCGGTCACCGAGGGACCGGACGGGACGACGAGCCGGCTCGACCAGGTGAGCATCGACCTGGCTCCGGGCGTGTTCGAGGCCGAGACCGTCTTCTGGGGCGAGCTCACGGGGTGGGAGTCCCTCCCCGGGGCGCTCCCGGAGTTCCATCTGATCAGGCCGCCCGCCGGGCTGCCGGTGCGCATCCTGCTGCAACGCCTCGGCACCGAACGCCCCACCTCGGCCCATCTGGACCTCGCCTGCTCGGACGTCGAGGCGGTCCGGGTCCGGCACGAGGCCCTCGGGGCGACGACGGTCGGCCGGGGTGCGCGCTGGACGGTGATGCGGGACCCCGTCGGCGGCGTCTACTGCCTGACCGGCCGCGATCCCGCCACGGGCAGCCTGCCGTAGCCGCGGATCGCGGTACGCCCCTCGTGGTCAGGCCCGGTCCGCCCCGCCCCGGTCCC
This sequence comes from Streptomyces populi, assembly GCF_002911015.1. GTDB lineage: Bacteria > Actinomycetota > Actinomycetes > Streptomycetales > Streptomycetaceae > Streptomyces > Streptomyces populi. Next base: position 57,061 of record NZ_KZ626888.1, read on the forward strand.
AGACCTCCACGTCCACGACGGCGTCCACCGCGATCGGTCCGTAGACGTGCGGGAACTCCTCCCCGCCGGGCTCCATGGCCTCGAAGCGGACCGGCGCGGTGAGCCGTTCGGCGTCGATCACGAGGACCACGAGTTCGTCGGGGCCGGTGTAGGAGCCGTACACCATGGCGGCCACAGCGGGGAGTTGGCGGCGCAGCGAGCAGTGGATGAAGCCCTCCTCCTGGAGGGTCCGGCCGCGGGTGGAGATCTCGAAGGTGCCCGACACGCGGGCCGCGTCCCACAGGGAACGCTCGGTCAGATGCAGCAGAGGTTCGGACATGCGGACCACGCTAAGCACGCAGGCGGGCCGCCCGCACCTCCAAATAGCGGCGCTCGGGCAGGCTGAGGGTCCTGGCCGCCGCCGACGCGTAGGCGGCCCGGGCCGCGTCCGGGTCGCCCGCGCGCTCCAGCAGATGGCCCCGGACCGCGTCCAGCCGGTACCCGGCGGCCGACTCGCCCTCCAGCAGGTCGAGTTCGGCGAGGGCGGCGCGCGGATCGTGCACCATGGCCACGGCGACCGCGCGGTTGAGGCGCTCGACGGGACCCGGGACCTGGCGCACGAGGAGGTCGTACAGGCCGAGGATCTCGGTCCAGTCCGTCGCCTCCGGCGAGGGCGCCTCGTCGTGGACCGCGGCGATCGCGGCCCGGAGCGCGTAGGGACCCGCCGGTCCCAGCGCCAGCGCCCCGGTCACCAGCGCCACGCCCTCCTCGACCGCCGCCCCGTCCCAGCGGGTGCGGTCCTGTTCGTCGAGGGGGACGAGTTCTCCGTGCGGCCCGGTCCGCGCGGCGCGCCGGGCGTCGGTGAGCAGCATCAGCGCGAGCAGGCCGGTCACCTCGCCGTCCCCGGGCAGCAGCTCCCGGACCGTGCGCGTCAACCGGATGGCCTCGCGGGCGAGTTCGGCGCGCCGGAGCGTCGTGCCGGAGGTCGCCGTGTAGCCCTCGTTGAAGATCAGGTAGAGGGTGTGCAGGACGGCGGGCAGCCGTCGCTCCCAGTGGTCGGGGCGGGCGAGTCCGACGCCGCGTACCCGCTGCTTGGCCCGGCTGATCCGCTGCGCCATGGTCGCCTCGGGCACCAGGTACGCCCGCGCGATCTCCGCCGTGGTCAGACCTCCCACCGCGCGCAGGGTGAGGGCGATCTGCGCGGCCGGGGACAGCGCGGGATGGCAGCACAGGAAGAGCAGGGAGAGGGTGTCGTCCTGGGACGGGGCGCGGTCCGCTCCCGGCGGCGGCGCCGTGAAGGCGTCCCGCGGGGTCAGCGCCGCGGCCTTCTCCTCCCGCAGCCGCCGCGCCTCCTCGGCGCGCAGGATGTCGACGAGCCGCCGCGAGGCGACCTTGATCAGCCAGCCGCGCGGGTTGTCCGGCACGCCCTTCGCCGGCCACTGCCCGGCGGCCGCGAGCAGCGCCTCCTGCGTGGCGTCCTCGGCCGCGTCGAAGTGCCCGTAGCGGCGGACGAGCGCGCCGAGGACCTGCGGCGCGTGGCGGCGCAGCAGGTCCTCGACCTCGGTCGTGGCCCTCATCCCGTTCAGAGGTCCCCGGCACCGTCCTGGACGGGCCGGATGACCACCGGGTGCCCGGTGGCGCCCTCGGGACCCGGGCAGCGGGTGACGCGCTCGGCGATCTCGGTGACCCGCTCCAGGCTCGCGCAGTCGACCACCCAGTAGCCGGCCATCAGTTCCTTGGTCTCGCTGTACGGGCCGTCGGTGATCACCGCCTTGCCGTCCGGGCCCAGGGACACCTGACGGGCCCGCGCGGGGTCGGTCAGCCCCTGGGCGTCGACCAGCTCGCCGGATTCGGAGAGGTCGTCGCCGATCGCGCCCATGTAGGCGTACATGGCTTGCAGTTCCTGTTCGCTCCAGGCCGGCGCCTGCGCGGACGCCTTGCCCCGCATGCCCTCGTAGTCGGCCTGGGTGCCCTGCACCATCACCAGGTACTTCATGAGTCCGCTCCTTCGGCTTCCTCGGCTCGGACCGCCCGTGGCGGGCGGCTCTCACTGGGGACGTCGGAGCCGGCCCGCGTTTCTCTACACGTCCTCGCGCGTCTCTTCCCCGTCCTCGCGCGGCGGCTTCCGGTGCGCGTCAGGTCTTCTCCGCCGCGGCCTCCTCCGGCAGACCGTGCCCCTCCCGCCGGTCCTGCCCGTGCCCTTGTCCGGGCCCGTGCTCTTGTCCGGGCTCGTACGTGTAGGCCGCGCAGTCCGGGTTGTGGCAGGGGCCGGGGCCCCATCTGGGCGCCCACACACCCAGGGTCTTGTAGCGGTGCACGGCCGTGGCGACCGGCTGCCCGCATTCGGGACAAGCGTGCTCATCGGTGCCCATGCCTTCAGGGTAGGACGGCGGTCCCGTCGCTTCCTGTCGTACGTCCCGGACGGGCCCCGGGCCTACGCCCGTCCGTCCGGGCGCGGCTCGCGCCACATCGGCCACATCCGCGGACCGTCCGGCAGGTCGAGGGGGCGGCCCGAGAGCTCGAAGCCGAGCCGCTCGTACAGCGCGCGGCTGCGGGCGTTGCTCGCCTCCAGATAGGCGGCCAGGCCCTCGCGGTCGCAGCGGTCGAGGACCGACCCGATCAGCGCGCCGCCGAGGCCCTCGCCCTGGCGCCCCGGCACCACCCCGATCATCCACAGGTACGCGTGGGCCCGCCCCTCGGGGTGGATGTCCGCCGTCAGCCGGCCGATCAGCTCGACGCGTTCGTTGTCCGGGTCGACGGCCGCGCGCAGCTGCGCGGGACCGTCCTCGTCCGCCCGGCCGGAGTCGCCGTCCCCCTCGCCGCCGCTCTCGCCGTCGTGGTCCCCGGCGGGGACGGACAGCCACAGGGCGCACGCCGAACCGTCCTCGGCCAGGTCTATGCGCCCCTCGGCGAGCACGACGTCGGTGAAGGCCGCCATCAGTCCGGGGTGCTTCGCACGCCGGTGCGCCGGGTCCGGGAAGACCCAGTTGCTCACCGGATCGTCCTGGAAGGCCTCGTCCAGCAGCCGGACGACCAGCTCCCGGTCCGCCTCGCCCGCCACCCGGATCGCCACACCCATGACCAGCCCCGCCCTTCGCTCCAACCAGCGTCTGCCGTACGGCGGTTGAGCCTATTACGCCCGGCGCCGGCCCACCTCCCGCCGGGGTGTCCCGAGGACGGCCGCGAGAACGCGGGCCCCGCACGCCGTGGGGACGCGCGGGGCCCGCCCTCCGGAGCCGGGCACCGCACGGCCGTCAGGTGCCGTGCGGCGCCCGGGGCTCCGGGGCTCCGGGGCTCCGGGTGCCGACCCGCCCGCCGGGGCGGTCAGTCGCTGCGGCGCGTGACGAACTCGGCCAGTGCGAGAAGGCCGCCCGCCGCCTCGGGGTCGGGGACCGCGCGGGACAGTTCGTGCATCGCCCGGGACATCCGGTCGGCCGCCTGGACCTGCGCCCAGTCGCGCCCGCCCGCCCGCTCGACCGCCAGTGCCGTTCGCTCCAGCTCCCCTTCCCGGAACGGAGCCGCGTACAACTCGGCCAGCTCGTCGGCCGCCGGGGTGCCCGAGGTGAGGGCGGCGACCACGGGCAGCGACTTCTTCCGGGCGGCGAGATCCGCCCCGGCGGGTTTGCCGGTGCGGCCCGGATCCCCCCAGATCCCGATCACGTCGTCGATCAGCTGGAAGGCGAGCCCCGCCTCCCGGCCGAACGCGTCGAGCGCCTCGACGCGCCCGGCGTCCGCCCCCGCGTACAGCCCGCCGATGGCGCAGGCGCTGCCGATCAGGGCTCCCGTCTTCGCCTCGGCCGTGGCGAGGCACTCGTCGAGGGTGATCTCGTCCGGGCCGAGCTTCTCCATGGCCGTGTCCGTGTGCTGTCCGGCGCACAGTTCGACGACGCAGCCCGCGAGCCGCGCGGCGGCCGCCGAGGACGCGGGGTGCGGGTCCTCGGCGAGCATCCGCAGGGCCAGCGCCTGTAGCGCGTCCCCGGCGAGGATCGCGTCGGCGTCGCCGAACACGGTCCACGCGGTGGGTCGGTGTCTGCGGGTGGTGTCCCGGTCCATCACGTCGTCGTGCAGCAGTGTGAAGTTGTGGATCAGTTCCACCGCGGCGGCGGCCCGTACGGCCGCCGCGTGCCGTCCGCCGAGTGCCTGGACCGCGCTCAGCACGAGCGCGGGCCGGACGGCCTTGCCCGCGTTCCCCGCCCCGGGAGTGCCGTCCGCCTGCTCCCAGCCGAAGTGGTACAGCGCGATCCGGCGCATGGAGCCCGGCAGCGAGTCGACGGCCCGGCGCAGTTCGGGGTCGACGCACGCCCGTGTCCGCTCCAGGACGACCGCGGCCTCCTGCGCGTCGGGCGGGCCCGGCGCGGCCTGTTCCTCCACGGGTCTCCCGGCGGGCCCCTGCCGGTCCGCGGTCCCCGACCGGCGCCGTCCGCCGGGAATCCCGGCCGGCCCCTGCCGCGTCCGGGTCGTCATGCCCTCCCCCGTTCGACCGCACCGGAACGCCGGTCGCCGGTGGCGTCCGGGAGACCGCCCGCGCGCGCCTGTCGTGGTCCCGCCTCCCGGGGCGGGACCACGAGGGGCCCGGCGTCGCGGATCGTCACCGCCAGCGGCCGATCTCGACGTTCTCCAGGATGCCGAGGGCGTCCGGCACGAGCACCGCGGCCGAGTAGTAAGCCGTCACCAGGTAGGAGATGATCGCCTGCTCGTTGATGCCCATGAAGCGCACCGACAGGCTCGGCTCGATCTCGTCCGGGATGCCCGACTGCTGGAGCCCGATCACCCCTTG